>JAZKZO010000045.1:0-21503 GCA_045612665.1 Eubacteriales bacterium
CCCACTTGACCCACTTCCGTTTACGGGAATATATGCCGTTACCAAGGGCGCGCTTGATAAATATGCCTACTCACTTAAAATGGAGCTTCAGCTCCTCGGAATAAATGTGAGCGTGCTTCGCGCAGGCGCAGTCGATACGGGTATGCTAGGCGCATCGACCGACGCTCTTGGTAAGTTTAGTCAAAAATCAGGGCTTTACTTATGTAACGCAGAGCGCATTGAGAGTATAGTCGAAAACGTCGAGGCAAGGTGCGTTCCACCTGAAAAAATTGCAAAAAAGTGTGCCAAGATTTTGTCAAGGCGCTCTACCAAATTCGCATACACCATCAACCGAAATCCGCTTTTGTTACTACTTAACGCGCTTCCAAAGCGCCTTCAGCTGTGGGCAATAAAAATGGTTTTAAAAAATAAAAAGGAAAAGTAAGAATTATGAGTAAGTATAAATATCAGCTACATTTACATACGTATCCATGCTCCAAGTGTGGGGCTATGACTCCCGAGGAGCTTTGTAGAGCCCTTTTCGAAAACGGCTATCAGGGCGCAGTTATAACAAACCATTTCTATCACGGAAATTCGGGAATTGACAGAAGCGAGCGTACCTCGTGGAACGAATTTGTTAAGGCATATGAAAACGATTATCTTGAATGCGTTGAGCAGGCGAAAAAATACGACCTCGATATAATCTTTTCAGTCGAGGAGGGACTTGGCGACGGAGTGGAGATTTTGTGCTACGGTGTAACTCCAAAAATTCTTTACGATAACCCCGCTTTAAGAAATTGCTCACCCGAGGAGTGCCTTAAAATAATGCGTGAAAACGGTGTCGTTTTAATTCAGCCTCATCCGTTCAGAGAGGCATCGTATATTTCAAGACCGGGGCCCTTGCCTCCCACGCTAATCGACGGCATAGAGGTTTATAATGCAGGAAACGCAACTGAGGAAATGAACAAAAAGGCGATGGCTCTTGCCGAGGCAAATCCACACCTTATCAGAACCTCGAGTGCCGATGCACACTCGTCGGACCGTGTTGGCTACGGCGGAATTATGGTTAAGGAGAGAATTAAATCAACCGAGGACCTAGTGAGAATTCTCAAAAGTGGCGACTACGGAATGATTTTCCCACCAAAGGAGAGCTAAAATGAGAAAAATAATCGATAGCCATCTTCATATAATCAATTGGCGTGAGGGCGATTTTATTTCTTGCTTTGACAGCTATGTTAAGAAAAACGAGCTTAGCGCTATAAATATTTGCTCCGTTCCCTTTGAACGCTCGAACGTAAGCAACAACGTTATGCTCGGTCTTTACAAGCTTGCGTGCCCTAACACATACGTTCACGCGGGAATAGAGCTTCTTGAAATTCCAATAGACAATATGCCCTCGGATATGGATGCGGTAACGCAGTATAGAGAGCTAATGGAAATAGGCTTTGACGGAATAAAAATGCTAGAGGGCAAGCCAAACGAGCACAAAAGAGTAGGCGGTAACCTAAATCATCCGTCGCTTAATGCTCTTTACGCCGAAATGGAGAGGGACGGCACGCACCTTCTTATGCACGTAAACGACCCCGACGAGTTTTGGGACCTTGATAGAGCGCCACAGTGGGCAATTGACAAGGGCTGGACGTATACCGACGGCACGTTTGCCTCATACGAGGAAATTCAAAGACAAACAATAAAAATTCTCGAGGATTATCCAAGGCTTTCGCTCACCTTGGCGCACTTCTTCTTTTGTAGCAAGACTCCCGAGCTTTTGGAAAGGCTCTTTGCGCTTTATCCAAATCTTTGCGTTGATTTGACTCCTGGTGGCGAGATGTACGTGGAATTCGAAAGAAATTACAACTACTACAAGGACTTTTTTGAAAAATATCATCAAAGACTTATCTTCGGCACTGACCGTAGCCGTGGCTGTGATGAGAAATTTGCCGATTGGCTTTACAATATGGTTACAACCTTCGTTGGCACGGACAAGAGCGTAACAAGCTTTGATGGTAAGGAGCTAAAGGGACTCGGTCTTTCAAGTGAAAAGAGCGACAATATCCTCTTTGCCAACTTTGAAAAACGCGTTGGAGTGTCGCCAAAGCCGATGAACAAGGAAAAATTCAAGGCGTATATTGAAAAATATTACTTTGCAATAAGCGACGAGGAAAAGAAAAAGCTCGCTCCGTTAATTGAGAAGTATCTGTAAGAGGATAAATATGGAAAACAAGAAAATAAAGCTTGGCGTCGTAGGGCTTAAAAGAGGCGCATACGTTGCTTGGACGCTTATAGGAGACGATAACGTTGTCATTCGTGCGATTGCCGATAGTAATCCCGAGGTCTTGAAGGCGTGCAAGGAGGATTATGCCAAAAACGGAGTTACCGACCTTCTTTGCTTTGATAGTATTGAGGAGCTTTTAAAAAGCGATATTGACGCGGTATATATCGCAACCGATAAGCCACTTCACACAAAGCATACGGTAATGGCACTTGAGGCAGGTAAGCACGTGCTTAGCGAAATTCCGTCAATTGAAACGCTTGAGGAGGCAAAAATCCTTCGTGATGCCGTAAAATCCCACCCCGAGCTAAAATATATGGCAGGCGAAAACTGCTTTTATTGGCACTTTATTCAGGAGTGGAAGAAAATGTACGAGAGTGGCAGATTTGGCGATATCTTGTATGCAGAATCCGAATATCTCCACGCACCTCACCCCGACGAAATCAAGCCGTATGAGCCCGAAAATCATTGGCGCAGATATAGCTCGGCAATCTCATATCTTACACACAATCTAGGACCTCTTCTTTACATTTTGGACGACTACTGTGTGAGTGTTTCCTGTATGGTTCCCGATTCGGCAAAGTATAATCCGTACAGAGAACCGGGGGAAAACGGAATCGCAATTTTCCGTACAGCTAAGGGCGCGGTAATCCGTATATTTATCGGCTTTGGCATGTACGTTGGCTACGACCACAACTTTGCCCTTTACGGCACGAAGGGAAGTATCCTGACCGATAAAACAAAGCCTCTTGAAGAGGCACACTCGTTTGCGAAGCTTTACGATACTCCCGACACCTTTGAAAAATTTGTCGAAATCCCCGTTAAGCTTTCCGAAACCGATGACGTTTACGGACACGGTGGAGTTGACGCAAAGATGATTCGCGACTTTATAAACTGCATAATTAACGACACAGAGCCCCCTATCGATGTTGATATGGGCATAAGAATTTCACTCCCCGGCATTATCGCAACCGAATCGGCAAGGCGTGGCGGAGAGCTTCTTGAAATTCCAAAGGAGATACTATGAGCCAAGAATTCCCAAAGGTTAAGCATAAAACAATCGACTCTCACCTACATATATACACTTGGCAAAACGATGAGGGAGAATACTTCTTTCATTGCTTTGAGGACTATAAAAAGGAAATGGGCTTGTCCGCTATAAACGTTTGCGCACTCCCATCGGGCTATGGAAGCGACGTTACAAGTAATCTTATGTGTGCGGTGTATAAGCTAATAAACAAGGACACCTTCGCCCACGCAGGACTTCTTTACGATAAATACCCAATGGGCGACACGTTACCCGACGAAATGAATTTTATAACTCAGCTTGACGAGCTTGAGGCAATCGGTTTTGATGGAATTAAAATGATAGAGGGGAAGCCGACAATGCATAGGACAATCGGCAAGAATTTGCTGAACTTAGAGCACGATAAATTCTTTGCCGAGGCTGAAAAAAGAGGTACGCATATCGTTCTCCATGCAAACGACCCAAAGGAGTTTTGGACAACCGAGGGGCTCGATTATTACGGAGATGACACTTACGCAAGCCACGAGGAGCTTTACCGTCAGGCATACGCAATTTTGGAAAAGCATCCAAATTTGTGCGCAACCTTTGCTCACTTCTTTTTCAAGGGCGACAAGCCTCAGGATTTGATAGATTTGTTTGAAAAGTACCCCAACGTGTGCGTAGATTTGACACCCGGTTGGGAAATGTATATTTCGTTTTACGATAATAAGGAATATTTTAAGGACTTCTTTACAAAGTATTCCAAAAGGATCGTTTTAGGTACAGACGCCGACTTTCCAAGCAAAACCGAGAGCAGTATGTGGCGCGTGGATAGAGTCTATAGATTTTTGTCAAGCCCCGATATCGTAAAGGGCGTTGCCGATAGATACGAGTCGGGAATGTGTCTCCCCGATGAGGCAATAGAGGATATTACCTATAAAAACTTTGAGCGTCGCGTCGGCACTAAGCCAAAGCCAATCAATAAGGATGCCCTCAAGGCCTATTACGCAAAATATAAGCACCTCATGACCGAAAAGGACATCGCCTTCACCGACGAGGTCTTCGCAAAATTCGTTGACTAATCAAAAAAGAACTCCAAGCGGAGTTCTTTTTTGTTGCCTCACACTCCGTAAGCTCCGCTTAGGGGGTCCTTGAAGATGCCGAGCTCGGGGGTGGCAAAGGTGAAAATCACGAACAGAGTGGCGATAAAGCAAAGAAGCGCGAGGGCGAGCTTAGGATGCTTACAGGGCATTTCTTTGCCAAGCTGTCGCACCTCATAGATATACGCGATTGCGGTGGAAATAAAGAATATCGCTATATTTATCCAATCGGGTGATTTGCCGATTACGCCGTTATACGTGTAGAAAATTACAGGAATGAGAACAAGTCCAAGAGAGATGCTTTTGAGCTTTACGCACCAAAAATTATGTCTGTCGCGAAAGAAAAAGCTTTGCAAAACGGCATACAAAAGCATCGGCCAAAAAAGTAGCTTCATATGCTCCCACGTCGATTCGTTAACTCCCGAAAAGGGCGCAATCCAAGATGCCTTGCCAAGCCAATCATATAAAAAATGTAAGAGCGTTCCGCCAAGCGACGTTACCGCAAAGCCCATCAATGCCCAAAGTCCAATGCTTCGTTTCATACTCCACCTCAAATTCTTTTTATTAAAGTCTATTCACAATCGGAAAAAATATACCAATATGCCAAAACAAGAGAAGAGCGCGAGCAAAAGCTCTTCGAGCTAATCGCGCAAATGAAAGCAGAAATCGCCAAGCTCAAAAAGAAAAAAGCATAAAAATAGATGGGTGAGCAAACGCTCACCCATAAAAATTTGCATCGCAGTAAACAAAGAAAAAGCGATTATGGCTTCATCACTTTGATGAAACGGAACATTTCATCAGGTCCCTCGTCGGGATTGTGTTTTTCATCTTCGAACATATCGAGTTCGGGTTGAAAATACTCACACCAAAATTGGTCAATTTGGAAACCGCACTTGTTTACGTAAAAATGGATATTTCGCTTCTCAAAATAGGGGGTGCAGGTTTCCCAAACCTTGGTTTCGGGATGTAACGCTTCTACTTCAAGCCAAGCACCGTAACCGATTCCTTTCGTGTGTTCTTTGGGGTTGACAAAAAGAATTTCCAATTCATTGTGGTTAGTTTCTTTGTTTATTTTCAAAATAACACCGCCGACTTTTCTTCCGTGGGCTACAATGCGATAAGTTTCGCTATCGTCAGAGTCGATACAATGCTCAATAGTTTTACGGGAAATGATTTCACCGTCAAAGTCAAGGTGATTATCACGCTCACCAAACTCCATCATCGCACCGTACTTGAACGCCCATTGATTGTCAAGAATAAATTGCTCACGGTCATCTGGAGTGAGAGGAACAAGAGTAACCTTTGTGTTTTTCATAAAAATACCTCCAAATAAAAAATAGAGCCTTGGCTATTGTAACACAATAACCCAAGCTCACTTGGACACCTAATCCGGCAATTGAACACTACGGTATTCTGCCTCCGGTGACTAATTATTCTGTAAATATTATATCACAAAAGTGCAAGTAAGTCAATAAACAAATTCCAATTTGTTGTTATGATAAAAGCGAGGGCTGACAAAAACAATCGTCAGCCCTCAAAATTTGCGTCGGAAGTAAACAAAGAAAACCATTGGTTGAACTATTTTCTAATTTTCAGTTATTGAATTCATGCCAAATTTACCGTATAATGTAGTTGTAGCAGCTACATTTCAAATTGAAAGGAGCTTAATTATGGAAATTAGTGTTAGTGAAAACATTAGAAGATTAAGAAAAGAAAAAGGTATAACACAGGAAGCATTAGCAGAAATATTGCATATCTCTCCTCAAAGTATATCAAAATGGGAGAGAGGGGATGCTTATCCTGATATATCAATGCTTTCTCCACTTGCCAATTATTTTGGTGTAACAATAGATTCCTTGCTTGGAAATGATAAAATAATTGCCGAGGAGCGCATAAATCGTTATGTTGAAGATTACAAATCCTTGACAGCAAAGGATGATGGCAAAAGAGCTTTGGAAATAGCAAAGATAGCATATGAGGATTATTCCTATGACTATCGCATTATTATGCTTTATGTAAATGCATTAAAGGTGTACGGAACAAGTAACGACAAAGAAGAAATTGAACGCTTGTGTAAGCTTGTTCTTAAAAATTGTACCGATAATACCTTGTTGAGTGATGCATCAAGCTATATCTTGGGCCTAAATTCAGCAGAAGATAAATTTGCATTTATGGAAAAATACATTGAATATGGACAGGACTGGAATTGGTTTAATGTATATCCTTATTCTTCTGTTGAGGGCAAAATAATGATGCAAAGCGATATTGTTGACAAGTGGTGGCATTTGAATGCGTATATAGGAATTCTTGCAAATTCCAAAAACGATATCGAAGGATATGTTGTTTCCCCACAAGAAAAAATTGCTTTGATAAAAAAGCAACAGGCAATTTTTAATGCTATGTTTAATGAAGATGATCTGGGAGAGTTCGTTTTCTATGTAGGACAATTTAACGAACTTTTGGCAAAAGAATATTTGTCAATCGGTGATAAGGAAAGTGCAATAGAGTGCTTTGAAAAATCAGTTGAGGGCTGGGTTGCCTATAATAATCTTCCCGAAAGCTATGAATACAAAAATATTCTTATCAATCATAGGCCTTACTTGAAGCGAAAGTTAGGTGGAAGCTATTCAACATTGGAGAGATATAAAAACGCAATAGATAACGATTCACTATACGATGTTATAAGAGAAGAAAAGAGATTTTTGAACGCTTATGACAAATTGAAATAGCAAAGAAAAAGCCTTGAAAACTTAGCGTTTTCAAGGCTTTTTGGTCGAAGTGGCAACACCGCACTCGAACCACTCTTGGGAAGGTGCGATAAAGCCTTATAGTATAAGATATGTTGGGCTTGTTTGTGAAATTTCGTGTTATATGAAAACACCATATATCATAACATGGTAGTTTGTATTTAATGATTTGATCTCTATTTGAGATATTGGTTTTTTCTCAACCTTTATTTCGAGATTGCTTACTATGTATTCCTCGAAATTTTTGTCATAACTAAAGATTAAAGCTCTTTTTGCGTTTTCGGCTACTGGATTGATTCTTGAAGAACCGACAGAGGTATATGCGATTGTAACGTCAAGACCGTTTTTGGCAATATAATTTTGCACTTTTCCGTCTTTATATTGGATTGAGATTTGCGCCACATCCTCGCCATATTCTCCTAAAACCGGATAACCGTAATTTAATGATGTCATCCCCAATATGGAAATACAGTCAGCTGTGTCGTTGCATTTAAACACAAGAGGCTTTTCCGTTACTAAATGTGGGATTGTCGAAATGCCCGAAATTTCCTCGTTCTGCAATACAGGACCAATGGCTATTTTCTTTTTTCTCGTTTTTGCAAGCCTTGTTTTAAGTGGCATACGCGCAATAGACAAAAGCGTTTCATAGCTTGGCTTATCCGTGCATTTTAAAGGTGCTTTTGAAAGCCCCTTAAGAACAATAGCTTCGTAGCTATCGTATGGGGTACTGTTCTTGTCCATTTTTTTGAGTGAGCGACAAAAAGCATCATAAATTAAATTTGGCTTCCTGTCAAAGTCTACAAGAGCTTCCTTTAAAGTGCCGTCAACGCATGCAGCACCACCACGGTTATAGTCGTTGATTTCTGCCCAATACCAAAGGCAGGTTCCGGCAAGCGCATTGTTCTTGTAAAGCTCGTACATAGACATCAAGAAATCGCTTAGTAAATGTGGATTGTCATAAACATAGTATCCGCCCCATTCCGTAAACATAAGTGGCTTGTCGCATAGCTCCTCGCTTGCTTTTCTTGCCATATCGAAGGTTTCACTATACGGATGAGTAGTATAAAAATCAAGACCGCAAAGATTGTAATATTTTTTCGTATCCTCGTTTGACATATTGTTTGCACCGGAAATTAAACGAGTCCCGTCATTTTCACGGCAAATTTGCACGGCACTTTTTAAGAAAGCCTCGTCAAAATCACATTCGTTAAAGGCCAACCAAAAAACGATGCTTGGATGATTTCTGTCGCGTAAAATCGTTCTTTTTAAAACCTCAAGACACTCACTTGTTAGTTGTGAATCTGTAACATCCGCTTGCCACATTCCGGGCTCCTCACAGCATAAAAGTCCTAACTCATCAGCTATGTCAAGAGTTACCTTATTATGCGGATAATGAACCAAGCGCACAAAATTGCAACCGGAGTCCTTAATCATTTTTAGATCATTGTAAATATCATCGTAGGCAACAGTGTGTCCGCTATTCTTGCCATACATTTCGTGCTTGCAAACGCCTTTTATAAAAATGTCTTGTCCGTTTAGCATGAAATGATTTTTATTACATTTAAATTCACGAAAACCGACCCTTGTTTTATATGTGTCAACCACATTTTCGTTTTCCAAAAGCTCAACCTCTAAGGTGTATAAAACAGGGCTTTCAGGCGACCACAGCTTAATATTTTCGATAGTTCTTATGTTGACTTCGTTATCGGTATAGGTATCTATAATTTCCTCATCTAATGATAGCGTTACACGATATTTATCCAAAGAGGATGAAACAGTAACAGAGTATTCGGCATCCTTATAATCATTTATAAGCGAGTGTGCGAAAAAAACATCATTTATGTAAAAGGCTTTTTTGTAATGAATAGATACGTCTCTTATAATACCGCCATAATTTTCCCAACCCTCGCTAGGTCCAAAGCTTGCATCTATATCTTCTATTTCAACAAAAAGACAGTTGTTCTTATCTTGAACGATTTTGGTCACATCAAAGGTATATTCACAGTAAGGGAGCATTTTGCCCAAATAATAATCGTTCAAATATACACTTGCATTATAAGTAATGCCGTCGAATTTCAAAAGAATTGTGTCATCAAAATGCTCTAAGTCAAAATATTTTCTACATTCTGAATGGCCAACACAAAGCTCAGAAAAGGGTATTTGCTTTTTCAGCCAAGCACCCTTCCCAATTCTGTAATCCCAAATTCCGTTAAGAGATTGTATCATTTTATACCCCTTTATCAATGCTAGTGATTTCTTAATCATAGTTATAATATCATATTTACAAAAAATTTTCAACATTGTGTTTATAAATCTAAGAAACGAAAAAGGACTATTCAATTTGAGTATGCAACTTTTGCACGGATTAAAAATATTTTACTTATCTTGAAAAATATACAGCTTCATTGTATAATAAGCTTGTAAATTAAAAAATAACCCCTTGATTTTGAGGTAAATATATGAGTAACATTCGAGTTAATTTCAATAACATAGTTGGAGCCATGAAAATAATGCATGGCGTAAACAACGGTCCCTTTGTAAGTGGTAATGACCAAGCAAGAGGAAACCAAAAAACATATATGGAATGTCGTATTCCATACGCAAGAACGCATGATGCTTCGTTTTTTTCTGGATATGGTGGAAACCATACTGTTGATGTAAATTTTATATTCACAGATTTTGATGCTGATGTGAACGATCCTGCAAGTTATGATTTTGCATGCACAGACCAATATATGAAGCAAATCATTGACTCTGGAACAAAGCCTTTTTTTCGTCTTGGCTCACGCATTGAACATGAGGTTAAGAAATATAATACATTTCCGCCAAAGGACTTTCAAAAATGGGCAGAGATTTGCGAGCATATCATAGCTCATTATACTGAAGGCTGGTGCGATGGCTTTAAATATGACATGGAATATTGGGAAATTTGGGGTGAGCCAGACCTTGATATACATGAAGAAAAGAACAAGCGCCTATGGCAAGGAACTGAAGAGGAATTTTTTGAATTATTCACTGTTGCAGCCAAACACCTCAAAAATCGTTTTCCACATTTAAAAATAGGTGGACCAGGTTCAGCAGGAGACGAAGAATGGATGGAACGATTTTTTATTGCGATGAAGAAAAACAATGTTCCTCTCGATTTTTTCAGTTACCATTGGTATTGGACACAACCGTATGATATGACAGCTAAATGTACAAGGGTTCGCAAACTTCTTGATAAGAGTGGGTATGCAGGCGTTGAAACCAATTTGGATGAATGGAACTATGTAAGGGGATGGGAAGAAGATTTTGTTTATTCAATCAAACAAATTATTGGAATAAAGGGTGCAGCCTTCAATATGGCTTGTATGAGTGCGGCTCAAAATTGCCCCGATATAGATATGCTAATGTACTACGATGCAAGACCAAGCGAATGGAACGGACTGTTTGATTTCTATACAATGGAACCACTAAAGGGATACTATGCCTTTTATACTTTTGCTAATCTTTATGAAATGGGACAGCAAGTCGAATCGTATTCTGATGATGAAAGCGTTTATGTTGTAGGAGCTAAAGGAAATGGTAAGTATGGCATTGCAATTACATATTATTCGGAAAATGATAATGATTGTTCTAAAAAAATAGCATTAACTCTTGATGGTTTGGATTTAAGTAAGCTTAAATTTTATTTAGTTGATAAAAATAATACGTACGCCGAAAAAGAAATATATTTAGCAGAGGACAATCAAATAATAATACATCTTGAAAGAAATAGTATTATGTATATTGAAATGTAATAAGCGGCAAGAAGACCGACGAGGATAGCGTAGTTAATTTAAAAACGAAAAAGAGCCACTCAACCGAGCGGCTCTTTTAAAATAAAACAAAAATGACTAAGCCGACATCACAATCCCGTGTGTCGGGCTTAGTCATAGGTGGTCGAAGTGCAAAGAAGCAACGCAACAAGTTACTCGTAACACTTCGCAGTCTTAGATGTGCGAGCACCTCACGACTTTGCTCGCTAGGCGCACTCCATTTTCGCAAGCGAAAAGCGGAGTTCTCTCAGCCAACACAAACACATAATAAAAAAGAACCAGCTGAATTTATATCAGCGGGTTCTTTTTTCTCATTTGGTTGCCGGTTGCAAGCTCGATATTATTTTTTCAATTTCTGACCATTCAAGTGAAGAATCGCATCTTATATTAAACGAATATTCGTATTCCAACCATTTTACAAAGTACATATCGTTTTTGACAGCATAGTACACCTTTCGCTCGCCAACATAAGTAATCTCATAGGACACACCTTCGGCGTCCGAGGTTATGTCATTTTTGTCAATTGCGTATTGAGATAAATCTATGGTGATTGTGTCGTTGGTCCAAATCGTAAGGCTTCTGAATTTGCCTAATTCTTGAGATGATTGTTTATAACCATGTTCTTCAAAATAAGCAGGCTCATATATTGTTTCAATTGGCTTTAAATCCTCTGAGGAATCTTCGTCCTCAATAAAGAACACCGCGAAGCTATCGTAGATTTCAATAAAGAAGTTGGCAACGGCAGTTCTTACTCGAGCTGAAACGGAAAGAATTATTGAAAAGCAAATAACAATGGCGGCGATTAAGGAAATGGTAATTCTTTTCGAGCGAGTCTTGTCCTTCGCATCATTTATAATGCCTAAAATTCTACCTCTAAACTCATCATCGGCTTTTATATGGGAGTAGTCAATCGCCTCGATTTCTCGAATTTCCTGCAAGGTGCTTTCGAGCAGGCACTTTTTAAATATAGTTTTGTCAAGCGTGCTCATATATCTAAATCCCCAAATTTTTCCTTTATAAGCGCCTTGCCTCTGCGAAGTCGAGTTTCGGCAGTTTTGAATGGCACCTTCAAAATGGATGCGATTTCCTTTACGGTGTTGCCATTTACAAAATATAGGCATAAAGCATCCTTGTATATTTTAGGCAACAAGTTTATGTAATGCATCAAACGGCTCTTATCATCCTTTTTCACAGTGTCGTTTTCTACATTGTATTCGGAGGAGATGTTATAAATTTCACTCAGACTTACGGTTTTGATTTTGTTGCGTTTTTCTGCCATGCGCGCAGCTCTGTTTCGTATGCATATGAATAGGTATGCTTTCGTTTCGTCATCACTTCCGGTAGGGGCAAGGTGTCCACTTTTAGCCATATCATAGAATATTTCGTGTACGGCATCCTTTGCATCCTCTTCATTTTTCAGATAATGATACGCTGTTTTTAGCATCCAATCCAGATATTCCTTGTATATATCGGAAAATTGCTTTCTGTCTTGCTCGGTTTCTATTAAAGATAAATATAGCGATAGCATTTTTTGTCCTTTAGCTTTTTTGAAAATTATATCATAAAAGCAGGTTATTATCAACAAAAATAAAAAAATTTGGAAATTTTTGAAAAATTGAAGGATTTTGTAAAAAAATCTCCTTTTTAATAATAGAGAGGGATAAAAACAATTTAGAAAGGAGGTGCAAAAATGAAAATTTCAAAAAGAATAGGCTTCTTTGTTTTGGCGATAGCTACTTTGTTTGTGTTCACATTTCATATCTTTGCTTCTGACAATGCTATTACACCACGCTATAACAACACAGGCTCAACCGAGGCACTTTTTGTCATAGACAGCAATGGCTTGGCAACAGTTTCCTATACTTGTTTTGGTTATAGAGGTGTAACAACTAGCATTCAGGTTGACATAAAGATTGAAAAGAAGGTTTTGTGGTGGTGGAATGATGTTGATGGCGCACAATGGATCGACTATTCATCAGCTGATTATTGCACTAATGAGCATGAGTATCAGCTATCCAAAAAGGGAACATACAAGGCAACTATAACCTATACCGTTCATGGTACCGGTGGAGAAGCCGATGTTATTACAAGAGAACTTGAAGATTCTTATTAAAGAAAAGGGCATTTGGCTACATATGTAGCCAAATGCTCAAACAAAGGAGAGAAAAATGAGACAAGAATTTAAAGCTTCAATAAAGATACTTGCGTTTGTCCTGTCCTTTTTTATGCTGATTGTCTCCTTGCCAATGTATGCTTATGCATCTTTGATAGATACACAGTCAACAGAAAATAGCGAGGTAACAGAGCCTCAAGGAGAGGTTGTTGTTCTTGAAGAGGATGAGAGCCTACGAGAGAAAAACATAAAACATTTTAAATTGTCGGACGGAACAAGTAAGGCAGTAGTTTACCAAGGTGCAGTTCATTATCTTGATGAAAATGGAAATTGGGTAGATATTGACAATGCCTTAACACTTAATGGAAACGATTATTTGTCTAGCAATAAATCCGAAATTAAATTTGCAAACAAATCCGGATCAAATGGGCTTGTGAGCATTAAGGACGGAGATTATAAGATAGATTTCACACCGCTTGACGCAAATAAATCAAGCGTTATTATAGAAAATCCTCAAAAGAAAAGTAGTCGCAAATTTGAGGACGTTTCAAGACTAAATAGCCTTATTTCAAAGGCTATTTATGCAAACATTTACGATGGAGTGGATATAGAATACATACTCGTCGGTAATAATATTAAGGAAAACATTATCGTCAAGGAAAAGCAAGACTCATATGCCTTCTCGTTTGAGCTTGAGCTTAGTAAATTAAGCGCAGAACTTGTAAATGGCGCAATTATCCTTTCCGACTACGATAGCGGAGAGAAAATATATGAAATTCCAGTCCCGTATATGTATGATGCAAACAATGCATATAGTCAAAGTGTCGAATATTCTCTTGTTCAAAACGGCAAGTGGAAATACACTCTCACAGTAGCTGCTAGCCCTGAATGGATAAGCACTGCAAAATTTCCTGTTACGATTGACCCAACGGTTGTTGTAGAAGATGATGCCATAATAGATATATACGCCTTTGATAACGGGACAATTGATCCAAAATCCGACAAACTCTTTGTCGGAAGCACGTCATCTATGCCTAATGCGAGGTCTTATATAAAGCCAACGGCAATTCCTCAGCTGGGATACTACAACATGGTAATAACAGATGCTAAGCTCTCTCTTTATGCAAGGGAGCTTTCGGGGGCGAGTAGTCTCAAAATAGGCGCATATCAAATAAATAGCTCTTGGAGCGAAACGAGCGTTCCGAGTCAAATTTCAAGCGCGCCCCTCGATTATCAAGAAGTTAATGAGACTGGAACGTTCTATACTTGGAATATTACAGAGCTTGTAAGATCTTGGGACGAGGGCGTTAGTGAAATGCACGGAATTTGCTTACAAAGCATAGACACTGTAACAAATTCATATGTTGCCTTTGAATCATCTGAACCAAGCCAGCAAGATTTAATGCCTGTAATAGAATATTCGTATGTAAACGCGAGTGGAATTCAACCCCATATGAGCTATTATAGCTTTTCTGCAGGCTCGTCAGGCACGGGATATGTAAATTCCTTTAATGGAGAGCTTGTGTTTGCTCACAATGTATTTACGACAGCAGACGAAATAATGCCATACACATTTTCAATTTATATGGATGGCAGAAGTATGGCGATCGGTATGTGTCATAACGAATTCATATATCCGTTTACAGATAGCGAGAATATAACTCGATACTGTTGGGAGAGGGCTGATGGCTCTATCATATGGTTTTCCCCTATTGTTGAACGAAATCCAAACGGTACATATGAGTTTTATGAATATTCCGAAAGCGGACTTAAAGTAGCTACAAGCTATATAACAAAGTATTACGATGAAAGTGGTCTTGGACTTTGTCTGACAATTGATGAAAATGGTCAGCAAATAATTAGCGATGATACGGGAAATCAACGTTGCTTTGCGGGAAACCTCAAATGGATAAAGGATTCATACGGCAATACAAGATATTTCACATTTGAGAATAGCAATACAATAATCTCCTTAAAACCAAACGGTGTGGAAAATCCCATACCTCAAATAAAGATTGGTGATATATCGGGAAACCTTTGCATTCAAAATCTTCAAACAGGCGTAATCGCACAAATGGTACACCAAGAGGACGGCCGTTTTGTTGGAATGATATACAAATATCCAAGCCTAGAGCAGGGCTCAAGCGAAACGGAGCAGTATACCGTTTCCTTTGAATATGGCGAAAACGGAAGCTACTTTATTGCCAAGGACGATGTTGCTCAAAAGGGCGTAAAATATTCGTTTGAAAACGGAAAGGTATCATATATACAGGAGCTGGCATACAACGGCTCTCAGGTTGTTTATGGTCAAAGCGCTTATATAACATACAATTATATGAGCACTGAATATCGTACACTTGGAGCTGATAATCTATACGGAACTGCTGACGACCTTATAACAATCTATAATTACGATTATATAGGTAGAGTGATTACCGCATATTCCTGCGACGGAAATAGAAACAATGTCTATGGCGCAACAAATTATGCCTACAATGACAAGTACAAGAGTGAGGATGTTGGCGCGAAAAAACACAATTCTATTAAAACCTCGCTTAATTCTGGAGCAAATGCGGTTAATCTATTAAAAAATCCTACGTTTGAATCGGGAGTTGGCAACTGGACAGGCATTGGTGGCTCGATATTTAGCGCGCTTCCTAATGCCAGCGAGCTTGAAATAAGCTATGGCAAGGCGCTTCAGCTTGCGAGAACCTCTGCTGGTACAACTAAGGCACAGCAAACGCTTACCCTTCAAAAGGGCTCGTATAATTTGTCTCTTTCAAGCACAAGAAAGAATGTATCACAGGGCTCTATATTTAGAATGAAGGTGTATGATAATGAAACGGGCGCGCTCGTGGCTATGAGCGTTCCACTTGAAAAATACCCCGTAACCGACAATATTTTAAATATGTCTTGGGAAAAGGAAAGCTTGGATTTTGAAATAGACAAGGCGGGAGAATATACCGTATCTCTCGAATATCAAACCACAAGCTCAAGCTACAGCGCGATATACTTGGATGATGTAATGCTTGAAAAGCATTCGGGAATGGGTGCGTTTAGTGCCTATGAAAACGGTAGCTTTGAGAGCTCCTTAGACGGAGAAGCCCTTAACGCATTTAAGGACTCTGACGAAAAGCTTCTCGGAGAAAATAGCCTAAGGCTTACACCCGGTATTTCAAGCGAAAGCTACTACAAATATACCTATGATGTGCATGCCGGAATAGAAACGGAAAAGCTTATAGTTTCGGCTTGGGTAAAGGCTCCCGATGCTGTGTCAAGCACGAATTCATATATGCATTCTGCAAGACTCGGAATGGAAATAGTCGTTCATTATTCGGGCACAACCGATATCTCAAGCTTCTTCATTCCGATTGATGCCTCTAACGGAAATTGGCAGTATGTAGTCCACTCCCTTACAATTCCTACCGTTGATGATGCTATTGAAAATCTTGTTAGTGGTGGCACAATTACCTCGATAGATGTTTATTGTATATATGAGAAAAATGTGGGAAGCGCATATTTTGATTCGATAAGCATAAATCGCGAGGGAGATAGCGTAAGCTATGAATATAACGGACTTGGAAATATCACAAGCGCTAAAAGCACCAACGGTACAAGCACCGAATATACCTATTCACAGGATAATGCAACCGATGTAACAGGCGCAACCGATTCGTCGGGAAACAATTATTCCTTTGAGTATGATGAAAATCATCATCTTACAGGCGCAAGCTATAACGGTCATGGTGGACTCACACAGGGAAAAATAAACTCGAGCTATGAGTATAACGACCAAGGTCAAATTATAGCAATCAATGCGGTCTCCTCGTCCTTGCACCTAAATACGGTTACTGCTTATAACACTGATGGGGCAAAGGCATATTATAGCAAGGTTAAGGAAACCTATGATGAGCTCGGCAATAAAACCATGTATTTCTATTATGAAAACGGGCTTCTTAAGGGAATTGTTGACCCTACCTTGAGAGGCGTAAAATATGTGTATAATAGCTATGGAGAGCTTATAGGTGCTATACCGGTTACCTATGATAGCGCATCTCAATCGCTAAAGGACGCAAGCCCTTATTCCTCGGATAGCTATTATGACATTGATTATGAGTATAACTCAAAGCACGAGCTTGAAAAAATAAGCACAAACTCAACACTCTATACATTCGCGTATGACGAATGGGGCAACACCGTGTCGATAAAGGCAGGAAATAACACTCTTGCTACCTATCAGTATGAGCAAGGAAACGGAAACCTTATCACTCTTGCCTATGGCAATGGAGCTAGCGTAAGCTATGTTTATGACAATCTTGACAGGGTTGTAGGAATTTGCTATAATGGAATTAAAGAGGTAGCATACGTTTATTCCTCAAGCGGTGCTATATCAAGCGTAAAGGATATTGTCAATAATACTACATATCAGTATTACTACGACGCAGAGGGCAGACTCATTAACGAGCGTGCAATTGATAATCTCAATGCCTCAACCTCGTATAATACCTTCTATGAGTATGATGATAACGGAAGAGTTACGGGAATGTCAATCTATTTCCCAAGCTCTGAAAGAGACCCTGTAACTGCAATAACCTATACCTATAATGATGATGGCACAATAAAGAAAATTCATAACGGTATAACAGTATCGTCTGAAAATTATACATACGATAGCTTCGGTCGCCTTTCGTCAAATGGCTTGAAGGTTGGCTCATCAACCATTTTAAGTGATACCTATCAGTATCAAACGCAGGGCGCTGGTGATGCGGGAGTTGTAATAACGTCTAATCGCGTATCTCAGGTAACAACAACTCTTCCAAACGCAACGAATGAGATTACCTATTATACCTACGATGGCGCAGGCAATATAACCTGCATAAGATATTATTATCCAAGTAATGGTACAAATAAGTATGTATATTATCATTACGATAATGTAGGTCAGCTTGAAAGAGAGGATAATCAGCTTCTCGGCTATACTTATCTATATTCCTATGACGATTCGGGAAATATGGTATATAAGGAAACGAGGAATTATACCACGGCTCCAACAAATGAGGTTTGGTCAACACAGCCTCTCACCTGGGAATCCTTTGGCAGAGATAATCTTTATTGGGCTGATAGGCGAACATATTATTCGGTTGGTCAGAATTCGGGCACAACCACCTACGACGAGATAGGAAATCCTATCAATTACTATAACGGAAGCTCATACACATTCTCGTGGGAAAACGGAAGAAGACTTGCGGGCGTGGTTGACGGCAGTAGTACATATACATATAAGTACAATCAAGACGGAATTAGAGTAAAGAAAGAGGTCTGGGGTACAGGCTACGAATATATACTCAACGGCACTCAAATTATGGTTGAGCGTGAGTATGTAATTGGCTCTAATAGAACAGTTGCTGAAAGAAGATACTTCTATGATGCAAACGGGATAATCTCGTCGGCAAAAGTTTACTACTAC
Source organism: Eubacteriales bacterium (assembly GCA_045612665.1). Lineage (GTDB taxonomy): Bacteria > Bacillota > Clostridia > Oscillospirales > CAG-272 > RGIG2000. The sequence continues at coordinate 18,482 of JAZKZO010000045.1, forward strand.
GGCTATAACGGAACGACCTGCACCGAGTTTGATTTCTTCTTTAAAACAAACATACAGGGCGATGTTTTGGCAGTTTACAACGCAAGTGGTACCGAGGTTATGAAAATAACCTATGACGCATGGGGCAACTTTACAGACACAGTCTCCACAATGTCGTACCCACCGTCAACCGAACAGCTTCAAGCATACGCAATCCCATTCAGATATCGTGGCTATGTGTACGACCAAGAAACAGGCTTCTATTATCTAAATAGCAGATACTATGACCCTGCAATGCATAGATTTATAAATGCAGACGGACTCGTTTCCACAGGTCAAGGCTTGCTCGGAAACAATATGTATGCATATTGTAACAATAATCCTGTGATGTATGTGGATCCAAATGGTAACTTGTCTTTTAGTATTTTAGGCGCAATTGACATGCTTAAGCATTTTTTCTTTGGCCACGGAGAAGATAAAGTTTATACACAAAATTCAAACATTTCAAATTCATTAAATGATTCTGCTAAAATGGACGAGAAAATTGGTGAGGCAATATCTAAATATCGAAACACTGGAGATAATATTTCGGATGGATCTATAGGATTTGGCAAAGAAGACGGCTTAGACTTGTGGTTGTCCTTGAGAAATTGTGAATATGTAATTACTGTTTCGCAAGGGCGTATTCGTGATAGTAAGTGTAGAACACTTCAAGAAAAAATGCGAGGAAGAGTTGTCTATATTGTGCATGTGAAAATTACAGATACATATGATTTTAATGGCGGCCAAGATGTAAACGATGGAATAGGTAGCGTTCTAAATAATATAGGTTATTGGTTCGAAAAAAATGGATGGGGGGAGACGTATGATACAACGATTGAATATTCAAAAATCATTGATCCATATTATTTATAAGATTTTAATGTTTTGCATGGTGTTGGTTGCATTAACACCTTGTTTGCTTAACTGCGCGGGATTATCTGATTGGGAATATGAGTTGCCAAATGATTATTGTATTTTAAGATTAAATGGTGCGGATATTATTATAGCTAAAAAAAGTGATGATGGTTATTCTTACTCTAATGTAACAGAAAGATATATTTCTTGTTTTGCGTATAATGATAAATATATATGTGCAAAAAGATTCGAATTATCGGATGATATAAAACAAGAAGAAATTCTTAAGATGGACATAGAGTGTGCGAAATATTGCATAATAAACACAGAAACACATGAGGTGTATGATTTTTTAACAGAAGAACAATATAAAGCTTTGTGCTACGAATTAAATATAACTGATCTTTGTGAATGGATAAATACATATCCAGCCCCATAGCGGGGAAAGACAGGGGACGGTGGTCTGTCTTGAGTGGTCTGTCTTGAAACTCAGGAACAACCGAATATGACGAAATAGGCAATCCGCTTGAATATTATAACGGAAGCTCATACACATTTTCTTGGGATAATGGCAGACAGCTTGCAAGCGCGGTTAAGGGAAGTAGCACATATACCTATTCGTACAACCAAGACGGAATACGAACATATAAAAATGTTTGGGGCAATGCGTACGATTATATACTAAACGGCAATCAAATTATGGTTGAGCGTGAGTATATACCTGAAACAAATAGAACCATAGCTGAAAGAAGATATTTTTATGATGCAAACGGGATAATCTCGTCGGCAAAAGTGTATTATTATGGCTATAACGGAAACACTTGCACCGAGTTTGATTTCTTCTTTAAAACAAACATACAGGGCGACGTTTTGGCAGTTTACAACGCAAGTGGTACAGAGGTTATGAAAATAACCTATGACGCATGGGGCAACTTTACCGATACGGTAAATAACTCGTCTAGCGTTCCAACAACTGAACAGCTTCAAGCCCTTGCAATCCCATTCAGATATCGTGGCTATGTTTACGATCAAGAAACAGGCTTCTATTATCTTAACAGCAGATACTATGACCCCTCAATGCATAGATTTATAAATGCGGATAGCACAAGTTATCTTGGGGTAGGTGACGAGTTACAATCATTTAATCTTTATTCCTATTGCGGAAATAATCCTGTTATGGGATATGATCCAATGGGAACATGGGATTGGGGAGATGTTTTGGTCGCTGCTGGTATAGTTGTTTTGGTTGCTGCAATTGCAGTGGCGACAGTTTATACAGGTGGAGCTGCATTGGTAGCATGTGGAGCTGTCGCTTCAATGAGTTCGGTTGTAAGTGTAGCTGTTGCTACAGGTGCAACCGCAGTAGTGGCGGGAGCGTTTAATGTTATAGATCAAACTCAAGAAAAAAGTCAAGAGGAAGATTTAGATATGATAGAAGTTGGGATTTCTACGACTGCTGGAGCGACAAGAGGTTTTTGCAGTTCAATTATGAAATCTTCTCCAGTTATATATACATTGTTGGCGGATGCAACAATTGGAGCGTGCGAAGGCGTTACGAAAGCCATCAACAATGATGCAACACTCAGAGAAACATGGAATGCGGCTCAAACGGGTTTTGCTAACTCTTTTATAGCATATGGTGTAGGTGTTGGCGCGGGTCATATTATTGGTGCAGAAAAAATTTTCCCTAAAATTACATCTTCGGAAATTTTCAATGGCTTTATGAATCTTGGAAGTAGGTATTGATATGGAAACCAAAGAGATAAGATGGAGTTTAGAAGTTGATGGAGAGGTGCATGTTGTTGTTTTGCAACAGCAAAATCAAGAATATCCACTTTATGTCGATGGATGTTTAATTGAAAAGTTGAAAATTGACAAATACTTCAACTATGAATATCGTTTTGAAATATGTGGTAAAACCTGTTCGATTGTTAAACTAATAACAGACAAAGAAATAGGATTTGTATTTGATGAAAAATATCAAAATAAGACTCGCAAATACGCTAGAGTACCAAAAGTTCCTTTGTTTATGAAGGTTTTGTTGCTGTCAAATTTAATAGTGTTACTAAGTTTCGTGCTCTGTGATTTAATTATTAAATGTGACATTTTAGATAAAATGTTCTTTATTTTGATTTGCCTTGGAAGC
>JAZKZO010000046.1:0-34942 GCA_045612665.1 Eubacteriales bacterium
CCTATTTATAACCTACACCGACTGCTGTGGTGAGAATTACAACAACACTCTTGTTTTTGTATCGAGTGATCCTCGTAATTTCGGCATTTACAATGGTGGAGACGGTGGCGCTATTCCTATCACGACATTGCACGCGCACGCACCAGAAATTGTGCTTGATGATGGTCAGTATTACATTACCACCTGCGGTTGGCTTGGCTACAATGATGTTCCTATCCCTGGAGCCGTTGCTATCGCAAAGCTTGATTTCAAGGAAGAATAAACAAAAAATCGCACACGAGGTGCGATTTTTTTATTTTAGCTTTGAATAAGTCTTTGCAACAAATTTCTCGGAAAAGACAATAAATCTTTCATGTGTGCCCTCACCGATAAGTCCTGTTTCGTCATACGCCTTTAAGTCAAATGAGATTTTTCTTCCGTCAACGCCTGTAACGGTTGCGACAGCCTTAACCTTCATACCAACCGGTGTTGCGCTAAGGTGTGAAATATTAAGCAACGTGCCAACGGTGCTAGCGCCCTCGTCAAGCTCTGCCATAACGCATTTATAGGCGCTCTCTTCCATTAACGCGCACATTCTTGGCGTTGCAAAAACCTCTAAAAGACCGCTTCCTATCATTTTTGCGGTATCGTTTTCCGAAATGGTAATTTCGGTTGTATATTCCATTCCTATCTCTATCATTTTAAGTTCTCCTTATCTCTTCTTCATCAAAAACATCATAACAACGATAACCTGAAGTGGCACACCTATTAGGTAAATCGGCCACAAAATATAGCTTTTTGCCAAGAAAAACAGGAAAATAGCCGTCAGTAGCGTCCATATGAAAATTGAGTCGATAACGAGTCTGAAAACGTACGCCTTAAGCCCTCTTGAGGTAAAGGAAAGAGCGACACAGGATACAGGCAATGCCCAAATAAATATGTGCCAATAATACGCCCCTTCTCTTATAAGTCCCGAATACACAAATGCGATGGTGGCAACAATCCAAACGGTAGCCAACGCAAGGCCGTAGATGCCGAAGCGATACTTCAAGGTTTGCTTATAATCCATTTGTGGCTTTTCAAGCTCCTCAACCTCGCCACTGATTAGCGTATTCATATCAATTCCGTAAAATTCGCATAGCTGATTAAGCACATTTATATCGGGCAAGGTATCTCCGTGCTCCCAACGGGAAACCGCCTTATCGGAGTAATTAAGCTTCTCTGCAAGCTCCGCCTGAGTGAGTCCCGACTGCTTTCTAAAATGCGCCAAATTCTTCGCAATTATAGGCTTTATATCCGTCATTTTAACTCTCACTTTCCGAGAATTGCCATATTTTTGGTAATTTTCTTAAGATTTTAGCCGAAAAATCGAGGTCAAAAGGCTCGCTTTTTCGGTTTGTTTTTCTATATTATACACCTTTGCGCGCGAAAAATCAAGTGTTTTTTCCTTTTAGCAAAAGGATTTCTCACTTTTGTAGAGTCGTTATCTAACGATTTGAGAGGTCTGAGAAAAATTTTTAGAGGGATTTTTTAGAAAATGTCCTTTGATTGGCGCTACCTCTTTGATAATATATACTTGTGAGGCGTGCCCTGCACGTCAAGACATTAACGTTTTATGCTTAGAGGTTAAAATGGAAAAGAAGGTTATACCGATTTTTTATGCCTGTGATGATGCGTTTGTGAAGTACACAATCGTTTCTCTTTCCTCAATGATAGAAAACGCATCGAAAAATTACGCATACAAAATCCATGTTCTTTATACTAACATATCCGACGAGATGAAGACTCGTCTTTTGGCGCTTCAAAACGACAATTTCACAATCGAATTTGTAAACGTTAGCGAATATCTTGAAAGCGTTACAAAGGATTTGCCTGTGCGCCACTACTACTCTAAAACCACGTATTACAGATTCTTTATTTCGGAAATGTTCGACTATGATAAGGCTATCTACGTTGACAGCGACACTATCGTTCTCGGCGATATCAGCGAGCTTTACAATACCGATATTGGCGACTCTTACCTTGGCGCTTGCCACGAGCAGGCTATGGTACAGGTTGACGTTTACGGAACGTACTGCGAGGAAGTGGTTGGCGTTTCAAGAAATAATTTCTTTAATGCCGGACTTATGCTCATCAATTGCGACAAATTCAGAGAAAAGCAGGTTTTAAACAGCTTTTTATACTATCTTGGTGAGTACAATTTCGTTGTAACGCAGGATGAGGACTATCTCAATCTCATTTGCAAGGACCACGTATTTTGGCTTGACCAAAAATGGAACACCGAGCTTACCGACGGTCTTGAATATGATTACGACTTCAAGAGTGCGAATATTCTCCACTATATTATGGTAAACAAGCCTTGGCATTACAAGAATTGCAGAGGCGCGGATATCTTTTGGAAATACGCATCTACCACCTCGGTTTATTCGCTTATAAAGGGTGAGCTTGATTCATATACCGACGAGCAAAGAGAAAACGATGCGCGCTCGGCTGAGCATCTTGCTCAAATGGCTCGTGATGAAATCGACCGTGATGACAACTATCAAAAGATGCTTAACGAGAAAAAGCGCTCCCCTTACAGAGTTGCGCTTCTCGAAAAAATAGCAAAATATGAAAAGGAAGGGCGCTTCGACGAGGACGTTGAGGACGACCCACCGTCGAGAATGATTATGCCTGATGAGATTGACTATCTCAGACGTTCTCTTGGTGCGAAGATAAAAACCGCTATCGCACACAAAAAGGCAAAGATTTTCTTGAAAACAATTCTTGACAAGAAAATCATGATTATCAAGGATATTAAGGGCGTTGAAAACTTCTCTTCTCTCACATCTGGTGCTATAGTTACCTGTAACCACTTCAACGCCTTTGATAGCTTTGCAATTCAAGAGGCTTATCACGCATCAAAGCAGTGGCCAAAGAGAAAGTTCTATCGCGTTATAAGAGAAGGTAATTATACATCGTTCCCAGGCTTTTTTGGAGAGCTTATGCGCCATTTCTATACACTTCCCTTGTCATCTAATATAAAGACTATGGCGAAGTTCACAGATGCGACAAATACGCTCTTGCAAAAGGGAAATTTCGTTTTGTTCTATCCTGAGCAGGCTATGTGGTGGAATTATCGCAAGCCAAGACCGCTTAAGGTTGGCGCTTATAAATTCGCCATCAAGAATAACGTTCCTGTTCTTCCCTGCTTTATCACGATGAAGGACTCGGATATTTTGGGTGAGGATTTAAGACGCGAAATAAAGGATTTCGACGTAAGTGAAAACTTCGTTCCCGACGGATTTTACGTACAGGAATACACAATTCACATAGGTGAGCCGATTTACGCGAGAAGCGACCTTAGCGCAAGACAAAATATGGAATATTTGGCAAATCGCAATTTCGAGGTTTGGAAGGAAATTTACGAGCGCGAATACGGAATGCCACTTGAATATTAAGCAAATAAAAAACGCACTCAACGAGTGCGTTTTTATCGTTCAAGTTTATTTTGCGCGATTTCTGCGCTTTTTAGCAATTCCAATGCTTCCAAAAACTATAGCTAACGTTATGGCGGGAGTCAGCATAAATACGGCAAGCACAGGAAAAACGTCCATAAAGCTAACGCCCTCTTCTATCGTTACTATTATAGTTGAATAATTCACATCACTGTCATAATTTTTAATAAGAAGCTCAATTGACTGAATCTCCGCATCAACCTTTGATATTTCGTTTATCACGTTCATTCTGTCGGATGCCGAAATCGTTGAGCTGTTGAGCATTTCCGAAAGCAACGTCTTTCTTTGCTCCAAGGCGGTTTTCTCAGCTACCGCATCAACATAAGCCGTCGTTATATCGGTTGTGCTGACACTTTTATCTATAAGCTTTCCGTATCCCTCTATTGCATTAACAAACTCATCAAGCTTTTCGGTGGGTACTCTGTAAGTTATTCTGACGTAGCTGCAGTCTCCGTCGCTATATTTTTCATTACTGTTCTCAATATAACCGCCTAAAGCATCACTTTTTTCGTTTATGTCATTTTTAAGCGAGGAAACGTCCTTTGCCTCAAGATCGAGGTAAACGGTATAAATTATTTTCCTGTTAAGCGGATTGTTGACAATTGTATTTTGCGATGAGCTTGGCCCCTCCGATGCATCATAATCACCGTGCTCCGGAGCGCAGGCAAAAAGCGAAATACACAAAGCAATCACCGTTAATAATGTTAGTATTTTTCTCATAAAAGTACCTCCTTTGATCTTTCTGATTATAGTTTAGCACACAATTTTCAGTTTTGCAAGCAATAAAAGCTTACATTTTGTAAACTTTCGGTTTGCACAAAGTAAAAAACGCACTCAACGAGTGCGTTTTTGTTTTTATTCTTGTTCGTCCTTTGGCTCGATTGGAACAATGATATCAATATCGGTTCTTCCTACAAGCTCTGCAATTTTTCTAAACGTTACAACGTTAAGAGTTACACCGCCCTGTGTTACCTCGCCTGCGTAAGTGCCGTCCTTTTGAACATAGGTAACTGTGCCGTCCTCGATTGTGTAGATTGCCATAACGAGTTTCAAATCAACCTCATCCTTGGTAAAGCCGTTTATATAGCAATTTACTACGCTATAATCAAGTGGCATATCAACCTTGATGCCCTTTGCAGCGCCGAGTGTGCCATCGCTCATAACGAAGCTATTTGTACCGAATTTTTCTGCGTTTGCAATAAACACACCGAAGGTTGCGCTCTTGTTATTTGCATCTAGATATGCTTGATATTCAGCGAGAGCCTCTTGATTTATCTCGTAGCCGTAGAAAATTCCGTAGCCACCGTTTTCTCTAATTGAATAGCCAAGTGGAGTAAATACAGCAGGCACTTCCTTTGAAACTCTTGCACCACAATTTGGGCAGTAGGAGTCGATTGTAAAGTCCTTGCCAAGGTTTTCGAAGTTTTCGCCCAAAACGAGCTGATAGTTACATTCCTTGCAAACTACCTTGAATGAGGTTGCGCTAAGGTCTTGAGCCATCTTAGTATCAACAATAGCTGCCTTGAAGGCTGCAAGTGAATCGGCATTAGTTATATTGAATGTTCCACCGTTTACTACAAGTGTACCGTCAAAAGTAGCAGATGATGGATTTCTATAGAAATAATCTGCGCTTGTAAGAGTTATATTTCCACCCTCAATATAGATGTTTCCATATCCCTCGGTTGAGCCAGTGCTGTTATAGTTAACAAGGCGGCTTACAAGCTCAATAGTTGCGCTCTCATAAATATAGATGTTGTAATCTCTTGCATTGCTGTCAGTTGAAAGGAAGCTCCATGTTCCTGCATTTCCGGTTTGAGGTCTTAACAGCTTTCCATAAACATAAATGTTAAGGCTCTTTGAACCGATATGGTTCCAAATTGTAATAAATGCGCTACTGTCTTTGTTAGAATGAACTGTAACATCCTTGCCGAAGAACCAAACAACATCCACATTGTTTTTACAGTGTCCGCGATAAACGCCTCCGCCCCAACCGGATGTAACGGTTCCTTGTCCCAAAAGATAAAAGCTATGGCTGTTTCCACCAAACATCGGACGGTCGCCATTTCCGAGGTTAACTGTTTTTCCGTTCATAACGAGTCTTGTAGTGCAGTTATCACCGCTTATTTTTCCGCCACCCTTGGTAAGGTCTATATCGCCTGTAAGAATATAGTTTCCTTCGCCAGCAGCACTACCGTATTCGGTATAGTTTGAAATCTTTGTACACTCAATTGTGTAGAGTCTTGTGTCCTCGGTGAAGGTTACGGTTTCGCCTGCCTTCCAAGCACGGCCGTCATCGGTGAAATAAACCGTTACGGTTTCGTTTGCCTCGGTATTGCCTGTAAGAGTGATTTGAGCTGTTTGATGAACAGTTGCCTGAGTTGTAGAATCTGCGCCTGAGTAAATTGTTACGGTTGCTGCATACGAGGTAAGTGCAAGCAAGCAAACAAGTGCCGATACCATAACTACGAGCAAGAGTAGCTTCTTTTTCATATTGTCTTCTCCTTTTTAAAAAGTAAATTCTTACCTATCTTAATTATACTATAATTATCATTTCTTTGTCAATATGCACAATTAACAAATCCCCCCCCCCAATTTTTGTGCTTTTTGCACAAAAATAATACGGTTTTTCAAAACCGGATATCGAGATAAATCCCTGACGGAATTTTCGATATGTTGCTAACGCAACTCGATATGCCTTTGGCTCGATATATTTTCAATTCGACTTGCAGGGGATTTATCATATCGAGTCGGCAAAGCCGACATATAAACAAAAAGGGCAAGTTAATTGCCCTTTTCAAGTGTTTTATTTAGAGTATCTCATCAAGATAGTCTATATACTTATATCCCTTTTTATCAAGCTTTTCCTTTGTTTCGCCAATCAAAAATGCCAGCGTGCCGGTATTATGTGTATCGGAGTTTACAACAAGTGGCTTTCCCGATTGTGCTATCTTATCAAGCAAGGAGTCCTCGGGATACGGCTCAGTACGGTAGCCACGGGAGATTGCGCCTGTATTCACCTCAAATACGGCAGGCGTTTTAAGAAGAGCCTCAAGAGCGTCGTTTGATGCCTTTACGTATCTTGGGTGGGTTACGTCGATTATCGGCATAACCTCATTAAACTTTGTTACGAGGTCAAAGTGAGCTATAATGTCGCACTTTGTTTTATTATAGAGGTCTGCCATAAGGGCAAAATAGTCCTCACAATATGCATAAACGTCGCCACCGTAGTGCTTGTCCACGTTTTTCTTCATCACCTCGGCACTTGTATCAACGTCGAAATATTCTCCGTTTTTATAGATACAGTGAACTGCGCCAAGAATATAATCGGGCTTCCAATCGGGGGCTTCGGAAAAATAATCCTGTTCTATGCCGATATAGATTTTTATCTTATCCTTATACTTTTCTTTTAAATCCTTGATTGTTTGCACATAAACGGGAACGTCCTCTTTTTTCATAGTCCACGTGGGTTCGAAGGGAAGATGAGAGTGCCCACTAAATCCGATTTCAGTACAACCGAGCTTTATTGCCTCGAGCACCATTTCCTCAGGCGTATTTTTGCCGTCGCAAAAGGTTGTGTGCAAATGATAGGTTGACAGCTTCATTTTGTCATTTTCTCCTGCTTTACCTTATGGTCGATTATATGTCTTGATGCGAGCTCACGGTGGATATTCTCAACGCTAATGCCCATTTCAACCATAAGCACCATTACGTGATATGCAAGGTCGGCAATCTCATAGATTGTTTCAGCCTTATCGTTTGCCTTGCCTGCGATAATAACCTCGGTGCATTCCTCGCCAACCTTTTTGAGAATTTTATCAATTCCCTTATCAAAGAGATAGGTTGTATAAGAGCCCTCGGGACGCTCGGTTTTTCTGCCCATGAGAAGGTCATAAAGTCCCTGCAAGGTAAACTCGTGAAGCTCGGGGCTTTGATAAAGTGGCTTTGTAAAGCACGAATTTGTGCCTGTATGGCAAGCAGGTCCGTCCTTTTCAACAACTACAACAAGCGCGTCATTATCGCAATCGGCAGTAATTGACACGACGTGCTGATAGTTACCGCTTGTTTCGCCCTTAAGCCAAAGCTCCCCTCTTGAACGGCTATAAAAGCAGGTGAGCCCCTTTTCCATTGTGATTTCAAGGCTTTCCTTATTCATATATGCAACGGTAAGCACCTCTTTTGTGATGCTATCCACAACGACTGCAGGGATAAGTCCCTTTTCGTCAAATTTAAGTTCTTCTACGTTAATCATTTTACAACCTCACTGTTATACCATTTTTTGCAAGCTCTTTTTTGAGGTCTGAAATTTGAACCTCTCCAAAGTGGAAAATAGATGCGGCAAGTCCTGCGTCCATATCGGGGATTTCCTTGAACAATTTTGTGAAATCATCGATACATCCCGCACCGCCCGATGCGATAACAGGCACGTTTACTGCCTCTCTTACCGCCTTAAGCATTTCGATGTCGAAGCCACGCTTAACTCCGTCGGTGTCGATTGAGTTTACAACGACCTCGCCTGCGCCGTTTGCAACGCATTTTTTAATCCACGAGATTGCTTCCATTCCTGTATTTTCGCGTCCGCCCTTTGCGAAAACCTTGAATTCTCCGTCAACTCTTTTTATATCGGCAGAGATAACAACGCATTGGTTTCCGTACTTTTGAGCAGCGCGTGAAATCAAGTCGGGGTTTCTAATTGCGCCCGAGTTTACGCTTACCTTATCCGCACCGCATTTAAGGACTCTATCAAAGTCCTCAACGGTATTTATTCCACCACCAACGGTAAGAGGGATAAAAATTGTGCTTGCGACCTCGGTTAAAATATCGGTAAAGAGTGCGCGTCCCTCGGCACTTGCGGTAATATCGTAAAACACAAGCTCATCAGCGCCACATTCAGAATAGAATTTAGCAAGCTTTACAGGGGACGACACGTCGGCAAGTCCTAGGAAGTTAACGCCCTTTACAACGCGTCCGTCCTTTACGTCGAGGCACGGAATAATTCTTTTTGTAATCATTTTGCCACCTCGATTGCTTCACTTAAGTCTATTGCGCCCGTGTAGTAGGCTTTACCTATGATTGCTCCGTAAAGATTCATCTTGCGAAGCTCTATTACATCGTTAATTGTAGACACTCCCCCCGACGCAACTATATCAAGTGCGTATTTTTCGGAAAGTGTCTTATACATTTCAAGGTTTGTGCCACGCATAGCACCATCCTTAGAAATGTCGGTGCAAATTATAGTTTTAACACCGATTTTTTGCATTTTTTCAAAGAATTCATCAAGAGTGAGATTTGATTTTTCAAGCCAACCCTTGATTGCGATATAGCCGTCCTTAACGTCCGCGCCTACCGCGATTTTCTCGCCGTATCTTTTAACTGCCTCGATAAGAAATGCCTCGTCATTTACTGCGGACGTGCCGAGAATTGCACGGTCAACACCACGCTCAAAGTATTTTTCAAGCGTTTCGAGCGAGCGAATTCCTCCACCGATTTCGACGAAAAGCCCCGTTTCGCGAGCCACCTGAGCGACAATTTCAAGGTTTGGTGTCGTTCCGTCCTTTGCGCCCTCAAGGTCAACCATGTGTATGAATTTCGCCCCCTTAGCCTCGAAATCAAGTGCGATTTCGATAGGGTTTTCGCTATACACGGTCATCTCGTTATAGTCGCCCTTGAAGAGTCGGACTGCTTTTTTATCATAGAGGTCTATTGCAGGAAAAATATTCATCTTGCCACCTCCCACTCGTCAAATGCGCGAAGAATTGAAAGTCCTATATCTCCGCTCTTTTCGGGATGGAACTGACAGCCAGTTACATTGTCAAGAGCAACCGAGGCTGTAAGGGTTGCTCCGTACTCGGTGGTTGAAAGAAGGCTTTCTTTACATCCTGTTGCAAAATAGGAGTGAACGAAATAAACGTAATCGTTTTCCTTTACATATTTAAAGATAGGATGCTCCTTCTTTATATTTAGGGCATTCCAACCGATATGTGGGATTTTAAGCTCGCTCGGGATAACGCCCTGCATTGGCACAACGCTTCCCTTTAAGAGTCCGAGTCCGTTATGCTCTCCGTATTCATAGCTTTTTTCGAATAAAAGCTGCATACCGAGGCAAATTCCCATAATTGGCTTTCCGTTTTTGGCTTCCTCGATAATTACCTTATCAAGGGATAGGTCGCGAAGCTTCTTTATCGCATCGCCAAACGCGCCAACGCCCGGCAAAATTATTTTATCGGCTTTTTTAATTTCATTTGGGTCTGAGGTAACTATGCTCTTTGCGCCTATCATTTTAAGTGATGAGGTGAGCGAAAAAAGGTTACCGACACCGTAATCTATTACGGCTATCATTTATTAAAGCACTCCTTTGGTTGAAGGGATTTCGTTTGCGTATTTTTCATCAATTGCAGTAGCCTTTGCAAGAGCTCTTGCGAAAGCCTTGAATGAGCCCTCGATTATGTGATGAGAGTTGCTTCCCGTAATTTTTCTTACGTGGAGAGTGATTTTTGCCTCACGCGAGAAGGCTCTATAAAACTCCTCTGCAAGCTCGGTGTCGAAATCACCTACTCTGTATGCGGGAACGTCAAGGGCATAGCCAAGATAATCTCTACCTGAAATGTCAAGGGCGCACATAATAAGTGTTTCGTCCATTGGCAAAATCATATATCCGTAGCGATAAATTCCCTTTTTGTCGCCAAGCGCCTCGTAAATTGCCTTACCAAGACAAATTGCAACGTCCTCAACTGTGTGGTGATAGTCAACGTTTGTATCGCCTACGCATTTAACGTCAAGGTCATAGCGTGCGTGTTTTGCAAAAAGAGTGAGCATATGGTCAAGAAAACCGCACCCTGTGTCGATATTTGAAGCTCCTCTTCCGTCGAGGTTTATTTTAAGGGCGATATCAGTTTCGCCTGTTTTTCTAACAATCTCGGATACTCTCATTTTTTAAGCTCCTTTAAAATTTCTTCTATTGCGCTTATAAGTGCCTTCATTTGCTCCATTGTGCCTATTGTAATACGGTTATAGTCCTTAATTCTCTCTTTTGTAAAGTGGCGAACGAGAATTCCTCTTGCCTTTAGGCTAAGATAAAGCTCCTCGCCCGAGATGAGCGGACTTTTTGCAAATACGAAGTTTGCCTTTGACGGAAGCACCTCGAAGCCAAGGCTTGCAAGTGCATTCTCGGTATAAGCACGGTTTTGCGCGATTGTCTTACAGTTATTCATATAGTAGTCGTTGTCGCAAAGTGCGCCATAGCCTGCCATCATTGTCATTCTGTTGACATTATACGGATTGGTCGAATACTTTATAGTATTCATATCGCAAATAAGCGCCTCGCACGCGATTCCAAAGCCGAGTCTTGCGCCCGCAAGTGAGCGCGACTTTGAAAAGGTTTGAGTTACTATAAGATTATCATATTTATCGACAAGGGATACGGCACTTTGAGCACCGAAATCAACATACGCCTCGTCAATTATTACTACGTTATTAGGATTTGAGCTTACAATTCTCTCAATTTCATCAAGAGAAAGTGCAATTCCCGTAGGGGCATTCGGATTTGCAATAACGATATTCTTGTTAATGCCAACGTAATCCTCTACGTTTATTGTAAAATCGTCCTTTAGTGGAATTTGCTCGTATGGGATACCGTTAAGCTCGGCAAACACAGGATAAAAGCCATAGGTTATATCGGGAAATACGATTGGATTTTCGCTATCGCAAAATGCCATAAACGCAAAGTTGAGTATTTCATCCGAGCCATTGGTCATAAGAACCTGCGTTTTCTTTACTCCGTAAAGTTCTGCGCATTTAGCGACAAGAGGTGTACACTCGGGGTCGCTATAAAGCTGAAGAAGCGATGCCTGCTCCGATACAGCATCAAGAACACTCTTAGACGGTGGGAACGGGGATTCGTTTGTATTTAGCTTTATGTATTTCATATCCTTTGGCTGTTCACCAGGGGTGTACGCCTCAAGAGATGAATATTTACTGCTGAAAAATCTACTCATTTTTATTCCTCAAAACGAATTGTTGCACTTCTTGCGTGTGCGTCAAGTCCTTCCTTTTTAGCAAAATAGGAAACCTTGTCCGCTACCCTTGAGAGTGCTTCTCTTGTATAATAGATATATTGAGATTTCTTTACAAAATCGTCAACGCTGAGCGCGCTTGAAAATCTTGCAGTTCCACTTGTTGGGAGTGTGTGGTTAGGGCCTGCAAAATAGTCGCCTAGCGCCTCGGGACAGCTCTTGCCCATAAAGATTGAGCCTGCGTGCTTGATTTTATCAAGGTACTCAAATGGCTCGTCCACGCAAAGCTCAAGATGCTCGGGAGCAATCTCGTTTGCGATATCGATTGCGAGAAGCAAATTGTTCTCCGCTACGATAATTTTGCCGTTATTATCAATTGAGCATCTTGCAATCTCGGCTCTTGGAAGGAGCGGAATTTGCTTTTCAAGCTCGTCGCTTACCTTCTTTGCAAGCTCGTAGCTATCGGTTACCAAAACTGCGCTTGCCATTTTATCGTGCTCTGCCTGTGAGAGAAGGTCAGCTGCAACGAATTTCGGATTACATGTGCTATCGGCTACAACGAGAATTTCGCTTGGTCCTGCAATCATATCGATTGAAACCTTGCCAAACACCTGCTTTTTAGCCTCGGCAACGAATGCATTACCCGGACCTACGATTTTATCAACCTTTGGCACACTTTCAGTTCCGTATGCAAGTGCTGCAACTGCCTGTGCGCCACCTATTTTGAATATTCTATCTACGCCTGCGATTTTAGCGGCAGCGAGGATTACGGGATTTACCTTTCCGTTCTTTGACGGTGGAGTTACCATAACGATTTCGCTACATCCCGCAATTTTTGCAGGGATTGAGTCCATAAGAACGGTTGACGGATAAGCGGCTGTGCCACCAGGAACGTAAAGACCTACCTTTTCAATTGGCATAATCTTTTGTCCTGTAACGACTCCGTCCTTCTCACGAAGCTCGAAGCCCTCTCTTACCTGCTTTTTGTGGAAGGCGCGAATATTCTCGGCTGCTTCCTTTATAATTTCAACGAATTCGTTATCAACGCTTTCAAACGCCTCGTCAATTTCCTCTTCACTTACCTCAAGGGAGTCAAGGACCGCCTTGTCGAATTTCTCACAATACTCGAAAAGCGCCTTATCCTTATTTTTGATTACGTTTGCGATAATCTCGGAAACTATTCCCTCAACGTTTGAGGCGATATTTTCACGGGCGAATATTTCCTCGTTTGAAACCTCGCCGTATTTATAAATCTTAATCATCGGTTTTTACCTGTGTCCTCATACCCTCGACTATTTTTTCGATTTCCTCGGTTTTGAACTTAAAGCTTGCCTTGTTTGCGATAAGTCGCGCGCTGATTGGCACGATTGTTTCAACAACGTCAAGGTCGTTTTCCTTTAAGGTTGTTCCTGTTTCTACGATATCAACGATAACGTCGGAAAGTCCGAGAATCGGAGCTAGCTCGATTGAGCCGTTGAGCTTGATTATATCGATATCGCGACACTTTGAAGCATAGTAGCCTCTTGCAATATTAACAAACTTCGTTGCAACCTTCAAGGTTCTTTGGTTATCGTCGTAAAAGTCCTTTTTACCTGCAACTGCCATTCTGCACTTGCCCATATTGAGGTCAAGAAGCTCATAAACGTCGGGAGTGTATTCTAGAAGAATATCCTTGCCCGCAACGCCTATATCGGCAGCACCTCTTTCAACGTATATAGATACGTCAGACGGCTTTACCCAAAAGTATCTGATGCCCTTCTCCTCGTTTTCGAAGATGAGCTTTCTGTTATTTTCCTTAATTGAAGGACACTCGTAGCCTGCGTTTTCGAACATTGCATAGACCTTTTCGCCGAGTCGTCCCTTTGGAAGAGCTACGTTTATCATTTATTTGCCCCCCTCAAATCTATCAATTCCTTATAGCGAAGCTTTTGTGGGATTGCCTTTTGAGCGCTCACACTCTTGCCCTGTGCTATAAGCTTATTTTTTGCTTCAATTATGCACGATGCATCAGTGCTATCATTATAAATAAGAAGCACGTCAACATCGAAATCTCTTGTGCTCTTATCAAGCGCCTCGAGAGTATCGAGATAAAGCGCGAAGCCTATTGCATCGCTCCTTCTTCCCATTTTTCTCATAAGAGTTCCATACTCGCCACCCGAAAGCACGCCCTCGGGAATTCCGTTAAGGAAGCCCTTAAATACGATTCCGTTATAGTAATTCATATCGTTTACAACGGAGAAATCAAGCTTGATTTTAGATGCATATTCGGTGCTTGAAAGCAAGGTGCAAAGTGTTGAGAGTCTATTGTATGCGTCCTTTGCCTTTTCGCTCTTACAAATCGGCAAAAGCATTTCAAGCACGCGCGACATTTCGCCATACATTCCGATAAGACCGACAAGCGCGCCTGTGCTTTCCTTGTCAAGAGAATATTTTTCGCAAAGGGCAAGAGCCTCGTGTCTATTTTTTTCGGAGATAAGCCTTGTTATTTCCTTTTTGAACAATTCATCGTCGCTTGCGCTGTCGAGAATTGCACTGAAAATAGCCATATCGGAAATGTCAAGCGAAAAGTCCTCGGACACGCTTGCAAGGCTCTTTGCGCCAAGATAAACAACCTCAAAAATATCGTAAAGGTCGATATCGCCTATACATTCAAGACCTGTTTGCATAATTTCCTTAAACTGATGAGTTGAGGGAGATACGCGATATACGTTCTCGTTATAGTAAACCTTTTGCTTACAGCCTACCTCGAACGTGGTATTTTTGATAATAGAAAGAGTAACGTCGGGCTTAAGCGCCAAAAGCTTTCCGTTTGTATCATTAAAGGTTATAACTCTATCGCTTACAAGGAAGTCCTTGTTTTGAACGTAAAGGTCATATTCCTCGAATTTACTCATTTTAAAGGGCAAATATCCGTACTGCTTATAGAGAGCACGAAGCGCAAATATTGCCTTTTCCTCATTCTTAAAAAGCTCTTTATCCATCACTTAATCCCCTTCTTTTCAAGACGCTCAAGAGCAAGCTCGTATCCACCGTCGCCATATTCAAGACATTTGCTTACACGACTGATTGTAGCTGTGCTCATTCCTGTTTCACGGCTTATAACGGCATAGTTTTCTCCGTTTTTGAGCATTTTTGCAGCCTTAAGCCTTTGCGCTATATCGAGAATTTCACGAATTGTGCAAACGTCCTCGAAAAAGCTATAGCACTCCTCTACACTTTCGAGCGAAAGAATCGCCTCAAACAATGTGTCTACCTCTTTGGTGTGTAATTTCTTCATTTTGCTCCTCGCTTTATCACTTTATCACTTTAACAAACTAAATTATACTACTGTTTCAGTCGCTTGTCAAGGGGATTTTTAAAACTTTTTATATATTTATATAAGTGCCAAACGGGCATACGACGTATACCCGTTTTTTATTATTCTGCAATAGCGATAACCTCTACCTCAACAAGAACTCCCTTTGGAAGATCCTTTACCGCAACGCATGAGCGTGCAGGCTTTGAGGAGAAATATTTGCCGTAAACCTCGTTGAATGCGCCAAAATCGGCAATTTCAGCGAGGAAGCAGGTTGTCTTGATTGCCTTGTCAAAGGATGAGCCTGATGCCTCAAGAACTGCGCCGAGGTTCTTCATTACCTGCTCGGTTTGTCCAACGATATCCTTTGCCTCAACATTACCTGTTTCGGGATTGATTGCAATTTGTCCCGAGGTATATACGAGCCCTGCATGTACTACTGCCTGTGAGTAAGGTCCGATAGCGCTCGGGGCTTTATTTGTAGAAATCTTATTCATTTTAATTCTCCTTAAAGAAGCTTAAAGCCAAAATCGCGAAGTGCCTTTTGGATTTCAGCAATATGCTCGTAATTTCTTGTTTCAAGAACTATTCTAAGATAGCATCCGTTTACATTAGAGCCCTCGTTTGCTCTCTCGTGGTGAACGGAGATTACGTTACCACCGAGGTCGGCAATAATTCTTGATACGTTCTTGAGCTGACCGGGCTTATCAACAAGCTCAATCATAAGCTGACAGGTACGTCCCGACATCAAAAGACCACGCTTAATAACTCTTGAAAGGATTGTAACGTCAATGTTACCGCCCGACAAAAGACAAACGGTCTTTTTGCCCTCGAGATTAAGCTTGCCAAACATAGCTGCGGCAACCGCAACTGCGCCTGCGCCCTCGGTAACGAGCTTGTGCTGCTCCATCAACGCAAGGATTGCAGCTGAAATTTCGTCGTCGCTTACCGTAACGATTTCGTCAACATATTTTGAGCAAATATCATATGTAAGATTGCCGGGCTTCTTAACTGCGATACCGTCGGCAATTGTGGAAACGCTATCAAGCTCCTCAATTTTCTTATCCTGTACGGATTTGAGCATTGAGGGAGCACCTGCGGCTTGAACACCGTAAACCTTAACGTTTGGATTTATAGCCTTCATTGTATAAGCGATACCGGAAATAAGTCCGCCACCACCGATAGGAACGATAACGGCATCAAGGTCGGGAAGCTGATCAACGATTTCAAGCGCGATTGTTCCCTGTCCTGCGATTACGTCCTCATCATCGAACGGATGAATAAAGGTATAGCCCTTTTCATCACGAAGAGAGAGCGCCTTTTTGTATGCATCATCATACACGCCCTCAACAAGACAAACCTCAGCACCGTAGCTCTTGGTCGCCTCAATTTTAGAAATAGGCGCACCGTCAGGCAAGCAAATTACTGCCTTAATTCCATTCTTTTGAGCCGAAAGAGCGACACCCTGTGCGTGATTTCCCGCGGAGCAGGCGATAACTCCTCTTTCCTTTTCCTCGGCACTAAGGCGCGACATTTTATAGTACGAGCCTCTTACCTTAAACGAGCCTGTGATTTGAAGGTTCTCGGTTTTAAGATAAAGCTCTGTGCCAGCCTTTAGCTTTGGAGCATAGATTATATCTGTTTTACGCACTACGCTTTTAAGGACGTTACTTGCGCGATAAACATTATCAAGTGTCAACATTTTTGTTTTCCTTTCACATTAAGCTATCAATAAACTGCTCGGCACATCTTGCACTACGGTTTCCTCTACGGAGTGCGAATGCCTCTGCCTTAACGTCAAGCTCGTTTTTATCGATTTCAATACCGTTACGATTAGCAAGCTCGTGAACGATATCGAGGTAAAGCTTCTTGTCGGGCTTCGAGTAATATACAACGAGTCCAAAGCGCTCCGAGAGTGAGAGATTTTCCTGCAAGGTATCGTTTCTGTGAACGTCATCACCAACACGGTCGCCAAAGGTTTCCTTGATGATGTGTCTACGGTTTGAGGTTGCATAGATTACGGCATTATCTGCCTTTGCGCTTGCGCTTCCCTCAAGTGCCGCCTTAAGCATACTGAAATTATCGTCGTTTTTGTTAAACGAAAGGTCGTCTATGAAGATTATGAATTTGAGAGGATTTTCACTAACCTTGCCCATTACATAAGGAAGATAGTGAAGCTGATCCTTTCTTATCTCGATAAGACGGATTCCCTCGTCAAAGAACATATTTGCAACAGCCTTAACGGTTGAGGATTTACCTGTGCCCGCATCTCCGCAAAGGAGTGTGTTGGCGCTTGGTCGTCCGTCAATGAAGGCTCTTGTATTTTCAATAACGCTGTTTCTTTCAATTTCGTATCCAACAAATTTATCAATTGTGGTTTTGTCGGCACTGATAATAGGCTCGATTTCATTATCGTCGGAAAGACGGAACATTCCGTATGAGGAGAAAATTCCGTATCCGTACTTGCCTATTCCCTTTATTCTCTTTTCATATCCTCTTACAAGGTCTATTTTTTTAGAGGTAAAGGGCGACACGTAGTCAATGCCCATATCAGATGCAAAATCGGAAGGAGTAAGGGCTGAAAGCTCCTCGAAAACCTTAAGCTCGTTTGCAACAGCTTTTTTAATTTGAGCGCTAATAGGCTTTGAATGTGCGCGAGATTTGATATAAACGTTTTCGTCCTCAAATACAAGACGGCAAACAAGGTCGGTAAGAGAACCGCCGTTTTCATATATTTCGGACACAAACGAAGCATACGCTCTTATTTTTTCGTCCTCTCTTTGTGCATCACAGTATCGTAAAAGATGCTTAAAAAGTGGCTTTTCAAGCACTCTGCAAAATACGCTTGACATACAAAGACGAAGGTGTAAATTCTTTATTTTTGACATAACTTAAATACGCTCTATAATTTTGTCTGTAATTTCCTTTGTGCCAAGGGACTCTCCACCGTGTGCAAGGTCTGCTGTACGGTAGCCTGCCTCAAGCACCTCGTCAACTGCTCTTACGATATCGTCGCTTTCCTTAGAAAGACCGAATGAGTAAAGGAGCATCATAGCGCCTGAAAGGATTGTAGCGATAGGATTTGCCTTGTTTTGACCTGCAATATCAGGAGCTGAGCCGTGAATTGGCTCATAAAGACCTCTTGTAGTTTCGTTAAGAGATGCAGATGGGAGCATTCCTATTGAGCCTGTGATTTGTGAAGCCTCGTCGGAGAGAATGTCGCCAAACATATTCGAGGTTACGATAACATCGAACTGTGCAGGATTACGAACGAGCTGCATAGCTGCATTGTCAACGAGCATATCAGTACATTCAACATCAGGATACTCGTTTGCAATTTCGTGTACAACCTTTCTCCAAAGGCGTGAGCTTTCAAGAACGTTAGCCTTATCAATGCTGATAAGCTTTCCTCTTCTCTTTCTTGCGCTTTCAAAGGCTACTCTTGCAATTCTTTCGATTTCCATACGGGAATAGCATTCGGTATCGTATGCCTCCTCGCCATATTTGCCCTCTCTCATACCGCGCTCACCGAAATAGATACCGCCTGTAAGCTCACGGACAATCATAATATCAAAGCCGTTTTCAACGATATCCTCACGGAGTGGGCACTCGCCCTTAAGTGCGCTATAAAGCTTTGCAGGGCGAAGATTTGTGAACAAATTCATAGCGGAGCGAATTCCGAGAAGTGCCTTTTCGGGGCGCATATTTCCAGGGAGAGTATCCCATTTTGGTCCACCAACTGCGCCAAGAAGCACGCTATCGGATGCGAGGCATCCTGCAACGGTTTCTTCAGGGAGTGGCATACCGTGCTTATCAATAGCACATCCGCCTATATCATATGGAGTAAAATTGAATGTATGACCGTGCTTTTCGCCGATTTTTTCAAGCACTCTTACTGCACTGTCAACTATTTCAGGGCCGATTCCGTCGCCCTTAAGTAAAGCTATATTCAAGTTCATAATTTGCCTCTTACTTTATATCTCCACGGCGAATTGACTCGATAAGTCCGCCGTTTGTAATGATTTTTTGAATAAATTCGGGGAATGGCTGAGTTTTGAAGCTCTTGCCTGTTGTTCTATTATAGATAACGCCATTATCGAGGTCTGCCTCTACCTTATCACCGTCGCTTATATTAGCAACTGCCTCAGGGCATTCGAGAATAGCAAGACCGATATTGATTGCGTTACGGTAGAAAATTCTTGCAAAGGTGTTTGCGATAACAAGGGAAATTCCGCTTGCCTTGATTGCGATAGGTGCGTGCTCTCTTGATGAGCCACAGCCGAAGTTGTCGCCTGCAACCATAATATCACCGATTTCTACCTTCTTTGTAAAGTCCTTGTCAAGGTCCTCCATACAGTGTGATGCAAGCTCCTTATGGTCGCTTGTGTTGAGGTATCTTGCAGGGATTATAACGTCGGTATCAACGTTGTCGCCATATTTAATTACTTTTCCTGTAAATTTCATCGTCGTCTCCCCCTTACATTTTGCTTGGATCAGCTATCTTACCTGCGATCGCGCTTGCCGCTGCAACGGCAGGAGATGCGAGGTAAACCTCACTTGTAACGTCGCCCATACGGCCTACAAAGTTACGGTTGGTTGTTGCAACTGCTCTTTCGCCAGCTGCAAGAATTCCCATATAACCGCCAAGGCAAGGTCCACAGGTTGGAGTTGATACTACACAGCCTGCCTCGATAAAGATTTTAACAAGACCGTTTTCAACTGCCTTGAGGTAAATATCCTGTGTTGCGGGAATAATGATTGCACGAACATTCTTGGCAACCTTTTTGCCCTTAAGAATCATTGCTGCCTCTTCGATGTCCTTATACTGACCGTTTGTGCAAGAGCCGATAACTACCTGGTCGATTTTGATATCACCGATTTCGTCAAAGGTCTTTGTATTTTCGGGCAAGTGTGGGAATGCAACGGTTGACTTGATTTTAGAAAGGTCGATTTCATAAACCTCATCATACTCGGCATCCTCATCTGCTTTAAAGGAAACGATTTCTCTGTCGCTTCTTTCCTTTATGTAAGCAACTGTTTGCTCATCAACCTCGAATATACCGTTCTTTGCGCCTGCCTCGATTGCCATATTACAAATTGTAAGACGGTCATAGATTGTAAGCGAGGAAACGCCCTCTCCTACAAATTCCATTGACTTATAAAGTGCGCCGTCAACGCCTATCATACCGATAATGTGAAGGATAACGTCCTTACCTGAAACATATTTGTTGAGCTTTCCTGAAAGCACGAATTTGATAGCTGACGGAACCTTAAACCAAGCCTTGCCTGTTGCCATTCCGCAAGCCATATCGGTTGAGCCAACGCCTGTTGAGAATGCGCCAAGTGCGCCATAGGTACAGGTGTGAGAGTCAGCACCGATAACAACGTCGCCTGAAACTACAAGTCCCTTTTCAGGAAGAAGCGCGTGCTCAATTCCCATTCTTCCTACGTCATAAAAATGAGTTACGTTCTTTTCCTCGCAGAAATCACGGCACATTTTGCACTGTACTGCTGCTTTTATATCCTTATTTGGGGCAAAATGGTCCATAACCATTGTTACCTTTTCCTTGTCGTAAACGTTTTGTACGCCGATTTTGTTAAATTCCTTGATTGCCACAGGAGATGTAATGTCATTACCCAAAACTCTGTCAAGGTTTACCAAAATAAGCTGTCCTGCCTCAACCTTGTCAAGTCCTGCGTGAGATGCAAGGATTTTTTGTGTCATTGTCATTGGCATAATATATTTTCCTTTCATTGATAAATTTCATACCGAAGCACACTACCGCAGTAATGCGCTTTGGTATGCCCACCACACGAGGTGGTGGGATTTTGTGAATTAGGAATTATGAATTCGGAATGTTGAATTGAACTATTTTTAACTAAAAGCTTTTAGGCAAAGCATAAAGCTTTTAGCGATTGATAATTGCGCCTTTGTCGGCCGAGCTTACCATTTGTGAGTAACGCTTGAGATAGCCTGTAATGTTCTCCTTGCGCTTAATTGGCATTTCTGCCTTACGCTTTGCAAGCTCCTCATCGGAAACCTTAAGCTCAATTTTGTACTCAGGGATATTGATTGAGATTATATCTCCGTCCTTTACGTAAGCGATTGTACCGCCACTTACTGCCTCGGGAGATACGTGTCCGATTGATGCACCGCGAGTTGCGCCCGAAAAGCGTCCGTCGGTAATAAGTGCAACGTCCTTATCAAGTCCCATACCTGCAATTGCCGAGGTTGGTGAGAGCATTTCTCTCATACCGGGTCCACCGCTTGGTCCTTCATAACGAATAACTACAACGTCGCCCTTTACAATCTTACCTGCGTAGATTGCGCTAATTGCTTCCTCCTCGCTCTCGTAAACCTTTGCAGGTCCTTCGTGAACGAGCATTTCGGGAGCTACCGCACTTCTCTTAACCACGCAACCGTCAGGTGCGAGGTTACCCTTAAGCACGGCAATACCGCCTGTCTTGCTATAAGGATTTTCTACTGTTCTTATAACGCTATCATCAAGATTTACTGCATTAGCAATATTTTCCTTCAAGGTCTTGCCTGTACAGGTCATAACTGAGGTATCGATAAGGTTAAGCTTTTCAAGCTCCTTAAGAACTGCATAAACTCCGCCCGCCTCGTTGAGATCCTCCATATAGGTAGGGCCTGCAGGAGCTAAGTGGCAAAGGTTAGGAGTCTTCTCGCTTATTGTATTTACATCATCGAGGTTGAACTCCACTCCACACTCGTTTGCAATAGCAGGGAGATGAAGCATACTGTTTGTTGAGCAACCGAGAGCCATATCGGCTGTGATTGCGTTCTTGATAGCAGAGGCTGTCATTATATCTCTTGGACGAATGTTCTTTCTAACGAGCTCCATTACCTGCATTCCTGCATGCTTTGCAAGCTCAATTCTTGAAGAATATACGGCAGGGATTGTTCCGTTGCCGGCAAGACCCATACCGAGAACCTCGGTAAGACAGTTCATAGAGTTGGCTGTGTACATACCCGAGCAGGAGCCACAGGTTGGGCAAGCCTTATTTTCATATTCACAAAGCTTGCACTCGTCAATTGTGCCTGCCTTGTATGAGCCTACTGCCTCGAACATAGCGGAAAGGCTTCTCTTTTTACCGTCAACACGGCCTGCAAGCATAGGTCCACCGCTTACGAAAACGGTAGGAATATTAAGTCTTGCAGATGCCATAAGAAGTCCTGGAACATTCTTATCGCAGTTTGGAATCATAACGAGTCCGTCAAAGCCGTGAGCCATTACCATAGCCTCGGTTGAGTCAGCGATAAGATCACGGGTAACGAGGGAATATTTCATTCCCACGTGTCCCATAGCGATACCGTCGCACACTGCGATTGCAGGGAACATTATCGGTGTTCCACCTGCCATAGCAACTCCAAGCTTTACAGCCTGTGTGATTTTATCGAGGTTCATATGTCCGGGTACGATTTCGTTATATGAGCTAACGATACCGATAAGCGGACGGTTAAGCTCCTCCTTTGTAAGGCCAAGTGCCTTGTAGAGTGAGCGGTGAGGCGCGTTATGTGCGCCGTCTACTATTGTATCCTTAATCATTTTTAGACCTCGGCTTAGTTGTTGATGAATTTTTCCTCATCAGCCCAGCTATAAAGCTCTCTGATTTCCTTACCTACAACCTCTGATGGATGCTCAGCTGCAATCTTTCTCATAGCGTTGAAGTGTACCTGGCTACCTGCATCAGACATATCGAGCAAGAAGTCCTTTGCAAATGTTCCGTCCTGAATGTCGGAAAGAACCTTCTTCATAGCCTTCTTTGTTTCAGCTGTGATAATCTTTGGACCTGTGATATAGTCGCCGTATTCAGCTGTGTTAGAAATTGAATATCTCATACCCTCGAATCCGCTTTGATAGATGAGGTCAACGATAAGCTTCATTTCGTGAATGCACTCGAAGTAAGCGTTTCTTGGGTCATAGCCTGCCTCAACGAGAGTTTCGAAGCCTGCCTGCATAAGTGCGCAAACACCGCCACAAAGAACAGCCTGCTCACCGAAGAGGTCAGTTTCAGTTTCTGTACGGAAGGTTGTTTCAAGAACACCTGCTCTTGCTCCACCGATACCGAGAGCATATGCAAGACCGATTTCAAGAGCATCGCCTGTTGCATCCTGATGGATAGCGATAAGACAAGGAACACCCTTACCTACCTGATACTCTGAACGAACGGTGTGACCAGGTCCCTTAGGAGCTACCATGATTACATTTACATTCTTTGGTGGCTTAATGCAACCGAAGTGAATGTTAAAGCCGTGTGCGAATGCGAGTGTCTTGCCCTCTGTGAGGTTTGGCTCGATGCTTTCCTTGTAAAGCTTTGCCTGCTTTTCATCGTTGATAAGAATCATGATGAGGTCTGCATTCTTTGCAGCGTCAGCAGCGGTCATAACCTTAAGACCTGCCTTCTCTGCCTTTGCCCAGCTCTTTGAGCCGTTATAAAGACCTACGATTACGTCAACGCCTGAATCCTTAAGGTTGAGAGCGTGTGCGTGGCCCTGTGAGCCATAGCCGATGATAGCAACGGTCTTGCCGTTAAGCTTGTTGAGATTGCAATCCTGCTGATAGTAAATTTTTGCGTTTGTGTTAGACATTTTGGTTTTCTCCTTTGTATTTCACATTTTATTATTTTTGAAAATTAAATTTTGAAGCTGAGTCAGCTATCAATCGAAAAGTGTTGTATTTCCACGCTCAAGAGCTACAATTCCCGTACGGCACATTTCGATAATGCCAAACGGTATCATAAGCTTAATAAACGCGTCAATCTTAGTTGGGTCGCCTGTTACCTCAATACACATTTCATCGGTTGTGTAGTCGATAACCTTGGCTCTGTAAACGTCTGTTGCGGCAAGTATATCCGCTCTTGTTTCGGTAGTATACTTAACCTTGAGAAGCATAAGCTCACGCTTAATACAGTCGTCCTGAAGCACGTCTACCTTTTTTACGTTATGTAGCTTGCGAAGCTGATTTATAAGCTGTTCCCTTGCGTATCCGTCGCCACTTAGGCAAATGGTTATACGGGAATACTCGGGGCGCTCCGTTTCGCCAACTGTAAGGGCATCGATATTAAAGCCACGTCTTGTAAACATACTCGTTACTCTTGTAAGAACACCGAATTTGTTATCAACGTAAACTGCTATTACAAATTTGTTGCTTTTCATACGCCCTCCTTATTTCTGTACATTTGTAATGATATCGTCAATTGAGCCACCTGGTGGGAGCATAGGAAGAACGAATTCATCCTTATCAATGAGAGTATCAATAACTACTGTTTGACCGCTTGCGAGTGCCTTTTTAAAGACATCCTCGAACTCAGCCTGTGTGCTTGCACGGTATCCGATAGCACCGAATGCCTCAGCGAGCTTAACGAAGTCGGTTTTTCTATCGGCAAGAACTGTGTTAGAGTATCTACCGCCAAAGAAAAGCGTTTGCCATTGGCGAACCATTCCGAGAACACCGTTATTCATAAGGACTATAACCACGGGGATATTGTGCGATACTGCTGTTGCAAGCTCGTTTAGGTTCATACCAAAGCTTCCGTCGCCTGTTATAAGAACTGTTGTATCACCTGTTGCAACCTTAGCACCGATTGCAGCGCCAAGGCCGAAGCCCATTGTACCAAGACCGCCACTTGAAACGAAGCGTCTTGTGTTATCAAACTTAACATACTGTGCGGTCCACATTTGGTGTTGACCTACATCAGTTACGATAACCGTATCCTTTGGCTTATTTGCATTGATTACGTCAAATACCATTCTCGGGCTAAGCTTTGCCTTTGATGCGTCAGCAATTTGCTTTTCAAAGCCGAGCTCCTCGCTCTTAAGAGTATTTACTCTATCCATCCACTCGGAATTCTTCTTTGCCTGACAAGCCTTTGCAATTTGCTTAAACGAATATTCAACGTCTCCGACAATTCCACAGTCAACCGTTACGTTCTTGTTTATCTCGGAGAAATCGGGGTCAAGCTGAATAATTTTGCTCTTTTTAGCGAATTTGGAAACGTTACCCGTTGCTCTGTCGCTAAATCTTACACCGATACCGATAATAAGGTCAGCCTCATTTTGAGCCATAGAGGAAGCATAGTGTCCGTGCATTCCCTGCATACCGAGGAATCTCTCGCATCCGTCGGGGATAGCTGAAAGACCCATAAAGGTACAACCGATGCAAGCATCTATCTTTTCTGCGAATTCAATTATTTCCTTGCCCATTCCAAGACCTGCTGCACCACCGCCTATGTAAATATATGGGCGCTTTGCCTCGTTTACAAGAGCTACTGCCCTTTCAATCTCGTCATCCTTTGCGAGAGGGAGAGGAATCTTTGGTGCAATCTCCTGTGGCTCATAATCGTAAAGTGCCATTTGAACATCCTTTGGCACGTCTACAAGCACAGGTCCTGGTCTGCCCGATTTAGCAATTGAGAACGCCTCTCTTATGCTATCGGCAAGGTCGGCTATATTGTTTACGAAATAGTTGTGCTTTGTAATAGGAAGTGTAATTCCCGTAATATCAATCTCCTGGAAGCTATCCTTACCGATAAGGCTACACGGCACGTTTCCTGTGATTGCCACAAGAGGAATAGAGTCAAGCATTGCAGTTGCGATGCCTGTTACAAGGTTAGTAGCACCAGGGCCTGAGGTTGCAATACAAACTCCAACCTTACCTGTCGCTCTTGAATAGCCGTCGGCTGCGTGTGCTGCGCCCTGCTCGTGAGCTGTAAGAATGTGATTGATTTTGTCTTTATCTTTGTATAAAGCATCATAAATATTGATTACTTGGCCACCTGGGTAACCAAATACATCAGTAACACCCTGCTCAATCAAGGTCTTTATGATGATTTCTGCTCCTGTTATTTTCATTTGTTTTCTCCTTTGGAAAGCATAATGTTTACAGCGCTTACAAGGGCTTTGATTGAGGAACGGCTGATATCACTGCTGATGCCTGTGCCCCAATAGGTCTTACCGTCGCATACGATGCTTACGTATGATGCTGCCTTTGAGCTTGTTGTTCCCTCTACTGCGTGCTGTGTATATGTTTCAAGCGTGTAGTCCTTGCCTGTGAGAGTCTTAATTGCATTGCTTACGCAGTCAAGACGTCCGTTTCCGCTTGATTTAATAGTGCTTGTAATACCGTTTTGGTCGATTGTTACCTCACCGTCGATTTCAGTGTCGTCGATATGGTCGCTATAAACTGCCGAAACGACCTTGATAGGCGAGGTTATATTTACGAAATCACGCATAAATATGTCGTGAACCTCGATTGGCTGAAGCTCTCTGTGCTCGTGGTCGGAAATGCTCTTTACGTGATATCCGAACGCCTCGCGCATTTTTGGTGGGAGATTGAGCTTGAACTGTGTTTCCATTATGTAACCGATACCGCCCTTACCGGACTGTGAGTTAATACGGATAACGTCCGCCTCGTAAACTCTGCCGATATCGGTTGGATCGATAGGAAGATAAGGAACTGTCCACTTAATGTCCTTGCCCTCTCTGAACTTCATTCCCTTTGCAATTGCGTCCTGATGCGAGCCACTGAATGCGGCAAATACGAGCTGTCCGCTATATGGCTGTCTTTCATAGACGTGCATTCTTGTTACCTTCTCGTAAACCTTGGTAATTTCGGGAAGATTTGTAAAATCAAGTCCTGGGTCGATACCCTGTGAGAACATATTAAGAGCGAGAGTTACGATATCAACGTTACCTGTTCTCTCACCGTTACCGAAGAGAGTGCCCTCAATTCTATCTCCGCCTGCCAAAAGCCCCATTTCGCTATCAGCGATTGCGCATCCACGGTCGTTATGTGGGTGAAGTGAGATGATTACGTTTTCTCTATTCAAGAGATTTTTGTCCATATATTCAACCTGATTTGCGTAAACGTGAGGCATTGAATGCGACACGGTAACAGGAAGGTTGATGATAACCTTATCGTCGGGAGTTGGCTCCCAAATCTTGATTACCTCGTTACAAATCTCGACTGCATACTCGGGCTCTGTTCCTGTAAAGCTCTCAGGAGAATATTCAAAGGTAATCTTGCCCTTTGCCTTTTTCTTATATTCCTTGCAAAGCTTAGCACCGAAGGTTGCGATATCGATAATTTGCTGCTTATCTCTTTTGAACACCTGCTCTCTTTGAGCAACCGACGTTGAGTTATAAAGGTGAACTACTGCATGCTTTGCGCCGTCGATAGCCTCAAAGGTTTTAGCGATTATATGCTCTCTTGACTGTGTGAGAACCTGAATTGTAACATCGTCAGGAATAAGATTTTGCTCAATGATAGTTCTGCAAAATTCATACTCGGTTTCAGATGCTGCCGGGAAGCCGACCTCAATTTCCTTAAAGCCGACCTTACAAAGAAGCTTAAAGAACTCAAGCTTTTCCTCAAGGCTCATCGGTATAATAAGCGCTTGGTTTCCGTCGCGTAGGTCAACGCTACACCAAATCGGTGGTTTCTCGATATATTCCTTTTTTACCCAGTCCATTGTTACGCCATTTGGCGCGAAAAATTGTTTTGTGTACTTTTGATAGCCCTTCATAAATTAATCCTCCTGTGTCTCGGGTTAGTTCATTTGGGTTGCCCTGCGAGGTTATGAAAATAAAAAAGCCTCTCTTACGCAACCACTTGCATAAAAGAGACGAAGCTTCCTCCGTGGTACCACTCTTCTTGGCGTTAACGCCCACTCATTGCCTATCAGCAATTAGCTCTATAACGGGAGCGCCCGTTCAAGTCTACTTGGAAAAATCCGTTCGGTTGAAGACTCAGGGATGAGTATGTCCATTTACCGTATTGGCTCGCACCTATCGCCAACTCTCTGAAAAACGGGGATGTGGATTTTATTCCCTTCAAGGTCTTATATAAATAATATAGAAATATTTTATATTATGAAATCTGATTTGTCAATAGGTTTCTTAAACTTTTTTGAAAAAAATTTAGTTTTTTAGCAAACTAAAGTGTTTATAGGTCTTTTTTGTATCAAAAAAGCCACCGCATTGTCTTGCGATGGCTTAATTTTAGTTTGAAATTAAAGCTTATGTACCCAGTTGTACTTGTCCTCTACCTTACCCCACTGAATGCCTGTGAGAATATCGTAGAGCTTTTGAGTAACCTCACCGATTTTTTCACCGTTGATAACGTACTCAACGTCATCGTACATAAGTCTGCCGATAGGAGAAACTACTGCTGCAGTACCACATCCCCAAGCCTCCTCGAGCTTTCCGTTCTTCATTGCGTCAAGAAGCTCGTCAACGCTAAGAAGTCTCTCGCTTACCTTATAGCCGAGATCGCGAAGAACCTCGATACAGGATTTTCTTGTAATACCGGGAAGAATTGAGCCACTTGAAAGCTCAGGAGTTACGATTTCACCGTCAATTTTGAACATTACGTTCATAGCTCCAACCTCTTCGATGTACTTTCTCTCTACACCGTCAAGCCAAAGAACCTGTGAGTAGCCCTTCTTATTAGCTCTCTCGCCTGCTCTTGTTGATGCAGCATAGTTACCGCCACATTTTGCGTATCCTGTACCGCCACGAACTGTACGAACATCCTCGTTTTCGATCATAATCTTAACAGGGTTAATGCCTTCCTTGTAGTAGCTTCCGCTTGGTGAAGCGATAATCATATATGTAGCTCTATGAACTGTATGAACTCCGAGAGTTTCGTCGTTACCGAACATATAAGGACGGAGATAAAGCGACGTTCCAAAGGATTTTGGTACCCATTTTTCCTCGAGCTTTACAAATGTTTCAAGAATTTCAAGAGCATCGTTTTCGTCGATTACAGGTAGGCACATACGCTCAGCAGATCTATTAAGACGTCTGATATTCTCCATTGGTCTGAAAAGCTGAACATTGCCCTCGGCAGTACGGTACGCCTTAAGTCCCTCGAAGATTTCAGCACCGTAGTGAAGAACGGTTGATGCAGGGTGAAGTGAAATGTTGCCGAATGGCACGATTCTTGCGTTATGCCAGCCCTTTCCAGCCTCATAATCCATTACGAACATATGGTCGGAGAAATACTGTCCGAATCCAAGCTCGCTCTCCTTAGGCATTACCTTTGGGTCGGTTGTCTTTACTATTTTGATATCCATAATTTGCTATCTCCAAATGAATTTTTGAATAGATTTTTGCATAAATATACTATGTATCATAGCACACATATCTAGTCAAGTCAATAATTTTTTTGAAATTTTATACAAGGAATTTTGAGATTTCGCTTGGGGTATCAAAAATATACTCCGCGCCATATTTTTCAAACTCTTCTCTTGTGCCGTATCCGTATAAAACAGCGATGCAGTCGATGCCGAAATTATGTGCGCCCTCTATATCGTAAAAGCGGTCTCCTATCATAATTACGCTCGATACTGTGTCGATATTCGCCTCTTCAAGCACGTATTCAAGCACGTCGATTTTAGTTACTCTCGTGCTCTCGTCAAGAGTTGCTCCACCTATAAAATCAAAGTATTTTGCAAGAGCCGCCTTTTCAAGAATTCTTAGTGCAGACGCCTCGGGCTTTGAGGTTGCGAGGATAATTTTCTTGCCCCTTTGCTTTAAGTCGATGAGAAGATTTTCTATGCCGTCATATATGTATCCCTCAAAAATTCCTTTTTCTTGATAATATTCTCTATAATATTCGATTGCAAGCCTTGCCTTATCGTCGTCAAAGCCGTAAAAGGTCTTGAACGAATATATAAGAGGCGGTCCTATAAATTTTTTAAGAGTGCTTTTATCCTCAACCGTGATGCCGAATTTTTCGAGCGCGTAGGATACGGAATTGGTAACTCCCTCGCCACTGTCGATTATCGTGCCGTCAAGGTCAAAAAGAACTGTTGAATATTGCTTCATTTAATGCTCCTTTTTTGCATTTTATGCACACACGGTGCGTTTTTTATCATTTTAGCACATACAAGTTAAAAAATCCACCGTTTTGGTGGATTTTTCTTTATTTTTCCAAAGAAATTTCTTTCTTTTTATCAAATCTTTCAAATACCATTGAGCCGATTGCAAAGAGTGCGATTACGTTAGGGATAACCATAAGGTTATTGAACATATCGGAAAGACCCCAAACAAGACCGTTTGAGCCGATTGAGCCGAGGAATACGCAAACGATTGCGATTGCTGAATATGCGATTGTCGCCTTCTTGCCAAAGAGGTAATTAAAGTTGATTTTGCCGAAGAAGTTCCAGCTGATAATGGTTGAAAATGCGAAGAAGAAGAGGCATACTGCAACGAATATACTTCCAACGGCATTTCCTACCGCTACGTTTCCACCGAAAATGGTTGTGAAGGTCATTTGGAATGCCTTTTGTACCATATTTGCGTCAGTAAAGGAAAGAGTGCCTACCTTGTCTGCAAACGATACGTCGGCATTACCAACGATACCTGCAAACGGTCCATTTGAGGCGTAGAGTGTGCAAAGAACGATAAGTGCGGTGAGTGTAAGAACAACGAACGTATCTATAAACACACCAACCATTGCTACAACGCCCTGCTCGTGTGGGTCTTTAACGTCAGCCTGTGCGTGTGCATGGGGTGTCGAGCCCATACCTGCCTCGTTTGAGAAAAGACCTCTTTGTGCGCCCTTTTGAATAGCCTTTACAAGTGCGCTTCCGATTCCACCACCGATAATTGCGTTTGGAACGAATGCATACTTGAAGATCATTCCGATTGCGCCTGGCACATTTTTGATATTAACACAAAGCACCAAAAGTCCGCCTATGATATACAAAATTGCCATTATAGGAACGAGCTTTTCTGTAACAGATGCTATTCTCTTTACTCCACCGATGATAATAACGCCTGTAAGAAGTGCAAGAAGGATACCGATAATCCAAGTAAAGGATGAGATATCAACGTTAAAGGAGTCGAAAACACCTGCAATATTTGATGAAATAGAGTTCGATTGAACCATCGCACCGATAAAGCCGAGAGCGATTGTAATAGCTACTGCAAAAAATCCCGCAAGACCCTTACCGAATTTGCCCGAGAATGCCTTTTTTATGTAATAAACAGGTCCACCGTGAACCTCGCCCGATTCATCTATAATCTTGGTCTTTTGAGCGAGCACTGCTTCTCCGTAGTTGGTTGCCATACCGAGAAACGCGATAATCCACATCCAAAAGATTGCACCGGGTCCACCGATAAGAATTGCTCCGCAAGCACCTACGATATTACCTGTACCGACCTGTGCCGCAACAGCAGTTGCAAGAGCTTGGAATGACGAAAGTCCCTTTTTTTCGCCCTTATCCTTTTTGAATACTCGCCTAAAGCCCTCACCAAGGCAACGAAGCTGAACAAATCTTGTTTTAATCGAGTAATAGAGTCCGACGCCCACTAGCAAGAATACAAGAATGTATCCTGAAAGGTAGTCGTTTACTATTCCGACAATTTTTTCCAAAAATTCCATTTTTCTCCTCATTTCATTTATTTATAATATTTTTATAACCGAACGAAAAGCGACGCGCAAGATAGAAGCTGCAAAAGCACCGCTAAAAAAACAAAAAACGAAGCGATTTAAAAATCACTCCGTAAGAAAACGAATTCACAAAACGTGAATAAAAATTAACTCTGTCCTTTTGCCTGAGAGATTAGCGCGTGCGCCTTGCCCCTTCGGCACTCATTTTATGAGATTCTCCGGAGTGCTATCGAGTCTCAGTCGGTATCCTTCTGAGGCCTTCATTTAGCTTTTTATTTGTTTTTCTCGGCAATTATAGCACAACAAAATTTCTTTGTCAAGCATTTCCAAGGAAATAATGTCAAGTTTTTCTTCCTTGCATATCATATATCGAGAGCTAGGCTCTCAGAAAGGAAAAATTATGGCTCAATTTACTAATCAAGCGCAGTTAACCTATGGAAGTGTTGTTGCCAACTCCAACGTTGCAACAGGAGAAATTCTTGAAGCTCTCTCACTTACGAAAACGGCAGTTGTTGACACCTATTCATCAGGCGATACTGTAACTTATATTTTAAGCATTCTCAATCAAGGTGCGACGGCTCTTAACGGTCTTAGCATTGTTGACGATCTCGGTGCTTATACCTTTGATACAGGCTTACTCGTTCCTCTTGATTACGTTGACGGCTCGGTAAAATACTATATTGACGGTGTTTTACAGGCATCTCCAACCGTTACGGCAGGTCCACCTCTTACTATTTCGGGCATTAGCGTAACGGCAGGCGGAAACACTACAATCGTATACGAGGCGAGCGCGAATGCCTTTGCCCCTCTTGACACCGACGGTGAAATAACAAATACCGCCACTGTATCGGGCAACGGAATAACTCCAGTTCAGGCTACTGAAACTGTTACGGCAGCCAACGCGCCTGAGATTTCGATAACCAAGTCTATTAGCCCTGTGCCCGTAGCGCCAAACGGTCTTGTAAGCTATACCTTCATTATTGAAAACAATGGCAATACAGCGCTTGTTGCTACTGATAACGCAGTAATCACCGACGTCTTTGATCCCATTCTTAGCAATCTAAGCGTTACCTTCAACGGCACACCTTGGCAAGAGGATGTAAATTACACCTACAACGAGGTAAGCGGAGAATTTGCGAGCATTGCGGGTCAAGTTGTAGTTGATGCGGCAACCTATACGCAAGCGCCAAACGGAGCTTGGAGCATAGCTCCCGGCACCTCAACGCTAATTGTAACCGGAAATATAGGCTCAATCACCTAAAGCTCACTCAAAAACGGCAAAATTCGCCGTTTTTGAGCATTTACTTATATATGCTCATATGTTCATATAAGTATATGTTGTCTAATTTCGAAGAAAAAAGCGAGATTTCTCTCGCTTTTGTCGTTTTTTATTCTCTTTGTCGCCATTTTTTACGGATTACGCGTTTCTTAGCGCTCTCCCTCAAGCTCAGATATTAGATACATTGTCATTCCGACACAAGGCATATCGAACTCGGAAAAAGCGCCCTTTGTGGTATCTATTGAGGAATAGTCAACGCCTACTGCGCCCGGAATAAACGGTGTTGATGGGAAGAATTGACCGAATGCATCGTGCGGTGCATGGTTATATCCTATCGCGTGAATATGACTGCTGTCAAGAGCATTTACTCCCAAGACCGTATCAACTACGAATTGTGAATATTTTAGATATTCACTTTTGCCAAGAAGTCTTGCGCACCTTGCCATAAATATAGCAATATGCGTTGAATATCCCGGCTCGAGGTGTTGCTCCGATTGTGAATAGCATATGATGCCATCATATTGGCTTATCGCTTCAAGAGTTCTCATTCCTTGACGGCGAGTTTTGCCCTCGTGTCCGTCAACGATATCAAGGTCGCCATCGGAATATGGATGCCTTACGCATTTCCAAATGCTTTTATCAATGAGAGCTGCAGATGATGCGAGTGCCTTTTCAATGATTTCTTTAAGTCCAAAACGCGCTCCTAGAAGCTCATACGCATCACAAAGTGCGAAAAGGTTGCCCATTTGCCAACAGTAGCTACAAGAGCCTGTAACGAGCCTTGTTTTATCGTCATCGCGAACAAGCTCGTGCGACATTTCACCACCGGCTACATAGGAAAGTAGCTTTGGCGTTACATTTTCTATTATGCGAAGATATTTTTCATCCCCTGTCGCTCTGTAAAGCTCTGACGAGCAGGTAATTTGATATGCAAGGTCAGCGCTTGAATTCCTTCTGCATTGGTCGTAGAAGAAATCAGGATCCATTCCCATAGGATATTTCTCGGGATGGCGATAGGTGTCGCTTGGGCGAGCATCGCTCATCATATAATTCCAAGAAAGGATTGCTTTTTCAAGATATTTTTTTGATTTTTCCTCGTTTTTATCTTTTAGATAAAGAGAACCGAGTGCGAGTGCCGAGGTGGTGTTCCATTGTGCCGATGAAGGAGCGGGTGATTTATAAAATTCTCTTGCTCCCCAGCCGAACGGTGCGTTCAAGGTGTTGTACATTGCTCCGTTTTCCTGTATCGTTTTATATAAGTAATCGCAAGCCCACTCAGCCTCGTCCTTTAACAGGATTTTGCTCCATTCGCTCTTTTCCCTTATGGCGCATTTAAGCATTGCATAAATACCGATAGAAAGCCCACCGGGGGATTTGCGAAGGTCGCAGGATTGATGATATCCACCACTTAGGTCGACTCTTTCGCCTGTTTCCTTTATAAAGCCGTCATCAAGATGGCACGAGCCGTTCCACCCAAGGGGATGTCCGCATCTTTGATATTTGTAATATTCAAGCAAAACGCGCTTGCAAATATCGTATGCGCCGTCATAGATTACAAATTGTCGGCTAGTAAATCCGCCCGCTTCAATTTGATAATCGCCCTCTCGCGTTATATCGCTAAAATCACCGACATAGTATGTGTGTCCGTCTTCTATAACCGGTGTCATTTTGCCCTCGAAAACGGTTATCCACTTGACGTTGTCTATTAAAACCACGCGAAAATCCATACTTTCAGTTTTATTTTCGGTTAAGATGAAGCGCTTTTGCGAATTTTTCAAAAAGCCTCTGTGATTGACTCTTATAGGATTTTGAAGCTCTTGTCTTTCTAATTTCATAAGACACTCCTAACGTTTAATTTACTTAAGTATAACACACTTTTTAAGAATATGAAATATTTTTTCGAAAAAAGTAAAAAACTCACTTGACAAACTCAAAATCATTTGATATAATAGGTAGGCACTCAGCGATACAATATAATTTCGAGATGTAGCGCAGTTGGTAGCGCGCATGCTTTGGGAGCATGATGCCGCAGGTTCGAATCCTGTCATCTCGACCACATAAAAGCACTATACCATTTGGTATGGTGCTTTTTGTGTTATGTGGTTAAGATGACGATTCGACCTGTCTTCAACGCAAGTTGAATCAGGTGCGCCTAGCGAGCAAAGTCGTGAGGTGCTCGCACATCAGAGGCTGCGAAGTGTTACGAGCAACTTGTTGCGATGCTTCCTGTCATCTCGACCTACCTTCAAGCTTTGCTTGAATCAGGTGCATCTAGCGATTAGAGGTATCGAGTTGCTGAATTCACGGGGGTGCAATGGCACAAAGAAATAAAAATATTTTAATATTCTTTGAAAAAGCGTTGCGATTTCTATAATTTAGGTGTATGATATAAATAACACAAGCTAAAAATGCTTTGAATGAAAAATCACGTGAAAAAATAGGCGAAAAATGATAGATAT
>JAZKZO010000047.1:0-15910 GCA_045612665.1 Eubacteriales bacterium
GAACGAGCATAACGGCTTCTCAGAGTCAGGCAAGGACGGAATTGCTTTCGGTGGCTATTGCCTTAATGCAACAGCTCTTGATGAGTACAATAGAGTAAATAAGGATGCTCCTGTAAAATACGGTGTAGTTCTTATCAATCCCGATTACCTTGACGGCAAGGATTCATTCTTTAAGGACGGTAAGGTAAACTCAACAACTGAAAATAAGGGCTTCTTGCAAACTGATATGTCAAGCGCAAGATATGCAAACATTTCAATCTCCGTAACAGGCTTTACAGGCAATGCCGAAAACCTCTCACTTATCCTTGCAATCTATGCATATACTGACGATAGCGACGTTGAATTCATTCAATCGCAAACCACAAAGTGCGCAAGCGAAAGAGTTACTCTCGGTGAAACCTCACTTTATACAGTAACACTTGCCTCAGTTAAAGCAGGCAACTCAAACCTTTCCAACCTTGGCGACTATTTAATGCCAAGCGAAAGAGAACAACAGGCATAAAATAAAAGGCGCTCACCAAGCGCCTTTTTTGATTGACACACGCGCGAAAATATGATAAAATAATCATAGAACTTTTATGAGGTGATATTATGGGCAACTCAAAATATATAGATCCTATTATAGGTACAGTCGGAGATGAGCAGGCAACCAGTATGCACGGTGGTGGTAAAACTCATCCGGGCGCGTGCCTTCCGAGTGGAGCGGTACAGCTTTCTCCCGACACCACTACAAGTGGCGATAACGGAACAGGCTACAACTATTGTCAAAGCACGATAGAGGGGTTTAGCTTTAACCATATGAGCGGAATAGGCTGGTATGGCGACCTTGGAAACCTTCAAATTATGCCAATTGTTGGCAAAACTGACCTTCGTAGCGGAAGTAATGAGGAAATCCCTTTTTTGAAAGGCACAGACGGTTGGAAATCGCCATTTTCACACGAAAACGAGAAGGTGAGCGCAGGATATTACTCCGTAAAGCTTGATAAATACGACATTTTTGCCGAGGCAACCGTTTCGGCACACGCAGGATTTTTGCGCTTTACATATCCAAAATCAAACGAAAACGGTGTGATTTTCAACTTCTCACGCAGAATTGCAGGACACGCCGATTTTGAAAGCGTAAAAATTGTAAATCCTTCAAAAATTGAGGGACATATTCATTGTACTCCAAAGGGCGGTGGATTTGGCAGAGGTGGCGGAAATATCGCATATGAGCTTTATTTTGCCCTCGAGCTTTCAAGCCCAATGAAAAAATGGAGCTTCTTCGAAAACGAGGAAATTATCGACACGTCAAGCACTGCTTTTGAGGGTGAGGACGTTGGGCTCGTCGCTTATTTTGATACAAATGAGCTTAATATCAAGTGCGCAATCTCTTACGTTGACCAAGAGGGCGCAAGGCTTAATTTTGCCTCGGAGTGTGAAAGCTTCGACTTTGATACAGTCAAGGCAAATGCGCAGAAAAAGTGGGATAACGCCCTATCCTGTGTCGATATTGATACCGATAATGAAACCGATAAAACAATCTTTTATACGTGTCTTTATCACGCATTACTTGACCCGAGAGAGGTTGCCGACGTGGACGGACGCGTTCGTATGGCAAATGGCGAGATTAAAAAAGTAGAGTACACTCACCGTACAATGTTTAGTGGTTGGGATGTTTATAGAAGTGAGTTCCCACTCCTTACAATAATTCGCCCCGATATCGTAAACGATGAGGTTAATTCGCTTATAACAATAGCAAGCAACAAAAACTCATCACTTCCAAAGTGGGAGCTTATGGGAATTGACTCGGGCTGTATGGTCGGAGATCCTGGCTTGCTCATTATGTGCGATGCTTACGTAAAGGGAATAAGAGGCTTTGACGCGGACCTTGGCTATAAACTTTGCCTTGCCTCGGCAAAAAGCGAGAGCGTTCTTGACGGAAAGCCCTTTAAGAGCGTGCATCCGTCATACGACCAATATAAAAACGAAGCATACGTTGTAGGCTCAATTAGCGAAACGCTTGAATTTTTGCTTGCCGATTATGCTATGAGCGCTCTTGCAAGCGAAATGGGCAAAAATGACGATGCCGAGCATTTTAGAGCTAGATGTGCGCGATATTCCGAGAATTTCAATCACAAAACAGGCTTTATGTCGCCAAGAAACGCCGACGGTAGCTTTGTTAGCGTAAAGGACGAATACGACACGTGGGGATGCGTTGAAAGCAATATTTTCCAACAATCGTGGTTCGTTCCATACGATAGAAAGCCACTCTTTGAGCTTTTTGGTAAGGAAAGGGCAGTAGAGCTTCTCGAAAGGCTCTTTGAGGGTGCAGACCTCACAGCCCTTTGGAACGAGAACTACAACCATTCAAACGAGCCCTGCCATAATCTAACACACTATTTTATTGATATGGACCTACCAAGGCGCACACAGTATTGGACTCGCAGAGTTCAAAAGGAAGCGTATAGAACAGGCGCATTCGGCTTTTGCGGAAACGAGGACGTCGGACAGCTCTCGGGCTGGTATGTGTTAAGCGCGCTCGGTCTTGCACAAATTTGCCCCGCGGATAAGCGCTTCTATATCAACACACCCCTCTTCAAGAGCGCAAGCGTAGCTCTTTCAAGGGAATACCATAAATGCGAAATTAGCGACACGTTCCTTGTAAAATGCGATAAAAGTCCGCTTGAATTTCCGTATATTGAGAGAATTTATCTCAATGGAAAATCCCTCGATAGATACTATGTAACCTACGAGGAAATAACCAACGGTGGCACGCTTGAATTTGTTTTATGTAAGGAATAAATTGCGTACGAATATAAAACACTTGATTTTCGCGCGAAAGTATGCTAGAATATTCTAGATGATTTTATTTTCAAGGAGAAAAAATGGCACATTTTAAATGTATAAAATGCCAATCGTCCTTTGACGAGGATATAAACGGCATAATTTACTGCCCATATTGCGCCGAGCTTCAGCCACTTCCTGTGATTTTGACCGCGGATGAGAAGGATGCTATTTATGAGAGTGCACTTTCTATCTATATGCGTGCTAAGGATGCTGACAATATAAGAGACATTATCTATGTATTTGAGCAGCTTGACGGCTATAAGGATTCGGCACACCAGGCAGAGCTTTGTAAAACACGACTTGAGGAGCTTAAAACTGAGGCTCTTTATGCAAAGGCTCTTCAAAAAATGGACCTCGAAACCGTTCACGGCTACAAAGAGGCTATCGAAATTTTGGAGAAAATTCCCGAGTGGAAGAATGCATCCTT
This sequence comes from Eubacteriales bacterium, assembly GCA_045612665.1. Classification (GTDB taxonomy): domain Bacteria; phylum Bacillota; class Clostridia; order Oscillospirales; family CAG-272; genus RGIG2000. The sequence goes on from JAZKZO010000047.1 coordinate 3,257, forward strand.
TAAGCTTGATGAGGCTAAGGTTAAGCTTCAAGACCTCGAGGAAAAGCTTGCACAAAGAAGAGATTTCCTTTTGAAGCTCTCAATGATTATAAGTGCGTGCCTTATCGCGCTTGCAATTATCACGTTCCTAATAGTGGAATTTTTAGTTCCCCGTATCAGATATTCCAACGCTCTTAACAAGCTCGAGGATAAGGAATATGATAGAGCATACGAAATATTAGAGGACCTTGGCGACTATCGCGATGCTCCGACTCAGCTCAAAAAGAGTAAGTACAATAGAGCGCTTGAATATGCAAGCCTTGGCGATGCATTGAATGCGTGCAAATTCTTCGGTCAAGCAAAGGGATATGACGATGCTGATGCGCGTCTTTTCGAGATTTGCAAGAACCTCACAATTGAGGAACAGCTCTCCGTGCTTGACGTTGGAAGCTACGTTGTTTTCGGTGTGTTTGAGCAAAATCCAGACTCTGACGGTATCGAAAGACTCGAATGGATTATCGCTGAAAAGAACGGCAATGAGGTGCTTCTTATTAGCAAATACGCAATAGAGGCAGTTCCGTTTGCACTTTCAAAAACAAGCTGGAAGGGCTCTGTTGCAAGACAATGGCTTAACAACGGATTTATCAACGGTAGCTTTAGAACTGCCGAAAGACTTAAAATTCGCGAGAAATCAATCACAACGATTTATAGCGATGCTGAGGGCAAGGAAAGCTTCGAAATTACACAGGATAAGGTATTCCTTTTGAGCTCTAATGAGGTTAATAGATACTTCGCAAGCGACGATGAGCGTATGGCTCTTGCAACTCCTTACCTTAGAACAAAGGAAGCACACGTAAATCTTGATAACGGAATGGCTCACTATTGGCTTCGTACACCTGCACCAAACGGCGACATTATGTATGTAAACGGTAGCGGAACAGTAAACGAGAGCGGAAAAACCTTTGAAAAGATTATGGCTGTACGTCCTGCTATGTGGATAAGTGTAAATTAAATAAAACAAAAACGCACTCACTGAGTGCGTTTTCTTTTTATAAATCCTTTACCATGTCCTGAATTAGCGCGATTTCTCTTGCGTATCCGTCTAGCTCGTTTGGAGTTTCAAGGCAAATAGGAAGAGAAGCGATAATAGGATTTGAAACTATTTTGCGAATTCCCTCAAGCTCAAGAGTTCCAAGACCGATTTTTTCGTGGCGGTCCTTTTTTGCACCGAGAGGATTTTTGCTATCGTTTAAGTGAATAGCCTTCAATCTGTCAATGCCGACAATCTTATCAAATTCGTCAAGGACAGCCTCGGGATTAGATGCAATATCATATCCCGCGTCGCTTACGTGGCAGGTGTCAAGGCAAACGCCAAGATGCGAGGAATCCTCAACCAAATCTATGATTTGGCGAATTTCCTCAAAGCTTTTACCAATCTCCGAGCCCTTGCCCGACATCGTTTCAATCAAAACAGTAGTGCTTTTTGCGTGCTTTAAAATCGCGTTAAGAGTATCTGCTGTTTTTTTAATTCCAATTTCCTCACCCTGAGAAACGTGATTGCCCGGATGGAAATTATAGAGTGCGCCACCAAGCTTTTCAAGAAGCATAACCTCTTTTACCATCGTTTCTTTGGTATATTCGCGAATGCTTTCATCGGCAGCGCAGGGATTAAAGGTGTAAGGCGCGTGAGCGATTATAGGTGCAAAATCATTTTCGCGAAGAAGCCTTGCAAGCGCCGCAATATCGGCATCGGTTGGCTCTTTATGCGTACCACCGCGAGGATTTCTTGTGAAAAACTGAAAGGTTTTTGCACCGATAGAAAGGGCAACCTTGCCCATATTTTCCCAACCACCCGAAACAGAGAGGTGGCAACCAAGCTTTAATTCCATAAATCTCCTTAGATAACAAAATCAAATTCAAAATCGTACATAGAAACACTGTCGCCATCCTGACAGCCGGCCTCACGAAGCTTGTCGATTACGCCACTTTTAAGAAGAACTCTTTGGAAGAACGCAAGCGATTCACGGTCGTAGAAGTTAACCTGTCCAACGAGATTGAATAGCCATTCTCCCTCTACAACATATGTGCCCTTGTCATCACGGGTAATAGTAATCTCGTGGTCTGAGCCGTCGCTCAAAATCTTGTCCTCAGGCTCGTAATCGGCCTCGTAAATTGTAAGAGGAGGAAGCTCCTCAAGTCTTTTTGCAACGTAGTCTATAAGCTCGTCCGTATTTTCGCCTGTGTATGCCGAAATATACATAAGCTCCCAACCGCGACCCTTTACGTAAGCCTCAAACTCGTCAACGTCGAAGGCATCTCTGTCAATAGAGTCCACCTTGTTTGCAACGATAATTCTAGGTCTTTCGGATAGCTCCTTTGAGAATTTGTCGAGCTCTGTGTCGATAGTTATAATATCGTCAATAGGATTTCTACCCTCAATGCACGATACGTCAACGAGCTGAAGGAGAAGCCTACATCTTTCAATGTGTCTTAAGAATGCGTGTCCAAGACCAAGTCCGTCCGATGCGCCCTCAATAAGTCCGGGAATGTCAGCCATAACGAAGCCTTGACCCTCGCGCACTCTTACAACGCCGAGATTTGGCGCAAGAGTAGTGAAGTGATAGTCCGCAATCTTTGGACGGGCATCGCTTACCGCAGCTAAAAGCGAGGATTTACCTGCACTCGGAAGTCCTACAAGACCAACGTCGGCAAGCATTTTAAGCTCAAGAGAAAGCTCCCATTCCTGTCCCTTAGTTCCGCTTTTTGCGAACATGGGGATTTGTCTTGTCGGAGTTGCAAAGTGCTTGTTTCCCCAACCGCCTCTGCCACCCTTGGCGCAAATCCAATCCTCACAGCCTGACATATCCTTAAGGATTTTTCCGCTTGAAGCATCCTTAATAAGAGTTCCCTCAGGCACTTTAATTATAATATCCTCACCGTTTTTACCGTGAAATTTAGCACCACCACCATCTCCACCGTTCTCGGCTACGAATTTTCTTTTGTATCTAAAAGAGAGAAGCGTGTTAGTGCCCTTGTCAATGGTGAATATAACGTTACCGCCGTGGCCACCGTCTCCACCGTCAGGACCACCCTTGGCAACGTACTTTTCACGTCTAAATGAAACGCATCCGTTACCGCCGTTTCCTGCTTTTACAAAAATTTGTACCTTATCAATAAACATTTTTACCTACCTAAATAACTGTAATTACACTGGCGCAAAACGCGTTTATCACGCTTTTATCCGAAAGAGCAACCGAGAAGCTCGTGTTGGATGCCAGTAGTTGTCCGTTAATGAATAAATCCTTTTTTACGCTATATGCCTCTGCCGATACTATTACCATAGATATATCGGAGTTGTCGTAAAGCCCGATAATAGAGGTAATAGTGCCCGCACTTCTGCCGTTTTTGGTGATTATCTCATCTCCGACGCTGAAGCTGTCAATATATGCGTTGTCAATATACAATGTGTAAATCGCTTCAACCTTCTCGGCTGTAAGCTCCTTAATGTCGCCGCCTGCAATAATGTATACCAATGCGCAAATCGCAACGGCAAGTGCGACAATAATAAGAAAATCTACAAAGGAGAAACGATATGCTTTAGTTACTTTTCTTGGCATTTGTCCTCCTAATCCTCATACATTACTGAATCAAATTCGTTATCCTTAATTACCTCAAGGCCACCCTCGTCCTCACTCAAAAGCATAGCTTTCTTTCTTGAAATGCGAACGTACTTTCTTATAGGAACGTTTTCTCTGATTGTAGCGTCCTTGTCAAGCTCAATTTCAATGTCGGCGCTAAGGATATCAACAGAATATGTTTTCGGTACGTCGTACGCCTCGTGCTCGATTCTTACGTAAGCCAAAGAAAGCGCAATTGCAATACAGCTTATTGCAAGTATTGTTTTTTCCTCGAAAACATACGAGTAGAAGCCTGAAATCAGAACTCCAACAAATGCTGAAAATCCTGCAAGAGCATTGATTCTGTGAAGGTTGTTAAGCGCCTTTGAAGCGTACGAGAAGCAAAGCCTTGCAAGCACGATTACAAAGGAAACGAACGCGATAAAGCCTATAATTCCACAGCTTAATATTATTTGTAAATATAGGTTACCGCTATTTATAACGCCCCCTGTGCCGATAATCGACTCATAAGCACGCTCAAAGGCGTCCTGACCTGCGCCGATTCCGAACGGACGGGCTTTTATAATTTCAAGAACGTTTCTGAAAAGCTGCATACGGTATGCGTGTGAGCCCTCAGGAGTTGCCATAACCGAGGAAAGCATATCCTTAGCCTGCTCGGGAAGACCGTAATTCAAAATAAATCCGGTTGCAACACCTACAAGCAAAAGATAAATCGTATTCCTGTGATATGCCAAAAGAAATATGGATATCATTGCGATAGTGCCAATATATCCTACCTTTGAGCAGGTAAGCACAATAGCAGTGATATTTATAAACGAGCAAATTAATCCGGTAGCGCGTGCTCTTGCGGTTTTACCCGAGAAGATGAACAAAAGCAGAAATGCAAGGCTAACCATAAGATAAAGCGCAAATGCATCGGGGGAATCAAACGGACCGCTTGCTTTTTCGTGTATGGTAGCAAACACCTTCATTTTATCCCAGGTAATACCGAATTTTCCAAATGTGAATTGTATAATTCCGATAAGCGATGCCACAGTAGATGAAAGACAAATGGCAACTATACAGCGTTTATACCATTCCTTTGAGCGCACGAGATTTGCAACGGTAAAGTAAGACGACATAAGCGCGGCACAAAGGAGCATTACCTTAATCGATGAGCCAACATCGAATGAAGCAAATCCGCTTGGAATTACTAAAAGTATCAAAATTGATGCCCATAGGTCGATAAATTCAAACTTAAACGTTCTTTTTCCAACAACGCACTTGATAATGTAGCACGCGGTTACGTAAAGACCCATAATCGACATAACGACAGTCGACGTGAAGGGCAGTGAAAGAATAACTAATACAATTCCTAACTCGGGAGAAATAAGCGTTTCATATGCGAAAAACAGGATTGCAATTATCGCAAGAGTCCAAAGTGGAGAAATGAAGTATGAAATCACACTTAAAATCATTCCCGCAAGAAGTGCAATACTTGGCGACGAGTGAGGCTTGTCGTCCTGTGCCTCTCGGTAGTCGTCCTCGCGAATTCCCAAAAACTTGAATAGCAGTATGTTTGACCATTTTTTGGTGAATAAAACGTATGCAATTGACTTGTTTGACGCCATTAAGGGAAGAGAAATAACTCCAAGCACAATTCCCGTTATAAGCCAAGAAAGCGAGGCTTGAATTACAGGCACGTAGCCCTGAGCCAAAAACAATCCACAGCTAAATAGCGCCATTGTGAAAAGCACAATACCGTAGCTTCTGAGCGACACTCTTAAAAGAAATGCTTGAAGCTTCGGAACAATTCCCACAAAGGGGTTTTTCTCGAGCGCTCTTGCAATCGTCTTTTTGGTGCGTCGTCCCGTATCCTTTCTTTTGCTCAATGCCTTAACAAAGCCATCGTTGGTATTCTCGTAGGTCGTAAAGAAATGACCGAAGATACCGCCCCTCATGCTGACAAAAAGCCAAGCGCTTATCTTGCTAAATAGAGAGGGAGTGCTTTGCGGTGAGCGATTTTGTCTATTTTCCAAATTATCACATCCATTAGGTAAAATTAATCGTTTGTTATCCGTTTAGCCCTTTTCTTTTTCTCGGGCTTAGGTGGATGAGCCTCTATATATGCGTCGTATAAATCAGGACGGCGCTCCTTAGTTAATTCAAGCGAGCGCTCAAGACGCCACGCATCAATGTTTTGGTGATGCCCCGATAAAAGAACCTCGGGAACCTCTTTTCCTCTGAACACAGGGGGACGTGTGTATTGCGGATATTCCAAAAGTCCGCTTGCAATGCTTTCGTCCTCGTGGCATATCTCGTCGGATAAAACTCCGTCTATCAAGCGCGAAACTGCGTCAACTACAATACAAGCAGGAAGCTCTCCGCCTGTTAGAACGTAATCGCCAATTGAAATTTCCTCGTCAACGATTTCATCAATGACTCTTTGGTCAATTCCCTCGTAGTGTCCGCAGAGAATAGTCAAATTGTCGTATTCGGATAGCTCCTTTGCAATCGAATGGTTGAAAATTCTACCTCTTGGCGACATATAAATAACCTTTGTTTTGCCCTCGCCCTGCATAGCCTTAACTGCATCAAAGCAATCGCAAATCGGCTGTGTAGCCATAAGCATTCCCTTGCCACCACCATATGGTGCATCGTCAACCTTCTTGTGCTTGTTCGTTGTGTAATCTCTTATATTGTGAGTAAAAACCGAGATTATTTGCGCCTTTTGCGCTCTTCCAATTATGCTTTCTCCAAGTACGCCCTCAACAAGCTCCGGAAAAAGCGTCAAAATGTCAAATCTCATTCTATCATTCCCTCAATAGGAGTAATAAGTATTCCTTTATCAAGAGATATCTCCTTAACAAATTCCTTGATAGCGGGCACGTATGAAAGAGAACCGCTGTCGCTCTCAATTACGTAAATATCCTGCGCACCGCTGTTGGTAACATCCTTTAGCTTGCCATATCTTTCGCCCGAATCGGCATCGAAAACGTCAAGCCCCAAAAGGTCAACGATAAAGAAGCTTCCCTTTTCAAGAGGAACGTCGTTTCTGTGAGCATACAAGGTCTTTGAGCGAAGCTTGGTCGCACTGTCGGCATCGCAAATCTCGGAAAAGAGAACAAGTGCACCGCTCTTGTAAGGTGAAATCTTTTTCACCTTTAACGGAGAATAAGCACCGTTCGCTCTCAAATAAAGAGTTTTGATTTTTGCGAAAGCCTCGTATGAGTCGCACATATGATTTACGATAAGTCCACCGTTAAGACCGTGTATTCTTATAACGGAGGCGCACTCGAGATATTCCTTCATTTACTAAATCTCCCAGACATAAATTTCCACCGTACATTATACCATAACCGCTAAAAAATATCAAGTATTATATAAAAATAATAAATACAAAATATAACAAAAAATAAAAAAATTTAAAAAAACACTTGACAAGCAACGCTCGTTGTGCTAAAATGCATATACCTCAAATAGAGAGGTTCTTTTTTTGCGCAATAAATTGGCAAAAATCGAAAGGGCTAAACCTTTCTTGCGAGGGAGGTACTGCGTGTAACACGCAAATAATGGGGAATGCCCCAAATACAAATGGGAGGTGCCGAAATCATGGCTAATGAAGCAAGAGTAAAGGTCACATTGGCATGCACTGAGTGCAAGCAACGCAATTACGACACAAAGAAAAACAAGAAAAATGATCCTGATAGACTTGAAATGAACAAGTTCTGTCGCTTCTGTCGTAAGCACACCTTGCACAAGGAAACTAAGTAAGGAGGACATTATGGCTGAAAAAGAAAAGAAAGAAAAGAAACCTGGTTTCTTTGCTAGAATCGGTCAAAAGTTCAAGAATTTGAAGAGCGAAGGCAAGAAAATCACTTGGGCTTCGAAGAAAGCAACATTCAAGAGCTTTTTGGTTGTAGTCGTTGGCGTAGCTGCTATTGCACTCGTTATCGGTATTGTGGACCTTGGCCTTATGTCACTCTTTAATATGCTCGCAAAGTATATCGACTTTGGTATTTAATTGTGAGGTGCTGGGATGAGTGATTTTAACGAGCTTACTGCCGGTCAAAAGTGGTATGTAATCCACACCTACACCGGTCACGAAAACAAGGTAAAGAACACAATCGAAAGAATGATGGCTCCTGGCGAAAGACTTGAAAATCTCGTCTTCGACGTTAAGGTTCCAACAATTACAAACATAACAACCGACGCTAAAGGCAACGAAAAAGAGGTTGAAGAAAAACTATTTCCAAGCTATGTATTCGTAAAGATGATTATCAATGACGAATCGTGGCATATTGTACGCTATATTTCAGGCGTAACGGGCTTCGTTGGCCCAGGATCAAGACCTACTCCTCTTTCCGATGAGGAAGCCCTTGCAATCGGTGGAGAAGAAAAGGCAAAGGTTGATGCATTTGCAATCGGTGATGAGGTTGAAATTATCGACGGTATCCTTGTAGGACACAGCGGTAGAATCAGCGAAATCAACGACGAAACAGGTGAGGTTACAGTTATCGTATCCTCTATCGGTAGAGAAATGCCTGTCAGCCTTGATGCGAAAGCGATCAAAAAGAAATAAGATTACGTCGGCGGCGGACATTGCAGTCGCAAATAAGTGGGAGAGAGTAAATATGTATGCTCTCGTGTAAACCACATAGGAGGAAATAATAATGGCTAAGAAAATTCAGGGTTATATTAAACTTCAAATCCCTGCTGGAAAAGCAACACCACAACCACCTATCGGACCTGCTCTCGGTCAGTACGGTGTATCAATTCCTAACTTCACAAAGGAATTCAACGAAAGAACAAAGAATGATATCGGTTACATCATCCCTGTAGTAATTACAGTTTATGCTGACCGTTCCTTCACATTCATCACAAAGACTCCACCTGCACCAGTTCTTATTAAGAAGGCTGCTGGAATTGAAACAGCTTCCGCAACTCCTAACAAGACAAAGGTAGCTAAGCTCACAAAGGAGCAGGTAAAGAAAATCGCTGAGACAAAGATGCCAGACCTCAACGCAGGCTCACTCGAGGCTGCTATGAGCATGATCGCAGGAACAGCTCGTTCAATGGGCATCACTGTTGAGGAATAAGATAAGGAGGTAACTTAAGATGAAAAAAGGAAAGAAATATATCGCAAGTGCTGAACTTATCGAATCAGCAAAGCTTTATGATCCCGCTGAAGCTATGAAGCTCGTATGCGAGACATCTAAGGCAAAATTTGATGAAACAATCGAAGTACACGTTCGTTTGGGCGTTGACTCTCGTCATGCTGACCAACAGGTTAGAGGCGCAGTAGTTCTCCCACACGGTACAGGTAAGAAGGTTCGTACCCTCGTATTCGCTCGTGGCGACAAGGCTAAGGCTGCTGAAGAGGCTGGAGCAGACTATGTAGGTGCTGAAGACTATGTTGAGAAGATTACAAAGGAGAACTGGTTCGAGTTCGACGTAGTAATCGCAACACCTGATATGATGGGCGTTATCGGTCGTCTTGGTAAGGTTCTTGGTCCTAAGGGACTTATGCCTAACCCAAAGGCTGGTACAGTAACAATGGATACCGCTAAGGCTGTAACTGAAGCTAAGGCTGGTAAGATTGAGTACCGTCTTGACAAGACAAACATTATCCACTGCCCAATCGGTAAGGCTTCATTCGGAGCTGAAAAGATTGAGGAGAACTTTGCAACATTGCTCGGCGCAATCATTAAGGCTAAGCCAGCAGCTGCAAAGGGACAGTATATCAAGAGCTGCACTGTAGCTTCTACAATGGGCCCTGGTATCAAGGTTAACTCCCTCAAACTCAACTAATTTGACGAGTTAAAAGCTTATAGAACACAAAAAGAGATTTGCAAACGCAAATCTCTTTTTTCGTTAAGTTTGATTTTAGGTAAAAAGCTTGAATTTTAAACGAAGGCTATCGGCAATCATTGCGATAAATTCGGAGTTTGTCGGCTTTCCGCGAGAATTGTGAATGGTGTATCCGAAATACGAGTTCAAAACGTCAACGTCGCCTCTATCCCAAGCAACCTCAATGGCGTGGCGAATAGCTCTTTCAACACGAGAGGTGGTAGTTGAATATTTCTTTGCAACCGATGGATAGAGAATTTTCGTTACCGAATTGATAATTTCACTGTCGGAAATAGTCATTAAAATAGCAGTTCTTAAATATTGATATCCTTTAATGTGCGCAGGTACGCCTATTTGATGTATAATTTTTGTAACGTGAGATTCCATATCCTCGCAAGAATCCAAGGAATCGTTTTTGACATCAATTTTCTTTGGGAGTCTTGCCTCGGCGAGTGTTCTTATATGCTCGCAAAGGCTAGTGAAGTCAAATGGCTTTAAAAGGCAAATATTTGCGCCGGCGTTTATCGATTCAATGAAAATATGCTGTGCCGGAACTGCCGAAGCAACGATTATCGCGGGAGCAACATCCTTCCCAAAATTGATTGCGCGAATGTTCTTTATAAGCCCAATGCCATCAAGTCGAGATAGCCAAAGGTCCGTAATTACAACGTCTGGATGGCCTCTATTGACCTTGACGAGTGCATCCTCACCGTTGACTGCTTCTTCAATGCTTCTAAAGCCTCTTCTCAAAAGACCTTCTTTTGTTGCAAGTCTTGTTTGTGGGTTTTCGTCCGCAATGAGTATTTTTAAATTTTCCATATGTATATCCTTTATATAGATTCTTTTTGCTAGCGTTATTATTTTACTATTAATTTGACAAAAGGTCAATAAGTCATTGTGAACAAAAAATAAACCTTTATTTTGTGCAACTTGAACAAATCCGGTTAGATGTTTGTCGAATGTACAAAATAACTCAAAATAAAATAACAAAAATACTGTTGAAATGTAAAAAAATATGCTATACTGTATAAAAACGAAGGGAGGGCTATATGATACTCTTCAAAACCTTGCAAAAAGACGATTTTAGCGTTGTAAATAAGTATCTTTTGCTCGACAAAACGAGAAGCTGCGAGAAAACTGCAGGCGCACTTATGATGTGGCGCGATTTTTATAAAATAGAGTGGGCAATTTTTGACGAAACACTTATAATTAAATATAATAATGAAGAAAACCCCTTTTATATGATTCCGATAGGTGCAAATCCCGAGGGCGCAATAGAGGCTCTTGGTGAGGCTGTGTACGTTGGCGTTTGCAAGGAGGATTTTCATAAATTCGGCAAAAATGCCGAATTCGAGCCTGTTCGTGAGAATTTTGACTATATTTATGAGGCTGACTCGTTTCGCACCTATGCGGGAAAAAGACTTCATTCTAAGCGAAACTTCGTAAATCGCTTTAAGACGACCTATAAGTACGAATTTCTTTTCGACAGCGATGAAGCAGAGCTTATTGAATTCTTTTGTGAAATCGACAAAAAACAGCCACATCTTGACGAAACGGGCGAGGCGGAGCTTGATGAGATAATAGATTTGCTAAACAATAGAGAGCTTTTTGAGCTTCATACAGGCGCTATTAAGGTTGACGGAAAAATCATATGTGCAACCATAGGCGCTCAGGTGCAAGACACCCTGTATGTGAATGTGGAAAAGGCGGATAAGGACTATATAGGTGCATATCCTATGATTGCATCAGAGTTTGCCAAAGCGTTCCCTGATGCCCTCTATATCAATAGAGAGGACGATCTTGGTGAGGAAGGACTTCGCATTTCCAAGCTTTCGTACAAGCCGTTATGCTTACTCGAAAAGTATATGGTTACCGTTAATAAATAAAATATTGTTCGCATCGACGAGAGAGTGAGTGCGTAATTCCTCGATTGACTTTATGGCTAATGCCACGGTCTCGGGAATTTCTGTGCTTATCCCCTCGTCGAACTTTTTTCTTAAAAGAGCAATAGTCCTGTCAAGCTCGTCGGTTACCCTGTGTGGCACGGAGATTGATAAAATCAGTCTTTTTTTATGCCAAATTTCTTCCAGCTCTTGTAGCTCGTCCTCGCTATCAAGAGATTTAATTTCGCTTGCAATCTCTCTCATTTCGTCGGAGATTTCGCTAACCGTAGCGCCGTTCCAAATAACAATTGCGCAAAGAACCATAAGTGCAAGCACGGAAAATAAAAACGCCTTCATTTTTCTTCCTTTTTTATTATATTTATATTGCCACTCTCATCACAGGTCATAAGAAACGCTTCTTTTAATTTTAAATTGCGTTCTTGTAGCCTTTCACTCACCCAATCAGGTGATTTTCCCGACTCTTTTAGCGCCGAATAATTGATTTTTCCATCTTGAATTATCGCGTGAGCAATGCCAATTGACGATTGCATATTTCCCTTTAAAAATACCGATAATTGACCGTTTTGCTCCAAAATTGCATAATCAACGTCTTCGATTTTGGAAACGTTTTTGAGTCTTAGCTCGGATAGTAGCTCGCTTATGCTTATTCGCAGTCGCCCCAGCTCCTTTTGATCAAGCTCTCCTGAACGAATTATAATACTCGGAGCACCCATAAAGGCGCGCCTGAATTTCGGTAATTTTGTAACTAAAAACGAGGTTATCACTTCCATGGAGAATAGGAAAACTAGGGGGACTAGCGCATATGCGATAGGAATGGAAATATCCTGTATAGGATTTATGGCAAGCTCCGATAGCATAAACGTTGTTATAAGCTCGGAAATTTGTAGCTCCCCGACCTGTCTTTTGCCCATAAGACGTATGGCGATTGTAAATAAAACGTAAATAATTGCCGTCCTTATGAGAACTGTTGCCATGCTTTTCTCCTTGAAAATGTAAATTTATATGAATATTTTTGACCAAAATAAACAAAATATTCTGAAAAAGACCCTATTTTATGTAATATATATAAATAGTAAAAAAAGTTTTAAATTTTTTTAAAAAAAGCCTTGACAAGTATAGAAATGCGTGATATAATAGCAAGGCTGACTGTAAAGAGGTTAGCTAAAGATCCTTGAAAATTGAACAAAGAAGAAAATTAGTTAGATAACTAAGTACAAAGACGGAACTCTTAAGAAAATTCTTTTAGAGAAACTCAAAAAACAAGTAATTTAAGTAAAGAGCTAAACAAAAGCTTTAAAAATGAT
>JAZKZO010000048.1:0-46657 GCA_045612665.1 Eubacteriales bacterium
TTAAGAATTGGTATCATCGGTTGCGGTGGTATCGCAAACGGTAAGCATATGCCTTCACTCAAGAAGGTTGCAGAGGTTGAAATGGTTGCATTCTGCGACATCATTGAGGAAAGAGCAGTAGAGGCTGCAAAGAAGTTCGGTACAGAGGATGCTAAGACCTACACCGACTATAAGGAACTCCTTAAGGATGCAAGCATCGATGTAGTTCATGTATGTACTCCTAACATCAGCCACAGCTTCATCACAGTTGACGCTCTCGAGGCTGGCAAGCATGTAATGTGCGAGAAGCCAATGGCTATCAACGCATCAGAGGCTAAGAAGATGGTTGACGCAGCTAAGAGAACAGGCAAGATGCTCACAATCGGTTATCAGAACAGACAGAGAAAGGACTCTAAGTTCCTTAAGGCTGAGGCTGACGAGGGCGTATTCGGAGATATCTACTACGCTAAGGCTACAGCTCTTCGCCGCCGTGCAGTTCCTACATGGGGCGTATTTATTAAAGAAGACCAACAGGGCGGTGGACCACTTATCGATATCGGAACACACGCACTCGACCTCACACTTTGGACAATGAACAACTATAAGCCAAAGTACTGTGTTGGTACTACATATCACAAGCTCAACAACCAGACTAACACCGCTAATGTATTTGGCGATTGGAAGCCTGAGGAATTCACAGTTGAGGATAGCGCATTTGGATTTGTTGTAATGGAAAACGGCGCTACAATCGTTCTCGAGTCATCTTGGGCTATCAATATGACCGATACAAAGGAAGCTTGCACAACTATTTGCGGAACTAAGGCAGGCGCTAAGATGATTGACCAAGGTATTCTTGAAATCAACGGCGTTAAGCACGGCAATATGTACGAAACCCGTCCAAACCTCGACGGTAAGGGCGTTGCATTCTACGATGCAGGCGGATACAATGCAGGCGCTGAGGAAGCAAAGCAGTGGATCAATGCAATCCTTACAGGCACACAGCCAACCGTTCTTCCTGAGCAGGCATACTGCGTAACTCAAATTCTCGAGGGAATTTATGAGTCTGCAAAGACAGGTAAGCCTTTCTATTTCGAAAATAACTAATAGGAGTACAAGAAATGAAATTAAGCGTTCTTGCAAACCTTTATGGAAGCAAGCCTCTTGATGAGGCTCTTGCGAAAATTACCGCTCTCGGAGTTCACTCCGTAGAAATCGGTGCAGGTGGATATCCTGGAAAGGACCACTGCAACCCTGCTGAGCTTTTGGCTGATGAAAAGAAGCTTGAGGCTTTCAAGGCAACCTTCAAAAAGTACGATGTTGAAATTTGTGCACTCGCTTGCCACGGTAACCCTATCCATCCCGATAAGGCTATCGCAAAGCAGTTCCACGACGATATGGTAAACGCAATTCTCTTGGCTGAGAAGATTGGCGTTGATACAATCGTAGGATTTTCAGGCTGTCCAGGCTCTGACCCTGATGCAAAGCGTCCATCTTGGATTACTTGTCCTTGGCCGGATGACTTCCTCGATACTCTCAAGTATCAATGGGAGGTAATGATTGCATATTGGAAGGATATGACCGCCTTTGCAAAGGCTCACGGTGTTACCAAGATTGCTCTTGAAATGCACCCTGGCTTCTGCGTATACAATCCTGAAACACTCTTGAAGCTTCGCGCTGAGGTTGGCGATGTAATCGGTGCAAACCTTGACCCATCACACCTCATTTGGCAGGGAATCAACCCTGTTATCGCTGCTCGTAACCTTGCAGGTGCAATTTATCACGTACATGCAAAGGATACAAAGATTGACGACTTTAACACAAGCGCAAACGGAGTTCTTGATACAAAGCACTATGGCGACGAAATCAACAGATCTTGGATCTTCCGCACAGTTGGCTATGGCCACGGCGAGGAATATTGGAGAGATTTCGTATCAGCACTTCGCCTTGTAGGCTACGATAAGGTTCTTTCAATCGAGCATGAGGATAGCCTTATGACAATTGATGAAGGACTCGAAAAGGCAGTTAAGTTCCTTGATGGGGTTATGATCAAGGAAGAGAAGCCTTGCGGTATGCGTTGGGCTTAAGTAACTATTTGCGCGAAAACGCCTCGTTTGCCTTGCTACCGTACACCCAAGTACGCTTACGCAAGACAACCAAAGCTTTTTCATCACAAATCGAATACTTAAGACGATATTTATAAACAACAAAAACGGGCACGTAAGTGTCCGTTTTTTAGTCAACTTTTTTCGCTTGACGTACGAGGTGTACGCCTATCGTTCGGAAATTCGCCTTCTTTGCACGACTATGAAGCTTAATGAGTCCAATGCTTTTTCATCGCAAATCGAATACTTAAGACAGTGTTTATAAACAACAAAGACGGACACGCAAGTGTCCGTTTTTTAGTCGACTTTTTTCTTTGCTATTTGTTTGCTCTTGGAGTGAAAATTTATGCTTGAAATAGAAAAAACGGACACAGGGTGTCCGTTTTTGCGTTGGAGAAAAGAGAAATGGCTTGGATTTACTTGTTTTCTGAGCCTTGCTCTGATGAGGTGTTACCCTCTTGTGAGCTATTCTCGGAGTCCTCTACGATATCCTTTGTAGGGAACTTAATGTGGTCCTTTGGATTAACGTTCTTTCCGTCAACTGTTAGCTCGTAGTGGAGATGAGGCTCTTGCGCAATTTCGTTCATAGCGGTTTCGCCAACCGTGCCGATTACGTCGCCTGCCTTAACTGTGCAACCCTCGACAATTCCGTCGCCAACCTCTTTTGCAAGATTGCGATAAATGCTTACTGCCTTGCCCGAATGCTCAACGGACACGCATACTCCCATAAACGGATCTTCCCAAACCCTTGAAACTGTGCCGTCGGCAACAGCTAGGACCTCAGTGCCAAGCTCGCAAGCAACGTCAACGCCAAGGTGTGTACGCCAATCGCCCATTGTTGGGGAGAAAACAGGAACACTGTCGCTGAAATCCATGCTTATATCGCCGTTTACAGGCAATGAGAATTCAGGCAACACGTCTGTTTCGGAAATGGTAGGTCCGGGCTCCTTTGAGCTTGAGGATGAATTGTCATCAGGACCTGCAATGTTTCTTTTTGCTACTGCAGTGGCAATAACGAGAATTACAACAACTGCGAGCACAACCGCTAATGTGAGATAAAAAACTCTTGTATTTTTCTTGTTTTCGTTTTCTTCCATGATATTTTTCCTTTCAAATTTTTACAACCATATTATTGAGCAAGAAAAAACTCTTTATGCAAAAAAGCACAAAAAATAAAAAATCATCCTTGACGCACTAAAACATTTGACATTATTTATAATTTATGGTATCATATAATTAGGAATGTATACCTTAAAGGAGAAAAACAATGATTTTAATTGAAAGAGCATCTGTAATGAATTTTGAAAACGCCATTCGTGGCGCGCGTAATCCCTTGAATTCTTGGGCAAAGAGCGACAGCTATTACGACGAAAACGGAAACTATATCTTGGGAGAAAACGACTTAGGACTTGCTAAAAAGCTTGCCAAGGCAGGAAGCGACCATAGAAAATACCTAAGACAAATTTTCGTAAGCGTGGATATTACCGCTCCGCTTTATTGGTGGAAGGAGTATGACACCTATAAGGTTGCAACCGTTGCTAACTCCACCTCAACAATGCACAAAATTCACTCAAAGCAGTTCGAAAGAGCTGATTTTAGCCACGATAGAATGACTGAGGATGCGCTCAAAATTCTCGACCTCACTATTGATTATCTTGAAAGCGCGCGCCAAAAGTATATCGAAACAAAGGATAAGGCTTATTGGCACGATATGATTCAGCTTCTTCCATCAAGCTACAATCAAATGAGAACCTGTACCTTTAACTATGAAACACTCATCAATATCTACTATGCAAGACGCTCACATAAGCTTGCTGAATGGCATACAATGTGCGATTGGATTATGTCCCTTCCATATGCCAAGGATATTATCGCAGTAAAAGAAGAGGAATAATGTTAAATAAAATCATAAAGGATTACGATCATCCCGAAAATCCCGAGGTTAGAGTAAGAGTAGGGCGCTTTGCAGGCTTTGTCGGCATTTTTCTTAACGTCTTGCTTTTCGCCTGCAAGCTCGTGCTTGGAATTTTGTTCGGTGGTGCATCGCTTATTGCCGACTCACTTAATAACTTAACCGACGCAGGCTCTAACGTTTTAACCGTTGCAGGCTATACAATGTCAGGTAAGCCTGCCGATAAGGACCACCCTTACGGACACGCAAGAATGGAGTATCTTTCGTCCCTTCTTATTTCCGTATTTGTAATCGTAATCGGCTTTGAAATGCTTACAGCATCGGTTCAAAAGATTATAACTCCAACCGTTACCGAGCGCTATGATACGGTTGCAATAATTATAATTGCCTCAACAATTCTCGTTAAGCTTTTTATGTCGCTATTTTTCCGTAAGCTCGGAAAGCATATCGACTCTGACACCTTGAAGGCATCCTTTGCCGATAGCATAAGCGACGTTATTGCAACAAGTGCCGTAGTTGTCGGAATGGTTTTAACTCCTATCACAGGACCGCTGACCGACGGTATTATCGGTGCGCTTATTTCGGTTTATATTTTGATAATGGGCGTTAAGCTCGTTGTTGAATCGTCTAATACGCTTATAGGTAAAGCACCAGATGCACAATTTATCTCCTCTATTAACAGGAAGATAAGAAGCTATGACGGAGTGCTCGGAATTCACGACCTTGTCGTTCACTCATACGGCGCAGGCAAGACCTTTGTTAGCGCACACGTTGAGGTTGACTGTGAAAGAGACGTGCTCGTAAGCCACGATATGGTCGATGCAATTGAGTCCGACGTACTAAGAGAAATGGGCATAAATTTGGTTCTTCATATGGACCCGATTTGTACAACCGATCCCGAAACCAACGATTTGCGCGAAAAGGTGTCAAAAATTCTTTCCGATATGGCATCGGAATATAATAGTCCAATTTCAATGCACGATTTCCGTGTTGTAAAGGGCTTTGCTTCACAAACAAAAATTCTTTTTGATATAAACGTTTCAACGGAAATGCCACTTTCAAACGACGAGCTTTATAAGGAAATTTTCGATGAAATAAGAAAAATCAATCCACTTTGTGCTTTGATTTTAACAGTAGATAGAGATTATTTTTCACAACGCTACGAGGGTTGAAAATGAAAATGAAAAAGAAACTGATTTTCCTATTGTTGATATGTACTTTTATGGTGGTGCTTGCAGTGGCAGTTCACGCAGTAACCGACGTAAAGCCCACAATTGTACTTGATAACGGTATTGAAATAAACCCAGTTGACAATAAATTTTATCTTCCGGCATATGCGGATGTAACAAAGCTTAAATTTAACTTTGGCGCTTCGTACGATTCCATCACCTATGATGGCAATACAGTTGCCAGCGGTGCAATACTTGATGTGTCAAGCCACGCGGAAACAGATAAAGTCAGTGGCACAATGACATATTATAAGATAAAGTTTAAGGGCTCGGGCGAAACCTTAAGCCAAACCATATCAATTTATAAGGCAAGCTCGCTCCCGTCCGTTCATATAACCACCTCTATCGGCTCTGATTTGATGATAGGCTCGAATATCACCGATTCAAGCGCGGGCGTTAAGCTCGTTGACTATGACGGCACATTGCTTGTAGGGCAGGACGTAAGTGAGGTAAGAACAAGAGGTAACACCACGCCTACAATGCTTAAAAAGCCATTCCAAATAAAGTTTGAGCAAAAGATGAACGTTATGGGAATGGGCAAGGCTAAGACTTGGCTCTTGCTTGCTAACTATCTCGACCAATCCTATATTAGAAATAGCGTAATGTATAAGCTCGCTAAGGATATGGGAATGGGCGCGTCCGATTTTACTAACGTGGACGTTTACGTTGACGGTGAATATCAAGGTGTTTATCTTCTTTGCGAAAAGGTAAACGTTAATAAAAACCGTGTCAATATTACCGAGCTTGAGGATTTAAACGATGCCTTGAATCCATCATACGGTAGCACAACAACCGTTACAAGTGGCTCTCTTATTGATTCTACTGTTTTGACCGAATATAAGTATGTAAACAATATGGTAAACCCCGACGATATAACAGGCGGTTACCTAATTGAGCTTGATAACAACAATAAGGGAATTCGTTCCTCGTTCGGTAGCTACTTTATGACTCAAACCGAATTTGGCGAGAACCTTTACGTTATCAAATCTCCAGAGTATTGCTCAAAGGAGCAGGTTGAGTATATCGCTAAGCTCTTTGCTGAAATTGAGGAGGCTATGGCGTCCTCTAACGGCAAAAATTCGCTTGGTAAGCACTATACCGACTATGTTGACCTAGAAAGCTATGCCATCGCCTACATTATGGCTGAATACGGCAAGAACTACGACGCAGGAAGTGCGAGCATTTATTTTAACAAGGACGTTGACAAGAACGGAGAATTCTCCAAAATAGTCAAAGGACCTCTTTGGGACTGCGACAATACTCTTGGCAACATTCGCCGAAACGGCGCTGACGACCAAGAGGCAATGTGGGCAGCGAATAGAACACCTTGGAATATGCTCACTCGCCATGCGGACTTTAACACTCTTGTAAAAGAAAAATTCGATATAGCGTACAATTTGATATACGACTATATTGATTACGGCGGATTTATCACCGAGCAGTTAAACGAGCTCGGCGATTCTCCACACCTAGATAGACTCCGTTGGGAAAGCTATGACGACTCGAAGTGGCCTCTTTACGCTGACGGCTCTATGCATTGGTGGGAAAGATACGGCGACGATAATTTCCACGCATTTAGATATTACAAGGATCGAAATAACAACACAACCGATACCGCTATGGGATATCTTTGTGTTACAATGTCAGAGCGTGCCGAGTATCTTGCAGATACTTGGGGATGCGAAACACCGAGAAGAGAAAGACTCTATATCGACGATATCGTAGTTCCTGAGCCTGAGCCGACTCCCGAGCCCGAGCCTGAGCCGACTCCTGATCCTGAGCCAACTCCCCCTGAGGAAAGCTCGTCAAGCACGGATTCCGAGTCTACAACCGAAAGCTCAAGCACAGTAAGCGGAGATCAAAATGATAGCTCCGATACACCTATTCCACCGAGCTCGTCGGATGAACAAAGCTCCTCGTCAAGCTCCGAGAGCGACTCCTCTGACGACCTACCGACAGTGGATGATGAAAACGAAGAGGACTTAAACTTCTTTGAAAGAATTATTCAGGCAATTGCTAACTTCTTTAAAAAGCTATTTGATGGGCTTTTCGGAATGGATTCTGGCGAATAAATCAAAATAAAAGGCATCGCAAGCGCGATGCCTTTCTTTTATATTTTAACCGTGAGCATTTTGTCCTTTTCAATAGGATATTTTTTGTCGCCTATAATAAGCGTTCCGCCGTCTATTCCTGAAAGAACGCTAACCTCGCCACCCTTAACCTTTACGTAAATTTCTGAGGTCGGTGTTGGCACCTTGCCCTCAATTTCGCCAAAGCACATAAGATTTGGCTTAACCTCATATGACAAATAACCAACGTCGGTAGGACGTACACCGAGCGCATATTTGCCAAGCAAATAGATAGGAGAAGCACCCCACGCGTGGCAAAGGCTCTTTTCATACTTGCCACCGTACATCTCGTAATGCTCAATACCACTCTTGGTTGGATCAAATTCTTCCCAAATAGTAGTAGCACCAAGACGGAGCATACCGCCCCAATAGCTGTGAAGCATATCGGTCATATATTTAAAGCTTCCGATTCGGCACATGGCATCAAGCTCGAAGAACTCAAAATAAGGGGTCGTAATTTTCGTTATATTATCATTGAAAATAACGTTGTTTATAATACTTTCCTTGCGCTCATCACTTGTATAATCAAAGAGAAGTGCAAAGATATTTGCGTGGCGAGTTACGTTTTTCTTGCCCGATTTATAATCGTCGATAAACGCGCCCTTTTCATCACACCAATATCTTTCGTTTATAGCGCCCTTCAAGAAATCAAATTGCTTTTTGCATCTTGCACTCATCTCTAAATCGCCGTTTAGCTCGGCACATTTAGCCATACACTCATTTGCACGCGCAAGAAGCATTTGCTCAGCACACATAGGACCGTTTGAGTCAAAAGTGGACCAGTCGATAAACACCCAGTCGTCAGGCTTTCTTTCGTACATTCCGTCCTTGTCAAGACGTCCCTCGATAAAATTCCAAATATCAAGCATATCAGGATAAATATCCGTTATAAAATCCTTGTCCGCTGTGTGGAAATAATATTCCCAAATGCTTATAATCCAATAAAATGTATAGTCGCAAATAGTGTTTATGTGCTTAGTTATAGGATCTGCACCGCGGAGCATACGAATAGAACGCTTAACTATGTCCCTGTCGTTTGCAAGATAATAGTTTACAAAGTAGCTTTGATATGCATCGCCACTCCAAACCCACCTGTCGCGCTTGATACCGTCGAAAAACGCCTCGCGAGAGTTTAGGAGCATCGTGTAAGCACAAATGTCCCAAAGCGTGTTTATTTCGTCGTTATCGCACTTAAACGCGCCCTTGTTTTCGAGTGGAAGATATTCAAGGTCGGCAAAAACGGTAAGCTCTGTGTCCAAATTAGGAATGAATAGATATCTAAACGCACAGCCTTGCGATTTGAAAGCACCGTCCTTTATTTTCGCGTTTATAACACAGTTTGCAAACTTGTAATCAGTTGCTTCCTCGTATGATTCACCAAGAGAAATCAAAAGCTCACAATCATCTCCCAAAACGGTTATAATTCCAAAGCTTTCCTTGCCAAAATCATATAAAATACCACCGTCAACGCGCGCAACGCTAACAGGCTCAATTCTCTTATATGAAAACTTGAATTCTAGCGGATTGTCGCAGGGCTCGGTATAAAGAGAGCTATCTCCTGCGTGCCTTAAAGCCTTGTCGTCGCCACAGCTTACAAGCCAAGTCCTGTCCGATGCAAACACGTTTCCCTTACAGTAAAACGCAGGAAAACCGTCGCACCTAAACCCCTGTACCTCGATTTTGTGCTTTCCGGGGCATAGCTCAACCTTAGAGCCCACAGGATATGATTTTTCGTCAATTATAGCACAAACAAGGTCAGTGTTTGAATAAAATTCAAAAACCTCGCCTTCGGTAATTGTCGCTTCCTTAAAAAGAGAAGCATTGTGCTTTGGCGAATCAACACGCCACATGGGATAATAATAGTTTGAGAGAACCTCTCCGTTTTTATATACTTTTGCGTGAGTGCGCCTATTGTGTAAAAGCATTCCGTGATAAAGCTCAAGGCTTCCGGGATGCCACATCCATTTTGCCATAATAACACCTCAAATATGTTCGTTACCTTTACTTTATCATAAAATGATAAAATTATCAATATGTATAAACAAAAAACACCTCAAAAGAGGTGTTTTTGTCTTAATTATTTGCGATTCTTGATAGCATCAATCGGCTTCATAGAGGCAATCTTCTTAACAGGGAAGAATGTCGCAATGATAGCAACAAGGAGTGAAACGCCAAGCAAGAGACCGATTTGTCTTATACCGAATGTAAGGAAGGTGATAAGAAGTCCTATCTCGTTTCTGAATATGTCGTTGATGATATATACGACAACTCCGGTTGCTGTAAGCGCAAGAACGAAGTTTATCATAGAGATAATAAACGATTCCGCAAAGAAAATCATAAATACGTCGTTCGAGCGAGAACCGATGGCACGGAGAATACCGATTTCCTGCTTCTTGTGTGAGATACTTGTCGCAATGAAGTTGGAGAGCATAAGCGATGCGAACAACGCAAAGCCAAGACCAACGTAGAGGAACACCTGACCCAAAATGCCAAGAGTTTCGTCAATCATATTGAGTTCCTCGGTAACGGAGTTTCTAAGTGCAAATCTTGCCATTCCGTCATAGTGAGAGTTCTCATATGAGAATTTCGAAATCTCGTGTACACCGGCTCTATCCTTAGGCATAGGAGCTACAACGTAGCTGTAATCACCCATTGAAATCTCGTCAACGAGCGCGTCGTAAATCTCGTTTGCAACAACAATCTTTACGCCTGCCTCGGTAGTGATACCGACAACTCTTGCATCCTTGCTTTCCTCATTTGTGTAATTGTTGCCGTAAGATTGATATATTATTGCGAGGTTAATAGGTGTATTCTTGAGCTCGTTAATCGCATATTCAACGTAAGAGCTCTTTGCGCGCTCTATTTCATCAGCGGAAAGCGATGATGGATAATTAGAGTCGTTTATAGCGTTGCTATACTCGTTTTTGTAGCTTGAGAATGAACTGTAGTAGTTTGTAATGTATACAGTTTCATCCTTTTCTGGATCATATTGCTGATATTGAGAATACCAGCTTGGCTTTGTGTCAGCCTTTTCAGCCGCTTCTATTGCATCGTAGAACGTTTCAAGTGCAAGATTTGCATAGAGGATCTCCAAACGGGAGCTTTCATAATCTGCCTTGGTAATGCCCCAGAAGAGCTCATAGGTTTCACCATTAGGGAATTTAATCGATCTCGACTTGTATTGCTCGTATGTTACTAGCTTGTCGGTAAGATCGTATTTTTCCAAAAGGCTCTCGTAGAATGATTTTCCATCATAGAGATCACAGTCGTTTGAGGTTGCATAGTTAGAGAATGTATATGCGAGAGATTTAACGTTCAAAACGTATTTTTGCTCGTCATCGTTCCAATCTGAGCACCAAGCCTCGTCAAAGCTTTCATCAATTGTCTTTATATATGCAATAGCCTCATCGGTGTGATCCTTTGCATACGCATATGCGGCAATTGCATCAAGGAGGTATTGATTGCTTTCAAATGTATAGTTGCCGTTGAATTGTGCGTATTCAGCCTCAATTCCGGTGTTAAACTCGATGGCGCTTAAATTAGGACGCTCATCCTTGCCCTCGTCGCCACCAAACATATGGTTTTCTTTGTTCAAAAGCATACCTATTTGGCTAACAGGAACAATGACGTCGTATTTGCCGAGTGTGGTTACAGGCTCGTCGGTAATCCATTGAACCTTTGATACGTTGATTTGAGAAAGCTTGTGTAGATTGTAGAAGTATGTTGGCCAGCCTTCGTAGTTGTTGTCTCCAAGCGCTGCGTTTTTGTCCTTATATTTAACCATTTGGAAGCTACCGTTTTTAACGTTTGAACGGTCTTGGTTAAGTATTGCACTAACATTCTCGAACAAATCCTGATGAACAAACATTACTGCGTGAAGCGAGTAATTCTTTGCGGCCTCAAGCTCACTTGCGATAACCATATTAAGAAGGTTTCCGTCGTTTCTTGTATCTGCAAGCACCTCGTAGCGAGATGTGTCAAAGCCTGTTTCCAAAATGCCGACAATCTTATATTTTTGTGATGGAATGCTCCAGTTAATCTGTACGGTGATTTCCTTGCCAATCATATCGGCAACAGAGTTAATTTGTATAATATCAGAAACACCGGTTTCTTCGTTTGGTTGAAGGAATCCGTTCTTTACGTAATATTCGGCAACAAATTTAGGAATAACGATTTCATTCTTGTTTTCAGGAAGCTTGCTTCCGGGAACAAGAGAATAGTTAAATGATGAAATCAAATTCTCGTTAAGCACCGAAATACCGGAGAAGTTTCTAGGATAAATCATCGACCAGTCGTATCTTGAATCGCTACCTGAAGCAAGCTCACTTGTGTAGCTGAGGTCCATATTGTATCCGCCAAGAACAGGCATAAACTTAAGATTTGTTTGCTCTTCAAGAATAGCAACCTCGTCCTTGGAAATGTACTTATCCCATTCTTCCCAATAGAACTCATCGGGCTCGTTTATGTCGTAAATCCACTTTGTTTGCTTTTGGAATGAAGCATAGTCAATTCCCGAGTCGATAAGTGAGTCGGTACAGGTAGTTATGCTGTCGTACGAAGCAACGGAGTCGGCAAGACCGAAAAGTGCAAATGCGATAAATGAAAGAAGAATTGTAAATACAAGACGTACCTTCTTGTATTTAAGTCCGCTTGAACCAAGCTTAAACGCATTTTTAAGAGAAAGCCTTGATTTTATAAGTTTAAAATCCTTGTTGGTTCTTGCTGGGATTTTGTTTTCATCGGTATTTTTGAAGATTTTGTTCTGTCTTTTATCGTTGATGATAAGAGAAGTGTTGCTCTTAATCTTCTTAATGTACTCGTTGATTGCAATTCTGTCAGCGTCGGTAAGCTCATAGCCGTCCTTAATTGTAATTTCCTTACCAACGTAGGAAAGGTTAGGCTCTTCAGCGTTTTCAGTTGCTTCCTTGTCGTACTCAACGTCGGAAATTATCCTACCGTCGGCAAGCTCGATAATTCTATCGGCATAAAGCTCGGAAAATTCTCTGTCGTGAGAAACGATAAGCACGAGCTTCTTTTTGGAAAGCTCCTTAAGCGTGTCAAATACCTGACGTCCTGTGTTGGAGTCAAGCGCACCTGTCGGCTCGTCGGCCATAATGATTTCAGGATTTTTAACAAGAGCACGGGCAATAGCAACTCTTTGCTTTTGACCGCCGGAAAGCTCGTTTGGCTTTCTTGCGCCAAGTCCTGCGAGGTCAACCTCTGTCAAAATCGAGTTGATTTCCTCGTTTGTAGCCTTGCGTCCCTGCAATTCGATAGCAAGAGCAATGTTAGCACCTACTGTAAATTCCTCGAGAATGTTGTACTCTTGGAAAATAAAGCCAACGTAGGTGTTACGGTAGCTGTCGAAGTGAGACTGCTTGAATTCCTTGGACGACTGACCCTTGATAAAGATTTCACCTGAATCGATTGTGTCAAGACCACCAAGAACGTTAAGAAGTGTAGATTTACCACTACCACTCTTACCAAGCACGAACACCATACCGGTGTCAGGCAAACGAACAGAAACATTGTCAAGGGCGTGAACCTCTACGCCCTTTTTGGGCGAATATTTCTTTCGTAGATTTTTTGCTTCAATCATAAATTATATCTCTCCTGTAATAGAATAAAGTATTACAAATCTATTTTATCATACATGATAAATACACCTTTTCTTATAGTAAACATTTTTACTACTACAAATTCCGGCTAAGATTAGAATGGAGTGATAAGAATGCGAAAATAAACGCTAAAGTCGCAAAACAATGACAAAAACGGACAAAAAACGCCTTGGAATATTATATATGAACATATGCTCATACATAATAAAAGTGTGAAAATTTTGGTAAAAATCGAATAGAATTGTTTAAATAGAATAAAAGCTGATAAGAATAAAATAAAAAACAAATCAAATTAAAGGAGAATAATATGAAGGCAATAATTTTACCAAGCGACACAAAATCACCTGCCGTAGCATTAGCGGGAGCTATGGCACAAATCGGGGGAGTGCCGATAATTTTTCATGTTATAAGAATGCTTGAAAGCGCAGGAGTAAGCAAAATTATTGTGTGCGACAATAGCGATTCGAGCGAGCTTGAGGAGCTTTTAAAGAAAAGTCAAGACAAAATCGAAAGGGCACAAATAGAGCATTTTCGAGTATCAAGCGACCTCAAAAGCGCTCAAATAATCGAAAAATGCAGAAAATTTGACCTTGAAAACACGTTTTTTGCAGTGCCAAATGATGTAATCACCGATTTAGACCTTAAAAAAATGCTTGA
Organism: Eubacteriales bacterium; assembly: GCA_045612665.1. Lineage (GTDB taxonomy): Bacteria > Bacillota > Clostridia > Oscillospirales > CAG-272 > RGIG2000. The sequence goes on from JAZKZO010000048.1 coordinate 13,627, forward strand.
TTTTCATAAAAAAGAGGGAAGGGTTGCCACGGTTTTGATAGCTGAAAATAAAAAATACTTTGTCGCGCTCGGTAGTGATTCGGCATATGAAAGCAAGATTGTAAATTCCGAAATTTATGTCTTTGAGTGTGAAATCGTCGACTATTGCGAGGGCGCAAAGCGTCTTGACGGAGAGGTGCTTATAAGAGTTGCCGAGGACGATGAGCTCTCAATTTTTAATAACGGTAGCTTCATTCAAAAATGTAGCTCTACAATTTCAAATACTACTAATTCGTGAATTTTGGAATTTTTGAATTTAAAAATTCATCACTATAGTATAGAAAAAGCAACGAATTTCTTCGTTGCTTTTTTATTTTATTCGTCGAAATCAAACGAGCCCGTGTAGAGCTGATAATATTTGCCCTTTAGAGCAAGAAGCTCATCGTGTGAGCCACGCTCGATAATTCTACCCTTATCAAGAACCATAATAACGTTAGAGTTTTTGATGGTTGAGAGTCGGTGTGCAATAACGAAAACCGTACGTCCCTGCATAAGAGAATCAAGACCTGCCGAAACAAGTGATTCGGTACGAGTATCAATAGAAGAGGTAGCCTCGTCCAAAATCATAACGGGTGGATCGGCAACCGCAGCTCTTGCAATAGAGATAAGCTGTCTTTGTCCCTGTGAAAGGTCGCTTCCGTTACCTGAAATAACGGTATTATATCCGTCGGGAAGCATAGAAATGAACGAATGTGCATTTGCACGCTTTGCCGCCTCAATACACTCCTCGTCGGTTGCATCAAGCTTGCCGTATCTTATGTTGTCAATAACAGTACCTGTAAAGAGGTTAACCTCTTGCAAAACGATACCGAGAGAGCGCCTTAGGTCGTCCTTCTTGATTTTGTTAATATTTATGCCGTCATAACGGATTTTTCCGTCGGCAATATCGTAGAATCGGTTAATAAGGTTGGTAATAGTCGTTTTTCCCGCTCCTGTCGCACCGACAAAGGCAATTTTTTGTCCGGGCTCAGCATAAAGGGATATATCGTGGAGAACAATCTTGTCCTCAACGTAACCAAAGTCAACCTCCTTCATTCGTACGTCGCCACGCACTCTCGTATAGGTGATAGTGCCATCTCCGTGAGGATGACGCCAAGCCCAAATTCCTGTGCGATTTGTCGTTTCGTGAAGCTCTCCGTTTTCGTCCTCGTATGCGTTTACGAGAGTAACGTATCCGTCGTCAACCTCGCTCTCCTCATCCATTAGCTCGAAAACTCTTTCAGCACCTGCAAGACCCATAATAATGGCGTTTGCTTGGTTGGAAAGCTGAGAAACGTTGTTTGTAAATTGCTTAGACAAGCCCAAAAAGGCAACGACAGTACCTATTTGGAAAATTTCCGTTCCTGCAATAGAAACGTTCTTTGCTCCGAAAATATAGAGCATAGAGCCTGCGAAAATAAGGAAAACGTAGAGAATATGTCCTATGTTATTCATAATAGGCATAAGAGTATTCGCTCTTATATTTGCCTTTGTCGCATTATCGCAAAGCTTGGAGTTGAGAGCGTCGAATTTCTCCTTGCTCTTGTCCTCGTGATTGAATACCTTAACGACCTTTTGACCGTTAATCATTTCCTCAATGTAACCTTCGGTTACACCAAGGGAAATTTGTTGCTTTTTAAAATACTTAGCACCGCTTCCGCCGATTTTCTTCGAAACTATCGACATAACAATAACGCCAAGGAAAACGACGAGCGTCATCCAAAAGCTCATATAGAGCATAAGCGAGGTTGCAGTCAAAAGAATAATCGAGGTTGTTATAAGCTGTGGAAGTGATTGAGAAATAAGCTGTCTTAAAGCATCAATATCGTTTGTGTAGTGGGACATAATGTCGCCACGGGCATTTGTATCAAAATACTTGATAGGAAGCTTTTGCATCTTCTTATACATAAGCATACGAAGCTTGTGTAGCGAGCCCTGTGTAACTACCGCCATTGTCCTTGTTTGAATAAAAGCACAAGCAAGACCGATAACGTAAATTCCCGCAAGAATTGATAGAGCAATACCTATTCTTCTGAAATGGTCGCCCATAATTTCATCGATTTTTTCTTGCTTTTTTGCTTCAAACTTGGCAATCTCTGCCTCAGTCATCGTTGCCCTTTCCTCGTCGTTTAGGGTAAGCTCGTCGAGCGCATCTGATGCCGTGTTTACAACGTACTCCTGAAAAATAGAAGGAGAAGCAGTAGCAACAGCGTTAAGACAAATACAAACGAGAACCAAAATAAACGGCGCCTTGTAGAAGGAGAAGAGTAGCTTCAAAAATCTAAGGAACGTGCCCTTTTTAACCTTTTTCATAGGTCTTCCCATTGCGGGCTGACGTGGATTTTTTACGGTTTTATTCATTCCATTTTCGCTCCTTTCGTTTGAGATGTGAAGATTTCCTTATAAATCTCACTGCTTTCAAGAAGCGAATCGTGTGTGCCCATAGCGCTTATTTTACCGTCATCAAGAATAACAATCAAATCGGCATCCTGAACGCTTGAAATTCTTTGGGCAATTATAATTTTTGTTGTATTGGGGATTTCCTCTCTCATCGCCTTACGAATGAGCGCATCGGTTCTTGTGTCAACTGCGCTTGTCGAGTCGTCGAGAATAAGAATTTTTGGTTTTTTGAGAAGAGCACGTGCAATACAAAGACGTTGTCTTTGACCGCCCGAAACGTTTGTTCCGCCCTGCTCAATATAAGTATCGTATCCGTCGGGGAAGGTTGAGACAAATTCATCGGCACAAGCAAGCTTGCATGCGTGGATTAGCTCCTCGTCGGTTGCATGCTCGTCGCCCCAACGGAGATTTTCCTTGATTGTTCCCGAGAAAAGCACGTTCTTTTGAAGAACGATACTAACCGCATCACGAAGTGCCTCAATATCGTACTCACGTACGTCCTTGCCACCTACACAAACCGAGCCCTCGGTTACGTCATAAAGACGTGGAATAAGCTGAATAAGTGAGGATTTTGAGCTTCCCGTACCGCCGATAATTCCAACGGTTTGACCTGATTTTATGTGAAGATTGATGCCATCAAGAGCATACTTTTCGGCACGCTTTGCATATTTGAAATTAACGTTGTTAAAGTCGATATCTCCGTTGTCAACTGTGAAAACAGGATTTTCGGGATTTTTGATAGTGCTTTCCTCGTCAAGCACCTCACAAATACGGCGCGCACTCTCGATTGACATTGTAATCATTACAAAAATCATCGAAATCATCATAAGGCTCATGAGCATTTGAATACCGTAAGCCAAAAGCATAGAGAAATTACCTACGTCAAATGCGCTTCCCGTGGTTTGAATAAGCACGTATGAGCCGAGCCCAAGCACGCTGAGCATAACTGCATACATACAGAGGTTCATAACAGGGGAGTTAAATGCGAGAATTTTTTCAGCTCTTGTGAAGTCGTTTTTGACGTCGTCGGATGCATTCTCAAAGCGCTCAATCTCGTGATTTTCGCGCACAAACGATTTAACAACCCTCATTCCTTGAACATTTTCTTGAATGGAATTGTTTAGCTTATCGTATTTTTTGAATACCTTCTTGAAGATAGGCATAGCCTTCCTTGCAACCATAATAAGCGTAAAAAGAAGAATAGGCACGATAACAACGAAGATAAGTGCCATTTGTCCGCCAACCGTAAATGCCATTACAATAGAGAAGATGAACATAAAAGGAGCACGGATTGCCGTTCTTATTATCATCATAAACGACATCTGAACGTTGCTTACGTCGGTTGTAAGACGCGTAACAAGCGACGAGGTTGAAAACTTGTCAATATTTTCAAAAGAAAAATCCTGTGATTTGTTATACAATGCAGTACGCAGATTTTTAGCGAAGCCACACGAGGCATTAGAGCATTGAATTCCTGCAAGCGCACCAAACATAAGTGATAAAAGTGCACAGCAAATAAGAATAATGCAGTAAATTGCAACTCTTGAAAGGTCTATTTTTCCGCCTGACTCGTTAAGCTCGTTTATAAGTGTGCCGGCAATAGCTGGAATTGCACATTCCATAATTACCTCAAGCATAACTAAAATAGGAGAAAGAATAGCGCTTTTCTTGTAGCTTCCGATAAAGGTGGAGAGCTTTTTTAAGATTTTCAAGCTGTCATTTCCTTTCTTTAATTTTATTACATTCAATATTTTAGCACTATTTAATTATAAAATCAATACAAATATTCGATAAAATTCATAAAATTTTAACGCTTAATTTGTTAATCTTTTACCCAAAATATTAGTTTATTAAACTAAAAAAAGGATGCCTGGCATCCTTTTATAAAATATCCGAATAAGCAACCGAAAAAAGCTCGTTTATTCTTGCCTCATCTCTTTTGAGATGAAGATATCCGAAAACAGCCTCAAATCCCGTTGCGTTTTTGTATTCGAGCGGAGAAGCACTCTTTGGAATATTAAGGTGTGATGAGTTTTTTGCGCGCTTGAAAATATCCGCCTCTTCCTCACATAGCATATCGGCTATTTTAAGATACGCCTTGCTTTGCTCAATAGCGGTAACAAATTTTCTTGCCTCATTATTTAGCTTTGCACTTTTCTCGTAGCCCTTTAAAATCAAAAGCTCACGCACCTTGATTTCAATAACCGCATCACCGAGATACGCAAGAGCCATCGCGCTTACTTGACTGAAATTTTCCATAAAAACCTCACAAAAAATCCTTTAACTGTGCTAATTTTAACACAAATCACCCGAAAAATCAATATAACTACCCAAATTGATGAAAAGAAAAACGACAATCTTACGATTGTCGTTTTTTTGGTGCCGGTGATCGGGGTCGAACCGATACGATATCACTACCACAGGATTTTGAGTCCAGCACGTCTACCAATTCCATCACACCGGCATATTTTTGTTTGCTCGATTATTCTAACACAGTTTTTTTCAAAATGCAATACCTTTTTTCAAAAAAATTAAGAAAATTCTTATAAATAAAAACTTATTTGCCCTTTACTTTTTAATTAAATTATGTTATCATTATATACGACATTAAACGAAACGGAAGATTAAAATGACACAACAGGAAATAAATAGATTTGTAAGGGCGAAGCGTGCCCTTTTCGATAAGCACTATTCGTTTCTCAACTCAAAGCAAAGAGAGGCTGTATATTCCGTAAACGGACCTCTTTTGATTTTGGCAGGCGCAGGAAGCGGAAAAACAACCGTGCTTGTTAACAGAATTGCTCACATCATCAAATACGGAGATGCGTATTATACCGAGGACGTTCCCGAGTTTATGACCGAGGATACACTCTCCGACCTTGAGGATGCAATCAATTTGCCTGGTGAGCAAATAGAGAAGTATCTAGAGCTCTTTGCTAAAAATCCTTGCCCTACGTGGGGAATTCTTGCAATTACCTTTACAAACAAGGCTGCAAACGAAATCAAGGAGCGTCTTGAGAAGATCTTAAAGGAGGATGCCTCGGAGATATGGGCGGGCACCTTCCACTCAATTTGTATGCGTATTCTTCGCCGTAACGGGGAGCTCGTGGGATACCGTCCCGGCTTTAGCGTATGCGATGCAGACGATGCAAAGAAGCTTATCTCGGCTTCAATTAAGGAGCTTGGAATAAACGAAAAAATCCTCTCGGTCAAGGATATTCAAAATATCATTAGCCGTGCTAAGGACAAGCTTATGACACCCGAGGATTACCGTGCCGACGCAGGAAACGATTATAAATACAAATTAGTTGCCGACGTATATGAAAAATATCAAAAAAATCTCGAAAGCTCAAACGTTCTTGATTTCGATGATATTATTATGAAAACAGTATTCCTTCTTCGTCAAAATCCTGACGTTCTTATGCAGTATCAAAATAAATTTAGATATGTTTGCATTGATGAGTATCAGGATACAAACGAGGCACAGTTCGCACTTGTGAAGCTTCTTTCGGACTTTTACAGAAATATAATGGTAGTTGGTGATGACGACCAGAGTATTTACAAGTTCCGTGGTGCAACGATAGAAAATATTCTTAATTTTGACTCAACCTATACAGAGGCTAAGGTGGTTAAGCTTGAGCAAAACTACCGTTCAACCTCAAATATTCTTAATGCCGCAAACGGTCTTATCTCTAAAAACTACCACAAGCATAAAAAGGAGCTTTGGTGTGCAAACGAGCAGGGCGAGAAGATTGTAGTTAAGGAAACTCCGTCCCAAAATGACGAGGCTCGCTTTATCGTTGACGAGATAATCCGTCTAAAAGAGAAAAATGGCTATAACTACAAGGATTTTGCGGTTCTTTATAGAATGAATGCACTTTCACGAAGCCTTGAAACAATCTTCGCAAACAGCGGTATACCGTACCGTATGCTTGGTGCGCACCGATTCTATGACCGTGAGGAAATCAAGGATATGATTGCATATCTTTCGGTTATCAATAACCCCGACGATAGCGTTCATCTCCGTAGAATTTACAACAAGCCGGCAAGAAGAATAGGCGATACCTCTTACGAGAGGGCATCAACAATCGCCACAGAGCTCGGTGTTAGCGTGCTAACCGTTATGAAAAACGCATTCTCATATAATGCAATTCCAAAGACGGCTATGCTTCCTATGGCAGAGCTTGCAAATATGATTTATTCCTTTAGAGATGAGCTTGAGAGTACACCACTCGATACACTTCTAGAAATGGTAATAAAACGCACAGGATACGAGAAAATGCTCATTGAAGAGGGCGAAAGCGGTAAGGAAAGGCGTGAAAACCTTGAACAGCTCATAACCGCCATCAAGGAGTATGAGGCTGAAAACGAGGACGCATCTCTTACAGGCTTTTTGGAGCAAATTGCACTCGTTGCCGATGTCGATAAATATGACGAAAACGACGATACGGTTATCCTAATGACTATTCATAGTGCAAAGGGACTTGAATTCCCGATAGTCTTTATCCCGGGCATGGAGGAATGTATCTTCCCGTCCCAACAAACAATTATGTTCCCGTCCGAAATCGAAGAGGAAAGACGACTTGCGTATGTAGCCATTACAAGAGCTAAAAAGGCGCTTTATATGGTTCACGCAAAGGAGAGAATGATGCACGGTATGACAATGCACAATCCTCTTTCAAGATTCGTTAAGGAAATAGATCCGTCGTTCCTCGATATTCAAAAGGTTGCACTGTCAAGAGGCTCGTTTACAATGCCACGAAGCAAGGGCACAATCTCCTTTACAGAGGCACTTACAGGCTCTAAAAATGCAGAGAAGAAGCCACTTGTTCACTATGGCATAGGCGATAGAGTAAATCACGCATCCTTTGGAGATGGAACGGTTATCGGTGTTACACCTATGAGTAACGATTTTATGTACGAAATTATGTTTGATACAGTAGGTACAAAAAAGCTTATGGCGACCTATACACAGCGCCTTATGCACAAAATATAACAATTTTTAAATTTATAAATTCAAAAATTCAAGGAGAATATTATGAACATTCCAAGACCAGAGCATCCAAATCCCCAATTCGAAAGACAGGATTGGATAAATCTTAACGGAGAGTGGCAGTTTGAGTACGATTTTGGTATCAGCGGACGCGATAGAAAATTCTACGAGCGCGATTCTCTTAACTCGAAAATTATCGTTCCATTTTGCCCTGAAAGTGTGCTTTCCGGCATAGGAAATACCGACTTTCTTAACTGTGTTTGGTATTTGAAAAACGTTGAAATCCCCACAACCGATAAGAGAGTTATCTTGCACTTCGGAGCAGTAGATTACGAGAGCTACATCTACGTAAATCATAAAGAGGTTTACCACAATATCGGTGGATACGTTGGCTTTGAAATCGATATTACCGACCATGTAACAAAGGGCGCTGAAAACGTTATTACCGTTTGCGCTATTGATACCAATCCAAAGGGCAAGGCATCGGGAAAACAGTCAAAATGCTATTATTCACAGGGCTGCGATTACACCCGTACAACAGGTATTTGGCAGACCGTTTGGCTTGAATTCGTAGACACGTCCTTCATTAAATGGGTAAAATACTACCCTGCAATCGAGGACCAAAGCGTTCAAATCGAGCTTGAAACAGTAGGTAACGCTCACTTCGTAGCCGAGGCTAGCTATGAGGGCAAAAAAATGGGCGCAGTTGAGGCTGATTTGACACAGGGCATTTCAAGACTCACTCTTAAGCTTGACGAGCTTCATCTTTGGGAGGTTGGTAAGGGCAGACTTTACGACCTTAACCTCACTTACGGTAACGATAATGTAAAGAGCTATTTCGGTATGAGAACAACCGCTTTTGCCGACAAGAAGTATCTTCTCAACGGCAAGGAAACCTTCCTTGTAACAGTTCTTGACCAGGGCTTCTATAAGAAGGGAATTTACACAGCTGAAACAGAAGAGGAGCTCGTTCAGGACATCTATTTGTCCCTTGATGCAGGCTTTAACGGCGCAAGACTCCACCAAAAGGTGTTTGAGCCAAGATTCCTTTATCACTGCGATAAGCTCGGCTATCTCGTGTTTGGCGAGGCTGCAAACTGGGGACTCGACGTTTCCAATATGGAGCACCTTACACCGTTTATGCTCGAATGGCAAAGAGAGCTTCAAAGAGACTTCAACCACCCTTCAATTATCGGTTGGTGTCCACTTAACGAAACTTGGGATGTTGACGGAAGACATCAAAACGACGATTTCGTAAGAGCACTCTATTATACAACAAAGGCTATTGATACAACCCGTCCTTGCATCGCAACAAGCGGTAACTATCAGGTTGTTTCCGATATTTACGACCTTCACGACTATCTCCAAACAAAGGAAGAATTCGAGAAGATTTACCTCGCTCCAACAGTTGAAGAGATGTGCGAAAATTACGATAAAATGCACGAGTGGGTGTCAAAATATCAAAAATCACTCGAGTTCAAGGATATGCCTCTTTACCTCAGCGAATACGGTGGTATTCAATGGGATGTTCAAGGCGTTGGTGGCTGGGGCTACGGCAACGGACCAAAGACCGAGGAAGAGTATATGGAAAGATACGAGTACCTCACAAAGATACTTATGGACTCTCCATACGTTTGCGGACTCTGCTATACACAGCTTTACGACGTAGAGCAGGAGGTAAACGGAATCTATACCTACGACCGCCAAAAGAAATTCGATATTTCACGCATCCGCGCAGTAAATACAAGCAAAAGATAACCAAAAAACGGACATTTTCCCCAAAATGTCCGTTTTTCTTTTTCTTTTCTTCCCAAAATCTAAACTCTCTTGTTGACAAATCTACAATATTATGATAATATATAATATATATTTGCGCATTTTTTGAAAGGAGCCTAAAAATGGAGAAGAGAATTTTGCTTTCATCGCCAACAATGCACGGCGAGGAAATGGAATATGTAAAGGAAGCGTTTGACAAGAATTGGATTGCTCCTTTAGGCTTTAATTGCGATAATTTCGAAACGGAGATGAGTGATTATCTTTCGGAAAATCTCGAGCAAAGATATCATTCGCTTTCACTTTGTTCGGGTACGTCTGCGTTGCACCTGGCTCTCAAGCTTGCAGGGGTAAAGTCGTCAGACGTTGTTTTATGCTCCGATATGACATTTGTAGCAACCGTTAATCCTGTTTCTTACGAGGGGGCAAAGCACGTCTTCATTGATTCAGAACGAGATACGTGGAATATGGATCCTGCCTCTCTCGAGCTTGCGTTTGAAAAATATCCAAACGCCAAGGCTGTGATTATGGTTCATCTTTATGGAACTCCAGCTAAAATGGATGAGCTTATTGCTATTTGTAAAAAGCATAATGCTGTGATGATTGAAGATGCAGCAGAAGCGCTTTCGGCTACATATAGAGGAAGGCAGTGTGGAACCTTTGGAAAATATAACGCACTTAGCTTTAACGGAAACAAAATAATAACAACCTCAGGTGGAGGTATGCTTATAACTGATGATGAGAGCGCAAGAGAGAAGGCTTTCTTTTGGGCAACTCAGGCAAGAGAAAAGGCGCCTTGGTATCAGCATAAGGAGTTTGGCTATAATTACCGAATGTCAAATGTTGTTGCTGGAATCGGTCGTGGTCAGCTTTTACACCTTGAGGAGCATAGGGATTTAAAGGAAAAGATATATCGCCGTTACGAAGAGGCGTTTAAGGATATTCCAGTCAAAATGAATCCTTATTTGGAGTATACAAAGCCTAATTTTTGGCTTTCTTGCATGCTCATAAATGAGGATTGCAAGGTTTCTCCTATGACTGTAATGGAAGAGCTCGCTAAGGCAAATGTAGAGGCACGTCCTATTTGGAAACCTATGCATATGCAACCACTATTTGAAAATAGCGACTTTGTCTCTGCTAATGATAAGCCAGTTTGCGAGGACATATTCGCAAGAGGACTTTGCTTGCCATCGGATATAAAAATGACCGAGGAAGAGCAGGATTATGTAATCAAAATTATAAAAGGATGCTTTAGATAATGCAAAAACTTTTAAACACCTTAACGGCAAATTGGTGGGGGATATTAATTATATGCGTTGTTGCGCTTGCATTGTGGATTGCCTTGTCGGCTATTTTCTACAAATGCTTCTTTAAGCGCTTTTATGACATTTTGCTTAGTGGTATAGCAATTATAGTTCTTTCACCCATTTTCCTTCTTCTCGTTGTGCTAGGCGCGATAAAAATGAAAGGAAATCCCTTTTTTGCTCAACTCCGTCCTGGTAAAAATGAGAAAATATTCAAGCTCGTTAAATTTCGTACAATGACGTGCGAAACTGATGAAAGCGGAAATCTTTTGCCCGACGAAAAACGTTTGACAAAGTACGGAAAATTCCTTCGTAGTACATCTCTTGACGAAATACCGGAGCTTTTTAATATTTTCCTCGGAAATATGTCAATCGTAGGACCAAGACCACAGCTTGTAAGAGATATGGTGTTTATGACCAAAGAGCAAAGAACTCGTCATCTCGCTACACCGGGTCTTACAGGGCTTGCTCAATGCAACGGTAGAAATAATATGTCTTGGGAAAAGAAACTCGAATATGATTTGAAATACATAAGTAACGTTTCTCTGTGGACGGATGTCGCGATTATTCTCAAGACTGTTTTTAAGGTCTTTAAAAAGGATGGTATAACGGAAGAGGGAATGGCTACCGCCGAGGATTTGGGAGATTATCTTTTGAATTGCGGAGAGGTATCAAAGGAAGATTATGATAAGCTTCAAGAACAAGCAAAAGAGCTTATGAGGGTTTAAAAATGAAATTTTCTGTATCTATGTGTGTTTATGGCAAGGACAATCCTGTATGGTTTCGTGATGCCGTGAATAGCGTTCTTAACCAGACTATCATACCAAATGAGATTGTTTTGGTAGTTGATGGCCCAGTTCCTTCTGAACTTGAAGATGAAATTTCAAGGCTCGAACAAAACGAAATATTTAAAATTATTCGTTTTGAGAAAAATCAAGGTCATGGAAACGCGAGAAGAGCAGGCCTTGAGGCTTGCACAAATGAGTTAGTGGCAATTATGGATGCCGATGATATAAGTGCACCAAATAGATTTGAGCTTCAGCTCGAAAAATTTTCAAAAGACGATGGTCTTGACATCGTTGGGGGAAATATAACAGAATTTATTGATTCTCCTGACAATATTGTTGCAACAAGAAAAGTTCCTACGTTGGATCACGAAATCAAGGAATATATGAAAAAACGCTGTCCAATGAATTTAGTAACTGTTATGTTTAGAAAAACATCTGTTGATAATGTTGGCGGATTCATAGACTGGTATTGCGAGGAAGATTATTATCTTTGGATAAGAATGGCACTTGCAAATATGAATTTTGCTAATGTAAGAGAAAATCTCGTTAATGTTCGCGTAGGCGCTGATATGTATCGCCGTCGAGGTGGATGGAAATATTTCAAGAGTGAAAAGAAATTGCAAAAATATATGCTTAAGAACAAAATCATAGGCTTCGGCACATATTTTGCAAATGTTACAAAAAGATTTATAGTTCAGGTTTTAATGCCTAACCGCCTTCGCGCATGGGCGTTCAAAAAATTTGCAAGAGAGAGCGAAAAATAATGGATAAAAAATATAAGATTGGCTATACAACCGGCGTATTTGATATGTTTCATATAGGCCATTTGAACATACTCAAAAAAGCAAAAGAACAGTGCGAATATTTGATAGTCGGTGTTAGTACGGATGAATTGGTTCAAGTTTACAAATCAAAAAAACCTATAGTTCCGTTTCCCGAAAGAGTTGAAATCGTAAAGTCAATAAAATATGTTGATGAAGTCATACCTCAAAACAGTTTGAATAAGGTTGACGCTTGGAACGAAATTCGTTATGACGTTTTGTTTCATGGGGATGACTGGAAAAACACAAATATGTATAACGAAATAATTGAAAAATTATCTAAACACAATGTTGATGTCGTTTTTTTGCCACATACAAAAGGGACATCGTCTACATTGCTTTGTGAAAAACTTAAAAATATATAAAATGATAAGAATTACTGATGAAAAAAATTGTTGTGGATGTGGAGCGTGTGTTGCCACATGCCCTGTAGAATGCATATCGGTTAAAGAAGGGACTCTCGGTGCTACATTTCCTTGTGTTAATGAAGAGATGTGCATAAATTGCCAAATGTGTGAAAATGTGTGTCCTATATTAAATGCTGAATCCCCAAAAAACACTCAAACTTATACACAAGCCCTATACATTGGGTATTCAAAGGAAGATTCTATAAGATTTAAATCTTCGAGTGGAGGCATGTTCTATACATTTGCGGCAGCTTTGATTTCCGAGGGATATCAAATTTTTGGTTCTTCTTTTGATGATAATTTAAAATTAAAATGCACTTCAACAAACACATTAGAGGGTTTAAATAAACTTTGCAAGTCAAAATATATACAAAGTGATATTACTAGTAAATACTTAGAGATAAAAGAACGTCTTGAAAATTCACAAAAAATAATGATAGTTTCTACTCCATGTCAGATTGCGGCCTTAAAGTTGTTCTTGGGGAAAAATTATGAAAATTTGTTGACGGTCGACTTTTTTTGTCACGGAGTTCCAAGCCAGCGATTTTTTGACGAATGTATTGCTTATGAAAACAAAACAAATAAGTTTCAAGTAATAAATTATGAATTCAGATCCAAAGTAAAAGATGCCGTTACGCCACATTACTTCACCCAAACAATTCTAAAAGAAGGACGTGAATATAGAAAAACTCGATTTTACTTTGAATCTCCTTTTTATGCTTTTTTTCAGCAATATGTTAGTTTGAGAGAAAGTTGCTATTCGTGTAAGTTTTCTTCACAAAATAGAGTGTCTGATATAACCATAGGTGATTTTCATGTTGCAGATCAATATATAGAAGGAATTGACAGATTTAAAGGTGTTTCATCTGTAATTATTAACACTTCAAAAGGAAGTGTGCTGTTAGAAAAGGTTAAAAAATCGTTGAATTTGTTTGGATTTGATTTGGGAAAAATGATTGATAACAAAGTCTTTTTTTCTGGATGCACAAATAGGCCAAATCACAGAAACGAGTTTATTGGTACGTATGAAAAATTTGGAATAGACGGGTTGTGTAAAAAATATTTTGGGTGGAGAAGATATTATAGGCAAAAGATTTATTACAGAATGCCATTTAGGATTCGAAAAATTATGAGAAAAGTTTTTTCTATAGATTAGGAGATAAATATGTCTTTTGAATATATGAATGAAGAGAGAAGCGAACAATATGGTTTATTGCCACTTCAAAACAAAATACTGGAAATTATGATATACATAGATTCTCTTTGTGAAAAATATAATATTGATTATTGTTTGATGGGCGGATCTGCTTTGGGAGCTAAAAGACATGGAGGTTTTATACCATGGGATGATGATCTTGATATATTTATGACACCAGATAATTATGAAAAATTTAGAAAGGTTTTTGAGAGTTACGGCGATAAAGAAAAATTTTATATTCAAGAGTGGGGAAAATTTGAAAATATGGTTACCATATCAAAGATTAGAATGAATGGTACAACATATTTAGAAAGCTCTTTGAAAAATTGGAATATGCATCACGGAATATATGTCGATATTTTTATTTTACATACGTGCCCAAATGGCAAACTATCACAAATTCATCAATGTTTTTGGGCGAAATATGTTATAATGAAAGGCTTGGCTAATCGAGGATATGATCGTAAAAAGGGTTTTATAGGTTTTTTCTTGAAAGTAATGAAATTGTTTCCAGAAAAGATGTTGATAAAACATGGCTTGAAGCAAGTTTATAAATATAGAAATAAAAGAACAAATTATTACTGTAATTTTATGGGTAAAGCTGTTTTCAAAAACGCAATCTATAAAAGGGAATGGTTTGAAAAAACAGTTTATGCGCCGTTTGAAAAAGTCGAACTTAAAATACCTCAAAACCTTCACGAGTTTTTGACATTTAGATTTGGGGATTATATGAAAACGCCCTCTCTTGAGAGAATTAAGCTGGAACAACATGCAGAAACATGGAACATAGAAAAAGATTTTAAGGAAGAACTCGGAAGAACTCAAATGGATTTTGCAGACGAGATGAAACTAATATAAATTCAAGGGGCAAAACAATGTCAAAATTTGAAATTTTGTGTGTAACAATGCACCAAAACGATTTTTCTAAAATTGAAAAATGAATATTCACTCTGACGTTGTTTTCGCAAATCAGGCAGATAGAACCTCGTTTAAGGAGATTGAATTCGAGGGGAATATTGTCTGTAAATAGAATGTTCGAAATGAGGATATGTGATGATAATTTTACATGTTGCTAAGGTGAAAAACAATCCCGCAAATGGAGTTTGTGCGGTAGTGCCCAAGCACATAGAAGAACAAGGAAAAATTGAAAATGTTGCTTTGTTGAATTTGTGTGACTATGCACCAGAGGGGCTTGATAATTGTTTTGTATACAAAAAACCATTTTCTTTTTCAACTTTGGATGAACCTTTTAACAAGCCTGATATTATGATTTTCCATGAGATATATTATCCTGAGTTTTTAGGTATTGCAAAGGAAGCAAGAAAAAATAATATTCCATACATTATAGTTCCGCACGGCAGTATGACAAAACAGGCGCAAAAAACAAAGCGTTTGAAAAAAATTATAGGGAATATATTCTTTTTCAACAAATTTATAAACGGCGCTTCCGCAATACAATATCTTTCAGAGGATGAGAAAAATCGCACATTTAGAAATCTTCCGTGTTTTGTATCAACCAACGGCATTCATATGCCTGCTGAACAAAAAGAGTGCTTTAATGACGATAAAATAGTGTTTTCGTACATCGGCAGATATAATAATCACATAAAGGGATTGGATTTACTTGTGGATGCTGTGAATTCGAATAGAGAACTTTTGAGAAAAAATAATTGTATTTTTAATTTGTATGGTCCTATTACAGATTACTATTTTGAACAAGTAAAAACATTGAAAAAAAACATACAAGATAAAGGTGTTTCTGATCTTTTTACTGTAAATGGATCCGCTTTTGGAGAAGAAAAGAAAAATATCCTTTTAGAGACGGATCTTTTTATTCAATGTTCTCGTACAGAAGCAATGCCAATGGGAATTTTGGAAGCGATGTCTTATGGCGTTCCTTGTTTTATTACAAATGGGACCTCGCTCACTGGCGTAATCGATAAATATGATGCAGGCTGGAGTTGCGAAACAACCGCAGATGCTATTGCAAACGCAATAGAAAAAGCAATTTTGGAAAGAAATCTTTTGAAACAAAAATCTAAAAATGCAATAAATCTTATAAAAAATAAATTTTTGTGGAAAAATGTTGCGAAGGAAGCAATTGAATATTATAAAAAAATTTAAAAAATGAATGCATAGTTGTTATAGGGGTAAAGATGTTTTTAATTGAGCGATTGATAGGAGTCGGTACATATGCGATTGTCCTTTTTTTGATGTGTTTTTTTATATCAAAAACCAAAGAACAGAAAACAATAAAAACAATATTGTTTCTCTACATAATAATTTTGTCTATTATGGCATACAAATTTGTTCCTAATACAGGCGCAGATTTATATAGAATATATGGCTTTGTTAAAGGATATGAAAAATATTCTTTCGATCAATTTTGGCAACTCCAAATGGGTTCATTCAAATCGGCACAATGGCTGTATTGGATGGTCTCGAAAACGGGTGTTCCGCAACTGTTACCAACTGTAACTACCATGGTTTGCTATAGTTGCATTTTTTATGTTATTTACAAGACAGCTGAAAAAAATCAAATATCAGCAAAGAATGTAGCCATAATTCTTTTCTATTTTATGTCAATAGGAACATATATATTTGTCATATCTGGCATTAGATGTATGCTAGGAATTTCTTTGTTAGCATTTTGTTTCTTTAGAGAGAATGCAGAAGGAAAATTCAAAATATTACATATTTTTTTATATTTAATAGCTGCATCCATACATTTGTTTGTTGCTGTTTTGATTTTTGCGCGACTCATTATTCCGCTTTTCGATTCAAAAACAAATTCGATACGCAAAATAGTTTATTTTATTTGTTTGATGATAGGAGTTGTACTTGTATCGCTTAATTTTGGAGAATTTCTTGATGCTATAATAGATAAAGCGGATTCTTATATTGGAAATGAACATGCATATACATATGTTTGGGACTATATAATAGCAGGTATTGTTTGTTTTGTTCACTTATGGACTATCGTTGGATATAAAATAATCAAAAATGAAGGAACATTAAAGCTAAATGGTCTTCGTGCCTATTTAATGCTATGCATGGCAATCGCATTGTGTTTGTGTTTTGAATTTTCAATTTTTCATCGTACAATAACTTATATCTTGCCGATAATAAGTTTACCGGCGCTAATGACGATGTTGCAGTCGAAAGATAATGTGAAATCAAACGACGGTAATTCTGTTGTTAGATCGTCTGTGATTACTATACAAAATATGATGTTTATTTTACTTTCCGCTATGATTTTGTTATTGTCGTGTTCTCGTGGTTCGCTTTGTTCATTAAAGTTTTTTGAGTTATAAAGGATGTAAATATGCAAAAAGAACATAATTATGGAATAGACTTTTTAAGAATATTTTTAATGTTCTTAATAATAACTGGTCATTTGTTTGTTCATACAGGAATTAGAAATGAAATTCCGATATATTCTTTCAAGTGGACTTTTACTTGGTTTTGTGAATCTATTATTGTTTGTGCTGTTAATTGTTTTGTTTTAATTACAGGGTACTTTTCAAAAACAAGTTCGCGTTTCCTTTCTATAAGAAAAATAGTTCTTATATATGGGCAGGTTCTTTTCTATTCAGTGGGAATCTATTTGTTGTTGCTCATTACAGGAAATGCCGAGTTTTCAATAAAAGAAGCTATATATTCGTTATTTCCGTTTGCAAGTGAACAGTATTGGTTCTTTTCATCGTATATTTTGCTGTTGCTATTAATACCTTTTTTGAATCATATGTTAGGTAGCTTAAACGATCTTTCGCTGAAAATGTTGACGGCCATAATTGTTTTTATCTTTTATGTGTTGCCAATTTTTCAAATAGTATTTATAACATTTGATAAATCTAAAGGAATGGGAATTATTGGCTTTGTAACGTTGTATATAATTGGACACTTTTTAAAACGCTTTGATGTTAAACTTTCGAAATTAAAGTGTATAATTGGCATTTTTATAAATTGTTTGGCGATATTTGCGTCTAAGATAGTGTTCGTTTATATAGTAGATAAACTAGAAATGAATGTTGGTACCAGTTTGTTATACAATTACAATACAATATTCCAGTTGATAAACGCTGTACTTCTTCTTTTGCTTTTTAAAGATATTAAATGCTCTAGTAGCGGAATTAAAAAAATAACGATTGTTTCGAGTTCTGTATTTGGAATATATTTATTACATGAACATCCAAATATAAGGGGCATCCTATGGAATCAGCGATTGAGCGTTATGCTGCTTGAGTCTTCCGAAATAAGTTATTTGATATTTGTTTTGATCATACCGATTGCATTGTTTATTGTCTGCTTTGGAATAGATTTGATTAGACGGTTGATTGGAAGGCTGTTGTCAAAAACAAGATTTGTTAAAAAAATTGATACTCATTTGATTTCCTTGGAAAAGAAAATAAACGGAAAAATCAACGACTGAAAAGAAAAAGGATAGAAATGGATATTATAAGTATAATCGTCCCTGTTTACAATGCCGAAAAATATCTTCGCGAATGCATTGAGTCTATTTTATGTCAAACGTATAAGACGTTTGAGCTTGTTTTAGTAGATGATGGTTCATCCGATAATAGTGGTAAAATTTGCGATGAATATGCAACTAGGGATGAAAGAATAAAGGTGATCCATAAAGAAAATGGAGGCGTTTCTTCAGTACGTAATTTAGGGATTGAAGTCTCAAACGGAGAATACATAACATTTATTGATTCTGATGATTTCGTGGATGAGAAATATCTCGAGCTTATGCATAATAGGATTCTTGAAACGAATTCTGATATGTGTTTTTGTCATTTTGATAGATTTGATGAAACTTCTTTTGTTGAGTACAAAGAAAAAATCCCCGATAAAATGGATGTTAATTTTAGCGATCCGGATTTTGTTGAATTTGCATGTTGGTTTTTCAAATTAAAAAATAACGTTTTCGGAAGTTCGTGTAGAGTTTTATATAAGCGTTTCTGTATCGAAAATGTTAGATTTAATCCGAAAATTAAAATTAGCGAAGATCTTATTTTTGTTTTGAATGCTATATTGAACTCAAAATCAATATGTTCTATCCCAAATGTTTTTTATCACTATAGGATCAATTCGTCATCAGCAAGTGGCACTTATAAAAAGGATTTTTTGGTAAGTCAGCTTGAGTTGAAAAATGAATTGGATTCAATTTTTGAATGTTTTGAATCCAAAATGTCAAAGTCAATATCAACTCAATATTATTCATTGTTATGCTATTATCTTTTTTCCAACGAACTTAAATATAGAAAGCAAAATCGTGATTATAAGAAAAACATAAAGGATATAAAACAATCAACTTTGTATAATTACTTTAGCCTTAGGAACATATTAAGACTTAAAAAAATCAAAACTTTTATAGTATGGTTTTTCATTAAATTACATATATATTGAGAGGAAAAATGAAAAAAATAGGGATACTTACACATTATTATAAAAGTCAAAATTATGGTGGTAATTTGCAAGCATATGCCTTGGCAGCTGCACTTAATCAAATGGAACGTCAATGCGAACAAATATCTTTTGTTAAACGCAAAGAAATCGTGAACAGATCTTTAAAGGCAAATGTGAAGAAATTTATTAAGATTCCTTTAATTCTCTGCAGAAGATACATTTCAAAAAAATGCGATTTACATAAAAAAAGAGCAGAGGCTTTTTACAACTTTAATCAAAATATAATACCGCACAGCTATGAAATATACGATGAGACAAATATCGGGGATTGTATAGAAAAATATGATGTTTTTCTAACCGGGAGTGATCAAGTGTGGAATTTGTCTTGGTATAATCCGGAATTTTTTCTTGATTTTGTACCATCTGATAAAAAGAAAATTTCTTATTCGGCAAGCATTGGAAAAGATTACTTAACCGATGCGCAAAAGGAAATTTTCAAAAAAAGCTTGAAGGATTTTGTCGCTGTTTCTGTGAGAGAACCTTCTTCAGTAAAGTTAATTGAAGATTTAACTCCTGTACCTGTTGTATCAACACTTGATCCAACTTTGCTGTTAGAAAGAGAAGACTGGGATGAGGTGTCTTCGAAAAGACTAATAGAAGAAGACTATGTTTTTTGTTATTTTTTGGGCAATTACAAAAAAACTCGCAAATTGGTGAATAAATTTGCGAAAAAACACGCGTTGAAAATTGCAGCGATTCCTTATACTGCCGGAATTGTTCTATCCGATAGAAATTTTGGAGATTATCGTTTAATAGATGCATCTCCTGAAGACTTCATTTCTCTTATAAAGCATGCAAAATATGTTTTCACAGACAGCTTTCATGCAGTAGTTTTTAGCCACATATATAGCAAGGAGCTTTTTGTTTTTAACAGAGACAAAAAAGCACTTATGAATGGAAGGATCAAAGACATAACAGCTCTTTTTGGATGTCAAGAGAGATATTGTGATACAAATGAAAAAATGAAGCTTGAATATATTGAAAATCTACAACCGATTGATTATTCAAGTGAAACAGAAGAGTTTATAACCAAAAAGAAAGAATCAATAGAATTTTTAGCAAACAATTTGAAGGATTAAAATGGTAAAGAAAATCAATCAAGTAAAAGCAGGTGCGATAATTTCATATTTGCAAATGGCTTTTGGCGTTATCATAGGGCTCTTATATACACCGTTCATGATACGCTACCTCGGAAAAAGTGAATATGGACTTTATAACACGGTCTCATCCGTAATATCGATGCTTTCTATTTTATCACTTGGTTTTAATGCTGGATACATTAGATACTATGCAAAATATAAAAAAGAAGAAAATGACGATAAAATATACAAGTTAAATGGTTTGTTTTTAATTATTTTCGGTATCATTGCCATAGTAGCGCTTTTATGTGGGCTTTTCATCTCTTTCAATTTGAATTTAGTCTTTGACCAAGGACTTACCATAGAAGAATACGGAATAGCAAGAGTATTGACGCTATTTTTAACTGTCAATCTTGCAATTTCTTTTCCAATGAGTGTTTTTCAAAGTATTATCTCAGCACATGAAAAATACATAGTTTTAAAGCTTTTAGCTATTTTTAAAACAGTAGGTGGACCGTTAATTACATTGCCGCTGTTGCTTTCGGGTTTCCGTTCAATAGCGATGGTTGCGGTAACAGTCGGTGTAAATATTGCGATTGATATTTGTTATTTTCTTTTTGTCTTAGTGAAATTAAAACAAAAATTTATTTTCCGTGATTTTGAAAAAGGGCTTTTTAAAAGTTTATTTGGATTTACATTTTTTATAGCATTAAATTTGATCATTGACCAAATTAACTGGAATGTAGATAAACTTTTACTTGGTCGATTTAAAGGTACAAGCGCTGTTGGTATTTATTCAGTTGGCTTTGCTCTCTATCAGTATTACCAGCTTTTTTCAACCTCTATATCTGGTGTTTTTACTCCAAGAATACATAGGATTGTCAACACAAATAAATCGACTAATTACGAAATAGAATTGTCCTCTCTTTTTATAAAGGTTGGAAGAGTTCAGTTTGCAATTTTAGGCCTTATTGCAAGTGGAACTGTATTTTTTGGCAGGCCATTTATCCATTTTTGGGCAGGAGATGGTTATGAGGACGCTTATTATGTATCGCTTTTGCTTATTTTGCCCGCCACTATAGCGCTAATGCAAAACATTGGAATTGAAGTGCAGAGAGCATTAAACAAACATCAATTTAGAAGTATTATTTATATAGTGATGGCACTTTGTAATTTGGTTTTGTCAATTTTTCTTTGTCAAAAATACGGTGCTGTTGGTGCAGCTTTTGGCACTGCAATTTCACTGATTTTGGCTAACGGTCTTATTATGAATGTTTACTATCATAAAAAATGTTACATAAATATTTTAAGCTTTTGGAAAAATATTCTAAGAATGTCGCTTGGCCTTATATTACCAGTGATATTTGGCATTTTGATAAACCTTTTTGTTGATGTTTATAATGTATGGTTTATGCTTTTATCGATAATTGGCTATACAATCGTTTATTGCGTTTCAATGTGGTTTATTGGTATGAATAAATACGAAAAGGATTTGATAAAAAAGCCTATAAAAAAGCTTTTAAAACGAGGTTAATATGGATTTTGTAGTAGATATAAGAATTGTTGTGGATGCGGTGCTTGCTATGCAGCATGTCCTAAAAATGCCATTTCAATGAAAACAGATGAATGTGGATACATATATGCGTCGATTGACTCCGGACTTTGCGTTGATTGCGGTAAATGTAGAAATGTTTGTCCTGCTATAAATAATAATTTTGAAACGAATTTTGAAAAGAAACCATATGCAGGAACAAGTCTTGATGAGTCTACGAAAAAATCTGCTTCTGGTGGAATTTTTGCGCTTTTTGCTAAGAAAATTTTATCCGAAGGTGGCAAGGTTTTCGGCACGGAAATGAACGAAAACTTCGATGTTAAAGTTGTTGGCATCACAAGCGAAGAGGAGCTATACAAGCTTCAAGGCTCAAAGTATGTTCAATCAAATATGTTACTTGCGTTCAAACAAATTAAAGACGCACTAAAAGAAAAGAAAGTACTGTTTTGTGGGACACCTTGTCAGGTTTCAGCGCTTAAAAATTACATAGGTGACAAGCGAGAAAATCTAATTCTCATTGATCTTGTTTGCCATGGCGTTCCAAGCAATCAAATGTTTAAGGATGAAATAGCTATGTTGCAAAACAAGCATCATAATAACTTATCCTCTTATATTTTTAGAGATAAAGATTATGGGCAAAATTGTATAGGTAGCTTGCAATTTAAGAGCAATAAGCATAAAAAGACTCTGTATTTTTGTGATTCAAGCTATTATGCTGCTTTTTTGAAAAATGACATACTTAGAGAAAGCTGTTTTGCGTGTAAATATTCAAACATAAATCGCCCTGGAGATATTACAATATGTGATTATTGGGGAGTTCAAAAAGAAGAACCAGAGTTCTATAAAGAATGTAACGATAGAAAGATTGTTGGCATCTCCGGCATAATTATAAATACACAAAAGGGCGAAAAGCTCTTTGAGCAAAGCAAGGAAAAGCTTTTCTTCAAAGAATCTACCATTGAAAAAATTCAGAAAGCCAACCCTAACCTCGTTCAACCTTCGGAAAAAGGGCAAAACTATGATATGGTAAAGAGCATTTATAAAGAGAAGGGTTGGACTGGAGTCTCAAAGTTTTATCGTCGAAAATATAAGGTTAATAGCCTTGCAAGAAAAGTATATAATCTTTGCCCAAATTTTGTAAAAAAATTGGCAAAAAAGATTCTTGGCAAATAGAAAATATAAAGAAAAAGGAGGTAAATCGCAATGTTAAAGACAATGCTTAAGCTTTACGAGTATGCATTTCCAAATAGAGCGAGACGTGAATCTATAGAACTCAATAACGATGCATGGAAAAGAGTTTTTGACATGTCAAAAAAACACGACCTTGCACATATTGTAAGCTATGCATTAGATGAGTCTAATAATGCGATTGATGAACCTTTAAAAAAAGAATTTGATCAAGCAAGAAAAACGGCAATTTTTCGTTACATAAAAGCATGCAATGAAATTGATGCTATATCGAAATTGTTTTGCGATAAAGAAATTTCATTTATTCCATTAAAGGGTACTGTTTTAGCGGATTATTATAAAGAGCCATGGCTAAGAACTAGTTGTGATATAGATATATTGATAAAGGAAGAAGACATCGAAAAGGCGACAAGGGCGTTATCCGAAAATCTTGCCTATACAGTTAATTCTAAGGGCCAATATGATATATCAACAGTTTCTCCTTCCAGCGTTCACGTGGAGCTTCATTACAAGTTAATAGAGTCGGATTTTTATATCGCTCAAGACCTACAGCAGATTTGGTGTAGCAATGAGATTTTTCAAAAGTCATCGTGCCAGTATGCTATGACAAACGAAATGTTTTTATTGTATCACATTTATCATATGGCAAAGCATTTTTTGCATGGTGGTTGTGGAATAAGATCGTTTATTGATTTGTGGATTATAAAAAACTCCCTTGGTTATGACGAAACACGTGCGACGTCGTTGCTTAAAAACAATCAACTGTATGAGTTCTATGAAAAGGCAATAGAGTTAACAGAGGTTTGGTTTGATAGTAGGGAGAGAACTCCTCTTATAAAGGAAATGGAGTCTTATGTGCTTTCGGGTGGCGTTTATGGTTCACTTGAGCAAAATGCCGCTATGTTTCAAGTTAGAAGAGGCGGAAGATTTCAACATATAATACGTAGGATTTTCATTTCGTACAAATCGATGGTTTTTTACTATCCGTCGCTTAAAAAGTGTCCAATTTTGTTTCCGTTCTATCAGATTAGAAGATGGTTTAGAATTCTATTTTGTGGTGGTAGGAAAAGAGCATATAATGAAATTGTTGCAAATTCGAACTTGTCTAATGACAAGAAATTGCGCGCTCAATTGCTATTAAAAGAGTTGAAGTTAACTGAATTTGCCAAAAATTAAACTAACAAAAAAGCATCTCAATTGAGATGCTTTTTGTTTTTTAACTTAAGCTTTGGCGAAAGTTATTTTGTCTTGATTGAGTTTTCGTAAGATTCAACCATCTTCTTAACCATCTGACCGCCGATAGAACCAGCCTGACGAGCGGTGAGATCGCCGTTATAGCCGTTTTGGTTAAGAGTAACACCTACCTCGCTTGCAGCCTGCATCTTAAACTTATCAAGAGCAGCCTTAGCTTCTGGAACAGTAATCTTGTTACTAGCCATTTTAATAACTCCTTATCAAAATATCTATATTATCGAGCATAGGCGACCTTTTAAAATCGCCTAATCAACAAGACAATTTTAAACGAGTCTCGAACGCTCTGGTATTATTATTGTGCATTGCTTGAAAATTATAATTGGTAATTTTTTTATTTGAAAATTGCGCAAAAGCCAATAATTACAAGCGCTTTTAAAGCTCGATTATCGACACACATCGACACGATTTTTATTTTTCTATTGAATAAATGTCGCGCGTGTGATATAATATAAAATATAATAGAATTCCACGAGGTTTATTTAATGCAGGTATACGGTATAGGAAGCTGTAAAACAATAGATCAGTTTGTTAATATGAAAATGGGTGCGCTTCGTAAAAGGGAGCAAACCTTTGAATCGGTTTTTGAGGTTATGTTCTCAAATCCCGAGAATATTATGTTCGAAACAACGGACGGAAATAAAATTTTTAAATTTACATATGGCGAGGTTTATAAGACGATTGACTCCTTCGCACACTATCTAAAGCAAAATCTTCCTACACCCTACGATGCGATTGTCGGAATGTATATGGACAATTCCGTTGAGTGGATTGAGATTTTTTGGGCAATTTTGAAAAGTGGAAGAGTACCGCTTCTTATGAACAAGCGCCTTGATAACGAGATCCTTGAGAATTTGCTGAAAGCACATAACGTGCAGGCGGTTATCACCGATTCTAGAGAGTTCTCGGTAAAAACAATCAATTACAAGCAGATAACGGCCGACGCACAGCCCTGTGAGCTTGGCAAGTGGGCAAACAAGATAATTCTTATGTCCTCAGGCTCATCAAATAACGTGAAGCTTTGCGTTTATAACGGCAACGCAATTTGTGCGCAAATCTATAATTCATCCGATATTGTAAAGAAGAGCAAGCTTATCAAAACTCACTACGAGGGATATATAAAGCAGCTCACATTTTTGCCATTTTATCACGTATTTGGATTGGTTGCGTGCTATATGTGGTTCGCATTTTTCGGAAGAACCTTTGTTCTTTTGAATAACCTCTCGGGTGAAACAATACTAAACACCGTAAGAAAGCATAAGGTTACACACATATTTGCCGTTCCAATGCTTTGGGAGAAAATAAGAAAAAGCGCAAATAAGCTATTGGAACAACGCCGTCCGCATCTTGTAAAAAAGGTGCAAAAGGGCTTGAAAATATCAAACTCTATGCAAACGGTATCGTCAAGGGCGGGAAGAGCATTTGCTAAAAAAGCCTTTAAGGAAATTCGCGATAACCTCTTTGGAGATAGCGTTCAATTCCTTATCACAGGCGGTGGAGCAGTAACAACCAAAACCTTGGAATTCTTTAACGGCATCGGCTATCGCTTGGCTAACGGCTACGGAATGACCGAGGTTGGAATTGCTTGCGTTGAGCTGAGCAATAACACAAAGCGTCTAAACAGTGGCTCGGTTGGTAAGCCGTTTGGTTCAGTTAATTTTAGAATAAACGATCAAGGAATACTCGAAATCAAGTCAAAGTCAATCGCCACCGAGATTATAAGCGCCGATGAGAGCGTTTCGTATAGCGAAAACGACTGGTTCCCAACCGCCGACGGTGCGAAAATTCAAGCAGGACACGTATACGTTCTTGGTAGAAGCGACGACCTTATCGTTTCCACCTCGGGCGAAAACGTTTCACCTGGAATTGTCGAGGATAGAGTAGCCGTGCCTGATGCTAGCGTTTGTATGCTTGGAATTGAACAGGACGGAAAAATCAAATCAACCTTGGTTGTTGGCGTAAGCAGATATTTTTCAAAGCAAAAAATTTCCGATATGAAGCGCGAAATTTTCACTTTGATAGAAAAACATGCTTATTCGGGCTTGATTGATGACGTTTTCTTTACTTACGAGCCACTAATGCTTGATAACGAATTCAAGCTCAACCGTGGAAAAATCAAGAAAAGAATAGCTAACGGAGAAATCAAGCTTATTTCTCCAAAGGACTTTGAGGATGAGTCCTTGAGCGAGAATATAAATTTGGAGCTAAGAGAAAAGGTAAGGGCACTTTTTGAGGAGGTTCTTGAAAAGGAAATCACAAATGAGCAGTCCACTCAAAACTTCTTTTTCGAGCTCGGTGGAACGTCGCTTGCATATTTTCAGCTGATTGAGAATATCAAAGCTGACTTCAATGTTCCGTTCCCAATCGTTGAGGATCAATCAATTGCAACAATAGATGCATTTTGCCTGTATTTACAGGATAGACTTTAATAAATTCAGTTTTAAGGAGAGATAAAATTGAAGATTAAATCACTTGATAAAAAATGGAAGGAAGCGTTGTTCGCGGCATCGGGATTCGGACCGAATCTTATGATGATTTTGATGGGCGCATTCTTTACGGATGCTATAAACCCAACTGCACTTAATGTTCAAAACAATCCGCTTCAATCAATCTCGGGAATTTGCTATATCTTACCCGCTATTTTCCCGATCTTATGGGCTATTTCAAGAGCCTTTGACGGTATTATTGATATCCCGTTTGCGAAGCTTACCGATTCCCTTAATACTAGATGGGGAAGACGCCGTCCGCCAATCCTAGTATGCCTTGTCCCTATGATGATAAGCTACGTTATGTGTTGGATTCCGTTCGGTAGCTACGTAATCTATCCAAACACTCCCGATTCAAATGCGGCACAGCTCTTTAATACGGTTTGGATAGTATCCTTTGCACTTATATTCTTTAGTACCTACACAATGTGTCTTATCGCCTTTTACGGAAGCTTTGCACAGGTTTGCGACGGAGAGGAGCAGCGCCTTCGCGTTTCCAACTACAAGGCGACCTTCGACACTATAACCTACGCACTTGTTTATGCGCTCGTACCGGTTATTTTGGGCGCTACAAAGCTTCATATTGATAAGGTTGCAATTTACGGCTCTATCCTTATGCTTACAATGCTTATTCCTCTCTTTATGATAAAGGAAGGCAAAAAGTACGGATATCCCGAAAACGAGGGGCTCAAGGAGGAGCACGTATCAATTATAAAGAGCCTTAAGGTAACCTTTGGTAACAAGGTGTTTATGTCTTGGATAGTTGTAAACTGTACAGCCTTCTTTGGACTTCAAATGTTCCTAGTATCAATGAACGCCCTTATAAACGGTGGAATGGGCTTTGATAATATGCAAATGGCAATTATTGAAACCTGTGCCTTCGCACCCGTTCCTATGATGCTTTACCTCTTTAATAAGGTAAGAAAGAAAAAGGGAATAAGATTTACTTATCAAACAAGCCTTTTGTCCTTTGCGGTTGCTATTTTGTCGTTCGACCTTGCCAGCCTTTACGTAACAGGCGGTAACGTTGGCTTGCAATATGCAATATCAATTATAGGCGCTCTCATCGGTAGCTGGGGAATCGGTGCATTCTTTATGATGCCACTTCTTATCCCCGCACAGGTGTCCTCAATTGAGGAAAAGCTCACAAAGCAAAATCATTCGGCTATGTATTTCGCTGCACAGGCGGTTACAACCTCTATAATAGGTGCGATTGCATCATCACTTGTTTACGAGAATATAAAAATGCTCTTTATAAGCAAGGCAAAGGGCGGAGTAGTGTGGGCAGAGCCGTCTACAACACTTGCCCCCGATGGAACGCTTGTCGAAATTACTGCAGCTGAAAATGCTGCAAATATATTCGGTGTATCAGCCGATACCGTATTCAACCTCGGAACGCTTCTTGTTCCTATAATCGTTTCGGTTATGTGTATTCTTGGCTTCTTTGCTTGCTTTAAGATGCCAAAGGATTTCTCGCCTGAATGTATTGCAAGAGAGTTCAAAAGACAAAACCCCGACCTTGATATATCCGAGATAACCTTAGAGGAAGCGGATTCCTCTCGCGATAAAGAGGTTACCTTTATGAACTGCGCATATTGGCTTCTTTCGGGCTCAATCTTCGGCTTTATTTGGAGCGCATTCCAGTTCAAGGGCATAAAGAGCACCAACAAGGACGCACTCGTTTGCGGTAGCGCATGGCTTACGTGGGCTTTGTGCGCGTTTGTTCCGTTCTTTGGAATATATGAAATGTCGAAAATCTATAAATCAATTAAAAGCACTAATCCTGATGCTAAGCTTACAGGCTTCAAGTGGCATATTATATTTGGAATAATTCTTCCATTGTATCCAGTTAATGTAGTATCCGTTGCAATGCTTCAGCAGGATTTGAATAGGGCATAAATATGGGAAAGCTTTTTACCGGAATAGTAAAGGTTACTGCTTATCCTATTGAGCTTGTAGTGTTTCGCACCAAAATTCACTACGAGGATAAGTCTGTACAGGGAAGAAAAATCAAAGGCCCTGCTATCATAGTAAGCAATCATACCTCGGTGTATGACTTCGCACAAATGATGCAGGTTTTCTTTGGTAGACACCTTCATTGCCTTATGGCTGATATTCTTTATAGAAATCGGCCTATGAGATGGCTTTTGAAGGAGCTTGACGGAATTAAAATAAGTAGAGAGGGCAAGAACTTCTCATTTGTTGAAAAGTCCGTCGATATACTTAAAAACGGTGGCGTAATTGAAATATACCCCGAGGCAAGAATTCCTGAGCCAAACGAGGTAACTCCTCTCGAATTTAAGCCAAGCGCCGCTTATATCGCAATTTTATCGGGCGCACCGATAATTCCTGTCTATACCGATGGAAATTACTTTGGCAAGGGCAGGGCTAACGTTATGATAGGTAAGCCTATAAATCCAAGCGATATAATCGACCCAAGTCTCGAAATGAGTAAAAATATCGAGACCTTGACAAATTACATAAGAAATAAGGTAATTAGTTTAAGAGATGAAACAAACAGCAAAAAAGAACAAAAAAAGGTTTAAAAGCTACACCTTTTGGACCTTTTGTCATGATTTTATAAAATTTACAGGCGCAATTCCAGCTTGGATTTTCTTTAGACCCAAGATTATTCGAATGGGTAAAAAGGGAAAGCTTGATTCAGCCATTCTAATGGCAAATCACGTTGGATTTTTCGATCCCATTATTTTGCAATTCGTCTTTCCTCTAAGAAGAAAATGGTCGCTTGCAACGAAGGATTTCTTTAATAATGCATTAAATAGAGCGTTTTTCAAAAGCTTTCTTTGTATCCCTGTTGATAAGAAAAACGTAACGATTGATATGTATCACGGAATTTCCGACGTCTTAAAGGCAGGCAAGCTTCTGTTGATCTTCCCCGAGGGAACAATTAATGCCTCGGATGATGCCGAATTTATGAAATTCAAGGGTGGAGTCGCGCTTTTTGCCATTCTTAATAAAGTGCCGGTTGTTCCTATATACATAGTAAAAAGAGAGAAATGGTATCAAAGACAGCGCCTCGTTATTGGCGAGCCTGTTTATTTGGATGAGGCTCTCGGTAGAGTGCCAACCCCGGCTGATATTGAAAAGGTGAGCGAGCTTCTTCAAGCAAAGGAAGAGGAGCTTGCATCAAATTATAAGGAGAAAATAAATGCAAAGTCTATTAAATCCTAAATACACATCATATGAAACTCAGTCTAAGCTGAAAAAATTCTCTTGCGTTGGAGAAATGTCCGATTACATTTTTGAGGAATATAAGGACAAAATCGCGCTTATAGATAACGGTATTGAATATACCTATGCAGACCTTTCAAAGAAGGTGGGCGCGTTAAGACTCGCTATATCGGAGCTAGGTATAAAGGTCGGCGATAAGGTGGGCGTATTTTATCCTAACTGCGCTGATTTCGTTGTCGCATCTATGGCGGTAACCTCATATGGCGCTGTTGTAGTTGCGTTGCCATATCATCTTGACGAAAAAACACTCTACGGATGCTCGCTCAAATTCCAAATGTCCGCTATTATTTACGATAGCGCATCGGCTGAAAGAGTAGCACTCGCACATAAGCTTAATCCTAACTTGAAGGCAATACTTTCAAATGAGGTAAAGGATGGCTTTGCACCCGCTAATAAGGTGTCCTCGGATGCTCCTTGCGCAATTGTGTTTACGGCAGGAACAACAGGACAAAGCAAGGGCGCACTATTGTCGCATAAGGCAATCCTTGCAGGCACTGTAAACGGTTGTATGGGCTTTGTTGACCATGATGTTTTTGGGGAAAGATATTTTCTCGTTCTTCCTCTTACACATATTTTCGGTTATGTTCGTAATATGATGACAAGCCTTTATACGGGAAGCACACTTTACATATGCAGAGATACAAAGAATATGTTCCGTGAAATTCCTGCGTATAATCCAACAATTATGATAATGGTGCCGGCTCTTGCCGAAATGGCGCTCGGACTCACAAGAGTTATGGGCACAAAAATTCTTGGAAGCTCGCTTAAATATATAGTTGCAGGTGCAGCAGTTGTTGCTCCTCATCTTGCAAAGGAATATAATAAGCTCGGCGTTACACTTTTGGCAGGCTACGGTCTTACTGAGTCCGCTAACCTTGTAAGCGGTAACCCAACAACCCTTGAAAATCCGACCTCTGTTGGCTTCCTTTATCCAAATCAAGAGTATAAGATTGTAAACGATGAGCTTTGGCTCAAGGGCGATAATATTTTGACCGAGTATTATAACGATCCCGAGGAAACTGCAAAGGCATTCGAGGACGGATATTTCAAAACCGGAGACCTTGTTAAATTCGACGATGACGGCTATATGTATATCGTTGGTAGAATTAAGGATATAATCGTTTTGTTAAGCGGTGAAAATATCGCTCCCGAGGAGCTTGAATCCAAATTCCGTGAGCTTGATTGCGTTCGCGATTGCTTAATTTACAAGGGCGTAAACGATAACGGTGTAGAGGCGCTCATCTTTGAGATGACTCCTCGCGTTGATGTTTTGAAGGCAAATGGAGTTGAAAATATCGGTGAATACTGTGTTAAGAAGGTAACCGAGGTTAATAACACACTCCTAAACTACCAAAAGGTATCCAAAATAATTATAAGAACCGAGGATTTCGAAAGAACTCCGAGTATGAAGATAAAGAGGCCAAAGAACGTACTATGAGTAGAGAAGTTATACTAGAAAAGCTTAAAAACATATTCACCCTCGTTAACGGTGGCGTTGACGTCGCTAATTTTGACGAGAGCACTGACCTAAGAACAGGTCTCGGACTTAACTCAATAGGAATGCTTTATATGATTATAGCAATCGAGGAAAGCTTTTCTATTCGCTTTGAAAACGTCGCAATGGGAGATTTTAACACCGTTGGCGAGGTAGTTGATTTCATCGAAAGCAAGGGAGAGTAACTAAATGAAATGGTCTTTAAAGGAAATGCAACCCTCTGATATGGTTCGCGTCCCGTCGGGAGGCTTCTATCACTATGGAATTTGCGTTGACGAGGATACCATTATTCAATTTGGCGAAAGCGTTGTAAATCCTCTTGTAGATCCTAATACCGTTGAGGTTAATGCAACCTCTGTGGACGATTTTTTAAGAGGTCGCTTTGCCGAGGTTGCCGAGTACGATAAAAAAGAGCTCAAAAGGAAAAATTCCCCCGAAAAGATAATTGCACACGCAAGGGCATCTATCGGGCGTAAGGGCTACCATATTCTTTATAATAACTGTGAGCATTTTGCAAACGAATGTGTCTTCAACGACCATGCAAGCTCTCAGCTTGATGAATTTAGAAGAAAAATGGCTGAGCAGTTTCCTTTGATTGACGTATATGTTTCAAGCGTGGAGCGCTTTAAGGATTTTAAAAAGATGCCTAAATACGCTAAAAATGAGCTTAAATCCGTTACTAACCCCTCACTTATAGCGCAAAAGAAAGCATCGTACGGTCTTTTGGATTATGCTATGAACGCATCATTTAAGACGAGCGTTGATTTCAAATCAATGAGTAAGGATGAGAGAGGTAAGCCTCACTTAAAGGAAAGGTTTTTCTCCGTTTCTCATACAAACGACCTCGTTTGCGTTGCCGTATCGGGCCTCAATATCGGTGTTGATATTGAGGAGATTAAGGAGCATGTGTCGCTTGATAGAACAAGGTCGCATATCGTATGCGAAGGAGAAGAGGCTGAAGGCATTGATGAAATGATTGCTCTTTGGACAAAAAAGGAAGCAATATTTAAGCTTGATGATACAATTAGTTCCTATATTCCGTCTAAAATCGACACCTCAAAATATCAATCTAAAACCTCGTTTTTAGAATATGATGGCAAAAAATACGCATTAACGCTCGCATCGTCGATTGTTACCAACGTAAACGTGATTTTGCTTGACGGTAAATCTATTTAATATAATTAATAATGAAGCTTTTTGAAAAATGTTCCGAGAAAATCGGAACATTTTTGCTTTATTTAATATAATAATAAAGAAAAATTATGAAAAAACTATTGACAAATAAAAAATATAGTGATAAAATAAAAGTCCACCTCAAAAAACAGTAAAAAAGTTCAAAAAACTTTTAAAAAAGCCTTGACAAGTATAGAAATGCGTGATATAATAGCAAGGCTGACTGTAAAGAGGGAAGCGAAAGATCCTTGAAAATTGAACAAAGAAGAAAATTAGTTAGATAACTAAGTACAAAGACGGAACTCTTAAGAAAATTCTTTTAGAGAAACTCAAAAAACAAGTAATTTAAGTAAAGAGCTAAACAAAAGCTTTAAAAATGAT
>JAZKZO010000049.1:0-15656 GCA_045612665.1 Eubacteriales bacterium
TTGAGCTTAACAAGCTGTACTCTGCCCTTATTGAAGCTATCGAACTTCCAGCTTGTTCTAGCCTTTACACCCTTGTATGAAAGGATATGGTTCTTAAGCTCGCTATAATAGCTCTTTACTGTATCGTCTGCTTGGATTACGTTAGCCTTAAAGCTACGGCTATATCTGATATCAAGCTCGTTGCCGTTGCCATCAACGTATGTTGGAACAACTACTACTGCTGGCTCTTCAGCAACCTCTTCGGCTACTTCCTCAACAACCTCTTCAACAGGTGCTACGATAGCAGGTGCCTTCTTAACGTCATTTGCATCAGCCTTAAGAATCTTGATAAGTCCCTTTTGAACGAGAGCATCAGTTTCCTCGTATGGATGAGCAGCTACGTAGTCAACAGTCTTAGCCTTTTCGTCAAGCTCGATACCGAGCTTAGCCATAAGGATATCTACAAGCTCCTTAGCCTTTCTAAGACCAAGTCCGCTCTTAATCTTAACGAGCATAGGAACGTCCTCGAAAATCTTGGAATCCATAGCATCGTGATGGTATTTAGCCTTATCAAACTCGTTTGGATCGAGTGCGATGTACATGCAAATTGTCTTGCCACGAATCTTAAGCTTAACAAGCTGATCTCTACCTCTGTTGTAGCTATCGAACTTCCAGCTGATTCTTGACTTAACTCCCTTATATGAAAGGAGATGATTCTTAAGCTCGCTATAGAATTCCTTAACGTTATCCTCACCTTGGATCACGTTAGCAGTAAAGCTACGGCTATATCTAATATCAAGCTCATTTCCGTTACCGTCTATATATGTAGGAACGATTACAGGTTCAACAACAACTTCCTCTTCTGCTTGAGCGGCGGGCTCCTCAGCAACCACTTCCTCAGCGGGCGCTTCAAGTTCAACCTCTTCTTCTACTGCAACGTAAGGTGTAGCCTCTTCTTCAGGTGCTTCCTCGATAGCCTCTTCAGGTGTTTCCTCGATAGCCTCTTCCTCGGCAGGCTCTTCTGGGGCAACCTTATCCCAGCCCTCACGAACAGGATAAAGCTCTACTGTAAGAACGCTCTTTTCATCCTCGGACAAGTTAACAAGAGGTCCGTCAGCTGGATCAAGCGCCCAACCGAGAACTGCCTCTCCGTTAGCATTTTCAGGTACATCAATAGAAAGAGGACAAACAGTCTTAGTAAGCTCGTTACCGTTATCGTCAAGATATACGAATTCAACTACCGCATTAGCCTCGTCAACGGAAACGCCAACCATAGGCTTTTCCCAAACTGCATAAAGCTCAGTTGTCTTCCAAAGACGAATGGTCTTTTTGCCAAGACGCTTTTCGCCGTCCTCGTCAAAGCTCCAACCAACAAACTTCTTGCCGGTCTTGTTAGCGGAATTAAGGTTAACCTTTCTTCCCCAGCCGAATTTGTCGTGTGCCATTTCGAAATCTGTGTCAGGGTCGATATAAACAATCTCCCTCTTTGTTGCGAGCAACACGATGAAAACAAAAGCAATCACAAATGCTGCCGCTGCAATAATCAATCCGTAACCGCCGTTTAACAGATTGAAAGCCATCAATACGTTTAATAATGCCATTTTTGAACCTCCGTACGCATTTCTTTTATTGATATATGCTTATTATACAACATTTATTAGACACTTGTCAATAAGTTTTTGGATTTTTTGAGAGTGTTTTCCGTGAAATTTTGATACATTCCCCGACCAAATTAAAATTTTGCACGATTTTCGCCTTCATTTCACGAAAATCTCAAATGCTTCAATTTTATATTTTCGGACAAGCTTTTTCGTATAGGTACTTGATTTTTTTGGCAATATAGTGTAGAATATTTATGTTGAAAAATAATTTCACAAGGAGAATAAAAATGGTTTCTGAAGTAATCAGTAAAATCACAGGCTATGACAAGGAGGTTGGCGAGGCAATCGCTTCCGAGCTCGGCAGACAAAAAAGAGGTCTTGAGCTTATCGCCTCCGAAAACTTGGTGTCCGAGGCAGTTATGCTCACAATGGGCACTCCACTTACTAACAAATATGCAGAGGGATACCCTGCAAAGAGATACTACGGTGGATGCGAATGCGTTGACGTGGTTGAAAAGCTTGCTATTGACAGAGCTTGCGAGCTTTTTGGCGCTGAGCATGCAAACGTTCAGCCACACAGCGGTGCACAGGCTAACACAGCAGTTTATTTTGCTCTTATTAAGCCGGGCGACACAGTAATGGGTATGAACCTCGCTCACGGCGGACATCTTACACACGGTAGCCCCGTTAACCTTTCAGGTAGCTACTACAACTTCGTTCCTTACGGAGTAAACGACGACGGATTTATCGACTACGACGAGTTTGAAAAGAAGGCTAAGGAATGTCAGCCTAAGCTCATCGTTGCAGGTGCTTCCGCTTATCCAAGAGTTATCGATTTCAAGAGAATTTCCGAGATTGCAAAGAGCGTTGGCGCATACTTCATGGTAGATATGGCTCATATTGCAGGACTTGTTGCTGCAGGCTTGCATCCATCACCTGTTCCATATGCTGACGTTGTTACAACCACAACTCACAAGACACTCAGAGGTCCTCGTGGCGGTCTTATCCTTTGCCGTGAGGAGCTTGCAAAGGCTATCGACAAGGCTATATTCCCAGGAACACAGGGTGGTCCTCTTATGCACATTATCGCTTCAAAGGCAGTTTGCTTTGGCGAGGCGCTCAAGCCCGAATTCAAGGAATATCAGGCTCAAATTGTTAAAAATGCAAAGACTCTTGCCGACACACTTCTTAGCGAGGGCTTTGATCTCGTATCAGGCGGTACTGACAACCACCTTATGCTTCTTGACCTTCGCCCATTCGGCATCACAGGTAAGGAGCTTGAAAAGCGTCTTGACGAGTGCTATATCACAGTTAACAAGAACGCAATTCCTAACGACCCTGAAAAGCCATTCGTTACAAGTGGCGTAAGAATCGGTACTCCTGCAGTTACCTCAAGAGGTCTTAAGGAAGAGGATATGGTTGTTCTCGGTAAGCTCATTAAGCTTTGCGCTACCGAATTCGAGGAAAAGGCAGATTATATCCGTGCTGAGGTTACAAAAATCTGCGAAAAGTATCCTATTTACGACTAATGGCATCAGAATATAAAACTAAGCAGCGCGCTGTTATTCTCGACTTTTTGAAGGAAAACAGTGCGCATGTTTGTGCAAGAGATATCGCCCTTCACCTCGATGAGCTGGGAATCAAGGTCGGCATTGCGACGGTTTATCGCACGCTCGACAGGCTTTGCGAGCAGGGTGTTGTTAGAAAATTCGTAATCGATGAGCGTAGTGGTGCTTGCTATCAATACGTACAGGACGCTGAGTGCAACGAGCATTTTCATCTCAAGTGCGTAAATTGCGGTGCGCTAGTTCATATGAGCTGCGGATTTTTGAAAAAAATGGAGGAGCATATTTTTGACGAGCACGGATTCACCGTCAGCTCGGGGAAAACTGTAATTTACGGTCTATGCTCTAAATGCAACGGCAAGGGACACGGCTCGCACAGTCATGAGTGCACCTGCCACGAGCATTGATTTTGCATTTTTTTGAAAATTTTCATTTTTCTATTGATTTTTCAAAATATTTGTGATAAAATAACTTTCGCTATTAAACTATTATCCTACGAATGGAGGAAAAATAAAGATGACACTTAATATCATACTTGGTATTGTTCTTTTGGTTGCTGCGTTGTTTCTTGTTATCGCAGTTCTTATTCAAAGCGGAAAATCCAAGGGCGTTTCAAGCACCATTTCAGGTGGAAGCTCCGAAACATATTTCGGCAAGAACAAGGGAACTTCTCTTGACAAGAAGCTTGCAATTCTCACAATCGTGGTTGCAGTAATCTTCATGGTAGTTGCTCTCGTTGTTTACATTGCACAGCCCTTTACCGATTACTACGGATGGCTCTTTGACAGACTCGGCATTTCAGTTAGTGGAAGCTAAGAAATCAAACCGCTTTGGATTATCCAAGGCGGTTTTATTTTTTGGACAAGCGTCCAAGGCAATGTCCGATTTTGATACTTTTGTCGAAAAATTCACACGAAGCAATTTTCAACTCAGTATTTCAAACGGACAGGCGCCCAAGGTAATATCCGCGATTGATACTCTTGTCGAAAAATCCACACGAAGCAATTTTCTTCCAACACTTTAACGGGCAAGCGCCCAAGGTGATGTCCGCGTTTGACACCTTTGCTTGAAAGAAACTCACGAAGCAATTTTCAACTCAGCATTTCAAACGGACAAGCGCCCGAGGCAATATCCGCTCTCGACACTATTGTCGAAAAAACCACACGAAGCAGTTTTCACTTATCTTTTAACAAAGGATATCTATGAACAAAGAAATTAAAGAACAAATTTTAAGCATAATTTCCTCTGAATTCTACTCTCCTCTTTCCCCTGACGAGCTTTTCAATCTCGTTATGTCGGGCAAGGAGCATCTTGTAAAGGAGTTTTTCAAGACCCTTTGCGAAATGGAAGAGAATTTTGAGATATTTGTTTCCAAAAAAGGAAAAATTTCGCTACCCGAAGAGGGACTTTTCGTGCGTGGCACATTTTCCTCATCATCACACGGAAAATTCGGATTCATTTCAAGCGACGAGGGAGAGTTTTTCGTTCCACCGCAATTCAGATGCGGGGTTATGAACGGAGATAAGGTTGTCGCAAAGCGAATTTCACCGAAATCAAGATACTACGGCAAGGGCAACGAGGTTGAAATCGTTGCGGTAAGCGAGCGCGGAATTGTCGAATTTACAGGCGAATTCGAGGGCTTTTCAAACAAGGGAAGGCTATTTGGCGAGGTGCGCCCCGACTCCGATAAGCTTGATTTCGTAGCCACGGTTGTCGGTAGCTCCGTAATGGCAAAAACAGGCGACAAGGTCGTTTGTAAAATTACAAAATACCCCCTCTTTGATGGAGATAGAATTTGCGTAAAGGTTACCGATTGCCTTGGCAAGCACACCTCAAAGGAAGCAAATTACCGTGCGATTTTGCGTGAGCATTCAATCCCATCTTATTTTGACGATATAATTTTAAAGGAAGCCGAGGACGCTTCAAGCGAGCCAATTAGCGACGACGGTCGTGTTGACCTACGCGACAGGTGCATTTTTACAATAGACAGTGAGAGCGCAAAGGACCTCGACGATGCCATTTCTATTGAAAAAACAGACACAGGGTACGTCCTTGGCGTTCACATTGCCGATGTTTCGCATTATGTGCGCGAGGGCTCGTTGCTTGATAACGAGGCTATGTCGCGCGGTACAAGCGTGTATTTCACCGACAAGGTTGTGCCAATGCTACCTAGTGCGCTTTCAAACGGAGCGTGCTCGCTCAACGGTGGCGTTGACAGATATGCATTGAGTGCGCTTATCACTCTTGATATGCAAGGCAACATAAAGGACACTCGTCTTTGCAACAGTATTATAAATTCAAAGGCGCGCGGTGTTTACAGCGAGCTAAACGATATAATCGACAACGGTGAAAATAGCGAATTTTATGCAAAATATCGACACATTGTCAGGGATTTTGAAAAAATGCTTGAGCTTTATCGCATTTTAAAGGACAAGAGTGAGCGCGCAGGTGCTATGGACCTTGAAAGCGACGAGGCAGAGATAATTCTCGATGAAGGCGGTCATCCTATCGAGATTGTAAAGCGCGAAAGAGGCGAAAGCGAGAAGCTAATCGAGCAATTTATGCTTTGCGCCAACCGTGCCGTTGCCGAATTTTTATACAAGCATAGCTTGCCCTGTGTGTACCGTGTACACGAAAATCCCGATCCCGACAAAATTCGCGCCTTCTCTATCTTTGCATCAAATCTCGGTATTGACACCTCATCCATCAAGGATGTTGAAAGCGT
Source organism: Eubacteriales bacterium (assembly GCA_045612665.1). Classification (GTDB taxonomy): domain Bacteria; phylum Bacillota; class Clostridia; order Oscillospirales; family CAG-272; genus RGIG2000. The sequence goes on from JAZKZO010000049.1 coordinate 5,871, forward strand.
AACTCCACTTGACCTTGCCAAGGTGCTTGAAAGCGCAAGAGAAAAGGACAAGGCGGATGTGATTTCAAGCGTGCTTTTGCGTTCTCTTATGAAGGCAAAATATTTACACGAGCCAAAGGGGCATTTCGGTCTTGCGACCAAGCTATATTGCCACTTTACCTCTCCTATCAGGCGTTATCCCGACCTGACGGTTCACAGAATTGTAAAGAAATATCTTGAGGGATGTGTCGATAAATCGAGTGTTTCCAAGCTTTGCGCCCTTGCCGAGCGTTCTGCTAAGCGTTCGAGCGAGAACGAGCTTCGTGCACTCTATGCCGAGCGAGAAATCGACGAGCTTTACAAGGCTGTTTATATGGGAGATTTTATCGGTGAGGAAATGGATGCGACTATATCTAGCGTTACCTCGTTTGGATTTTTTGCCAAATGCGACAATCTTTGCGAGGGTCTTGTGCCTATTGCATCGCTTGGCGCGCCATTCTACTTTGACGAGGCTAGCCTAACTCTCTCCTCGGGCAGGCGTACCTTTGCACTCGGACAAAGAGTAAAAATCAAGGTTGTCGATAGCGATGTTGTTACAAGACGCGTTACCTTTGCTCTTGTCAGCTGTGATGAGGCGGACTCTACTCCGTCCGTTCCGTTCAACCGTCCTGCGACTGTGAAAAAGAGCTCCAAGAGCTCACACACTCATCACTCCTCAAAGCCAAAGCACAAAAAATCAGCTCATTCGAGGAAAAGTCATTCCCACAAGGGACGAGGCAAAAGATAATTTTGTGAAAAAGTTACAAAATCGCACGCAAGCACGTGCGATTTTCTCTTTATTTTTAATAATTTTGTCAAAAACGAGAATTTTTTTCTAAAATTATATTCCATTTTATAAAAAAGTATGATATACTTACCTCGTACGCATACGCGGACAAGACATTCATTCGATTATAATTATTTTTTATGGAGGTACTTTAAATGAGTACAAAGAAGTATGTTTACCTCTTTAAAGAGGGCGACGCAACAATGAGAGAGATTCTCGGTGGTAAGGGTGCTAACCTCGCTGAGATGACCAAAATCGGCCTTCCTGTTCCACAGGGCTTCACTATCTCTACTGAAGCTTGCACACAGTACTACGAGGATGGCAGACAGATTAACGACGAAATCCAGGCTCAGATCATGGAATACATCGTTAAGATGGAAGAAATCACAGGTAAGAAATTTGGCGATAAGGAAAATCCCCTTCTCGTTTCAGTCCGTTCAGGTGCTAGAGCTTCAATGCCTGGTAGGATGGACACAATCCTTAACCTCGGTCTTAACGAAGAGGTTGTTAACGTAATCGCTGAGAAGTCCGGTAACGCTCGTTGGGCTTGGGACTGCTACAGAAGATTTATCCAAATGTACTCCGACGTTGTTATGGAGGTTGGTAAGAAGTACTTTGAGGAGCTCATCGACAAGATGAAGGAAGAAAAGGGCGTAACTCTCGACGTAGAGCTTACAGCTGCTGACCTCAAGGAGCTTGCTACACAGTTCAAGGCTGAGTACAAGGCAAAGATCGGCACAGACTTCCCATCTGATCCTAAGGAGCAGCTCATGGGCGCAGTTAAGGCTGTATTCCGTTCTTGGGATAACCCACGTGCTAACTACTACAGAATGCAGAACGAAATCCCTTATTCTTGGGGTACTGCAGTAAACGTACAGGCAATGGCATTCGGTAACATGGGTGAGGATTGCGGTACAGGTGTTGCATTTACTCGTGAACCTGCTACTGGCGAAAAGAAGCTCATGGGTGAGTTCCTTACAAACGCACAGGGCGAGGACGTTGTTGCAGGTGTTCGTACACCAATGCCTATCGCACAGATGGCTGAAAAGTTCCCAGAGGCTTACAAGCAGTTCGTTGAGGTTTGCTCAATCCTCGAGAACCACTATAGAGATATGCAGGATATGGAATTTACCGTTGAGCACGGTAAGCTCTATATGCTCCAAACAAGAAACGGTAAGAGAACAGCTAAGGCTGCTCTTAAGATCGCAGTTGACCTCGTAAACGAGGGCATGATTGATAAGGAAAAGGCTCTCCTTATGATCGATCCTAAGCAGCTCGATGCACTTCTCCACCCACAATTCGATGCTAAGGCACTCAAGGCTGCAAAGCCAGTTGCTACTGCTCTTCCAGCTTCTCCTGGAGCTGCTTGCGGTAAGATCGTATTTACTGCTGAAGACGCTGTTGAGCAAGGCAAGGCAGGCGAGAAGGTTGTTCTTGTTCGTCTTGAGACATCACCTGAGGACATCGAAGGTATGCACTACTCACAGGGTATCCTCACAGTTCGTGGCGGTATGACATCTCACGCAGCAGTTGTTGCTCGTGGTATGGGTACATGCTGCGTATCAGGCTGTGGCGAAATCAAGATGGACGAGGAGAACAAGAAGTTCACTCTCGCTGGCAAGACATATGTTGAGGGCGACTACATCTCTCTTGACGGTTCTACCGGTAACATCTACGGTGAGGCTATTCCTACTGCTCCTGCTTCAATCGCTGGAGAATTCGAAACAATCATGACTTGGGCTGACGAATACAGACAGCTTAAGATTAGAACAAACGCTGACACTCCTGCTGATGCTATGCAGGCTAGAAAGTTCGGCGCTGAGGGTATCGGTCTTTGCCGTACCGAGCATATGTTCTTCGACCCAGACAGAATTTCAGCTATCCGTGAAATGATCTGCTCTGACACTGTTGAAGAAAGAGAAGCAGCTCTTGCTAAGCTTCTTCCAATGCAGCAGGGCGACTTTGAGAAGCTCTACGAGGCTCTCGAGGGCAATCCTGTAACAATCCGTTTCCTTGATCCACCACTTCACGAGTTCGTTCCAACTGCTGAAGAGGATATCGAGCTTCTCGCTCAAACACAGGGCAAGAGCGTTGCTGACATCAAGGCTATCATCGATTCACTTCACGAGTTCAACCCAATGATGGGTCACCGTGGATGCCGTCTTACTGTTACTTATCCTGAAATTGCTAAGATGCAGACAAGCGCTGTTATCCGTGCAGCTATCAATGTAAAGAAGGCTCATCCTGACTGGGCAATCGTTCCTGAAATCATGATCCCACTTGTTGGTGAGGTTAAGGAGCTTGCATTCGTTAAGAAGATTGTTGTTGCTACAGCTGACAAGGAAATCGCTGACGCAGGCATCGACCTTAAGTATGAGGTTGGTACTATGATCGAGATCCCACGTGCTTGTATCACAGCTGACGAGATCGTTAAGGAAGCTGAGTTCTTCTGCTTCGGTACAAACGACCTTACACAGATGACATTCGGCTTCAGCCGTGATGACGCTGGTAAGTTCCTCACAGCTTACTACGAGAGCAAGATCTATGAAAACGATCCATTCGCAAGAATCGACCAAAACGGTGTTGGCGCTCTTATGAAGATGGCTGTTGATAAGGGTATTGAGGCTCGTCCAAACATGCACCTCGGTATCTGCGGAGAGCACGGTGGAGACCCAACATCTGTTGAGTTCTGCCACAAGATTGGTCTCTCTTATGTATCATGCTCACCATTCAGAGTTCCAATTGCTAGACTCGCTGCTGCTCAGGCTGCAATCAAGAGCCCACGCAAATAATTTTAATCGAATTTAAACAATAAATTTGCCTACGCCGATGGAGGAAGCAATTCTTCCATCGGTTTAGTGCTTTAATAGGAAACATTTAAAAAATTCAACACAGTACGCAGGATGGACCGTTCCAAAACGAACGTCATTACGTCTCTACCTGCTAAGAGGTATTATGAGTATTCAATCCGAAAGAGCCAAAAGAACCGAGTGGTATTGCCACGACCGTTTCGGCATGTTTATTCACTGGGGACTTTATTCAATCCCTGCCGAAAACGAATGGCTTCGCAATCACAAGAGAATAAGCAACGAGGACTATCAAAAGTATTTCGATTCCTTTGACCCTGTATGCTACGACCCTAAAAAGTGGGCTAGGCTTGCAAAGGAAGCAGGTATGAAATACGCCGTGCTTACAACTAAGCATCACGATGGCTTCTGCCTTTTTGACAGCCAATACACTGACTATAAGGCAACGAACACTCCCGCAGGACGCGACCTTGTACGCGAGTACGTTGATGCGTTCCGTGCCGAGGGCATTAAGGTTGGTCTTTACTATTCACTTCTCGACTGGCATCATCCCGATTATCCTGCTTATAACGACACTCATCATCCAATGAGAGGAAACGAGGCGTACAAGCATCAAAATGGCGAGCATTTTGAAAGATACGTTGAATATCTTCATAACCAAGTAAGAGAGCTTCTTACAAATTACGGAAAAATCGACATTATGTGGTTTGACTTCCAATACGACGAGATGACGGGCGAGAAATGGCAGGCAACCAAGCTTGTTAAGATGGCGCGCGAAATCAATCCCGACCTCATAATCGACAACCGTATGGGCGGAGATATCACTTCAGCTGAGCCTGAGATTTATTCGGGCGACTTCGGCTCTCCCGAGCAAATGATTCCCGCAGGTGGAATGACGGACGTAAACGGCAATCCTATTCCTTGGGAAACCTGTATTACTCTCAACGACCATTGGTGCTATAACGCAACCGACCTAAACTACAAGAGCGCAAGAAACGTTATCAATATGCTTATGGAATGTGTTTCCAAGGGCGGTAACCTTCTTCTCAACGTAGGTCCTGATGCAAAGGGAAATATTCCCGAAAAAAGCATCGAGATTTTAAGCGAGGTTGGCGAGTGGATGCGCCTTAACGGAGAAAGCGTTTACGGCTGTGGAATCGCTGGCATTCCAAAGCACGATTTCGGTAGAATAACAAAGGGTAAGGACGCCCTTTACCTCTATATTCAGGACTGTTGCTCGGAGTATGTGGCAATCTATGACTGCCCGTACGACCTTGTCGGTGCAAGACTTCTTTGCGACGGCAGAGAGCTTTCTATGGCTGATCCCTGGAACGTTAATTCCTATAAAATCCCCGGACACACGGTTCACTTTGTCCGCACACCACCCTTCGCTAAGCTTAACGGCAACGGAAACGTTGTAAAGCTTCTTATTAAAAAATAAAAGAGGAAAGATATGTTTGACTTTATAGATAACTTCCCTGTTCCTGCTCAAATCGTGTGCTTTATTGCGCTTTTGGGCATCGGAGTATTCTTCTTGGTGAAATTCTGCGACTTTTTCGTTGATAGCGCATCGGCTATTGCCAAGAAGCTTCGCATTTCTCCGCTTATTATCGGTCTTACAATTGTAGCTATGGGTACGTCGTGTCCCGAGCTTGCGGTTTCGACCTCAGACTCAATTGCAACTCTTCTTGAGGGTGGAAATGCAAACGTGGCAATCGGTAACGTTGTTGGCTCTAACATATGCAATTTGCTCTTGGTTTTGGGACTTAGCGCAATATTCTCCCCTATTTTCGTAAAGAAGGACATTCTTAAAAAGGAATTTCCTATCCTTATCGGCATTTCAGCCTTGCTCGTTATTTTCGGATGCTTCTTTGGAATTTCATCAAGCAAGTATGCGATAAACCGTGTTGAGGCGATTGTGTTTATTGCTCTTATGATTGCCTATATGACTTATATGGTTGTGAGCGCAAAAAAGGGACAAAAGGCTCTCGACGCAGACGCGCAGGATAATAGTAATGAAGATGGCGAGGAAATCAAGGATATGCCTCTTACAAGAGCTATCATTCTTTGCATTGTCGGAATTGCAGGAATAATTCTCGGTGGAGAAATGGTTGTTAGCGGTGCAAAGGGACTTGCTATGCACGGTGCAGGCGCGCTTGGACTTGACCACGACCTAACCGAGGCACTTGTAGGACTTACAATCGTTGCAGTAGGCACTTCGCTTCCTGAGCTTGTAACAAGCGTTGTTGCAGCTAGAAAGGGCGAAAACGAGCTTGCTCTCGGAAACGTAGTTGGCTCAAATGTGTTCAACGTTTTGTTCATTCTCGGTATTGCCGGAACTGTAAATCCGCTTACGACAGGCTCGCAAATCGTCATCGACCTTATCGTTATGATGGTTGCAACCGTTAGTGTATTTCTTATGTCGCTCCGTGGCAAGCTAACCAAGACTCACGGCATAATTTTTGTGCTTATGTATGTAGCTTATCTTGCTTATCTTGTTACGAGAACAATTATTGCCTAATACAAAATTTACCACAGTCGCACAGGCTGTGGTTTTTGTTTATTTTGCACAAAACTTTCGTTGCTTTTTTGTCTTGTTTTGTGATTATTTTTTAAAAAATTGAAAGAAATTTGCGAAATTCCATTGACATTATAAATAATTTGTGATATATTTATTGTAGGATATTATGTGAATCCTTAATTTTATTAGGAGGTTGTCTTATGGAAATCGCTATTATTGCAGACGACACTAAAAAAGAATTGATTACACAGCTTTGTATCGCTTATTGCGGAACACTTAGCAAGCATTCGATTTGCGCTACAAGCACAACCGGCGCTTACATCTCCGAGGCTACAGGGCTTAAAATAGAAAAATTGCTTTCAGGAACTCAAGGGGGCGAGCAACAAATTGCGTCGAGAATTTCCTTTGACGAAATTGACGTTCTCTTCTACTTCCGTGCAACCACTCCACGCGCAGAGGGCTCTCCTATCAGCGCAGTTGAGCAAAACCTTCTTCGCCTTTGCGACGTTCACAACGTTCCCGTTGCTACAAATATCGCAACTGCCGAGATTATCGTTACAGCACTCGAAAGAGGCGAGCTTGATTACCGTGAATTTATCAATCCTCGCTCCGAGTACAACATCAGGCACAGAGGGGCACCTAAATACTAACACAAAGCCCACAACGTGGGCTTTTTTTGAGGCTTTATGAAAAGATTTATATTTTTACTTTTACTCTCGTTCTTGCTCCTTTTTGCAGGATGCGACACACCTGACGCTCCGTCAAGTGGCTCTGAGAGCTCAACTGACGAGCAGTCAAGCTCGTCTAGCACCGAGGAAGTGCCAAGCTACGACTTTACAATTGAATATAAAGCCGAGGAGGGTGGAAGAATCTCGGGCGAGAGCATTCAGTATATAAACGCAGGCGAGGAATGCTCAGTTGTCAGAGCTATTGCAGAATACGGCTATCGCTTTGTCGGTTGGGATGACGGCGCTACCTCACTTAGGCGCGAGGACAAGCCGACTGAATCCAAGGTTTATACGGCTAAATTTATCAAGCTACATATGGTTAGCTTCAAGTGCGATTCAAACCAAGGCTCGATTAAGGGAAATGCCTCACAGGGAATTATGCCAGGACAATCGACAACCAAGGTGAGCGCTATTCCAAAGGCTGGCTTTAAGTTTATTTGTTGGGATAACGGCAGCTCCGAGCCCGAAATTCAAATAACTCCAAGCGAAAGCACGACCATAACCGCGATTTTCGCTCCCGAATCGCTCGTGATTCCCGTTGTTTCAATAAAAACCGAGGGTGGCGCAGGTATTTATTCAAAGGAAGATTACGTAAATTGCTTTGCCGATATTTCAAACGCGCCCGAGGGCTATAATTTTGATCTTCGTGGAGCAAGAATCCGTTGTCGCGGAAACACCTCGTATGACGTTGAAAAAAAGTCATACAAGCTCAAATTTGACGAAAAAACAAATCTGTTTGGCTACGGTGCGGCAAAGGACTGGTGTCTTATCGCCAACCACTTTGACCTTAGCATTATAAGAAACTATATCGCTTATACCGTTGCAGGTGCGTTTGAAACGCAAAGCGTCGCCTCAAAGGGTCAGCTCGTTGATTTGTATATAAACGATAGATATTACGGCGTTTATTTGCTTTGCGAGCAAATTGAGGTAAAGGAACACCGTGTTGAAATCGAAACGACAACTGACGTTGACACGGGATACCTTATTGAAATCGATACGCGCGCCGACACGGTTGGCACTTACATTTTCGCCAAGTATCACTCGATAAAGAGCCCTGACGTTGACAATGGCGAGCTCTCACAGGAGCAAATGCAGTTTATCATTCAGTTTTTAAATAAGGCTTATAACACGGCTCTTAATAAAACGTATGCCGAGGTTTGCGAGCTAATAGACGTTAAGTCCTTTGCCGAGGCTTATATAGTCTATGAGCTATTCAAGTGCGTGGACGTTGGATACGCCAGCTTCCATATGTATAAGGACGCAGGTGGAAAGCTTACGTGCGGACCTGTGTGGGATTTTGACCGTAGCATGGGCAACGTTCGCAACAATGAGGCGGCAAGACGCCACGATTCTCTTTGGGCAAGGAAGGACAACATTTGGTTCGCTGCTCTCTTTATACACGATGAATTCGAGGCTCTCGTTTGTGAAACCTTGAAGGAATATTTGCCAAAAATACAAGCAGCCTTGGAAGGCTGTTACGCATATATTGATGCGTGCGTTCCGTCAATCAAGCGCAATTTTGAGCGTTGGGATATTATCGGTGAATGGATTTGGCCAAATCCCGACGAGCTTATCGAAATGCAAACCTGGGAGGAGCATTACGAATTTGTAAAGAGCTATATCGAAAAAAGCCTCGCCTTTATGTGCGAGCAATATCCAAGTGAATAACAAAAAGGCACTCTCGAGTGCCTTTTTGATTTTGTGAACATTTGATGAAAATTTTCAGGAAAATATTTACAAGTAAATATCTTGTATGCTACAATAAAATTAGGAAAGGAGCTGATCTTATGAAAAAACTACTAGCTTTATTACTTGCAATAATTTTATGCTTGGGAGTGCTTGCTTCTTGTGATTCCAAAAAAGCAAATGATTCGGTGGACTTGCCCAGAAAAGAGAGTTCTCTTGCGCGAACAACCATGTTTGATTCGGTAATAAAAATATCTTCTTATGAATCCTTGCCAAAGACAATTGCGGATGATTTGAATGTTAGAGCTATATTTTATGATTATTATATAGTTCATCCGCTTTCTATAAATTTATTGACAAAGGATAAATATTACGATTATAATGGAAATTTTGTAAATGGAGAAATAAAAAAAGCGACTAAAAGTGAGTTTTTTGATTATGCTTTATATCCTGAAAAAATATTTGGATATTTTACAAAAATCAACAATGTGTATTGCACATATTCGGGATATGGTATGGATATTTTGTGTATATATTACGAAACGAGCAAGGGAGATTATGTCTTGGCAACTCATGCTCCGTGCGTTGGCGAGTATGATCCGAATGAAGAGATTTACTTGTTTACAGCCGAGGAATATAGAGAAATTTCAGATATGCATACTGATAAAATTCTATCACTTACAATGCCTGTTTTTGGAGGAATAGGGTTAGATGATGTTGCTGATATTTCAGAAAACGAGATTGAGCCAAGGCTTATTTCTTGGGAAGCGATTTTAGGTATGGTTGTAACTTTTGGCGCTGTTTGTGTTATAGGTGCGTTGATCATAGTAAAGAAGCGCAAATCTAATATCATAAAATAACTTAATATTTTTCGTATGCTAAAGTAAAATTAGAAAGGAGCTGATTTTATGAAAAAAATCATATTGATTATATTTGCCGTTTTGTTGTTGATAGCAGTAGTTATCACAACCGTGTTGATATTAAAGAAAGATACTCCTGCTCCCACATTAAGGAATGCCAAAAAAATAGAAAAAGGAATGAACTATTCAGAGGTCATTGATATTTTGGGAGAGCAACACGGAAAAAGAGGCCTTGGTTATCAGTACTGGAATTTGTCTGATGCTCCGTATAATTTGTTTATTAACTTTTCAAACAATCAAAATCCGTATGAGTTTATAGTTAGCTCTCTTTATCTCGTCAAGATAATATCAAGAGAGGATGCGCAAAAAATTCAAGTCG
>JAZKZO010000050.1:0-2952 GCA_045612665.1 Eubacteriales bacterium
ATAATTGCAAGGGAAATTCCCACGAGTGCTAACGCAACGAGGATTGTTCCAAGATTATTTTGTAAAAATTCAAGCATTGTTCTTTCTCCTTTTTAGCTTATCTATTATTGAAAAGCCGTCGGGACGGAAAAGAAGATACGAAAGTGCTACGATAGCGATAAGGGTGAAGCTAAGTCCTACAATTGACGCTCCTACCGACACAGTACCGAACAAATCGCCCGAAATGAGTGAGCCCACCCAATACACGATAAGCGAGATTAGGTATGCAAAGCCACATTGATAGCCGATTGCGAATGCGGTCCATTTAGGGTTGTTCATTTCGCGTCTTATTGCACCGATTGCCGCAAAGCACGGAGCGCAAAGAAGATTGAACACGAGGAACGAATATGCGCCTGCCTGTGTGAAATAATTGCTCATAAGCGACCAATATTCCGCTCCGTCCTCGGCAACCTCGCCAAGTCCTGCAAGAACGACTCCGAACGTTCCAACGACGTTTTCCTTCGCGATAAGTCCTGTGATTGTAGCCACAGCACCCTGCCAATGTCCCCAACCGAGCGGGGCAAATATCCAAGCAACAAGTCCACCTATTACGGCAAGCACGGAATTGTCCATATTCTCAACCATTCCAAAGGAGCCGTCCTCTACGCCAAAGCTCATAAAGAACCAAAGCACAATTGAGGAGAGCAAGATTACAGTTCCTGCCTTTTTAACAAACGACCAAGCGCGCTCCCAAACGCTATGGAAAACGTTTGATACGGTTGGAAGGTGGTAGGCAGGAAGCTCCATTATAAACGGTGAAGCCTCGCCCTTGAACATTTTAGTCTTTTTAAGGATTATTCCCGACACAACGATTGCACCAAAGCCAACAAAGTAAGCGCTTGGAGCAACCCACCACGCGCCACCAAATAGCGAGCCTGCAATCAATGCGATAATCGGGAGCTTTGCGCTACATGGCACGAAGGTTGTTGTAATAACCGTGATTTTTCTATCACGCTCGTTTTCTATTGTACGCGATGCCATAATTCCGGGCACGCCACAGCCTGTACCGATAAGCATCGGAATTATTGATTTTCCGCTAAGTCCGAATTTTCTGCAAATTTTATCCATTACAAAGGCAATTCGGGACATATATCCACATGCCTCAAGGAATGCAAGAAGGATAAATAGGACTACCATTTGCGGTACGAAGCCAAGCACAGCACCGACACCGCCTATAATTCCGTCAATAATCAGGGATTTAAGTATTTCGTTACAGTTAATTGCATCAAGTCCCTTTTCGACAAGAACAGGAATTCCGTCCACCCAAACGCCATAGTCGCTCGGACTTGCATCGGGATTTGCTTCAAGTGCGCTTTCGTACTCGTCTGCGCCTATACCGAAAAGATGCCATCCGTCGCCAAATAAGCAATCGTTTGCCCAATCCGTTGCCCAAGTTCCTATCGTTGTTACTGATATAAAGTAAACCAAGAACATAACAAGCGCGAATATCGGAAGTGCAAGATACTTATTTGTAACGATTTTGTCAATTTTATCGGACACGGTGTTGTGTCCTGCCACCTTTTTCTCATAGCAGTCGCCAAGAGTGGTGGTTATGTAATTATATCTTTCATTTGCGATAATCCCCTCGGAATCATCGTCAAATGCGTGCTCGGATTCCACGATAATTTGCTCGATTTCATCCTTTACAGCATCCGAGAGCGAAAGCGACTCTACCACCTTGCCATCACGCTCAAAGAGCTTTATAGCACACCATCTCTTATTCAGCTCCGTATCACCGATAAGCTTGGATATTTTCTCAAGTGCGCCCTCAACCTTTTTGTCAAATTTAACACAGGGTGCACTTTTTTGACTTATTGCCGCCTCAATTGACGCATCCGACGCCTCGGCAACTCCCTTGCTTTTCAAGGCGGAAATTTCAACGACCTTGCATCCAAGTCTTTCGCTAAGAAGCGCGGTGTTTATTTCCTCACCCTTCTTGCGCAAAACGTCCATCATATTGATAGCAACCACAACAGGAATTCCAAGCTCGATAAGCTGTGTTGTAAGGTAAAGGTTTCTTTCTATATTCGTTCCGTCTACTATATTGAGAATGGCGCTTGGCGCTTCGTCCAAAAGATAGTTTCTTGCTACGATTTCCTCAAGAGTATATGGGGAGAGTGAATAGATACCAGGAAGGTCCGTTACTATAACGTCATCGTGCTTTTTAAGCCTTCCCTCTTTTTTCTCAACGGTAACTCCGGGCCAGTTTCCGACAAACTGATTCATACCTGTCAAGGCATTGAAGAGTGTTGTCTTTCCCGAGTTTGGATTTCCCGCTAACGCGATCTTAATCTCCATCATTCCACCTCTATCATCTTGGCATCCTCAGCTCTGATAGAGAGCTCGTAGCCTCTTACGTTTATTTCGATAGGGTCGCCAAGAGGTGCAACCTTACGCACGTAAAGCTCCACGCCCTTTGTAATGCCCATATCCATTATTCTTCTGCGAATTGCGCCCTCGCCATTAAGTCTTACAACTTTTGCGCTCTTTCCAACTGAAACGCCCTTAAGTGTCATTATCATTTCTCCTTGGTTAGCATAGGCTAACTTTTTAACATAATAATTAGTTAGCCTGTGCTAACTTCGGTATAATAATACCACGGCGGTAAGAATTTGTCAAGTGCTTTTTTTAATTTTTTTGAAAAATTTTCTTTTGCAAAGGAAATTGTACTTTTCTTCCTTAAATTCAATTACACGCACGCATCTTATAACACTTGACAAAATGGCTTTTTAATGGTAAAATATTTGCAAGGAAGGGAGTGTGCCATATGATCTTACAGGAATCGGGCGAGATGTATCTTGAAAGCATTGCTCGCTTGAAGGAAGAAAAGGGCTATGTTAGGGCCATTGACATATGTGAATATATGGGCTTTTCAAAGCCAAGCGTAAGCCGTGCTATGGGGCTTCTTGCCGA
>JAZKZO010000051.1:0-5691 GCA_045612665.1 Eubacteriales bacterium
GAAGGCTTCCTTGAAAGCATAAAGGATGACTTTTATGCGAACAATACCGACAATTTTGCCGATGTCTTTGGCGAAAGTAAGGCGCAGGCTGAAATGATACTTATGCAGTGGAATTTGGCATGGATAAAAAACGGTGAGGAATAAAACACAAAAACCGACACTCTCGTGTCGGTTTTTCTTTATATTATTTAAAAATATGCGAATTTTCGCAAAATCCTCTTGACAAGCGCATTTTCGTGTGTTAGTATATTTACAACATCATAGAGGCGCATCTGCGCATTAGTAGCAAAATCCGTTAACCTCGGGCGAAAGGGTTGGATTTGTGAAAGGGCAGGATGCCGAAAGGGAGTCTCGCAAGCTTTTCTTGGTTTGTCAAATAAGATTTGACCGACTGTCGTTTTTACGGAGTGCTATGTGTTGGTTATAAAATTATATTTTTAGCCAATATTTTGTTTATGCGCTCCGAATTTTCGGAGCTTTTTTATGTAAAACTTTCTCAAAGGAGATTAAATATTATGAAGAAAACTATTTTTGAAGGTGCTGCAACAGCCCTTATCACACCATTTGACGCAAACGGAAAAATTGATTATAAAAAGTTTGCCGAGCTTGTTGAATTCCAAATTTCCGAGGGAATAAACGCTCTCGTGGTTTGTGGCACAACAGGTGAAGCATCAACCTTGACCGACGACGAGCACAAGGATGCTATCGAATTCGTTGTAAAGCAAACTAACGGCAGAGTTCCTGTTATCGCAGGTACAGGTAGTAACGATACCGACTACGCAATTTGGCTTACAAAGCACGCTTGTGAGGTTGGCGCAGACGCAGTTCTTATAGTTACTCCTTACTACAATAAGGCAACTCAAAAGGGACTTATCAAGATGTACACAGCAATTGCCGATGCATCAACAAAGCCCGTTATCGTTTATAACGTTCCATCAAGAACAGGCGTTAATATCGAGCCTGCAACCTACGTAGCCCTTGCCGAGCATCCAAATATCGTTGCTATCAAGGAAGCAAACGGAAACATTAGCAAAATTGCTGAAACAATTGCACTTGTTGGCGATAAGCTCGATATTTACAGTGGAAACGACGACCAAATCGTTCCAATCCTTGCCCTCGGTGGAAAGGGAGTGATTTCGGTTCTCTCAAATCCAATGCCAAAGGCAACCGTTGAAATTTGCGATAGATTCTTCAAGGGCGATATAAAGGGAAGCTGCGCACTTCAGCTCGAGCTTCTTCCGTTTATAAACTCACTCTTTAGCGAGGTTAACCCAATCCCCGTTAAGTGTGCTATGGCTCATATGGGCTACACCGAAAACGTTCTTCGTTCACCTCTTTATCCTATGGAAGAGGATCACGAGAAGGTTCTTGTTAATTTAATGAAGGAACAAGGAATTTTGTAATATGAAAGTTATAATTGTAGGCGCTCTTGGCGTTATGGGCGGATACGTAATCGATGCCGTTAATCAAAGCGGTGCCGAGTGCGTTGCCCTCGTTGATATAAAATATCAAAACGACAGAGCCTCAAACGAATACACAAAAATTGTCGACGTTAAGGAAAGTGCCGACGTAATAATCGACTTTTCCTTCCACGGTCTTACCTCGGAAATCACAGAATATGCTATAAAAACAGGCATTCCTGCCGTAATTGCTACAACAGGACAAACACCCGAGGAAAAGGAAATAATCAAAAGCGCATCTGAAAAGGTCGCAGTATTCTATACAGGTAATATGTCGCTTGGAATTGCAACTCTTTGCGATGCTGTAAGAAGAGTTGTTAGCGTTTTCCCTGATGCCGACGTAGAAATTATTGAAACACACCACAACCGTAAGCTTGACGCGCCGTCAGGCACGGCAAAAATGCTCTTTGATGCCGTTAAGGAAGCAAGACCTGATGCTTACGCAAATCAGGGCAGAAACGGGCTCTGCAAGCGCGATAAGAATGAGGTTGGCATAAGCTCAATTAGAATTGGCAACATTGTTGGCATTCACGAGGTTAGAATCGGCACAAGCGCAGAGCAAATTACGCTAAAGCACGAGGCTTACGATAGATCACTTTTTGCACAGGGAGCGCTTAAAGCAGCAGAATTTATGTGTGGAAAGGGCGCAGGTCTCTACACAATGAAGGAATTATTAAAGGACTAAAAAATGTTACACGAAAATTTAAGCATAAATGCCAAGGGACATCTTTGTATTGCAGGCGCTGACACAGTTAGCCTTGCTAAAAAGCACGGAACACCCCTTATGGTAATGGACGAGCAAAGAATTAGAAGAAACTTCCGAATTTATAAGGAAGCGATGGCGAAGCATTTTGGCGAGGGCTCTTTCCCTGCATTTGCATCAAAATCCTTTTCTTGCAAGTATATTTACCGTATAGCAAGGGAAGAAAACGTTGGCATTGATATTGTTTCCTCGGGAGAGCTTTACACGGCGCTTGAAGCAGGCTTTAACGTTTCAAAATCGTTTTTCCACGGAAATAATAAGACTGATTTCGATATAAATTACGGAATCGACAACGGTGTTGGCTATTTTGTCGTTGATAATATGACCGAGCTTGATGCAATTGATGAAATCGCACGCAAAAAGGGAATAGTGCAAAAGGTTATTTTGCGCCTTACCCCTGGAATTGACCCTCATACCCATGCGGCTATAATGACAGGTCAGGTTGATAGCAAGTTCGGCATTGCAATCGAAACAGGACAAGCCGACGAGGCAGTAAAATATACTCTTACAAAGAAAAACATCTCTCTTGAGGGCTTCCATTGTCATATCGGCTCGCAAATCTTTGATATAAAGCCGTTTTGCGATGCAGGCAAAATAATGATAGAGTACATCTCTCATCTTAAAAAGGAAATCGGCTATGAGGCGAGTATTCTCAACCTCGGCGGTGGCTTTGGTGTAAGATACATTGACGCACAGCCCGAGCTTGATTACGAGGAGTTTATAAGACTTATTTCCAAATTCATTGACGAAGAGGTTAAGCTATCAGGCATTAAAAAGCCCATCATTGTAATGGAGCCCGGCAGAAGCATTGTTGCCGATTCGACACTTACTCTTTATACGGTTGGCGGCACAAAGGAAATCCCCGGATTTAAGAATTATGTTAGCGTTGATGGCGGTATGCCTGACAATCCAAGATACGCTCTTTATCAAGCTGATTATACCGTTTGCCTAGCTTCAAGAATGAACGATAAAGCCGATTTTAACTGTACGGTTGCGGGTAGATGCTGTGAAAGTGGAGACCTCTTGCAAGAGAATGTGGACCTTCCAAAGCCACAAAGAGGCGATATTTTGGCAGTGCTTGTAACAGGTGCTTACAACTACTCAATGGCAAGCAATTATAATAGAATTCCTCGTCCTGCCGTGATTGGAGTTAAGGACGGAGAGGACTTTGAAATTATCAAAAGAGAGACCTTTGCAGACCTTGTTAAAAACGATTTATAAAATTTTAGATTTTAACAATTTAAAATATCTAGAATTATTGAATTCAAAAATTCAACAAAAACAAAAAACACTTTATATAAAAGAAAAATCTTGCCTTTCGGCAAGATTTTTTGTTTTTAATTATTTCTTTTTAGTAGCAACCTCGTAAACGAATTTATTAGCCAATTCGTCAACACTCATAGAGCCGAGGTCAATGCCACCGCGGGCACGAAGAGATACGGTTCCGTTCTCAATTTCGTTGTTACCGATAACGATAACGTAAGGTACCTTTTGAAGCTGAGCCTCACGGATTTTCTTACCCATCGTTTCGTTACGAAGGTCGATTTCAACTCTAATGCCAAGCTCGTCAAGCTTTTCCTTAACTCCATTTGCGTAAGTCTCACAGTCGGAATTGATAGGAACGATAACAGCCTGTGTAGGAGCGAGCCAGAAAGGAAGTGCGCCTGCATACTTTTCAAGAATAAGAGCAAGAGTTCTTTCGTAGCAACCAAGAGATGTTCTGTGAATGATATAAGGAGTTACCATTTCATTGTTGGAATCTACGTATTCCATACCAAATTTCTTTGCCAAAAGCATATCAATTTGAATTGTAACGATAGTATCCTCTTTACCAAATACGTTTTTGCACTGAATATCAAGCTTAGGTCCGTAGAATGCAGCCTCGTCAATACCAATCTCATATTCAAGACCGATATCATCAAGAATTTCTCCCATTATTTTTTGTGCCTCATCCCATTGCTCCGCAGTTCCCTCGTATTTATCCTTACGGTTAGGATCCCACTGTGAGAAACGGAATGTGCAGTCCTCCCAAAGACCAACGGTTTCAAGACAGTATTTTGCAAGATCAAGACAGCCCTTGAATTCCTCTGCGAGCTGGTCAGGACGGAGAACAAGGTGTCCCTCGGAGATTGTAAACTGTCTTACACGAATAAGACCGTGCATCTCTCCACTATCCTCGTTACGGAAAAGAGTAGAGGTTTCGCCAAGACGCATAGGAAGATCTCTGTACGAACGCTTTTTGTTAAGATATACCTGATATTGGAATGGGCAGGTCATAGGACGGAGTGCAAAGCACTCTTTTGTGTAATCGTCAGGATCGCCCATAACGAACATACCGTCAAGATAGTGATCCCAGTGTCCTGAAATCTTATAAAGCTCACGCTTTGCCATAAGTGGAGTCTTTGTGAGAAGATATCCGCGCTTTTGCTCGGTATCCTCAACCCATCTTTGGAGAAGCTGAATAACTCTTGAGCCCTTTGGCAAGAGAATAGGCAAGCCTTGTCCGATTGAATCAACAGTTGTGAAATATTCAAGATCACGTCCGATTTTGTTGTGGTCGCGCTTTTCAGCCTCCTCAAGCATCTTGAGGTGATTTTCAAGCTCCTCTTGATTTGAAAATGCAGTACCGTTTACACGTGTAAGCATCTTGTTGTTCTTGTCGTTCTTCCAATAAGCACCTGAAAGCTTCATAACCTTGAATGCCTTAAGTGCCTTTGTGTAGCAAAGGTGAGGACCAACACACATATCAATGTAATCGCCTTGCTGATAGAAGCTTATAACGGCATCCTCGGGCAAATCATCAATATGCTCAACCTTGTATATCTCTCCACGCTCCTTCATCAAGGCAATAGCCTCGGCACGGGGAAGAGTGAACGCCTTTATAGGAAGGTTTTCCTTTGTGATCTTCTTCATTTCCTTTTCGATGTTGGCAAGGTCGGCATCGGTGAGCTTTGTGTCGCCTAAATCAACGTCGTAATAGAAGCCCTTTTCGGTTGCAGGACCATAAGCAAATATAGCCTGTGGGAAAAGACGCTTAATAGCCTGAGCCATAATGTGTGCTGCGCTATGACGGATAACCTGAAGCTCTTCAGCCTTGCTTTCGCATTCTCTTGTTGTTCCGTCGTTCAAAACAATTTTCATATTTATATCCCCCTTGTAAAATTCAAAAATAAAACCCTTGATGCCAAAACGGCATCAAGGGTGCAATAACACGGTTCCACCTTGTGTTTAACTCAAATCCTTAACGCGGAATACGGTAAAGGTTGTTGCCCCTTTACAGCTCGGGAGTGGTCTTCACGAGTGTCGCAATAGATGACTTTCACCAAGCGCCATCCTCTCTGAAAAGCAAAAATCTCGTTACTCTTTCCGTCAATGCTTTTAACGACTACATTTTAACATATGTAATATGACTTGTCAAGGCGAATTTTGAAAAAATTCAAAAACAAAGGCAGGGAATTTGTCCCTGCC
>JAZKZO010000052.1:0-76051 GCA_045612665.1 Eubacteriales bacterium
GCCTACTTCTTTTATTTTGTTTTTATCCAACGATACCACTACGCTCAACACCTTGAACGATCTTATCCTGCAAGAATACGTATGCAACGATAAGTGGGAGAGCGATAAGAATTGTACCTGTACCTGTAATGGCTGCCGAATATGCAGGAAGTCCCGATGCGCCCGACTGAAGTGAAGGTGGGAGAATACGAACGATTTCGCGAATATTTGGATAGCCGTTATTAAATACGTGGATTGAGTTGAAGAAGAGTCCTACGTAGAAATCATCTGTCCATTGCCATGCAAACGAGAATATAAATACTGTTATAAGCATTGGAATGGATATAGGAAGAATGATTCTAAAGAAGGTCTTCATAGTTGACGAGCCGTCAACGTATGCACTTTCCTCAAGCTCATCAGGAACACCGCGGAAGAACTGTCTTAACATAAAGATGAAAAGTCCGTTTCTAAAGCCGAGTCCCGTAAACGAGAGCAAATACATTGGAACGTAGGAGTTCATAAAGCTGAACTTCCAGTTTTCATTTATTCCCTTGAGGAATGCGTCGATTTTTTCGGTTAGTGGCCAGTAGTCCCAAGCGTTAAAATATTCATACATTGAGTACGAAATTGCTTCGTTTGGAATCATAAGTGTTACTACAACGATAGCGAACACTATGTTATTGCCCTTAAACTTGAACTTTGCAAGTCCGTAAGCAACGAGCGCACAAACGAACGTTTGAATAATCGCTGTTGAAAGGGAAAGCGCAAAGGTCTTTAAAAGCAATGGGAAATAGTGGTTTTCGGTTATCAAATACTTATACTGGTCAATGGTTGGGCTCTTGGAAATAAGAACAACCGTAACGTCCTTAAAGTCAGATGGCGACATAAAGGACTGGAAGATTTTAGAGATGTAAGGGAAAAGAATTACGTATGAAATACCCAGAAGAAGAACAAATCTGAATACTACAAATACGACCTTCTTAAGGAAGTTCATCGAGAAGAACTTTGCCTTGATTCTTTCCCAAAGAGGTGCTCTTTCAAATTCTACGCGAATCTTGTTTTTAGATTCTCTTTTAACCTTTGGTAATGTATCCATTGTCGTACCTCCTTAATCTCTCTTTTGATAGAAGACAAAAGCCTTCATAAGAAGTCCGACAACAACTATCATCAAAAGTACAACGAGGATATAAATCCAATACATCGCTGTAGTTTCTTCCTTATAGTTGATGGTGTTAGACATCATTGCGATAAAGTTCATAACTCTATTCTCTGCCGAGGTAAACGCATCAATTACCGTGTAAATGAAGTTTACAAGAATCATTGGGCTAATCATAGGAAGTGTAATCTTCCAGAAGGTTTCCCAAGCTGATGCACCCTCGATTTGACAGGATTCGTAAATCGCAGGAGAAATAGACTGAAGTCCGGAAAGGAATATGAGCATTTGAACACCGCTACGGCTTACTATGTTGAAAATGTCATTTACGAGCTTTACAACGTAGTCAACGAGTCCCGTACCGATTTTAATGTTACCGAGCATACTCTGAAGGTCCATTACGGACATAATGCCCTCGCTCTCACCTGTACCGTCATCAACTGCACCTGAGAGGTTACCTGCAAGAGAATCTCCTGCCTGTGCATCAAGTGAGTCGATAATACCGATTGAAAGGATAACCGGCAAGAAGAATATTGCACGGAATACTGTTCTGCCCGCCATCTTTTGGTTAAGAATGATAGCCATAAAGAGGGCGAATATTACGATTGCCGGAATTTGAAGGATAAGGTCCTTAACACCGTCAATCAAGGTTACTGGGAAGGACTTATCCGGGTTGGTTGGATTAAATATGTCTATATAGTTTTGAAAGCCAACGGGAGTAAACGTAAGCTGACCGTTTGCAAAGGAAACCTCGCTAAACGTAATTCTTATTGACTGAAAAAGAATAGGCGCATAAAGGAATATTATTCCGATTATGAAAGGAAGAACGAAAATCCATCCTGAAAGAGCTTTCTTCTTTGTCAAAGACAAGCCTCTTCTTTTCTTCTTTATATTATTTGAAGGTATAGTAGATGTCATTTGGTTTCCTCCTTTCTTAGTTTAACTCGTAGGTTGCAAAGCTAAGACCTGGGATTGTGTACTCAACTCCGTTGAAGGTTACCTTAACCTCAAACGAGTTGTAGTTGAGCAAGAAGCCCTCGCCATTTTCGTAAAGCACGCTTACAACTCTTGAGTTGTTAAGTCCCTCGGGCTCTACGTTAGGATTGTCGATGAGATCCTGTGTACGGATTACGTCATAACCGTCCTCAGCGTTCAAGAAATCGTGGTCAACGATGTATGAGCCCTGTTTAGATGCCATAACGTCGTTGTATTTCTTATAAGTCTTTGCAATTTCATCTCTCCATACAGAGAACTGTACGGAATAGTATTGGTTATATTCCTTTGTTCCCTTAAGAAGCTCTGTGTTTTGCATTGCTACTGTGAAGTAGAGTCCTGCACCGTTTTCAAGAGCCTTAAGGAACATATACTGGTCATCACCTTCCATGTTGATTGGTGCGCCTGAGAATTCGATTGAACCGTGAAGAACCATTCCAACGAAAGGAACAGCCTCGCTTGTGTTCAAGAAACGGCTACTGTCAAGAGCAACGTTTGTAAGTGATGAAGCATATGGAAGTGAATATGCGTTACCTGCATCAAGGATGAGGTTGTAGGTTGGGTTAGCAGTTGGCTCGCTAAGCTTCTTACCTGAAAGCTTTGAAAGGAGCGCAATTGTGTTTGCCTTTGACTGCTCTCTGAAGATATAACCTGTCTTTTCGTCAAAGTCAGAGTTAAGGTCTGAGCCGAGAGTTCTTGTAGCCAAGGTCTTGATGTTGAACGCTGACGCGCTCTTGATGAACTTGGTATAAGCCAAGTCGTAGGAGTCGGTTGAGATAACAACTCCGCCCTTACGCTGGAACATCTGAATAGATGCATCGTATTCACGCTTTGTTGTATATCTTCCGTCAAGAGCCTTAGCTGCTGTCTTCTTATACTTGAAGCCACTAAAGTTCTTAACTCCGTTTGAATATGCGAAGTTTACGTTAGGTGCGATTTCAACGCCGTTTTCCTCAGCGTATTTCATAAGCTCTACGTAGCCGTCAACGCCACCGAGAACCTTTTGCCATTTAAGGTAAGTTGGATACTCAGCCTCAAGACCGCCGTTTGCAAAGCCTGTCAAGATAAAGCTCATATTATCAACACCGATATTTGAGAGCTCTCTATGCATCTTTATAATATCAGCGAAGGTTGTAAGCTCCTTGTTTACGGTTACAGGGAATGTAAGAATCTTCTCCTCAACCTTAAGTGAGCCGAATACCTCAAGGAAAATCTTGGTGTACTCATCAAGCTCGCTATCCTGAAGCTTATCAATTGAGCCGTTTGCGATGAGGTAATCTCTATAATAGTTAGCCATTCCAACGTATGACGTATCATACTTTGTGTCAGGTGTGAGCATTGCGTACTTAACGTCAATTTCTCCTGTGTAACGGGATACACCATTTACAGAGATGATATTAGACGAGCTTGAGCCACCTGAGAAGGAGTCTGCAAGGTCGTATTTATCGGATGCGCTAATCTTAAAGCTTGGATAAACTGAGTTGAAATAAGAGTCGTTACGGGAAACTGCACTTGCAAGTGAATCTCCGCTTTCGATAACTGCGAAGAAGCCTGTCTTGGTAGGCTTGCTTGTGATAACGTTACCGAATACAGGGAATATTGTTTGCTCCTGATTCTTAACGCTTACTGTGTAGTATGCGTAGTCAGGGCCGTACATTCCAACGGTGATGTTATCGTTTGCGCCTGATGCGTGAAGGTCCTCATATCTGATAAGTGTTCCGCTTCCGTCAGGCAAGAAGGAATATCCCTTGTCCTGTCCGCGGTATGCAGGATTGAAGAATGGAAGAACTCCGATTTCCTCAACTACATACTTTGTTGCATCATATTCGATAGTGCTTGCATCAACAGATACGTTAAAGCCATCATCTGTAAGCGTGTAAACCATGGTTGCCTTCATAGGAACCTCGAAGGTTGTACCAACGTTATCGTTTACGAGAGTACCGTTATTAAGAATACCTGTAATATTATCGAAGCCTACTCTTGCGTAATGCTCGTGCATTCTTTCAAAGGTATATCCTGCCCAAGTAAAGTAGCCTGCAAGAATTTCCATATTCCTAACGGTTGTTGGCTTAAGCTTATAGAGCTTATTAGGCTCTGAATAAGTATAAAGTTTTGTGATTGTTTTGATATAGCTCTCAGCCTTCTTCTCGTCGATAGCCTTCATCTCGTCGAAGATTTCGTTAAGATCCTCTTCGAGAATTGCCATTGGGAGAAGGAATTCCTTCTTACCAAACTCATATACAACCTTTGCACCGATTGCTTTACCGTTTGCATCAAGGTTCTTCTCTATTATCATTTGGTTATGAACTGCTGAGTCCTTGAAGGAATAGTAGGTTTTTGTAGTACCTGCGGAAATTCCGCGAAAGGTAATCATAAGAGAGGAAAGATACTGTTGCTTTGAAGCTACGATACCTGAATTGCTTACGTCATAAGGGTTAGAGAGAATAATCTCGCCTGTTTGCTTATTTTTGATACCGATTTCGCCCGACAATTCCATTATGTAGAATGCCATCTTGTCGTTTTCAGCGTAAAGGGTCATTTGCGCAAGCTTTTCAGCCTCGCTTGCAAACTTTACGTCAACGTAATCCTCGGCTGTAAGCTCTTCAGCTGCGCTTACTACTGATGCGAGCATGCTTATTGTAGGAACAAGAAGCATAATCGCGAGGATTATTGATAATATTTTCTTTTTCATCTTTAATCCTCCTTATCTGTAGCTTATTTCACTAAATATCGTTGTTACAAGAGCGATCATCTTGGATATAAGTGAAATGAAGAGCAATGCAATAAACATAATGAATACCATACCTACGATTGTCATAATGATGGTAAGAATGTTTTTGCCCATTGAGTAGTCGTGAGTTACCTGCATACCAAGAATCATAAGGAAGCCCATCCAAATGAATGCAAGGGTTACAAGCAAGGTAGCAATTTGTCCCTCATCTCCTACCAACACGTTGGTAAGAATCGTGGAAATAACTACGAATGCAGGTACAGGGAACAATGCGTATGATGCTGCAATAAAGATGTCCTTAAGGCTTCCCTCTCCATCGAACAAGGTGGTGAAGCACCAGTTTGCGATTACGAAAAGAAGAAGTGGGATAAGAACTGACATAATCTGCATTACTACGGTCATATAGGTGCCCTTTGGATTGTAGTAGTATCCTGTACCTATTGACTGATAGTAGAATGCAACGATTGTTACTGCAATAATTGCAAGAGATGCGCGTACACTACCACGCTTCTCGTGCTTCAAGTCCCAATATCCGTCGAACGGATGGAACATAAGGTGGAAGCCGTAAAGGAGCTCCTGCTTAAAGGTTTTTCTTCCAACGACGAGCTGTGCGTCCTTGTTTACCTTAGCAGCGTATCCGAAGAGCTTTCCAACGAGCATAAATGCTACGATTACAAGGACAATCATAGGAACGAACAAAAGCTCCATTCTTTCCTTACGCATATCCTTGAATGCTGTTGCATAGTTTTCAACGTCGTATGCGTTTTGGTAATACTTAATCGCCTCTTGGTATTTACCATCACGATAAAGTGATTTACCGATAGCCACGTATGCGGAGTCGAAGTTGTTGTTTCTTGCGAGCACGTCTTCCCATTTTTCAACGGCAATGTCGTACTCACCGATGTTTTGATAATAGATGGCCTCGTCAAGTATTTCAGCGTACTCTGTTCTACGGAATACTGTAAAGGAAGCCTTTGTGATATCGAGAACGATAAGGTTTGTTCCCTGATAGGTTACTGCTCTTGCCTCAGTGATATTACCGAGCTGTCCGCCCTTATCACCGAAGATGTAAAGCAAGCTTCCGTCGCTATCATAGGTGTAAACCTTTGAACGCTTGGTATCGATGATTGACCATACGCCGTTAGGTCCGCTTGTGATATCAATGATATCTGAAACGCCCTTAGGAGCGCTTGCATTTGCGCTTGTGGTCTTTGTTTCAAGCTCAACGCTTACCTCTCCTGCAGGTGAGAAGAAGCCGTTACGGTGCATAATATCAACACCGGTTGCATTAAGAAGCTTTACAGGTGAATAGTCAGATACCTTTGTGGTAAGCTGAGCAAGCTGTGAGCTTTGGTCCTCTTCCTCGGAGAAGATGATTGTTGCGTATACAAATTCCTTTGTTTTAGCATCAAGGTCGATGCTCTTATAGGTTGTAGGAAGCTTTACGATTGCATCAGCTGCACTTGGGCTTATCTTTTGGATAAGAGCCTCAAGAGCTGTAACGCTTACCTTTGGTGCACCGATGAAGTTAATAAACTGTCCATCGGATGTAAGAACGATAATACCCTCTGTTGTCTTGTTGGAAACAACGAAGATTCTTCCGTGCTTATCAACTACGCAACCGATAGGAGCGTATTGACCTGTTTTGATGAGCTCTGAAACAGGCTCACTAATTTCACGGATAAATGAACCGTCATCCTGATTAAACACAAGAATTCTCTTGTTGAAGGTATCACATACGTAAAGACCTCTCATCTTTCCCTCATCAACCACGAACGTGCTTGTTGGGGAGTTAAAGGTATCATCAACACCGTCGTTATTTACGAAAGCGTCAATTACGTATTTGAGTCTGTAGTTTTTGTCGGTAACTACTATTCTATTATTACCTGCGTCGGTAATATAAAGGTTACCTTCCTCATCAGCCTCAATATCGGACGGAGCTGTAAGCTTAACGTCAAGACCGAGTGTTGCGGAATCAATTGCGACATCCGGAACGTACGCGTCAGGTGAGTTAAGAAGCTCTCCGTCGATTGAGTATGTATAGGTTGAATAAGGAGTTGCAGCGCTTGCAACGATTGGAAGAACCATAAGAAGCGCCAATATAAATAAGGTTACTTTTGTTAACTTCTTCATATTTCCTCCTTAGTCCTTCATACCACTTGTTCCCATGGTTTGAATTACGTTACTTTGTGAAACAACGAATACGATAATAGGAACGAGCATCATAATTACGGTAGCGGCTGCGGAAGCACCCATACGAGCTACACCGCCTGCAGTAATCTGCGAGATTGCGTAGTTAAGAGTTTTCCACTGCTCACTGTAAATGTAGATTGAAGCACCCATCTGCCAAAGTCCTTGGAAGGAGTAGATGATAAGAGTAATCCAACCTGGCTTAACCATCGGCATTGCGATAGTCCAGAAGGTCTTAAGCTCGCTACATCCGTCAAGACGTGCACTTTCAAGTGTTGAATCCTGAATTGAGGAGTCCATAAACTGCTTCATAAGGTAAAGACCAGTTGCACTTCCCCATGCAGGGATAATTACTGACAACGGATTATCAAGAAGTCCGATAGTAGAAAGTGTGATAAAGTTTGCAATACTTGTTACAGTAGATGTAAACATAAGGGAGTTCTGAATAATTTTGAACGTTCCCTTTCTACCTGGGAACGGTATCTTGGAAAGTGCATATGCTGCAAGTGATGAGAAGAATATGTTTCCGAAGGTACCTGCAAATGTGATAAGAACCGTGTTAAAGATGTATCTCGAGAATGGAACCCAAGAATCACTCAAGAGATAGAAGAGATCACCGAAGTTTTTAAAGGTTGGCTTAGCAACGTAAAATCTTGGTGGGAATACCCAAAGCTCATCAAGAGGCTTAAGGGATTGAATTACAACATAGTACATAGGCAAGAACATAAATACGCCCATGATTGCAAGGAATACGAAAATTCCTGTATCGCCTCCAACCGAACGGTTGAGGACTACCTGGTGGTTTCTGACTCTCATTTTCTGCATATCATTGTCCCACCTTTGCAATTAATTTCTTAACAAGCATATTCGCGCCTATCATAATAAGGAACAAAACGAATGCGATTGAGGAAGCATAACCTACCTCCCAACGCTGGTTACCGTAGTCGTCTATACAGTGCATAATTGTATGGCACGAATAGTTAACCGATGGGAATCCGCAGAGGGCTGTTACTACACCACCGAAGTTGAACGCGCCTGTAATTGACATTACCGCACCGAACATAAGGTGGTTTTTCATTTGTGGAAGTGTTATGTACCAAAGCTCCTGCCATCTGTTCTTAACGCCGTCGATAGCAGCTGCCTCGAATTGGTTTTTATCAAGTGTTTGAAGACCGCCTATGAATGAAAGGAAGGCTGTACCAAGCGACATCCAAAGAGCAACGACGATACAAAGTGTCATTGCATATTTCTCGTCGTGGAACCAAAGAACAGGTGCATCGAGCAAGCCGAGGTCAAGCATTGTACCGTTTACCCAGCCGTATGCGTCATCTGAGAAAAGTGCCGACCAAATGGTGTAAGCACCGCCTGAGATTGAAGGCGCATAGAAGATAAGAGTAATTACTGCTCTAAGCTTTGGTGCGAGCTCATTGATGAACCACGCAACGAGGAATGAAAGGATATAGGATACAGGTCCTATTACCATAGCGAATACGAGTGTGTTTTTACAAGCCTGTAGGAAGATATCATCTTCGAAGAAAAGTCTTGTATAGTTATCAAGTCCGATAAAGATATCCCAGTCTATCTCAAGCATATTAAATGAGGTAAAGCTGAGGATGAATGAAAGCAATACAGGGAAAAGTGTAAAGAGAATGAACACGAACATAAAGGGCGCGATCATAAAGTATGCAACCTTATTTCTCTTAATTTCCTTGATTGTCCATTGAGCCATTGTCATATCTTTTCTGGCAACGGCCTTCTTAGGAGCATCTAAGTCGGTACTTGAGGTTTCGTCGCAATACTCGGCATAAACTCTATTAAATTCGGCTGCCGGTAGCTTGCGTAATGGTGAATTATTTGTAGCCATTTTTTCTCTCCTTTTCAAGTATTATCCGACTATTTACCAACGATTACTTTTTCGCCGGTAGAAATATCAATGTAGTCCATACCGAACTCAATTCTTCTTCTTGTAATTTCTTTATTGATAACGGTTACATAAGAAAGAAGTGAATCGGCAGGGTCCTTCGATTCGTTATAAGCTGCAAGGAATGCGAAGTTTACGTATCTTGCGAGGTAGTAGCTTCCTGGATAGTTAGGAACTGCTGCAAGGTTGTTGAACTGTGCAAGGATTGCATCTCTTTCATCATTTGTCCAAGGAATTTCCTTGATTGCCTCGGTATTAGGTGTTGGGTGACGTCCTGCGATACCCTGAATTGATACCATTTCATTGGTGTACGCAACCTGACAGTCCTTACCTACATACCATTTCATAAACTCCCATGCGTTCTGACCGTTCTCACAGCCATCAAGCATGATAACACCGGTTACAGTAGCGATTGCGCTATTGTTAATGTACTTTGTTCCGTCTGCTCTTTCGTGCTCATAGCCCGGAAGAACTGTGAAGCCCCAAAGACCTGAAAGCTCTGATGCGAAGAGTGTGAGCTGGTTACACGAGGTGTAGTCAGCAATCGCAATAGGCATTTCACCTGTTCTGAAACGGTTTGCAAAGTCGTAAACGGTTGGGAGTGAATATTGTGTGTACATATTACAAAGTGATGTGAACGCATTAAGAACGCCTGTATTGTCGAAGTTAATCTGCATACCGCCATTCTTGTAAGCTTCATTATTACTTTGATATACGAATGTGTAAATATCGTTCTGAATACCTATCTCCATGTGGTTGTACTGAAGAACAGGAACCATAGCAAGAACGTCCTCCCATGTTTCAGGGATATCGAGCTCGAGCTGTGAAAGAATGTCCTTACGGTAGAAGAGCATCGAGAAGTTGAGCTTGTCAGGAAGAGCGTAGTATGTGTACTCTCTTTCGGCATTCTCGGAGCTATCGTGAAGGGTAAGTGGAACGATTGCCATATCAGGGAACCATGAAAGAACGTCATCAGTATCGTTTTCGATATATTCGTTAAGTGGCAACACTGCGCTACGAAGTGCGAAGTCGATAATCTGCGCGCTCGCCTCCATCAAGGAAACGTCCGGTCCTGCGTTCGCAAGAACAGAAGGAAGAAGTGTTCCGCCTGATACGAGCTTGAGGTTAGCTGATACGCCTGTTTTAGGTGTGAAATCATTATCTATAAGGCTTCTCATTACTTGTGCTTGGTCACGTCCTGAGGCAATCCATACCTCAACAGGATCAACCTTGGAGCTCTCATCGGTGGTTGAGCCGAGAGAGTTATAGTCTGTGATAAAGCTGTAGAAGAACATTCTAAGCTCATACCACAAGGATTCAAAGAAATTACCATCGCTCTTCGGTAATTCTGAATTTGCGCTTTGAACTGTAATATAGTCAACCTTCAATGGCTGTGCCGATACGTTTGTTATCCAAGTACCGAGTGAGCCGAGCTGTGTCTTAAAGGTTTCGAGGTTACCTGCAATATCCTCATCTCCGCCACTCGCCATTTTACCAAGGAGAATGTAGAGCTGTTCAAGTGTTGCAGTGTTCTCACCCTTCAAGCCTGTTGTCTCAGAGAGGTATGTATAAACTCTCTTAAGGTTAAAGGACTCGGTCATAAGTGTTTCGATAACCTCAGGCATTACCTTTGAGAAGTTATATGTGCGGTTTTTATCAGGGTTACTACCTGTAAGCTTAACAATCTGCAAGTATGCGTTGTTAAGATTTGCAAGAGTTGATGAAATTTGTCTTAATTGCTCACCCATATCGGAAAGAACAGCCTCAAACTTAATTGTGTATGGCTCTTCTCTTGCCTCAAGGTAGAACACAAATTCCTGACTTCCCGAGCCAAGATACTTTGTTTGCCACTTACTTGTGTAGTCGAAACGGCAATCAGCAGCCTCTTGGAAAGGAATTTCATCATCAATGTAAACCTTACGTGAAACATACATGTTGCTAAGAAGGTCCTGCTTATAGCGCATACCGATTCCATAGTATCCGCTTTCGGTTACCTTTACCTCATATGTAATCCAGTCGCCAACGGTGCTCCACTGTGTTCCGCCTGCGATATTGTACTTTTGTACCTGTGCAGACTGTGGACCTGTAAGACCGCTTGTGATAGGAGAGGTTCTATCCTGAAGAGGATAAATTGTAACGCTTGAGGTGTTGGTTACCTTCTCTGCCTCAATCAAAATTGCAGGAGCGCTTGGAGTGTTAGATGCGATGTCGCCGTGCTTTGCGATGTATTCCTCATAAGTAGGAATATCAATCTTTGAAACAGGGCGAAGCACGATGTCGCCAAGTACAACAGGCTCTCTTGTGCTTTCGAGAGTGATTGTGTTTTCTCCTGCCTGGAAGAAGAATTCAAATGGCTCGGTGTAGTATCCGTTTGCATCCTGAAGGGTACGAACAACCCACTTTGGATCCTCGGAAACTGACGGACGAATATCGTTACCGTTACCGTCCTGCTTGAATGATTCTTTTCCGTTTTCATCAATTACGTAATCGTATTTCCATACCTTTGAGAGGACGATTGAACGAGCCTCGGAGAAAGGAATCTCTCCATTGATAGAAAATACACGCTCAATAGACGTGGTTTTTCCCACGATCTGACAATATGGAATGTCAATTTGATAAAATCCTGTTACAGGAACATTGAACTTCCATGTAATTTTTCCAGTGTCGGATGTTTTGAGCACATCATCCTTACCGTAGTAGCCATCTACCTTTTCAATGGTCGAGGTTGTGTCGGACGCAACGACATCGTCAACTATATCGATTACAACGTCCTTCATACCCTCAGTTGTCTCTTGTCTACCGCTGAACTTGTCCTGATACTCCTTGTAAGAGAGAGCGTTAAGAATCTCACTTACGTCAGAGATGGACACCTTTCCATCAGTAGAGGAAGAGCTACCACTGTCGGTAGCGGCAGATACAGGCATAGCAACAGCGCCGGCTAACATCATAGCGCAGATAAGAAATGCCAGTAATCTTTTCGCCTTCTTTTTCATAAGAAACCTCCATTTATTTTGCAACGTTATTCACCACCGAGCGAAGGTGGCGTGATGCCTTATACACGCGTGTATAGGCGTCTTTATGCAAAGGTAATTGTACCACACGGGCTTGGCAATTGTCAAGCATTATATTTATATATAAAAAAACACGGCGCGTTTTAAGAAATAAGCGCTTAGGCGCATTTTTCCTTATTATTAACTTTTTGTAAATTTTTTGAAGAAAATTTTTATTTCTAAAAAAGAGGAAAATTTCCTCTTGCCAAGCCATTTTCGACATTTTTTGCGCAACAAATTGTGAACAAATTGTGAACAAATTTCAAAAATTTGTTTTGTAAGTATTGCACAAAATTACAGGTCTATTTTTAGGCATATGTTACAACGCAACAAACTTTTTTGGGCTATTTTTCGCATTTTGCAATTTTTTGGTAATTTTTGCCGTATTTTGCCTTTATTTCATCATTAAAAAAATCGACAGTTTTTTCCTGTTAAGTATTGACTTTAGGGGCGTAATCTTATATAATTGACTTATAAACTATCAAGGAGAACTCACAATGTATTATTTAGGTATTGACCTCGGCGGAACAAACATCGCCGCAGGTATTGTAGATGAAAACAGTAAAATTCTATTGAAGGGCTCTGTGCCAACTATGGCAAACAGAGACGGCAAGCTTATCATTAAGGATATGGCTGAGCTTTGCAAGAAGCTCGTTTCCGATATGGGCTTGACAATTGATGATATCGAGTATGCAGGTATTGCAACTCCCGGTACTGCCAACTCCGACACAGGTGTTGTTGAGTACGCAAACAATCTCCCCTTTGTAAACTTCCCTATTGCCGACCTTTTGAAGGAATATCTCGGTGTTAAGAAGGTTTACATAGAAAACGATGCTAATGCTGCTGCAAAGGCTGAGGCTGTTGCAGGTGCTGCCAAGGGTGCAAAGTATTCAGTTATGATTACTCTCGGTACAGGTCTTGGTGGCGGTATCGTTCTTGACGGCAAGGTATATTCAGGCTTTAACCACGCAGGTGCTGAGCTTGGACACGTTGTTATCGAAAAGGACGGCAAGCCATGCTCATGTGGAAGAAAGGGCTGTTGGGAAGCATACAGCTCCGCGACAGGTCTTGTTAATATGACAAAGCAAAGACTTATCGAGGCAAGAGCTAACGGTGTTCACTCTCTTATCGACGATATGATTGACTCGGATCTCAACAGAGTTAACGCTCGCGTTGCGTTCGCTGCTATGAAGCAAGGGGACGAGCTTGGCGCGAAGATTGTTGACGAGTATATCGATTATCTTGCAAGCGGTATTGCAACAATGATTAACATTTTCCAACCAAACGTACTCTCCATCGGCGGTGGCGTTTGCAACGAAAAGGATTACCTTCTCGTTCCACTTAAGGAAAAGGTATTCAAGGAAACATATTCAAGAGATCCTGCAAAGCAGACACAAATCAAGATTGCTGAGCTCGGTAACGATGCGGGCATTGTTGGTGCAGCTTCACTCGGTCTTTAATCAACGACTTATAAAAGCGTGGCTCGCCCACGCTTTTGTTCTATAAAATTGAAAGGGGGTAACAAAATGACGCTTGATATGCCTATTGGCAAGCTATACGGAGTAGGTCCAAAATATGAAAAGCATTTTGCGATGGGCGGTCTATACACCGTTGAGGATTTGCTTTACTATTTTCCAAGAGCCTATCAAAACCGTGCCGACATTTGCTCTCTTGCAAGCGCGAGCTTTGACAGCGCCCCGCACGCATATATTTTGACTGTTGCCTCCGACGTCAAGGTTGCCATGATTCGTCGAGGAATGAACATTTTGAAGTTCAAGGCATTTGACGAGAGTGGAACGGTTGAGATAACCTACTTCAATCAAAATTATCTAAAGGAAGTGTTTAAAAAGGGTGCTACCTTTAGATTTTGGGGCAAGGTTACAAAGGAAAAGCGCACCCTGTGTATGAATTCGCCATCATACGAGGCATATACAGAAGCAAGACCGCTTGACCCGTTCGTTTCGGTTTATCCTCTCTTTTCGGGAATGAACCAAAAGTATCTTTCAAGGCTTATCGGCTCGATTTGTGATGAAATTCAGCTTATTGTCAAGGACCATTTGCCTGAAAAAATCCGTCTTGAAAACGGGCTTTGCACGCTCGCTTATGCCCTTAAAAATATTCACTTCCCCGAAAGCAACGATGCCCTTGAAAGAGCGATGCGCCGTCTCACCTTTGACGAGCTTTTCTTGTTCGCGCTTTCAGCCTCGCAAATAAAGACGGTTTCTTATGCAAAGCTTGCGCCCAAGATGAAAGAGGTTGATTTATCGCCTCTGCTCTCGCAAATGCCATATGAGCTAACCGATGCGCAAAAGCGCACGATTTCCGAAATTCAAGGGGATATGTGTGCGAATTTCGCTTCTTCTAGCTCAAATTCGGACAAATATATTCCGCTAGAATTCACGATAAAGCCAATGAACCGAATTATAGTTGGCGACGTTGGTAGCGGCAAGACAATTTGTGCTGCTTCATCTGCGTTTATCGCGTGTAAAAACGGATATCAATGCGCGCTTATGGTGCCAACCGAAATTCTTGCCTTTCAGCATTTTGAGGATTTGAAGCCTCTATTCGAAAATGCAGGTATTTCCTGCGAGCTTTTGACGGGCTCAACCCCTGCAAGGGCTAAAAAAGAGATACTCTCCCGACTAAAAAGTGGTGAAACCTCGTTTGTAATAGGCACTCACGCACTAATTCAAGAGAGTGTTGAATTCAAAAATTTGGGACTCGTTATAACCGACGAGCAACACAGATTTGGCGTTATGCAAAGGGCAAGGCTTGCCGAAAAAAGCAAGAGCGCGCACGTGCTCGTAATGAGCGCTACTCCTATCCCCCGTACTCTCTCGCTTATGATTTACGGAGACCTTGATATTTCGCTCATCGACGAGATGCCAAGGGGACGTCAACGTGTTGACACATTCGTTGTTGACGAGGGCTATCGCACACGTCTTAACGGCTTTATAAGAAAGCAGGTTGAGGGTGGAAATCAGGTTTACGTGGTTTGTCCAAGTGTTGAGGAAAAGAAGGACGACATTCTTGAAAGTGCCGATTTCAATCCGTTTATTATCAATTTTAAAGACACTCCCCCCCTTAAAGCGACAGTTGACTACGCAAAGGAGCTTTCCGAAAACGTATTCCCTGACCTAAACGTAGGCTTCCTTCACGGAAAGATGAAGGCTAAGGAAAAGGACGCGATTATGATGGACTTTGCTAACAGGAAAATTGACATTCTTGTGTCAACTACGGTTATCGAGGTCGGTGTAAACGTTCCGAATGCGACTCTTATGGTGGTCGAAAATGCCGAGCGCTTCGGTCTTTCACAGCTTCATCAGCTAAGAGGTCGTGTCGGTCGTGGCAAGGACAAGTCGTATTGTATTCTCGTTTCTAATTCAAGAAGCGACGCAAGCCGTGAGCGCCTTGAAATAATGCGCACAACCTATGACGGCTATACAATTGCCGAGCGCGACCTTAAAATGAGAGGACCTGGCGATTTCTTTTCTAACAGCTCGGGAATTCGACAGTCGGGCGAGGTAAGCTTTAATATCGCAAAATCTTGCTCCGACGAGGCACTTCTCCACTCCGCATTTGAAAGCGCAAGAGCGGTTTTAAAGGACGATAAATCCCTCTCGAAAGCCGAAAACGCACCTCTGCTTGCCAAGGTTGAAAAAATTTGCAACGTTACCGCAAAAACTATAAATTAACCGTACTTTTTCTTTAGGAGAAGAAAAAGTACGCAAAAAGAAACCAAAATTATAAACAGCAAAAAACCGACTCACTTGAGTCGGTTTTGTTTTTTATTTGGTTCGCCGCTATCAACGACCGAGGCATTTTAGACATTTAGAGCAAGCTAGTAACGACGCATAGCGAAGCTATCAACGACTGAAAGCATTTCGGGCGTTCAGAGCAAGAAATTCTAGGCGCGACGATGCCCGAGGGCGATGGTGTACTTGCGTACATCGAGGTCGAGGGCAAGGAAGCAACAACGAAGTTCGCCGCCATCAACGACCGAAATTAGCCGTGGTACAATTTCTTAGTCTGATACACCGGCTCGCAGGTTAGGTTTACACCGAGCTTGCGGAACGTGCCAACGTCAACGGGTGAAAGAATTACGCTTGAGTGGAGCTCGGCATTTTTGAGAAGCGCCAAGGTTTCCATTGCTTTTTTTGCTTCTGCGCTTGTTGCAGCGGTAATTGCCAAGGCGATAAGCACCTCGTCGGTGTGAAGTCTTGGGTTGTGTCCACCGAGGTTTTCAACCTTCAATTTTTGAACAGGGCCTAAGACGTCGGGAGAGATAATATCCTTATCGTCGTCAATTCCTGCAAGAGCCTTAACTGCATTTACAAGCACGGCACTTGATGCGCCAAGGAGTGCAGAGGTCTTTCCTGTTACAATTCTTCCGTCGCAAAGCTGAATTGCAGCGGCAGGAGCGCCTGTTGCCTGTGCCTTATCAAGAGCTGCCTTGATACACGGTCTTTCGCCTGCAATATCAATACCACCATTTTTCATAATGAGCTTGATTTTATTGATTTCAGTTTCGCAATTGTTGCCCTTTCTTTGGTTGCAAAGAGCACTATAGTATCTTCTTATAATCTCGCGTCTTGAAGCATCTCTTACCGCCTCATCGTCAAAAATACAGTTTCCTGCCATATTTACACCCATATCCGTTGGGGATTTATAAGGGCATTCGCCAAGAATTCCCTCATACATAGCGCGCAAAACAGGGAAAATTTCAACGTCGCGATTGTAGTTAACAGTAGTTTCTCCGTATGCCTGAAGGTGATACGGATCTATCATATTTATGTCGCTTAGGTCGGCAGTTGCAGCCTCATAAGCCTCGTTTACAGGGTGGTCAAGAGGAATATTCCAAATTGGGAAGGTTTCGAATTTAGCATATCCCGACTTAATTCCGCGCTTATATTCGTGATAAATTTGGGAAAGACAGGTAGCCATTTTTCCACTTCCAGGACCTGGAGCGGTAACAACAACGAGTGAACGAGTGGTTTCTATGTATTCGTTTTTGCCATATCCCTCGTCGCTTACTACCTTTTCAATGTCATATGGATAGTTTTCGATTTGGAAATGCTTATAAACCTTTATTCCAAGCGCCTCAAGCTTCGCCTTGAACGCCTCAACAACGCTTGACTTTTGATATCTTGTAAGCACAACGCTTCCAACGTAAAGACCGAAGCCACGGAATGCGTCAATTAAGCGAAGTACGTCAAGGTCATAGGTAATTCCGAGGTCGCCTCTTACCTTGTTTTTCTCAATGTCGGTTGAGTTAATGGCGATAATAACCTCTGCCTCGTCCTTAAGCTCAGCAAGCATTCTTATCTTACTGTCGGGAGCAAATCCAGGTAAAACTCTTGATGCGTGGTGGTCGTCAAAAAGCTTGCCACCGAATTCGAGGTAAAGCTTACCACCGAACTGTGCAATTCTCTGCTTTATTTTTTCGGATTGTAATTTTAGATATTTTTCGTTGTCGAATCCTATTTTGTACATAACCGTATCCTTTAAATTAGTGATTTATTTTATGATAATTTGATGTGGCAATCCGTTTTTGAATTCAGGAAAGCGCTCTCCCTGTATCAACGGAAGAACGTATTTTACGCATTCCTTTGTTGCCGAGCATTCATCCTCACCGATAAAGCTATCGGGGACAAATTTAACCTTGTTTGCAACGTCGCACGCATTAGCGTACGAAATCTCTATTTTATAATCTCCGTGGGCACGCACGAACACGGGAACTGTTCCGTTTTCGCCATCAAGTGCGAGCTTAACTGCCTCTTTACCGATTAAAATGCTTTCCTCAATGTCGGTTTTTGACGAGAGGTGAGATGCGCATCTTTGAGGCACATTTAGCTCAATTGCGCGAGTTTTACAGCCGAGCCTGCCCTTTACAAGGCTTGCAAGTGCTATTGCCGAGCCACAAAGCTGACGGTTTCCAAACGCATCAACCGAGTTGTTATGGCAAACGTATTCACCGTCGGAATAGCGAATTCCCTCGCTTATTGCAACTACGACGTCGTTGTGGTCGCCAAGCACGCGCTCAACGTCGGAAATAAACTTATCGTTATCAAAGGCGCGCTCAGGAAAATAAATTAAGTCAACGCCCTTTCCATCAAGCGCGCAAAGGGATGCCGAGGCTGTAAGCCAACCGCTATCTCTACCCATAATTTCAACAATAGTAACCGCCCTTTGCGTATAAACGGCACAGTCGCGAATTATCTCCTTTAAGGTAGTGGCAATATATTTACATGCCGAGCCATAGCCCGGTGTATGATCCGTTATAACAAGGTCATTGTCAATCGTCTTTGGCACTCCGACAACCACGATATCAAGCGAATTTTTCGCAACATATTGCGAAAGCTTATCAACCGTATCCATCGAATCGTTACCACCGATATAGAAAAAGTAACGGATGTTGTGCTTTTTTAGCACACTGACGATTTTCTCGTATCTAGACTCATCAGTGCCAAGCGACGGTAGACACAAGCGACAAGTGCCGAGGGCGCTGGCGGGTGTTAGCTCAAGCGCTTCAAGATCTCTTTCGTCCTCAAAAAAAGAAAAAAGGTCGACAATATCATCCCTTAAAAGCCCCTCTATGCCGTTTTTCATACCGTAGAGGCGATTTATTTTTCCACTTTCAAGGCAAGCCCTGATAACTCCGGAAAGAGTTGCGTTTATTGCACAGGTTGGGCCACCTGACTGACCAACGATAGCATTAAATTCACTCATGGCTCTCTCCTTTGTTTTTATCAACATATACATAGTATATCACAAGCGCGCGCAAAAGTAAAGGGCTGAATTTATTTTTTACATTTTTTTAATTTTAATTCAAAAACGCCACACGAGGTGGCGTTTTCTTATTTTATGTCTTCAAACACCTGTGCAGGTGCGTCATCAAGGCATTCGGGATGCTTAAAGCATGCTCTTATCACCTTGAGTGCCGATGCATAATAGAAGCCGTCGCAAATACGCTCATCAAGATTATAGGTTATCTCGGTAAAGCTATGCTTTGTAACGCTTCCGTCCTCGTTTACCAAAAGCTCTCTTTGCTTTGAGCCAAAGGATATGAACGCGGGAACTGTACCGAAATCGTAAAGATGATGCACGATAGGCGGAATTCCGAGCGAGCCCATTGAGGTTATAAAAAGCGATGCGTGGAACGGGCTAAGCCTTGTCAAAAACTTGGGCAAAAGTCCGCAATAGTCAAGAAATCTCAAAAATCTGATTGTCCAACGAAGCAAAAGCCCCGGAATAAAGTTAAGCGCCTTTGCGAGCTTATCAAACTTACTGTTTGGCTTTGCGCGATACTCCTCGATTTTGCCGTTCATAATTCTATAAACGTCATCAGCGGTAGCCGATGGGTCGATTATAACCTTAACGACGGTATCGGGCGATTCAAGAGTCATTTCCTTCTTAACGACGAGGGAAATTTCAATTTTCTTTCTTGTATAAATCTTTTGACCGCGAATAAAGCGATTAATAGCCGGTCTTTGAGAAACTGCACGCACGTATGCTGCAAGAATCACGTGCATAAGGTTAAAGCCAACAAGTCCCTCCGACTGCTTTTTCTTGATATACTCGTCAATCTTTGGCATACTGATTCTATCAAAAATAAAGTTTTGAGAGGTGTTTCTCGTTTCCATTATATAAGGGACAAGACGTTGCATAGGAGCAACTCCTCTTACCTTGCGTATCTTATCCTTTTCATAGAGCTTTTTTTCTTTCTTTTTAAGCTTAAGCTCTTCCTTTTTTTGTTTGTCAAGAGCCTTTTGCTCCTGCCTACTTAAAGGGCGTTGCTCTTCTGTCATTTCGTTCTTGTTTTCTATCATTTTCAAGTCGTCCTTTTTGGATTTTGTTGATAAATCAATTCATATTTTACCACAAACAAGTAAAAAAATAAATACCTTTTTGAAAAAAACTTCTTTTTTAGAGTCTAGATTTATTTTTCCAAAAGTTGATTTTTCATTTATTATGTGATAAAATATAAATATAGAACACGCAAAAGGAGCTTTTTATGGAAATTAGCAAGATTATATCAATGGTTGACCACACGCTTTTAAAGCAGGATGCAACCTGGAATGAGATAAGGGTTGTTTGCGATGATGCTATCAAGTTCGGCACAGCGTCGGTTTGCATTCCACCGTCATTTGTAAGAGAGGTTAGCGAATACTGTCAGGACAAAATGAGAGTTTGCACGGTTATCGGCTTTCCTAACGGATACGCAACCGAAAAGGTAAAGTGCTTTGAAATAAAGGACGCAATCGCAAGCGGTGCGCACGAAATCGATACCGTGATCAATATAGGCGACCTAAAGGACAGGCGTTTTACAAAAATCGAAAACGATTTAAGGGCTGAGAGGTTCTTTTGCGGAGATAAAATCTTGAAGGTTATAATCGAGACCTGCCTTTTGACCGATGACGAGAAAAAGCGCATGTGCGAGATTGTAAGCGAGGTTGGCGCTGATTTTATTAAAACATCCACAGGCTTTTCAACGGGTGGTGCAACGCGAGAGGATATTGCGCTTTTCGCAAAGCATATTGCCCCTGAGGTTAAAATCAAGGCGGCAGGCGGAATTTCCTCGTTTGACGATGCACGCGATTTCATTTCGCTCGGTGCATCAAGGCTTGGTACGTCAAGACTTGTAAAAATACTTAAAAATGAAAACGGAGGTGGCTACTAATGGCTTTATATCCTACTCCACACATAAACGCATCTCCCGAGGATTTCGCTAAAACAGTCCTTATGCCGGGAGATCCGCTTCGTGCTAAATTTATCGCTGAAAGCTTCCTTGAAAATGCGCGTTTGGTTAACAATGTGCGTGGAATTCAAGGCTATACGGGCACATACAAGGGTGTGCCTGTATCGGTTATGGCAAGTGGTATGGGAATGCCGTCAATCGGCATTTACTCGCACGAGCTTTTTAGCATTTTCGGTGTTGAAAATATTATTCGCGTAGGCTCAGCAGGCGGTATGCAGGAGAGCATCAGGGTAAGAGATATTGTTCTTGGAATGGGCGCTTGCACCGATTCAAATTATGCGAGCAATTTCCGTCTTAACGGCACGTTTGCGCCGATTGCAAGCTATAAGCTTTTGAGCACCTGTGTACAAAAGGCGAGTGAGCTTGGACTTACCTACCACGTAGGAAATCTTTTATCCTCAGATGTTTTTTACGGAGATTCCGAGGGCGTTGCCAAGAGCGATTTGCCTGTAAACAAATGGGGCAAAATGGGCGTTATGGCAGTTGAAATGGAGGCTGCGGCGCTATATATGAACGCATCAAGGCTTGGCAAAAACGCACTTGCGATTTGCACCGTATCCGACCATCTTATAACAGGTGAGGCTACAAGTGCCGAGGAAAGACAAAACAGCTTTACGCAAATGATAACACTTGCGCTTGAAACCGCTATATCACTATGAAAAGAGTATTTTTAATTGTTTTAGATAGCTTTGGAATAGGTGCGCTCCCTGATGCCGACAAATTCGGCGATTTGGGCACAAATACGCTGGGGAGTATCGCTAAATCGCCATTTTTTGCGTGCGACAACCTATCCAAATTAGGGCTTGCAGGCATTGACGGAGTGGCTCTTACTCCGTCAGATAACGCAATAGGTGCACACGGAAGATGCAAGGAGGCCTCAATGGGCAAGGACACAACCGTTGGGCATTGGGAAATTGCCGGAGTCATATCCGAAAATCCTCTTCCTACCTATAAGGACGGATTCCCAAAGGAAGTAATTGACACCTTTGAGGCGCTAACAGGGCGCGGTGTGCTTTGCAATAAGCCGTATTCTGGCACTGAGGTAATAAAGGATTACGGCAAGGAGCATCTAGAAACAGGTAAGCTTATAGTTTACACCTCGGCTGACAGTGTTTTTCAAATTGCCGCGCACGAGGATCTTGTTCCTCTTGAAAAGCTTTACGAGTATTGCAAAATCGCAAGAAAAATGCTCGTTGGCGAGCACGGAGTCGGTAGAGTTATTGCAAGACCGTTTAACGGTGAGGTTGGCAATTTTGTGAGGACCTCGGGCAGACACGACTTCTCTCTTGAGCCAAGCGGTGTAACCATTCTTGATGAAATTTACAATTCAGGGCGCGAGGTTATCTCGGTTGGAAAGATATTTGACATTTTCGCAGGTCGCTCCATTAGCAAAAGCTATCCGACGAAGTCGAATACTGACGGAATTGAGCGCACGCTCGAAATAATGGATAGCGATTTTGAGGGGCTATGCTTTGTAAATTTAGTTGATTTCGATATGCTCTATGGACACAGAAACGACATAGACGGCTATGCCAAGGCGATTGCTGATTTTGACAGAGTGCTACCGAAAATAATGGAAAAGCTACGTGGGGACGATGTGCTAATTATAACCGCCGACCACGGCTGTGATCCCGGAGATATAAGCACCGACCATTCAAGAGAATACATTCCTTTTCTTATGTACGGAAGCGGAATTGCACCGAAAAATCTTGGAACACGCACCACGTATGCCGACATTGGCGCTACCGTGTGTGAGCTTTTGGGCGTTAAGCACGAGGGCGAGGGCACTAGCTTTTTAGGCGAGGTAAAGATATGAAATACGATTTTTTAATAAAGGAAGCATTAGAGGCGCAAAAAAGCTCCTATGCTCCGTATTCACATTTTAACGTAGGCGCTGCACTACTTACAAATGACGGAAAAGTATACAAGGGCTGTAACGTTGAGAATTCGTCCTACGGGGCGACAATTTGTGCCGAAAGAGTTGCCTTCGGCAATGCTATAAGCGACGGTAAGCGTTCCTTTTCGGCTATTGCAATCGTTGGTGGCAAGGACCGCTCACATTGTGAGATGGCTATTCCCTGTGGAATGTGTCTTCAGGTGATGAGTGAGCATTGCTCTGATGATTTTGAAATTGTGCTATGCAAGGGCGAGGAGATTAAGGTATACAAGCTATGCGAGCTTCTCCCAAACAGGTTTAAGCTATGAGAATGTACGATATAATCTATAAAAAGCGTCTAGGCGATGCGCTCACAAAAGAGGAAATCGACTTTGCCATTAGTGGCTTTGTAAAAGGCGATGTGCCCGACTATCAAATGTCGGCGCTTGCTATGGCGATTTGCTTTAACGGTATGAGCGCAAATGAAACCTTTTATCTAACAGATGCGATGATGCGCTCGGGCGACATTGTGAATTTAGAGCGTTTTGACGGACTGTGTGTCGATAAACACAGCACGGGCGGTGTCGGCGACAAGACAACTCTTATCGTTGCGCCTATCGTTGCTTGCCTTGGTGCAAGAGTTGCGAAGATGTCGGGGCGCGGTCTTGGGCACACGGGCGGAACGGTTGACAAGCTCGAGGCTCTTGACGGCTATCGCACCTCTCTTTCAAGCGAGGAATTCCTTGAACAGGTTGAGAGAGTTGGAATTGCCGTAACAGGACAAAGTGGAAATTTAGTGCCCGCAGATAAAAAGCTTTACGCGCTTAGGGACGTAACCGCAACGGTTGACTCAATTCCACTTATCGCATCAAGCATTATGTCGAAAAAGCTTGCATCGGGCGCTCATTCAATCGTGCTCGACGTAAAATGCGGAAGTGGCGCGTTTATGAAAAACGAGGACGATGCCACAGCACTTGCCAAGGCTATGGTTGAGATTGGCGAGAGCTTTGGACGCAATGTACGCGCGCTAATTACCGATATGAGCGTGCCTCTTGGCTCGTTTGTAGGAAATTCGCTTGAGGTTTACGAGGCGATACAGGTTTTAAGCGGAAAGGGCGAGAAGGCTCTTAGCGAGATTTGTATTGCACTTGCCTCGAATATGATATCTATGGCTCTTGAAATAGATATAGACGAGGCTACAAAAATGGTTGAAAATGCTATTTCAAGTGGCCTAGCGCTCGCAAAATTCAAGGAATGGATTGGCGCACAGGGTGGCGACACATCAAAAATAGACGATCCTGTATCGCTTTTAGGTGCAAAATACAAGCTCGAATACAAGTCAAGGGGCGACGGCTTTATTTATGAAATAGATGCCGAGGGAGTTGGTATTGCATCAATGCTTCTCGGTGCAGGCAGGGCGAAAAAGGACGACGTCATTGACCCTCTTGCGGGAATTGAGCTTCGTGTAAGCTATGGCAATTATGTAAAAAAAGGCGACACTCTCGCGCTTCTTTACTCATCTGACGCTTCTCTTTTTGAGAGTGCCTGTGAAAGGCTTGATATCTCGTTCAAGCTAAGCGACGAAAAGCCGAGCGAAAAGGCTCTTATCAAGAA
Organism: Eubacteriales bacterium; assembly: GCA_045612665.1. Lineage (GTDB taxonomy): Bacteria > Bacillota > Clostridia > Oscillospirales > CAG-272 > RGIG2000. The sequence goes on from JAZKZO010000052.1 coordinate 24,266, forward strand.
AATAATTTAAAAAAAGCACCTACAAGGGTGCTTTTTCATATTATGTATAGGGGTGATTTTATGGAATCCGCTTCTATGCTTGAAGAGTTCAAGCGCGAAAATCCGACGCGCAAAATAATCTTTTTGAATGCCACAAACGAAAAATATTTTGAGGACTACGTGCGATTTAATCTCGATATTTTAAGTGAGGGCTTGAAAGAGCGCGATGTCGACTTTTCTATATGTGAGAATGGAGTTATAATATATGGGAACGATATTGTAAGGCGACTTCTTTTTGATTGTGCCGTGCTGGGTGCGTGGACTGAGGGTGGTGTACTTTTAAAGCCTTATGCAAGCGCGTGCGATATAATGAGTGCAGTTTGCAGAATTGGTGAAAAATTCGGCAAATTCTCTTGACTTTACGCGCACTTAGGTGTAAAATTTATTTGTATTAAATTTCAGGTGGTATAAAATATGTTTAGAACAGAGCTTCATTGTCATTCAAGCGACGTTAGCGGTTGTGCAAGAGTCGATGCTGACGTTATAATAGAAAAATTCACAAGCGCAGGCTACTCTACGCTCGTGCTATCAAATCATCTTCATCCGTGGACTCACTGCCACGTTAAGAGCGAGAGTTGGAGCGAGCTAATCGACAAATATATTGCTTCATATAAGAATCTAAAGGAAAAGGCTAAGGGCAAGCTCAATATTTTGCTCGGAATGGAGCTTCGTGTAAAGGAAAACTCTAACGATTATCTTGTTTTCGGCGTTACCGAGGAGTTTTTGAGAGCGCACGAAAACCTTCTTGATATGAACATTTGGGACGTGCATAAGCTAACCTCGGAAAACGGTATGCTTTTAATTCAAGCGCATCCGTTCCGTGACTCAATGACCGTTACTAATCCAAAGGCTATCGACGGTGTTGAGGTGTTTAACGGACATATGGGACACGATTCAAGAAACGATATTGCCGAGGCTTGGGCAAACAAGTTCTCTCTTATCAAAACCTCGGGTACTGACTTCCACTATGCAGACGTGCCTACAAATGCCGGTATCTTGACCGAGAATGAAATCACAACAATGGACGAGCTTGTTGATGTGCTTAAGAGTGGCAATTACGAGCTTGTTAAGGCAAACTAAAAGAAAAAGAGATTTTCCGATTGGAAAATCTCTTTTTGTTACTTTTTAAGCTTGAATATTCTCCGAAGTAAAGGAGTTAATATTTTCGGCGACTTAACAATTACTATTTTCATAAATAAAACTCCCATTTGGCATTGCTACAATACCATAGTATGGGAGTTTCTTATTTTTGCTACTTTTTCCACTTGGGTTTATTTTTTAGAATTGTGTAGAGTGCTACGTAGCTATCGTGGCGTGATTTCGGTATTTCTCCACTCTCAACTCTTGCGATAATATCGCAGCCCTCCTCCTTGGTGTGTGAGCACTTGGTATAGCGACACATCCCCTCGGATTTTCTAAATTCTCTAAACGTATCAAAGAGGTCCTCAAGGTCGAAAAAGTCAAATCGCTCAAAGTCGAGCAGGGTAAAGCCGGGAGTGTCGGCAAGATAGCCGGTATATTCCTTTCCCAACAGGTCGCAAAGTGCGAAAAGCTCCGTCTTTCTTGTGGTGTTCTTACCTCTTTCAAGCTTTTGCGAAAGCTCGCCTGTTTCAAGGGACAAATTCGGGAAAAGCTTGTTTATAAACGTGCTTTTGCCTGCACCTGATGCACCTGAAAATGCAAAAATCGTGTTTGTACCCTTGGTGGAAATATACGAAAGAAGCTCGTCCCTTCCCTCTCCGTTTTCGCTTGAGGTGATAAACGTGGTAAAGCCACTTTTCTTGTAAATTTCGGCAGTATCGCGTGCAAAATCCATATCAAGGTCAGCCTTGGTAATAACAATTACACATTCAATACCCTTTGACTCTGCAATACAAATAAGCTTATCAATCGTTTCAAGCACAGGGGACGGCTTTACGCAAGAGATAACCACGAATAAAACGTCAAGATTTGCAAGAGGTGGGCGAATTAGCGAATTTTTGCGTGGCTCGATTTTACTAATATACGGCTCACCGTTTTCATTTATATCAACCTGAACTCTATCTCCTGCCAAAAGCGTTATGTTGTCGTGCTTGAATGCACCCTTGGCGCGAGTTTCTATGTAATTTTTTCCGTTGTATTCCTCGTCAAGCATAACGGTAAATATACCGCCTACGCTTCTTACCACTGTTCCAACAAGAATCATCTTTTCTTTTTTACTCCAAAAATTCTACGAACGCTCGACATAAAGTTAGAAAATCCACTTCTACAAGGGAGCTTCTCGAATTTTATTTTCTTATTCTTTTGAAGGCTCTTTACGTATTCGAGCATACTGTCGGCGCTTTGGAATCTATCACCGGGCTTTTTGCTCATAGCGCAAAGAATAATTTGCTCAAGTCCCACGGGAATATCGGGGTTGATTTCTCTTGGTGGGATTGGCTCTTCATTTATTTGCTTAACGGCAATTGACACAGGCGACTCTCCGTCAAACGGAAGCTTTCCTGTTGCAAGCTCATAAAGCATTGCACCGAGCGAATAAATATCACTTCTACAGTCTATCGGCTTCGCGCTCGCCTGCTCGGGACTCATATAATAAACCGTTCCGATTGCCTTGTCAGTCATTGTAACCGTTTCCGCGTTAGGAAGCTTCGCAATACCGAAGTCCATGACCTTAACAAGACCGTTTTTCAAAACCATAACATTTTGTGGCTTTATATCTCTATGGATAATTCCACCGTCGTGCGCAGTCTTAAGTGCCTTAAGAGTCTGTATTGTATAGCTCATTATTTCCTCGAAGGTAAAGGGGCCCTTTTTAGCCTTGAGGTACGCCTTGAGCGTAATTCCCGACACATACTCCATTACCATATACTTTTTCTCGCCCTTGGTTGAAAATTCGTACATAGCAACGATATTCGGATGCTTGAGCATTGTTTCAACACGAGATTCGTTCTTGAAGCGCTTAAGCATTGTCTTATCGCACGCGACGTCGTCCTTGAGCATCTTGATGGCTACCGTGTTATCGTTTACATATGTATCGGTTGCCTTGTAAACGATTGCCATTCCACCGATACCGATGAGCTTGTCAAGGCGGTATCTTCCGTCCAAAAGCTCTCCCTCGAGCTGTTCGTATCTTTCAAAAATTTCTTTTTCCATAACAGCCCTCCTCAAAATCTCACAAGCAAGGCGGTAATGTTATCGGCACCACCGTTTTCGTTTGCACAGTCAATGAGTCGTCTTACGGTAAGAGAAAGCTCTATTTGGTCAAGGCTCTTTTTATCAGAGCCAACAACGATATCGCGAATGCCCTCGTTGCTTACGAAATTGGAAAGACCGTCGGAGCAAAGAAGCATATATGTTCCCTCGGAAACACCCTCTCTTATAAAATCTCCCTTAACCGAGCCCTCGGTTCCAACAGCACGGGTGATGATATTCTTATTAGGAAATACCTCTGCCTCCTGCTCGGTAATTTGTCCTATATCAAGCAAATACTGAACGTAGGAGTGGTCCTTTGTGATTTGCTTTATTTTATCGCCCTTCATAAAGTACATACGGCTATCACCGACGTTTACGCAAAAAACGGTATTTTGAATTATAAGGGCAGCAACAAGAGTTGTTCCCATTCCGCGAAGGGTCGGATGCATAAGCGCATAATCGTGAACGGCGGTATTGGCTTGGTCGAGAGCATCGAGCATAACGGTTTTAATATCCGAGCCCTGAAGCTTTTTGGTTTTATTACCGATATAGGGGGATATAAAATCGTCGATTATAGAAACGAATTTTTCCGACGCAATTCTTGACGCCTCTGCGCCTCCCTTTGCGCCTCCCATTCCATCACAAACCACGCAAAGGCAGGTTTTTTCGGAATAGGTTTTCAGAATATACGTATCCTGATTTACGTTTCTTTTCATTCCCACATCGGTGTTAGCCGAGCAAATCATAAGTTACTAATTACCTTTCTTGTCTAATTTTTGAGATTGTCTTCTTAGCTGACCGCACGAGGCATTTATATCCGAGCCGAGTCGGCGCCTTACGGTTGCGTTAATTCCAAGCGAAATGAGCTTGTTTTTAAATATATTTACGTTTTTAGAGGTCGAAAGCCCTGTTTCCTTAACCTCGTTTAGAGGGATAAGATTTACGTGGGGAGTTGACCTTATGTATTTTTTAAGCACCTTGGCAAGGGCAATAGCGCCCTCTACGGTGTCGTTTTTACCTGAGATAAGCGTGTACTCAAAGGAAATTCGTCTTCCCGTTTTGTCGAAATATCTTTGGCACGAGGAAAGTAACTCGTGAATTGAAAATTTCTTATTTACGGGCATAATTTCATTTCTTACATCATCATCGTATGCGTGAAGTGAAATCGAAAGAGTGATTGGCAAGCCCTCGTCTGCAAGAGCATCGATTTTATCCACCAAGCCACAGCTTGAAACGGATATATGACGAAGTCCTATGTTAAGGTTGTCGGGTGAGGAAACAAGCTTTAAAAACTTGATTGTGTTATCGTAGTTATCAAGTGGCTCACCTATTCCCATCATAACGACGTTGGAAATACGCTTGCCTGTGTCTCTTTGCGCTACGATAATTTGTCCGAGCATCTCCGAGGGGGTAAGGTCGCGCACCTTACCGTTAATGGTTGAGGCGCAAAATTTACAGCCCATACGGCAACCGACCTGTGAGGAAATACACAGGGTGTTTCCGTGCTCATATTCCATAAAAACGCTCTCTATGCACTCGCCGTCTATAAGCTCGAAAAGATACTTTTTCGTGCCGTCAAGCGCACTGTCAAGGCGTGTTACAATGCTTGGCAGGCGTAGCTCACAACCTTCCTTTAACGCATCGACTGTCTTTTGAGAAACGTTTCTCATCTCATCAAAGCCCGCGCCCTTAAGCATCCAGCCGTATATTTGCTTTGCTCTAAATTTCGGCTCACCTATGCTTAAAACGACCGCTTCAAGCTCGGCAAGAGTCATCGAAAGAATATCGTGCTTCATCATTTAACTCTTTTCATTTTTGCAACGAAAAATCCGTCCGTGCCCATAACGTGTGGCATAAACGTGTACATTCCGTTTTGAGATTTTATTTTACCAAGCTCAAAATCCTCGCTCTCAAAGTCAGGGTGTCCCTCAAGGAATGATGAAACAACGCTTTCGTTCTCCTGTGAATTGAGTGTACAGGTGGAATAAACGACACATCCCCCAACCTTTGCGTATTTTGAGCAGTTTTCAAGAATTTCCGATTGAATTTGTGGTAGATTTGCAATTTGCTCGATTGACTTATACTTTATATCGGGCTTCTTTGCAATCACGCCAAGTCCCGAGCAAGGCACGTCGCACAAAACGAAGTCAAAGGCGTTAACGAAATCCTCTCTTGCCTCTCTTGCGTTTTGCTCCTCGACCTCAATTATATCAATGCCGAGTCTTTGTGCGCCACTCCTTACCAAGGATAGCTTGTTTTTGTGAAGGTCGCAGGACAAAATTCTGCCCTTATTTTTCATATCAATTGCGCACGAGAAGGATTTACCACCAGGACAAGCGCAGGCATCAAGCATATCCTTGCCCTCTGACGGTGCAAATATTTTTGTGCATGCAAGAGATGCCTCATCTTGAACAAAGCAGTATCCCTTGTCAATTATGTCTATAATCTCGGAAATAGGTGCATCAATTATAATCATTTCGTCGGAAATCGCGGACACTGTGTGCTTAATTCCACGAGAAATAATAATTCTCTTGAATTCCGATACGCTCACCTTAAGAGTGTTTATTCTTGCGCTAACGCCCTTACGAGGCTTGATTGCAAGTGCGATTTCTCTTGCGCACTCATCTCCGTAGGATTCTCTGAAAATGCTTAAGATGCTTGTGGGAATTGAGACTTCAATTGAAAGCGCCTCCCACTCGTCCTCGGGCAAGATATATTCCTTATTCTTTCTTAAAAATGCACGAAGGCACGCATTAACATATCCCTTTGACCTCTTCGGACAAATGGAAACGGTTTCGGAAACAGCCGAGTAATCGGGAATTTTATCCATATAAAGAAGCTGATAAAGTCCTAGGCGCAATGCGTTTTTTGTCTCGGTGTCAAGCTCAGAAATGCTCTTTTCCGAGCATTGTGAAATTATATAGTCGAGAGTTATAAGTCTCTCGGTAACGCCAAGATAAAGTGCAGTATAAAGTGATGCGTCAAGCTTTGACATATCAGCCCTTGATATAACACTGTTAACCTCGATATTCGAGTAGCTTGACATTTCGTCTGACTTGATTAGCGATGCAAGCGCAAGTCTTCTTGGATTTTCCATAAGCCTCTCCTTTATTTTCCTAAAATATCGCCCTTTGAAATTTTTCTTCCGTTGATGAAGTCCTTTGCGTTCATTTTACCCTTGCCCTCTGGGACAATGACATCGAGCGCAATAACTCCGTTTTTGGTTTTTACGTGTATCGAGCTATCGAGTGCGACAACCTCGCCCTCTTTTGCTCCTTCGGCATATTTATCTGAAATATGCGCGCTAACGATTTTTATGAGCCTTCCGTCAGAGCCTCTTGTGTATGCAAGCGGAATCGGAGAAAGCCCTCTTATTTGGTTGTGTGTTGAAATCGCATCGAGAGTGAAGCTTACAAAGCAGTCCTCCTTTGTGATTTTCTCGGCATACGTAAACGTGTCTGGCTGTTTTGTATAGGTAGCCTTGCCACTCTTGAAAAGCTCAACTGCCTTTAGAAGTCCCTTCGAGGAAGCCTCGGCAAGCTTGTCGTGAACGCTTTCAAAATTGTCGTTTTCCTCAATTGTAACCTTTTCAACAAGAATAACGTCGCCTGTGTCAAGTCCTACGTCCATTCTCATAACGCTAACGCCCGTTTCCCTCTCGCCATCGATTATGGCTCTTTGAATAGGGGCAGCACCACGGTATTTTGGAAGAATTGACGCGTGTGCGTTAATGCATCCGTATTTAGGATAATTTAGCACGTATTCGGGAAGAATTCTTCCGTATGCAACAACCACGATAAGCTCCGGGTCGAGTGCCTTAAGGGTTTGCTCAAATGCACCGTCCTTTAGCGTTTGCGGTTGATATATATCAAGATTTTTTTCGAGAGCATATTTTTTTACATCGCTTGGAGTTAGGACCATTCCTCTGCCCTTTGCCTTATCAGGAGTTGTAACGACTCCGACAATCTCCTCACCACTCTCATAAAGGGCGCTCAAATTTATTTTTGCAAATTCGGGCGTGCCCATAAAAAGTATTCTCATATTCAGTCCTCGATTTTTCTTATCACCTTATCGGTATAAAGCACACCGTCAAGGTGGTCAAGCTCATGACAAATAGCCTTTGCCAAAAGTCCCTCGGCATTTATTTCATATTCATTTCCATCACGGTCAAGCGCGCGTGCGGTAACATACATAGGGCGTTTTGTAATTCCCCACTCGCCCGGCAAGGAAAGGCATCCCTCCTCGCTCTCCTGCTCGCCTGCCATAGCTATAATACGGGGGTTTATCATTTCGAAAAGTCCCTCGTCGGTTTCTATAACTACAATTCTGCGAAGCACTCCAACCTGTACGCCTGCAAGTCCGCACCCGTTTGCGTGGCGCATGGTTGCAACCATATCGTCAAGAAGTGTTTTAATTCTTGGTGTAATTTGCTCAACAGGACGGCTCTTCTTTCTCAAAAAAGCCTCGTCTGTATCTCTTTTTACAATTTTAAGTATAGCCATATTTCCCTCCACGGTTTATAGCGACGTTGGATTAAAGTCTATTGAAATTCTCGCGCCCTGTGATGATTTTGAGAGCGAGATTAAAATATCAGAGAATATCGTACGCACAGTAGAAGTGAGCTTGCACTTGACGATAATTCTCTTTCTATATCTTCCCTGTGCCTTGTAAACGGGAGCTTCAAACGGTCCGTAGGCGATTGCGGGAACGTTGCTTTTCTTCAGTCCGTCCTCAAGCATTTTTACAATATCGCCCGACACACGGTTTACCTCGCCCTCAAGTGGTGAGGAAACGGTAATCACGGCAATATCGCAAAACGGTGGAAACTGATAAGCCTTTCTTATTTGAATTTCGTTTTGATAGAACGAATCGTAATCTTGCTCGGACGCGTACAAAATCGTACGGTCGTTTGGAGAGTTGGTTTGGATAACGGCAACGCCCTTATCGCTCGCTCTGCCCGCGCGGCCTATTACCTGTGTGAGCATAGAAAATGTACGTTCAGATGCGCGGTAGTCGCTTGTATAAAGCATCATATCGGCAAGCATTACGCCAACCAAGGTAACCGATGGGAAATTATGCCCCTTTGTTACCATTTGCGTTCCTATCATAACATCGGCATCGTGATTTAAAAACGAGCCGAGTATATCTTCATACGAGGATTTTGTCGTGGTTGTATCCGCATCAAGACGTAGAGTTTTAACTCCCGGAAATAGTCCTTGAAGGTCGCCCTCAAGCTTTTGAGTGCCAAAGCCAACGTACTCAAGCTCGCTCTTTTGGCAAGACGGACATTCCTTGGGAACACGTCTTTGATAGCCACAGTAGTGGCAACGCAAGATTCCACTTCCGCTCATTACGCGATATGCGTTTTCTGCGTCAATTTCCTCGTCAATTTTCTTAAACGAATGATATGTAAGCGCAACCGAGCAATTAGGACATTCAAGCACCTTGCCACATTCGGTACAGGACACGGCGCTATGATATCCGCGACGGTTCAAAAACAGGATTGCCTGCTTTCCGTCATCAAGCGTGCGCGCAGTAAGAGATGCGAGCTTTGTGCCGAAAACGGACATATTTCCGTTTCCCCTCTCGCGCTTCATATCGGTTATAATTACGTCGGGCAAAACTGCCTTTCCGTATCTTTTTGTGAGCTTAACAAGCTCGTACGCGCCACCCATTGCCTTATAGTAGGAATTGAGCGACGGTGTAGCCGAGGCAAGTAGCATAAGTGCCTTTGATTTTGCACAACGGAATCTTGCAATATCGTGTGCCAAATACTTTGGACTGGTCTCGGACTTATAGGTATGCTCCTGCTCCTCGTCAATTACAATCATTCCAAGGTTAGCAAGAGGTGCAAATACTGCGGAGCGAGTGCCGATTACGACATCAATTTCTCCGTCCTTGATTTTTTTGTATGCATCAAAGCGCTCTCCCTGAGAGAGTCCCGAGTGAATTACGGCTACTCTATCACCGTAATATCCACAAAATACTGATACGGTTTGAGGTGTGAGCGAAATTTCGGGCACAAGCACGATAACGCTACGTCCGCTTGAAACAACCTCGTCAATCATTTTCTTGATAACGCTCGTTTTTCCGCTTCCTGTAACGCCATAGAGCAATGCCCCGTGCGCCTCGCCCGTGTTATAAAGAGCCTTTAATCTTTCGAACGCCTCGGATTGCTCGTTGCTAAGGACGTAATCCTCGCGCTCCTTTGCCTTGGCAAGATACGAGGCGCGACGAGTTGGCATTCTCTCGATTTTAACAAGTCCCTTATCAACGAGCGCCAAAAGCTGTTGACGGGTGGTATCTGTTCTTTCGTAAATATCCTTGTCGGTAAGAGAGCCAAGCTCACAAAGAAGACGCAAAATATCCTGTTGCTTTTTGCTACGGAGCTTTTTCGGTGCATCATCGGACGATGCCAAAATCGCCTCATCTCTTGACACGTTAAGGGAAATTACGTTTTCGTATTTCGCCTTATCCATTTGCTCAAGCTCGGTTCTTCTGAGAATATACTTATTCTTTGCAAGCCATTCTATGCTCACGCTCGCACCGTCAAGCTTATCCTTAAGATAAGAGGTGCTAACTCCTGCGTGATCCTTTATATATTCGTAAAGCTCCCTGTGCTCCTCGGGCAGGCGCTCCCCCGACTTGTCGCTGACAAAGCATCTTTCGTTTACCTTGGTAGCCATAACGGCGGGAACGATGCATCTAAGCGCCTCGCCTATGGTGCAAAGCGTTTGAGATTTCATAAATCGACAAAGCTCCATCATATCGCTATCAAGGGACAAATAATCGCTCATTTGCGATTTAAGCTCCTTGACCTTTGATGATGGCTCGTCATTATAAATCTCGGTAACGAGTGCGACTCTTTGCTTATCGGACTTGCCAAACGGCACGATAACAAGAGAGCCTACACTGATTTGCCCCTCTAGCTCAGCGGGGACTGTATACGAATATTCTATATCGGCGTGATATGGAACATCCAAAATATGAGCCTTAACAAACTCTGCCATATCACACCTCCCAGTAGTTTTAAGCTGTTTTTAAATTAGTTGTTTGGAGAAATTGAAGGATCCTCGTATCTTTCGTCAAATCCACCCTCGTCGGTATAAACCTCTGATGCGTTCATAAGGTCCTGAGTATCCTCGTCGTCATCGTCGAAGGTGTGAACATATCTATCCTTCTCGAGTGCCTTCTTCTTTTCGAGCTTTTCCTGCTCCTCAATTGCGAGAAGCTCCTCCTCAAGCTTAGCATCAAGAGCGCGTACGTCTACGATAGCGCTATCGTAATCCTCATCGCCCTCAAATACAACCTTGAATTCGCCTGACTTAAGCTCTCTTACAGCGCTTCTTACAGCCTTCTCGTCTCCCTTGTATTCCTTCTTACCGTGTCTGTCGGTTGTTACCTTTTCGTCCTTGCGTACGCGTGTGTCGTTTGTGATGATGCGCGCGCATTTAGCGGTTGCCATAACAAGAGTGTACTTGTTAAGTCTCTCGTTTCCGTTTTCGTCCTCTGAAAGCTTCAAAAGCTCTTGAATTGATGGATAAAGCATTTTTTAATCTCCTTGTTTTTTGCTTATATAAATTTTTTAATAATCGTTTTTGTTCTTTTTGTTTTTGCGTGCTCGGCTGAAATGATATTATAAATAAGCTCTGCACACTCCTTAACCTTACCGTCCTCATTTACAACCGAATAGTCGTATTTTGGCATAAGGGCAATTTCCTCCTTGGCTCTTGCAAGACGCCAAAGAATAACCTCGTCAGTTTCAGTTCCGCGTGAGCGAAGTCGCCTTTCAAGCGTTTCTCCGTCGGGCGGGGTGAGCATAACGGTTATCGCGTTACGCATCTTTTTCTTTACCTGCATAGCACCGTCAACCTCGATTTCAAGCACGATATCCTTGCCCTTAGCAAGCGCGCGCTTTACTTCCTTTAAAGGAGTACCGTAGTAATTCTCACAGTAGGTTGTATATTCAAGGATTTCTCCGTTTGCTATGCGATTTTCAAATTCCGCCTTATCAATAAAATGATAATGAACGCCGTTTATTTCTCCCGGGCGAGGATTTCTCGTGGTTGCCGATACCGAAAGCTCAATCTCCTCGTGAGAGTCAACGAGCTCCTTGACAACCGTTCCCTTTCCGCTTCCTGCAGGACCCGAGACGATAATCAAAATTCCCTTTCTCTTACTCATCTCTTATCCCTCCATTATCGTCAGTTTCAACTCCGTTTAATCTTTGTGCGACAACGTCGGTTGCGAGTGCCGACAAAATCACGTGGTCGGAGTCTGTGATTATGATACTTTTTGTTCGTCTGCCACTTGTGCAGTCGATGATTCTTCCGTTATCCTTTGCCTCGCCAACCGTTCTTTTCGCGGGAGCTGAGTCGGGGGAGATGAGCGCAACCACTCTCTCGTCGAGAATCATATTTCCAAATCCTACGTTTATTAGCTTCATATTACTCTATATTCTGAATTTGCTCTCTGATTTTTTCGAGCTCGTTTTTGATGTTCACCACAAGATGTGCAGTGCTCGAATTAGATGCCTTTGAGCCTATGGTATTCGTTTCTCTGTTCATTTCCTGAAGCAAGAAGTCAAGCTTACGTCCTGCGGGCTCGTTTGACGCAACGATATCCTCAAACGCGCCGAAGTGGCTATCAAGTCTTACAAGCTCCTCGTCGATTGCAATTCTATCAGCGAAGATTGCAACCTCGGTAAGAATTCTTTGCTCATCGATTTCGATTGTGTTCTCGGAGAGGAATTTCTTAATTCTATCCTCGAGCTTTGATGCGTACTCGTGAGTGTCCTTGTCGGAGTTTTCGGAAATTTGAGCAAGGTATCCCTTGATATTTTCAATCTTCTCACGAATGTTGCGAAGAAGATTTTCGCCCTCGGTCCTTCTTCTTTCAAGGAAGTCAGCGAGTGCAATATCGAGAACCTCCTTTATATCGTTCCAATCGCCCTCGAGGTCGTCCTCGGGCTTCTTTACATTAAAGATTTCGCGATTAGATGCGATTTTGCAAACCGTGATATCGTCGTGAAGACCGAAGGTATCACGAAGCTTATAAAGTGCATTTATGTACGACTGTGCGTAAGCGGTATCGAGGTTGATTTCAACTCCCTGCTGCTCAAGCAAGTCAACGTTTACGTAAATTTCAACCTTACCTCTTGAAATGCCGTTTGCCTGTACATATTGCTTTATTTTGTCCTCGAGGAAGCTATAAAGACGGGAAATCTTTACGTTTGCATCAAGGTATCTGTTATTTACCGATTTTATCTCGACGGTGATGTCCTTACCGGCGACGGTTTTGCGCGCTCTTGCGAACGCAGTCATGCTTTTAAACATACGCTTCTCCATTAATTTTATATTATATATACTATTTTAATATATTTAAGGCGATTTTGTCAACTTTTTTCGCAAAATATTGGATACATAAATAAAACCCCACTCTAAAAGAGTGAGGTTTTTGTGTTATTTAACTAAAAAATTTGTCAATGCGAAGCATTTTCCTGATTTTCAAGTGGTAATATTTTGAAAACCTTTTAAAGGCAACGTCGCAAAGGACGAGGCAAGCAAGACCGATAACGCCCGTCAAGATTTCCCAGTGAAGCGCGAGCCTTTCGCCTGTTGTGAAAACAAATCTTATAAGCAAAATCGTAAGCGTCGCACTCATTACCATATATAGTGCCTTAAGAGTTAGACACACAGGCCTTGGACGAGCCTCGAAAATTCTGCGTATCACGGGATAAAAGCCGAAAATCGCATATTCCGTCGCAACGAGCTTTGAGGGCAAAATCAAAAATGCAATCACAGCGCAAACGGCATACGTGAGCATTCCCGCACCGTTGCCAAGCTCCTCGCAAACGACGAAAATTAAAATTGATGCAATCAAAACGGCACAAAGGTCAAAAACGTTAAAAAACGAGCCAAGAAGCAATATTACAACGCCAAGTGATGCCATAATTGCACAAAAGGCGAGATATTTTGTCTTCTTCATTTTTCTTACCTGCAAAGACAGTCAAGACAAATAAGGCACGAGCAAATGTCGCACATATCACATCCTGCGTTGCCCGGCTGTGAGGTTGTTTGTCTTCCGTATGCGTTACCGCGATTTTGCAAATTATCTCTGAAAAGCTTGTATTCTCCGTTGTTTGGAGCCATATTACAAGCCATATTTGAATATTTGAGCGCATCGGCATAAGCGCCCTTGCTTGCAAAAACGCACGCCTTAAGATAATGCCATTCAGCATTTCTTCCCGCTTGGTCAATCGAATCAAGCACGAGGTCAGCCTCAATAAACTTGCTTTCCGTAATCTTTCTTCTCGCATCGGCAAGTGCTGCTGAATAGTCAACGTCAGAATCGGAGTTATACTTTGCACCGCCTGCTCTTTGACGGAGAATTTCGTCGTAAGCCTCGTTTATTTCCTTCATCTTGGACTCGGCATAATCAGCCATAGGTCCGGGATTTTTGTCGGGATGATATTTAAGAGCAAGCTCCTTATAAGCCTTTTTTACCTCTTCGTTTGTTGCGTTTGGCGATATGCCAAGCACCTTGTATGGATCAGTCATTTCGTTCCTCCACGGTTTAGTTTAACCTATTTTAACACAAAAGCACACGTATGTAAATAGTTTTCACACAGTTTTCATTTTCAAAATTCGAGCAGTTTGATTTACCATGCCGATATATATCGTATTTTTTAGAATTCCCTCGACGTCGCGGTGAGATGAGAAATCAAGTGCCTCAAGGGCGTGGCTAAGCTCATCAAGCTCCAGCATAAGCGCAATTCGAAGCAAATTTTTGTTTTCATCGCTCAGCTCATCGCCAAATGAATTGATAATCGCGTTAAACGAGCCTGTCTTAGCATCGCTTGGCATATCGTCAATTGCATCAATAATGTATATCCATTTGCCAAGATGATAGCCGATTTTCGCACACAGGGTCGCGTTTTCTGCATCCAAGCCGTAAGATGCAACCGTTCCCAAGAGGTCGCCAAATATGCTCGCAACAGAGTCGATGCTGTCGGTATTTTGGATTTCAAGAGCGCTGAGATTATCTATTTTTTTCTTCAAATTCGTTTCCAAATCCTTTAGCTTCGGATCGGTTTTCTTAAAAAATACAGTGCTAAGAGCGACAATTCTTGCCAAAAGCTTTTTAAAGCCGTGAGAGTCGTTTATATTGTCCTCTAGCTTTAAGCGAGTGAGCATTACGCTCGTTTTGGCGCAATATTCAAGAGTTTCGTCAATTTCAAGCATAGGGCGACGCATAAAGGGATGTGCAATGCAACGGCGCATTTTAACCTCTCCTGTGCGCTTTTCAGCCACCTTGCGAAGTAATACGAGAAACACAAAATCGTAGCTGAGTGTCATTTTAGACATACAGCCCGTGCGCTTTCCCATAGCGCGACAAAGTCCGCAATAGGTCGCCTTATAAAGCTCGTGTTCCTTAACCTTTAGCTCGGGTATTTGTGGCTTTATGTATCCGAACATTTCGTGTCCCCCTTCTTTTAATACTTCTCTTAATATATTAACACTAAATGCAAATTATTTCAATAGAAAATAACAATAAAAACGGCACTTAGTGCCGTTAATATTCAAATCCGAATGCGTTTGCGGCGATTTCCAAAAGCTTGAACTTAATTTCGTATTCGCCCGAGGTGCCCGTTATCATATAATACTGCTCCTTGGTAAGCCCTGTGCTTATATACGCATCATCGTCATACTCGATTGCCTGTGCCGTGCAAAGGGGTGGAAAAAGCACGCACCACCAATTTTGTCCCTCTCCATTTCCTATTATAACTCTTACCGAGGTATATTCTCCTGCGGGAAGCGAAAAGCCCTCGTAATCTCGCCTTGGATAGTCCTCTTTGCCTATTTCTATGGATACTGTGTCAATAATTCCCTCTTTTTCAAGAGCTTTCATAGCTAGCTCCTCTAGATATTTTTTATCCGATGCAATCATAGCAAGAGCCTGCTCCTTGCTATCGCAATCGTATTTTGATATATGCTCAAGCAATGCATCTCTTACCTTAAGCTTGAGCTCTTGATCGCGCTCACTATCCGAATTTGCAAGGACGTGGAGTCTTATTGTCGAGTTGTATATCTCGCACTCCTTAGCCGACGGAATGACTGCCCAAAGCGACAAAAATATGACGAAGCAAAAAAGTGATGTAAGCAATATTCTTAATTTTCTTTTTTTCATAAAATAAAAACCTCCGTACTCGGTAATTGTTTCCCGTTTACGAAGGCTTTATTCACATTAGTTAAATTCTACTACGTTATCAACGTCTGTCTTTTCGCTTGGAAGCTCGCCAGGAAGCTCGCTTGATGATGACTCGCTTGATGAGCTTGATTCATCTCCGTCATCAGGACCGCACGCGATAAGCATGCCAAGGCACAAAAGAAGTGACAACATAAGAGCAATAATTTTCTTCATATATAATTCTCCTTATAATTTAGACATAATTTACAAATTTATTTTACTACATTTTATCTAATTTGTCAATAGAATGTTTAATTTTTCTTGCGTAAGTATAATTTTTGTGGTAAAATAATAGCAGATGGGAGTGATTTTATGAATTTCGCAAATGAGCTTGTTACACTTTTAAAGGAAAAAAATCTCACAATCTCGTGCGCTGAGTCCTGTACCGGCGGTCTTGTTGCCAAATCTATAACCGACGTGTCGGGCTGTTCTAGCGTTTTTTGGGGCGGAGTTGTTTCGTACGACAATAGCGTGAAGATGGGGCTTTTAGGCGTGCGTGAGGACACCTTGAAGGCGTTTGGCGCAGTATCGGAGCAAACGGCTACGGAAATGGCTTTAGGCGTTTCAAGGGCGTGCAAAACGGCAATAGGCATAAGCACGACAGGAATTGCCGGTCCTGACGGTGGAAGCCCTGAAAAGCCCGTAGGAACGGTTTATATCGGCGTATGCATTGAGGGCGAGGCTTGCGCAAAAAGGCTCAATATTTGCCCCTCTCTTTCGCGTGGTGAGATAAGAGAAAGGGCGGTAGAGCTTTTGCTTGCTTATCTTATAGATAAAATTAAAGAAAGGTATTGATTTTAATACCTTTATATGGTAAAATATACCTTGAAAATTTTTATCAAACGGAGTTATTTATGGAACAGAAGAAATTTAGAAGAATAGGCATTCTTACCTCGGGCGGAGATGCACCTGGTATGAGCGCCGCTATAAGAAGCGTTACGCGTTCCGCACTCGCACGTGGCGTTGAGGTTATGGGCGTTATCGGCGGATATGCAGGTCTTATCAATAATAATCTTAAGCCACTTACAGCAATGGACGTAAGCGGAATCGCATCACACGGCGGTACTGCACTCTACTCTGCTCGTTGCAACGAATTCAAGTACGAGGAAGGTATGCAGCAGGCTATCGCTACTTGCAAGGCTAACGACATTGACGGTCTTATTTGCATCGGTGGCGACGGTACGTTCAGAGGTGCTACCGACCTTAGCATCCGTGGAATTCCTTGCATCGGTATTCCAGGCACCATTGACAACGATATTACCGCAACCGATTACACAATTGGCTACGATACAGCTATGAACACCGCTCTTGAGCTTTGCGACAAGATTCTTGATACGTCAGAGTCTCATGACCGTTGCGCAGTTGTTGAGGTTATGGGTCGTGATGCAGGCTATATTGCAATCGAAACAGGTATTGCACTTGGTGCGGTTGGTGTTGCTCTTATTGAAATGCCTTTTGACAAAGAGGCTCTCTTCGCTAAGATGAAGGCTCTTCGTGCACAAGGTCAGCATAGCTTTATTGTTATTGTTGCCGAGGGAATGGGCGCTGAGTTTGGCGAAAAGCTTACAAAGGAAATCGAGCAAGAAACAGGTATCGAGTCAAGATTTGCTCGCCCTGCTCACATTGTTCGCGGTGGTACACCTACCCTTCGCGACCGTTCACTTGCAGCCGTTATGGGCGACAAGGCAGTTGATCTCCTTCTCGCAGGAAAGAGCGACCTTGTAATTTGCTCAAGAAACGACAAGATTATCGCAACCGACATTAAGTGGGCACTTATCGTTGATAGAATGTTTAAGGGCAAGCTTAAGGATGGCGACCTTGATAGCTTCACAGCTGAGCAAATTGAGGAAATGAAGGCTCTTTGTGCTGAGCGCCGTGCTTACTTCGAGGATATGTACGACATTATGCTTACCATCGGTGGCTAAGGTCGAGGAGCCTCGACAGGCAAAATCCGATATTGATACATTCAATTTATCGATTCTCACGAAGCAATTTTCTAAACAGTATAAAACAAAAAGCTCTGATTTCTCAGAGCTTTTTTATTTTTGATTTAGGAATTATTTTTCCTCTTCCTCGGACTCCTCGTCTTCGTATTCCTCGTCGTCCTCGTATTCTTCTTCGGCTTCCTCTTCGGCTTTTCTCTTAGCCTCTTCCTCAGCAAGACGCTTCTTTTCTTCCATCTTTGGCTTGATTACAAGTGAGTAAACACCGATAGCGGTACATCCACCGACAACCACAACGCAACCAACAACAATGCCGACAATCGCGCCTGTGCCAAGACCGTTTTCAACGATCATAGGAAGAACCTCAGTTTCTTCCTTATCGCAGTTTACACAGTAATGCGCTCTCATACCGTCGGATTTCTTTGATGCGGGAACAAGAGTGATCCAATCGCCGTAAATGTGCTTAGAAACGGTTCTTTGTGCGCCACAGGTGTTACAGTTTATATCGCAAACGTTGTCGTATCTATGGTCGTCAACGGTTCTCTTTTGATGACATTCGTTGCAATCTCCGTCGCAAGCGTTATCGTAAACGTGGCCCTCAACGTAGTCAGGGTTAGCCTCGTTACACTTGTCGCAGTTCTTGTCGCACTTATTCTTGAACGGATGATCCATAAGAGGTTGTCTTACGTATACGCATCCATCATTGTTACAGTGAGTATCACAGTCAGCTGTGTAGGTGTGAGGGATAAGTGTTGGGTCGGAAACGGAGTTTCTTTCATAGCCACAGTTAGGTGTGTTACAAACCTCGTCGCACTCGGAGTTATAAACGTGAGGTGGTACAAGTCTTTCAAGTGAGCAGAAGTTACAGGTTGTATCGCAATCACTTGTATATGTGTGGTCTACCCAATTTGGATTATCCTCATAACAGTTAAGACACTCGGGTGTGCAAGCGTATGGGAAGTCGTGCTGTGCGCCACCAACAGGTGATCTTTGCAAGTTACAGTTGTTACAATGCACATCGCAGTCGGACACGTAAACGTGGTCTCCAACCGTTCTTACGGCATTACATACGTTACAGTTGGCATCGCACGCGTTATCGTACTCGTGGTCGCCTGTTTCAAAGAGAGTTCCTGCAGGCGCACTACATTTGCCCTCGCTTCCACGAAGACAGGTTCTAGCGTGCTTTGTTGGATCATCAGGATGTATTTTGAATGAGCCGTAGTCGTGTCCTGTTGAGTAAATAACGTCGTACTTGGTTGCACCGCATGAGCACTTGTAAGTACCCATACCGTTGTTTACGCAGTCAGCAGCTACGTATGGATTTTCGGTTGTGCTAATAGTTGAATCCAAAGCCCAGTCGTGTGTACCGGAGCCTTCATAGATAAGAACCTCACCAATAGGTGTTTTTCCCCATTGTGAAGAGGATTCAAATATATGTATAACTACTTTTCTAACCTTATAAACATCAACAGAATTTACCATATAAGGAGCGAAGCCGGCAGGAGTGGTTGTTGTAGTTGTGCTAGAGGTATTAAGCTCGCCACTGTCCCAAACAACCTCATCGGTTGCAGAAAGGAATTGAACCTTAACTCTTCCAACGGTTATTTGTCCTTGCTGATATGTCCATGGCGTAGGAGCTGGATATCCGTTGTCATCTCCCGTCATATATCCGTTGATTGCAAGACCAACCGAGGAAACAGGCTTATCCTCAGTGAAAACAAAGGTAAATGAACCGCCACCAGTCCATGTACCGGTCATACCATTTCCGTCAACAAGCTTGCTAGTATAAATGTAAGTAGCTTCCGAGCTTGCAATAATGTTAGCATCCTTGGCAATGTTTTTACCGGAAGATGCAACAGAGCAAGCAGCAGATGAGTTAATGGCAAAAACAACGGCTGAAACGAGCATTGTTACTACCATTACAAAAAGCAAAATTCTCTTTTTCATATCAAATCTCCTTTTAAGATTTAGTTACTAATTATATTTTAGCACAGGCAAGGTAAATTGTCAATATAAGAGAAAAAATCCTTGACACTAGGTCAAGGATTTTTTGTTTTATTTAGGTTAGATTAGATAGCCTTCTTTTTGAAGATGAACCACCAAGCAGCGAATCCGCCACCGCCAACTACGGCAACTGAACCGATTACGATGCCGGCAATAGCACCACCGCCAAGACCTGTCTTTTCGCCTGAGTCATTCTTATAGCCACAAATTGAGCATGTGTAAACCTTTGTGCCCGCTTCGCTCTCCTCGAATTCCTCACCGTAAACGTGGTCTGCTACTGTTCTTTCAGCTGAGCATACGTTACATGTCTTGTCGCAATCATTATCATATGCATGTGCAGCTGGTGTTCTTGCAGCGCTACATACGTTACATGTTGCATCACAAGCGTTATCGTAAACGTGGTCGGCAGGTGTTCTTGTTACTGTGCAGTTGTTACATGTGCCATCACAAGCGTTGTCATATACGTGCGCAACTGCTGTTCTTGTCATACCACAGGTGTTACAGCCTGTATCATCGCAATTGTCATAGATGTGAGCAACTGCTGTTCTTGTAAATTCACACTCGTTACATACTGTGTCATCACAGTTGTCCCAAACGTGGCCCTCTTCGTAGTCAGGATTTGCCGCGCCACAAGCGTTACACTCGTTATCGCAAGCGTTGTCCCAAGTATGACCTGGAGCCGTTCTTGTTGCGCCACACTTGATTGTGCCGTCTGCATTTTGAGAATTACACTCTGTATCTTCACAGTCTGTGTAAACGTGCTCTGTTTCTCTTGCTGTCATACACATATTGCACTGTGAATCACAAGCGTGATCGTATGTATGAGCTACTGTTGTTTCTCTTGCTTCACCACAGCTATTGCAAGCCTCTTGGCAATCAGCAAGATAGAAGTGAGCTGTTGAGGACTCTCTTGCTTTTGAACATTTGTTACAAGCAAGATCGCATTCGGATGAATATGAGTGTGTACCATAGTCAAGCTTTTCGTTACAGCCTGTATTAGCGCATCCCTGGTAGCACTTTTCAGGAATAGCTGCTGCTGTTTCATCAACGCCCTCGGTTGCAGGATCATCTTCTACTGCAGGAACAGCTGGTTCTACCGTCCATTGACCATTGCCTTTATGTCCCAAAGCAGGAATTGTAGCATTTGCAAGTGTAGCACCACAATTACAGGTGTAGCCACCAACGCCCTCAGTTGTACATGTAGGAGCTGTGATTATAGCATTTTCATTAACAGTCCAATTGTGGAATACTTGAGTTGACCAAACCTCAACTTCCCAAAGGACTTTATTAATCGACCATGTGCTATTTCTACCATATTCAACTGTCATTTTTGTTATATTAACATCACCAAGTTCAACGGTGAGAACAGGAGTAGACTTGTTAACAGTATGCTCCAAAACCTCTCCATACTGAACCTCGGAACTAGTAGTTTCATCCCATGTATAAATTGTCAATTTAATAACAAAGCTAGTAGGATTGTCCCAAGAATCATTTCCGTCCAAGTTTGTATGTGTAGGTGTATATGTAGCACCACTAGAGTTTGTGCCCTGTCCATAGTTGTCAACTACAAAAACGATTTTATCAACAGAGTTCGCCTCATCAAATTTCATTGTGAAGGTCTGCCAAGGACCACCTGATGGCGAAAGAACTCCATAGTGCCAGTCACCATCTGTCAATCTGTTGATTGGCTCTATACCACCCATAAAATGCCAGTGACCATTAGCGACATCAACAATCTTTGCACTTGGTGCAATATTCAAATACTGTTGTCCCTGACATTCTGTGATTTCAGCGTCAGATCTCAAGCCGGCTTCAGTGCCTGTACAAGCAGGGCAACTACAAACAAATCCTTCAGGCTCGTCTCCGCCTTCTTCTTCAGCATGAGCTACGCTTACAAGGCTTGTGAAGATCATAGCAAATGCCAATACAAATAGTAAAATTTTCTTTTTCATAATTTTGCTTTTTCTCCTTTTCTATGAAATTTTACTACTTATATTATACTACTTGTAAGCTTTTGTTGTCAATTCGCAGTTTAGCCGAAAAAGCCCCTTTATTTTTGTGCAATGTGCATAATAACTATTGCCCCCCCCCCTATTTTTGTGCTTTATACACAAAAATATCCAACTCGACTTGTCAGAGTTGGCATGGCATCACCGCAGGTGTATGTAATCAATGCGTTACATTGTATGTTACCCCTTGTCGAGTTGATTCCATGCCGTTTGCACGGATTACATTCACGCTTTGCGTGATTACATACAAGCGAGAGCGCTTGATTTGTTGGAACTCGCTTTGTACTTTATGTACAAAAAATCCAACTCGACTTGTCAGAGTTGGCATGGCATCACCGCAGGTGTATGTAATCAATGCTTTACATTGTATGTTATCCCTTGTTGAGTTGATTCCATACCGCTTGCACGGATTACATGCAATCACTTGATTTTTGCCTTTCTTGCAACCTACGGTTAACAAAAAATCTCGGCATTTGCCGAGATTTTTCATTTAATTCTATAATAGCAAACGTTCTTGCCCTTGCCTTCTCTTTTTAACTCACCATCGGCAACCAACCTTCTCAAAGCGCCCTCTATTGAGCTTATGCTAAGTGATGGGCACAGCTCTCTTATATCTTGCTTTGAAAATCTGCCTATTTTTTCTTTTGTTGCCATTTTTACAGTTTCATAGCTAGGCATTTTCGTTTCCACAAGTGCAAATCTACTCTCTAAGTCCTTATATGCCGAAAGTATCGTTCCAAGCAAATACTTGACGAACGGGATCGCATCCTCTTCCCCCTCGTGCCATCCATCTTGCGCCTCTTTTAACGTGCTATAATACAAGTCCTTGTTCTTCGCTATTTTTGCCTCAAGAGATATATATCTACCTATGCAAAAGCCACTTTTATACAATAGCAAAGTGGTAAGCAATCGGCTCATTCTACCATTACCGTCATTAAACGGATGAATGCAAAGAAAATCGTGAATAAATATAGGTATTGCAATCAATGGCTCTAGAGAATTATTGCCTATCACACGATTAAATTCCTCACATACTCTCTCCAAAGCAATCGGTGTTTCGAATGGGTCGAGTGGTGTAAAAATAGTCCTTGTTACACCGTCGGCATAGGTTGCGCTAATATAATTTTGCACAGCCTTGGTCTTTCCTGCACTTGGATTATTCATATGATTATAGAGTATTTTATGAAGCTGCAAAATATAATTTGGCGTAACAGGGATTGCATCAAAGCTCTCATGAATGATGTTTAACACATCACGATATCCTGCAATTTCCTGTTCATTTCTATTTTTGGGTGTTGTTTTATCCTCTACAAGCTGTCTTACTCTCGTATTGGTTGTCATAATTCCCTCTATGGCGTTAGAGCTTTCCGTGCTTTGCACCTTTGCGATTTCAACTAGCTTTTCCAGCTCGTTCGGTCTGCTCTTAACATACATTTCTTGTTTGCCCGATGCCTTATAAATTGCGCTTATCAAGCCGAGAAGCTCTGAGTCCCATTTTTGCTCGCTTATTTTCGAATAATTAAATGTTCTCATTTCCTTAAGCTCACCTTCTTTCCCTTAAATAGTATCACATTTTAAGGTATTTGTCAATATATCAAAGGAAAATTCCCTTAATATTATATTCAAATTAAGGGAAATTCATTCATTTAATGTTATAAAAAACAAAAAACGAGGAATTTACATTCCCCGTTTTTGTTGTTTTTAATTAGTCAACAAGCTTAATGAGAGCCATTTCAGCGGCATCACCGCGTCTTGGACCGAGCTTGTAAACCTGTGTGTATCCACCGTTGCGAGCTGCATACTTTGGTGCAATCTCGTCGAAGAGCTTCTTAACTACAGTCTCTTTTGTGATATAGCCAAGTGCTTCACGGCGTGCAGCAAGGCTTCCGTCCTTGCCAAGTGTTATCATTTTATCGGCAACTGCGCTGAGTTCCTTTGCTCTTGCGTAGGTTGTTTCAATCTTGCCGTTTTCGAGGAGCAAGGTTACCATTCCGCGGAGCATAGCAATTCTGTGAGCAGTAGGTCTGCCGAGCTTTCTATTTCCTGCCATTGTTTATTCTCCTTTGCAGAGTTTTCTTTGGAAAAAGAATTACTCCTCTTCCTTTCTGAGTTCAAGCCCGAGTGATGCGAGCTTAGCTATTACTTCCTCGAGGGATTTCTTTCCGAGGTTCTTAACCTTAATCATGTCCTCTTCGGTACGGTTGATAAGGTCTTCTACATTGTCAATGCCTGCACGCTTCAAGCAGTTGAAGCTTCTTACAGACAAGTCAAGTTCCTCAATGGTCATCTCAAGTACCTTTTCCTTGATGGTCTCTTGTCTTTCAACCATTGTTTCAGTTCCTCTTGCCTCATCAGAGAGATCTACGAGCAAGCTGAAATGATCGTTGAGAACCTTGGCTGCGAGCGATATTGCCTCTGTTGCGCTGATTGTGCCGTTTGTCTCTACGTCAACAGTAAGCTTATCGTAGTCAGCGATGCTTCCTACACGAGTATTTTCAACTGAGTAGCTTACGTTGTAAACAGGTGTATAAATTGAGTCTACGAAAATTGTTCCGATTGGAATAATTGCCTGGCTCTTTATATGGTCTGTCTTATTCTTTTCCTGTGATACATATCCACGTCCACGCTCGAAGGTAAGCTCCATATAGAAGTGTGTACCCTCTGCTACGGTTGCGATATGAAGGTCAGGATTGAAGATTTCGAGGTCGGCATCATGTTTAATGTCACCGGCAGTAACCTCACAAGGACCTGTTACGTCGATAAACGCGGTCTTTGTTACGTCTCCGTAGATCTTTGGGATAATTCCCTTAACGTTAAGAACTATCTCAGTTACGTCCTCGGTTACACCCTCAACGGTTGAAATCTCGTGAAGAGCGCCGTTGATTTTGATGCTAGATACTGCGTATCCAGGAAGAGAGCTAAGGAGCACTCTTCTAAGTGAGTTACCGAGAGTTGTACCGAAGCCTCTTTCAAGAGGTTCGATTACGAATCTACCCTTACTACCGTTATCGCTTTCACCCATTATAGTAATATTAGGC
Source organism: Eubacteriales bacterium (assembly GCA_045612665.1). Lineage (GTDB taxonomy): Bacteria > Bacillota > Clostridia > Oscillospirales > CAG-272 > RGIG2000. The sequence goes on from JAZKZO010000052.1 coordinate 48,719, forward strand.
TTTTCGATTTCTATCATCATAATAAATAATCCTCCTTGTATTAACGTATGTTTTGTTTTTTCTCAATCTTGAGGAATTGTTACATAGCTTTTATCAGACTGTACCTGCACTCTAGGTGCACTCTCCACACGAGGTGGAGTAGTACAGTAGACAAAGAGCGATTATTATTTTGAGTAAAGTTCGATGATGAGCTGTTCGTTGATTTCGAAGTCGACATCGTCACGCTCAGGCATTGCGATAACCTTTGCGCTACCGTTCTTATCGAGCTCGAGCCACTTTGGAGCTACAACATCAGCCATTGCTTCAACAAGAGCCTTAATCTTTGGTGATTCGGTTTCCTTAACTGCGATTACGTCGCCAACCTTTACAAGGATTGAAGGGATGTTAGCCTTGTGGCCGTTAAGAGTAAAGTGGCCATGAAGCACGAGCTGACGAGCTTCCTTATGGCTTGTTGCGAGACCCATTCTGAAAACTACGTTGTCAAGTCTTCTTTCAAGAAGTCTGAGGAGGTTTTCACCTGCGATGCCTTCCTGATTATCTGCCTTCTTGTAGTAGTTCAAGAACTGCTTCTCGAGAACGCCATAGTATCTCTTAGCCTTCTGCTTTTCTCTCAACTGAGTACCATACTCAGTGAGCTTCTTCTTAGCTGCTCCGTGCTGACCTGGAGCAGATTTTCTTCTATCCAAAGCACACATGCCGGAGGTGCAACGCTCACCCTTAAGGTAAAGCTTTTGTCCTTCTCTACGGCAAAGCTTGCATGAAGGTCCTGTATATCTTGCCATTTGTTCGTTCCTCCTATAAAATTAAACGCGTCTGCGCTTTGGTGGTCTGCAACCGTTGTGAGGGATAGGAGTTACATCCTTAATCATTGTAACGGTAAGGCCTGCAGTTGAAAGTGCACGAATTGCTGACTCTCTTCCTTGACCTGGGCCCTTTACATAAACCTCAACAGTCTTCATACCGTGTTCCATTGCTGCCTTTGCTGCTGCTTCAGCTGCCATTTGTGCAGCGAATGGAGTTGACTTTCTTGAACCCTTGAAGCCGAGCTCACCAGCAGATGCCCATGATACAGCATTGCCGTTTACGTCGGTGATGGTTACTATTGTGTTATTAAATGTAGAGCTGATATGCGCTGCACCCTTTTCGATGTTCTTGCGCTCACGGCGTCTTCTAACAACTTTTTTATCGTTTGCCATTTGCTACACTCCTTATTTCTTCTTGTTAGCTATCGTCTTTGCAGGACCTTTTCTGGTTCTTGCATTTGTCTTTGTTCTTTGTCCTCTTACAGGAAGACCTTTTCTGTGTCTGGTTCCACGATAGCAGTTAATTTCTACCAGACGCTTGATGTTGAGTGCTACTTCTCTTCTGAGCTCACCCTCAACGTGGTAATTTGTTTCGATTTCCTCACGAAGCTTCGCGATTTCATCTTCTGTCAAATCTTTTGCGCGCTTGTCAGGATCGATTTCTGTCTTAGCGAGAATGTCCTGTGCGCTCTTAAGTCCGATACCGTAAATGTATGTCAAAGCAATTTCAACACGCTTTGCGTTCGGAATATCAACACCAGCTATACGAGCCATTTGTTTTTCACCTCATTAAATATTGGTTTGAATATTGGTTTGGTTTGAATTAGCCCTGTCTCTGTTTGTGCTTAGGATTTTCGCAGATAACCATAACGGTACCTTTTCTCTTAATAATCTTGCACTTATCACAGATTTTCTTTACGGAAGGCTTTACTTTCATTATGAAACCACCTTTCTTATTTAGCACGCCATGTGATACGGCCCTTTGAGAGGTCATAAACTGAAACCTCAACTGTTACCTTATCACCGGGCAGAATTCTTATATAGTTTAATCTGAGCTTTCCTGAAATATGGGCAGTTACAATGTGTCCATTAGGAAGCTTTACCTTGAAGGTCGCGTTAGGAAGTGCTTCCGTTACAACGCCCTCAAATTCAACAACATCATCTTTTGCCATTGATATACTCCTTTAAATTTTAGGTAATCTTATTTTTGATTCTTCGTAAGTAAGTGACTTATACGAATTCTCTGCCACCTTGATTTCAGCCGCGCAAGGGGCATTTAGTTATTCACTAGTCGATTTTAGTCAAGAGAATGACACCGTTATTTGTAACTGCTACGCTATGCTCATAATGAGCGGAAAGCTTAGAGTCCTTAGTAACGACTGTCCACTTATCTCCGAGCACGCGCACCTCGTGAGTGCCCTCGTTAATCATAGGCTCAATTGCGAGAGTCATACCGGGATAAATTCTCGGTCCACGGCCTGCAGTTCCGTAGTTAGGAACATTAGGGTCCTCGTGAAGCTTAGCGCCCACGCCGTGTCCAACAAACTCGCGTACTACCGAGAAGCCCTGCGCCTCAGCATATGTCGATACAGCATTACCGATATCGCCGATTCGAGGATTCTCTGCGTTTTCGACAGCCTTTATAGCCTCGAAAAAGCTTTGGGTTGTAGCATCAATGAGCTTTTGTGCTTCGGGTGAAATTTGACCAACTGCGAAGGTATTCGCGCTATCTCCTGTGAAGCCGTGCCATGTAGCCCCTACATCGATTTTTACGATGTCGCCATTTTTAAGTATCTTTTTATGCGAGGGAATACCGTGTATAACCTCATCATTGACACTTATACAAGCGCTTCCAGGGAATCCGCCATATCCGAGAAATGTTGGCTTTGCACCACATTTCTCGATATATTTACGAATTTTATCGTCGATTTCCTTAGTAGTTACGCCCTCGTGAATCATTTCCTTAGCAACGAGAAGAGCCTCACCGGTAATTCTACCGGCAACCTTCATTATCTCGATTTGCTCAGGTGTTTTAAGTTGAATCATACTTTAAGCGATTGCGTCTTCGATTGCCTTAAGAGTAAGTGCGGTTGTATCAGCAACCTCTTCTTGACCCTCAACCAATGAAAGAACGCCCTTCTTACCATAGAATTCTTTAAGAGGCTCGGTTTGAGCATGATAGATTTCCAATCTGCTCAAAACAACCTCAGGAGCATCATCCTTACGGATTATGAGCTTTTCTCCGCACTTGTCGCAGAATTCGCCCTTAGCCGAAGGCTTATAAACGGTGTGGTATGATGCTCCGCATGGGCAGACACGTCTGCCGGACATGCGTTCAACAATTTTATCATCCTCTACCTCGATGCTGACAACGCAGTTGATACCAACTCCCATTTTGTCAAGCGCCTCAGCCTGCGGAACTGTTCTGGGGAAGCCGTCAAGGATAAATCCGTTTGCACAGTCATCCTTTGCAAGTCTTTCAGCAATAATGCCGATTACAACCTCATCAGGAACGAGCGCTCCCTTTTCGGTGTAGGACTTTGCAGCCAAGCCCATCTCAGTATTGTTTTTAATTGCCTCTCTGATCATATTACCTGTTGAGATGGTAGGAATACCATACTTTTCAGCAACGATGTCAGATTGTGTTCCCTTGCCTGCACCAGGTGCGCCAAGGAATATCATTTTGAGATTCTTACTCATGAGTTTTCTCCTTATATTATTCGAGGAAACCTTTGTAGTGACGCATTGTCATTTGAGCTTCCATATCTCTTACTGTTTCAAGGATTACGCCTACAACGATGATTATAGAAGTACCGGAGAATGCAATGCTTGAGAACATTCCCGAGTAATCCTTAACCACTGGAATGTAAGACATAATAAGATGAATTACGAGTGGGAGTACGGATACAACTGAAAGGAACAATGCTCCTATGAGTGTGATTCTTGAAAGAACCTTTGATATAAAGTCGGAGGTTGCCTTACCAGGACGAATACCTGGGATAGAACCGCCGTTCTTTTGCAAGTTACCTGAAACCTCAATCGGATTGAATGAGATTGCTACATAGAAGTATGCGAATGCAACGATAAGAACGAATTGCAATACTACATATACCCAAGAGGTGCTAGCAAAGATATTAAGGAATCCGTGCCAGAATGTGCCCTCCTTTGGAGTATCAAAGAACATAGCGATTGTTGCAGGAAGTGTAAGAATTGCGTTTGCGAAGATGATAGGCATAACACCTGTCATATTGAGCTTAATCGGGAGATTAGAGCTTTGTCCGCCGTACATCTTTCTACCAACAACCTTCTTTGCATACTGTACAGGAATTCTACGCTCACTGTCGGTGATGTAGATAATGAACCACATCATTGCGAACAAGAGAATCAAGTAGCAAATAGGATATACGATTGAGAATACGAGGTCGCTAACCTTTGCACCACCGATGCTCTTTACAAGATTTGCAATAAAGCCGATGAGTGTTGAAGGTACGCGTGATACGATGTTTGCGAAAAGGATGATTGAAATACCGTTACCGATACCCTTCTCATTTACCTTTTCAGCGAGCCACATTACAAGTGATGAACCAGCTACGAAGCAAGCAACGATTACGAATGCGAAGAACACGCCAGTGTAGTCTTTTCTGATTGCACCGTAGTTCTTAAGCAAGAAGTAGTAACCGATACCTGTGATGATAGCGATTGCGATTGTAATGTAACGAGTAATTTGAGCTATTTTGTCCTTACCCTCTTCGCCTCTCTTAGCGAGTCTTTCAAGTGCAGGAATTGCAATTGTAAGAAGCTGAATTACAATAGAAGCTGTGATGTAAGGTGATACTCCGAGAGCGAACAATGTCGAATACTCGAAAGCAGATCCTGAAAGGATGCTTACGAATCCGAGAATTGAGCTTGAGTCGAAGCTATCAAGCAATGCACCGCTTTCTACGAATGGTACAGGTAGGCAAGCACCTACTCTGTAAATAAGAACGATGAAGAGTGTGAACAATAGCTTTTTCTTTAAATCTGGAATTTTCCAGGCGTTAGCTAAAGTACGAAACATAATTATTTCACCTCAGCTTTTCCGCCTGCAGCCTCAATTTTCTCCTTAGCTGTTGCTGAGAAAACTGTTGCTACTACAGTGAGAGCTTTTTTGAGTTCACCGTTACCGAGCACCTTAAGTCCATCGCAAGCCTTTGAAACCATACCCTTGTTCATAAGTGTTTCAAGAGTTACAGTTGTGCCTTTTCTGAAAGAGTTAAGAGCGCTAACGTTAATAATAGCGTATTCTTTACCAAATTTATTATTGAAACCTCTCTTAGGGAGTTTTCTGTAAAGTGGGAGCTGTCCGCCTTCAAATCCAGGTCTTACGCCACCGCCTGAGCGTGCATTCTGACCCTTGTGGCCCTTACCTGCGGTCTTACCGTTACCAGAGCCTGGACCTCTTCCCTTGCGCCAAGCTGCCTTTGCTGATCCGGCAGCGGGTGAAAGTTCATGGAGCTTCATTTTTTATCCTCCTTGTTGAAATTGATTTTGTGTAATTGATTTGTTGAACCAATTTCTGCCCTTTGGCAGTCTAAGGTTACGCGTTTTCTACAGTTACGAGATGACCGATAACCTTCAATTTGCCTGCCAAAACCTGATCGTTTGCGAGAACGATGCTGTCACCAATCTTGGTAAGGCCAAGAGATTTTGCAGTTGCCTTTTGGTTAGGCTTGGAAGCAATAAGACTCTTTGCAAGTGTTACTTTAACCTTTTCCATCTTATCTTCCTCCTTAGCCCAACTTTGTCGCGTCAACGCCGCGAGTCTTTGCAACTTCTTCAGCAGTTCTAAGTGCCTTAAGTCCTTCAAATGTAGCCTTAACTACGTTTGTCTTGTTGTTAGAACGAAGGCTCTTAGCTCTGATATTCTTTATACCAGCAAGCTCAAGTACTGCACGAACAGTCTGTCCTGCGATAATACCAGTACCGAGTGAAGCTGGCTTGAGAAGCACGGTGCCTGCACCGAACTTTCCGATTACTTCATGTGGGATTGTAGTATCCTTCATTGCTACGGTAATCATGTTCTTCTTAGCATCTTCGATTCCCTTACGGATAGCGTCTGGAACCTCAGCTGCCTTACCGAGACCGTAACCTACGTGACCGTTGCCATCACCAACAACCATAAGAGCTGTGAAGCGAGCGATACGACCACCCTTTACTGTTTTGGATACACGGTTGAGTGCAACCATTTTCTCTTTGAGATCAAGGGTTGCTGCGTCAATCTTTGTTGCCATTTTAAATTTCTCCTCTATGTTTAATTAAATAAGTGAATTAAACAGTGTACAAACCGAAGTCTTGTTTAAGACAAGAATTAGAACTTAAGTCCGCCTTCTCTTGCGCCTGCTGCAAGCTCCGATACACGTCCGTGATATACATAACCGCCACGGTCAAATACTACTGTGTCGATTCCCTTTGCGAGTGCCTTTTCAGCAATCATAAGGCCAACCTTCTTAGCTGCCTCTTTGTTGCTTCCGATTCCTTCGAAGCCAGCCTCCTGAGTAGAAGCGGAAACGAGTGTTACTCCTGCTACGTCATCAATGATTTGGCAAGAGATGTTCTTGTTTGAACGATATACGCAAAGACGAGGACGCTCAGCTGTTCCGGAAATCTTTCCACGAACTCTTGCGTGTCTCTTAAGGCGTTGTGCGTTGCTATCTTTTCTTGATACCATCTTTGTCGTCTCCTTTCATTATTTACCAGTCTTACCGGCTTTACGGCGAATCTTTTCGCCCTCATATTTGATACCCTTGCCCTTATATGGCTCAGGTGCTCTCTTAGAACGGATAAATGCTGCTGTTTCGCCAACGAGCTGCTTATCAATTCCCTTAACGATGATTGTGTTTGCATCTGGAACCTCGAATGTGATTCCCTCTGGAGCGTCAACGATAACTGGATGTGAATATCCGAGTGTGATGTTGAGGCTCTTGCCCTGCAATGCTACTCTGTAACCAACGCCTGTGATTTCAAGCTTCTTGGAATAGCCAGCTGTAACACCAACAACCATGTTATTGATGAGAGTTCTTGTAAGACCGTGAAGTGCACGATCTTCCTTTTCGTCGCTTGGACGAGCTACTGTAAGTGTAGCGCCATCAAGAGCAACGATCATTCTATTGTGATAGTTCAAGCTCAATGTACCCTTTGGGCCCTTTACTGTAATTACAGAGTTAGCCTTGTCGATGTTTACATCAACGCCAGCAGGAACAGTGATTGGAGCTCTTCCGATTCTTGACATGTCCTTTTCCTCCTATAATTACCAAACAAATGCGAGAACTTCGCCGCCAACATTTTCATGTCTAGCCTTTTTGTCTGTCATAATGCCCTTTGATGTGGATACGATTGCGATGCCGAGGCCGTTCATAACCTTTGGCATATCCTCGCAATTTGAGTAGATACGAAGACCTGGCTTTGAAACTCTACGGATACCGTGAATTACTCTTGCCTTGCCCTCATACTTAAGGGTGATTCTGATAACACCCTGCTTTCCGTCTTCGATAACGGATACAGCCTTGATGTAGCCCTCTTCGAGAAGAATGTCAGCGATTGCCTTCTTCATGTTAGAAGCAGGAACATCTACTGTTTCGTGCTTTGCATTGCTCGCATTTCTAATTCTTGTGAGCATATCTGCGATTACGTCTGAAATTTGCATTTTAATTTCTCCTTTTATGCAAGTATTTAATTCTTGCTGCCACTAAAAAGTGACGGCATATCGGTGGTTAAACAATTGTTTCCTTCCGATAGATGGAGTGAGCGCTGAGCGCCCGTGCTGTTTTACCAGCTTGCTTTCTTTACGCCTGGGATTTCGCCTGCGTAAGCTCTTTCACGGAAGCAAATACGGCAGATGCCATACTTACGAAGATAACCGTGAGGTCTGCCACAGATTTTGCAGCGGTTGTATTCTCTTGTGGAGAATTTCTGCTTCTTCTGCTGTTTGAGTACCATTGCTTTCTTAGCCATTTTAAATCCTCCAATTATTTAGCAAATGGAGCGCCCATAAGTGTAAGGAGCTCTTTTGCTTCTTCGTCGGTATTTGCGGTTGTTACGAATGTGATATCCATACCACGAATCTTGTCAACCTTATCGTACTCGATTTCAGGGAAAATCAACTGCTCACGAAGACCCATGGAGTAGTTACCGTGGCCATCAAAGCCGTTAGGATTGATACCCTTAAAGTCACGAACTCTTGGGAGAGCGAATGTGAAGAGTCTATCCATAAACTCATACATCTTCTCGCCACGAAGTGTAACCTTAACACCAATCTTTACGCCCTCACGGAGCTTAAAGTTAGCAACGCTCTTTCTAGCGTAGGTAGGAACAGCCTTCTGTCCTGCGATCATTGAAATTTCCTCGATGATGCTATCGATAACCTTTGCGTTATCCTTTGCATCGCCTGCACCAACGTTGATTACAATCTTGTTAAACTTTGGAATCTGCATTGGGCTCTTGTATCCGAACTTGCTCATGAGAGCAGGAGCAACTTCGTTCTTATAAAGATCTGCAAATCTTGCCATTTTCAGTTACCCCCTATTAAAGTTCCTTGCCGCATTTTGCGCAAACGCGGATTTTATTGCCGTCCTCGATCTTGTGTGCAACTCTTGTAGCCTTTTCGCATGACTTGCAATAGATCTGAACCTTTGAAGCGTACATAGCGCCTTCAACCTTGATAATACCACCGGTTTCGCCCTGTCTTCTTGGCTTTGTGTGCTTTGTAACAATGTTAGCACCCTTAACAATAACCTTCTTTTCGTCTGGGCTTACAGCGAGTACTTCACCCTTAACACCCTTATCGTCTCCGGAGATAACAATAACGGTATCGCCTGTCTTAACATGCATCTTATTCATTATTATTTCCTCCTAATTAAAGAACTTCTGGTGCAAGAGAAAGAATCTTTGTAAATTCCTTTTCACGGAGCTCTCTAGCCACTGGGCCAAAGATACGTGTTCCTCTTGGTGTCTTATCTTCTTTTACTATAACAGCTGCGTTCTCGTCGAACTTAATGTATGAACCGTCAGCGCGGTGAACACCCTTAACGCTTCTTACAATAACAGCCTTAACAACGTCGCCCTTCTTAACAATACCGCCAGGAGCAGCCTTCTTTACTGAGCATACAACTACGTCACCGATGTTAGCATATCTTCTGCCTGTACCACCGAGAACTCTGATGCAAAGAAGCTCCTTAGCGCCTGTATTGTCGGCAACCTTCATTCTGCTTTCTTGCTGAATCATTTTTATCCTCCTAATAAGGTTTCCCTATACTCGGCACATATTAAATGTACCCTTATACGGATTAATTATTTTGCCTTTTCTATGATTTGAACGAGGCGCCATCTCTTTGTCTTTGAAAGAGGTCTTGTTTCCATAACCTCGATCTTGTCGCCTACGTTGCACTCATTCTTTTCGTCGTGAGCGTGGATCTTTGTTGTACGCTTGATAATCTTGCCGTAAACTGCGTGCTTTACATTATCCTGGATTGCAACAACTACTGTCTTGTCCATCTTATTGCTAACAACAATACCAACTCTTGTTTTTCTCAAGTTGCGTTCTGTCATAACTCTTTATCCTCCAATTATGCGTTCTTCTCGTTGAGAATGGTCTTTACGCGTGCGATGTCCTTCTTAACATCTGCGATCTTGTGAGGATTGTCGAGCTGGTTAATAGCATGTTGGAAACGAAGGTTGAAAAGCTCTTGCTTAAGTTCCTTCAACTTCTTTTCCAAGTCTTGTGAAGACATTTCTCTGATTTCATTAGTTTTCACAGCTTATTCCTCCACTTCCTCGATTTGCTCCTTCACCATAAACTTACATTTAATGGGAAGTTTGTGCATTGCAAGACGCATAGCCTCTCTTGCAATCTCTTCAGATACGCCGTCCATTTCGAACATTACTCTACCTGGCTTAACAACAGCTGCCCAGTACTCTGGTGAACCCTTACCGGAACCCATACGAGTCTCAGCTGGCTTTTCTGTGATAGGCTTATCAGGGAATATTTTGATCCAAACCTTACCACCACGACGGATATATCTTGTCATAGCGATACGGGCTGCTTCTATCTGATTTGCGTGAATCCAAGCAGGCTCCATAGCAACAAGGCCATACTGACCGTTTGTTATGGTGTTACCTCTTGAAGCCTTACCTTTAAGGCGGCCTCTTTGAACACGTCTGTATTTTACTCTCTTAGGCATTAACATTAGTGTGCGCCTCCTTCGGTATTTTTAGGAGCACGTGGTGCTCTTCTACGGCCATCACCTTTGTTATCCTTGTTAAATCTTCTCTTTGGACGATCGTTCTTTTCTTCAACAGTCTTAGAAACCTCGGAAAGAACCTCACCCTTGTAGATCCATACCTTAACACCGATTTTACCGTAGGTGGTATTTGCTTCCCAGAAACCATAGTCAATGTCTGCTCTGATTGTCTGGAGTGGAATTGTTCCCTCATGGTAGTGCTCAGTACGAGCGATTTCAGCGCCGCCAAGACGACCGCTACAAGCGATCTTGATACCCTTAGCGAACTTCATTGTTCTACCGATTGCCTGCTTCATAGCACGACGGAAACCAATTCTTCTTTCGAGCTGGCTACAAATGCTTTCTGCAACGAGCTGAGCGTCAGTATCGATGTGCTTAACCTCAACTACGTTTACAGCTGCCTTCTTGCCGGTGAGCTTCTCAACATCCTTACGAATGTTTTCGATTTCAGCACCGCCCTTACCGATGATCATACCTGGCTTTGCACAGTGAATGAACACCTTAACCATTTCGTTTGCAGCGTCTCTTTCGATTTCGATTTTTGAAACTCCTGATGCGAGGAGCTTGTTCTTGAGATGCTTTCTCAAGTTGTAGTCAGATACAAGGATGTCGCCAAAGTTTTCGTCAGAAGCGTACCATCTTGAATCCCAATTCTTAATTACGCCAACGCGCAATCCGTGTGGGTTAACTTTCTGTCCCATTTCAGCGTCCTCCTTACTCTTTCTCAGCCACTGCGATTGTGATGTGGCTGGTTCTCTTCAATATTCTATTTGCACTGCCCTTACCTCTTGGCATTACTCTCTTGAGCATATGGCTGCCAGCGGTTACGAAGCACTGTGATACATAGAGTTTTGATTTGTCCATTTGATGATTGTTCTCAGCATTAGCTACTGCGCTCTTAAGCAATTTTTCAAGATACTCAGCTGCGCTCTTAGGAGTGTTCTTAAGAATTGCTGCTGCGATCTCTACATTCTTGCCACGAATGAGGTCAAGAACGATTTTTACTTTGCGAGGAGCGATGCGAACATCATAAAGGTATGCTTTTGCTTCCATTGTGATGTGTGCCTCCTATTACTTACCGTTATTTGATGTTTTTGAGCCTGCGTGGCCTTTGAATGTTCTAGTAAGAGCAAACTCACCGAGCTTGTGTCCTACCATGTCTTCAACTACATATACCGGAACATGCTTTCTTCCATCATGAACGGCAATTGTATGTCCCACGAATTCTGGGAAGATGGTCGAAGATCTTGACCATGTTTTCAAAACTTTCTTTTCGCCCTTCTCGTTCATAGCAACGATACGGTTGTAGAGCTTTTCTTCTACATAAGGCGCTTTTTTCAAACTTCTGCTCATTGTCTTCTCCTTCCTTATCTGCCGTTTCTGCGTTTAACGATATATTTGTTTGTTCTTGCCTTCTTGTTTCTGGTCTTAAGGCCAAGTGCTGGCTTGCCCCATGGGGTTACAGGACCTGGACGACCAACAGGTGACTTACCTTCACCACCACCGTGAGGGTGATCGCAAGGGTTCATTACAGAACCGCGTACAGTAGGACGAATGCCCATATGACGGGTCTTACCTGCTTTACCGATCTTAATGGTATCATGCTCGATGTTACCAACCTGACCGATAGTTGCTTTACAATCAAGTCTTACAAGACGAACTTCACCGGATGGGAGACGAACCTGAGCCATTCCGTTTTCCTTAGCCATGAGCTGAGCCTGTGCACCAGCGGTACGAACAAGCTGAGCGCCCTTACCAGGATAAAGCTCGATGTTGTGAATGATTGTACCTACAGGAATATTCTCGATTGGGAGAGTGTTACCTGGCTTAATATCAGCATCAGCACCGCTGTAAAGAACGTCGCCGTCAGTTACTCCTGCAGGAGCGATAACGTAGCTCTTCTTGCCCTCATCGTTTTGGAGAAGTGCGATGTAGGATGTTCTGTTAGGGTCGTATTCGATACCGATAACAGTTGCCTTCTCTTCAGTTCTCTTGAAGTCGATAAGTCTGTACTTTTGCTTGTTTCCGCCGCCCTGATGACGAACGGTGATCTTACCGTAGCTGTTACGGCCGGAGTGCTTCTTCTTTGTTGTAATAAGGCTCTTCTCTGGGGAGAACTTTGTTACTTCATCGAAGGATGCTACTGACATGTGTCTTCTCGACGGTGTAGTAGGTTTATATTTCATTGTTGCCATAATTACTGCCTCCCGTCTTAGTTCAAGCCGTTAAAGAATTCGATTTCCTTGGAGCTTTCCTTGAGTGTTACGATTGCTTTCTTCCACTCAGAGGTGTAACCATAGTGATAACCCATTCTCTTTGGCTTTTTCTTCATTATTATTGTATTTACGCTTGCAACCTCTACGTTGAAGAGCTCTTCAACTGCTGCAGCGATTTCAGGCTTTGTTGCGTCGATAGCAACCTTGAATGTGTATCTCTTCGCGGAGATGCCATCCATTGACTTTTCAGTGATTACTGGTTTGAGGATTATGTCCTGAGCAAATTTCATTATGCATATACCTCCTCTATTTTAGCTACAGCATTCTGTGCAAATACGATTGAGTTGCAGTTAAGAATGTCGTATGCGTTCAAGGTGTTTGCGTATGTTACCTTAACACCTGGGATATTAGCAAGGCTCTTTACTACCATTGCATCAGGAGCTTCAAGAACTACGAGGCTCTTCTTTCCTGCGCCGATTGCCTTAAGCATTGCTACCATTGCCTTTGTCTTGTACTCAGCTGCTACGATTGAGTCAACAACGATCATCTCGTTTGCTGCAACCTTTGCGCTAAGAGCACTGAACAAAGCGATTTGTTTTACTTTCTTGTTGAGCTTGGTTGTGTATGAGCGTGGCTTTGGACCAAGAGCGATACCACCGTGTGTCCATTGTGGAGATCTTGTTGAGCCCTGTCTTGCTCTACCTGTACCTTTCTGCTTCCAAGGCTTACGTCCACCACCTGAAACCTCGCTTCTGGTGAGAGTTGACTGTGTGCCCTGTCTTTGATTGAGAAGGTAAGCTCTTACTGCCGCATGAAGTACTGCTTCGTTAACGCTTGCACCGAAAACCTTTTCGCTGAGTGCGAGTGCGCCAACCTCTTCGCCATTCATGTTTAAAACCTTGATATCTGGCATTGTTTCTTCCTCCTACTTTTATGCTTTAACGCTGTTACGAATGAACACGATACCACCGCGAGCACCTGGAACTGCGCCCTTGATTGCGATGAGGTTCTTTTCTGCGTCAACTTTGATTACTTCCAAATTAAGTACTGTAAGATTTTCGTTACCGTACTGACCAGCCATCTTCTTGTTCTTGAAAACTCTGGAAGGTGTTGAGTTAGCACCCATTGAGCCTACTTGGCGGTGGATAGGACCAACACCGTGTGTTGCCTGAAGCATGTGATGTCCCCATCTCTTAACTGCACCTGAGTAACCGTGGCCCTTTGTAACGCCTGAAATGTCGACCTTTTCGCCTGCTGCGAAGGTATCGACTGCTATTACATCGCCTACGTTCATGTCAGCTGCACCCTCGAGTCTGAACTCCTTAAGATGCTTCTGTGGTTCTACGCCAGCCTTCTTGAAATGACCAGCAAGTGGTTTGTTAACGTGCTTCTCTGATGCCTTCTCGAAACCGAGCTGAACTGCATCATAGCCGTCTGTTTCGGTAGTCTTCTTTTGAACTACCACGCAAGGACCAGCCTCGATTACTGTCACAGGAACTACAACGCCGTTTTCAGCGAAGATCTGTGTCATACCGAGCTTCTTACCGATAATTGCTTTTTTCATTTTTTGCTTCCTCCTAATTTAAGGTTATTGGTTGATGTTGGATTTTTGTCGAGCCACCGACACATCAACTTGACCTTCCGTCATCATAGCGCACTAAGATTTTACGCTACTGTACAGTTGGGTTTGGCTTTTATGCTTCCTACGTGAATTAAAGCTCTACCTTAATTTCAACGCCAGCTGGAAGCTCAAGACCCATAATCGCCTCAGCAACCTTCTTTGAAGGCTTAATGATTTCGATGAGTCTCTTGTGAGTACGCTGTTCGAACTGCTCACGGCTGTCCTTGTACTTGTGTACTGCACGAAGGATTGTTACGATCTCCTTCTGTGTGGGAAGTGGAATAGGTCCCGATACAGTCGCGCCATTTCTCTTAGCTGCCTCAACAATCTTTTCAGATGCAAGGTCAACCAATGTGTGGTCATAACCCTTAACTCTTACTCTGATCTTCTCGTTTACTGCCATTTTGCTTTCCTCCTTATTATATAGAATTTTGGACGGGGGCTACTTGCTTTACACCGCCCCGTGTGTTTCAATCACCCGCTTAACAAAACCGAACCCGTCAGCATATCATAGGTTCGGACAAATGTAAGCAGGCGTCGCCTCGGTCTTTGCCAAGGGGAAGATTCCCGACATACATTCTCTGCCGTGTGAAATCCGATGAGCTCCACGAAAATTACCCGTAAATGCCTTAGCAGTGCGACCCTTACGGCAACCTCTCGCTTCTTCGCGCATCAAGCCTGTATATTTTATCATATATATATAGGAAAATCAACATTTTTTTGAAATTTTTTTGAAAAACCATTTTTGTCAAATGTAGAAAAAAGTGCCGTTTTTTGTATATTATGCACAAAGAAATCGGCATATTTCTTTAAAAACGGCGATTTTAAGGCGCAAAAAGCTTGAAAAAACCTTAAAATTTCGTATACTTGCACAAACGCCATATGAGCATTTTTGAGCAGTTTTCTTCCTTATTATTATATATAGTGCCTGTTTGCAAAAGAAAAAAGCGAGAAATTCAAAAAATCTCTCGCTTAATTTTGTTATTTTTCGTCTTTCAATTTTGGCAAATTATGTTTAATATTTGATTTTTTAGCTATAATTCTCTCCTTGTTTATTCCTTTGGCTCAGTTGCGTCGCCATAAGCGGTTGTTTTCGCCTCTTGCGCTGCCACCAAGTTAAGATTTACGCTATCAAAGATTACATCGCCAACGGTTGTTTTGTTAGCGTAATCGCTCTCGGACTGAACGTAAAATACGTTACCGTCGCTATCAATTATATAAAGCACGAAAATTAGCTCAAGCTTTTCCTTTGCAAGCTCGCTGAAATTGTCAATTGAATAGCTGAATTTGCTATATTCGGTAGTCGTCATTTCAACTTGAAGGCCAAGATTGCTATTAAGCTTGCCTTCAGAGTTGAGTAGTCCACTTCCTTGTTCAAAGGAGTTTGCGTTTACCGCAATTATACCGAATCTAAGCGCATTTTGAGTAGCGTTTAGATAATTTGTATAAGCATCTGAGTCGAAGGTGAATCCACCGTTCAAGCCTGCGCCCGAAAGTGCTATGGAATATCCGGATGCGCCAAAAATCGCTTTAGCTACCGTTTCTTCTCCGTCGACGTACGTACAGGTATTATTTGTGCATATTGAGCCACAAATTCCATCCTTACCAAAGCCATTCGGGTATTTTATGGTATTTAAAAGCTCGTGATTTGCAAGTCCCTCGGTCAAAATCTTATTACAGGTTAGGCAAAGGTTATTTGTTATACAAATAAAATCCTCATTTTCAATGTGATTTTCACCGTAAAACGCCTTACATTTGTTATAGCCCGTGATGATTACGGCAGTATAACCGCTTTGCGCTGTGCCGGCGTCAATTTCCTCTTGAGTTGCGAATTTTACTCTACCCGTGCTCTTCAAGGTGCTGACAAACGCGCTAGTATCCTCGCCCTCTTTTGCGATTACGTAGAAGCTTATAGGTCCTGCCGAGGATGCAAACCACGCCTGACTTTTATCACTGACAAAGCTCGCTTCTATCGGAATGTAAATTTCTCTTAAACATTGGTCGCCATCATTACCAACTATATTGTAACCCAAATCGACAGGTCCGTCACCGATTTTAAACACCTCAATTTTAGTGCCGCGAAAAGCACCGTCATCGAGTTTTATAACCGAATTCGGGAGAGCCACAGTACCCGAAAGACCGCTCAAATAGAATGCCGCCCAACCAACCTTTTCAAATCCTTCCGGAAAATCAAAGCTAGTAAGCGCCGAACACGCCCTGAAAGTTTCTCTTCTGATTTCCTTCAGTTGCGAATTCTCTTCAAGTTCAACGGTAGTCAAGGTGCTGAGTCCGTAAAAAGCACTATTACTTATTATCTGAACAGTGTTAGGAATCCACACATACTCAAGAGAGGAATATCCCTTTCCTGACGCAAAAGAGTTATCGGCAATGTATAGTGCGCCTTGCGGATAGTAAACCTTCTTCATGTTAGAAACATCATCCGAATATGCCAAAAGAGTTTGCGGATAAGTGCCGGTTTTCGTAAAGATTCCGGTTTTAGCATCGTAGGTGCAAATCTCGGTACGTCTACCATCAAAGATTTCCACATCAGACCAAGCAATCGTTTTAGAAGTGTCAGTATAATCCGCATAAAGTGTAACACGGTCATAACCCTGATAACCATCCCACGAATTACCCTTTTTAAGATAACCCACGGTTTGAGTTCCGTCGGTTAATGTCAGATCAATATTTATAAAATTCGACAGACTATCAGCACTGATCGTGATTGCAAAAATGCACGATATCAAAGTGATAAAGAGTGCGAGCAACAATATTTTCCTTTTCATTTTTTACCTCGAACAGACAAACTAAATATACATAATTATTTTATCATAATTATATAGTATTTGTCAATTAAAAAATGAGCGTGCGCGAGCTTCGATTCGTCAAATTATTAAATGCACATATGTTCATATTATTTGAAATGCGCTTGGCAAAAGGGTTTTAAGGATTTTTGAAAAAGAAAAGCTACGCGTTTGCGTAGCTTTGTTTTTTATTTTTTGCCCTGTCCGTAATAAGCGTTTGGACCGTGCTTACGGTCGTAATGCTTACGAAGCAAGGTTTCCTGCATTCTCTCGGTTTTGCCGTTTGCATTAAGCATAAGCATCTCCGTATTATATGCCATCATAGCAACCTGCTCAAGCACAACAGCAGCCTCAACTGATGCCTTTGCATTATCGCCCCAGGTAAACGGACCATGTGAATGAACGAGTGCTGCGTGCATTTGAGTTGCGCCGATATCCTTGAGTGCCTCGAGAATTACAGTTCCCGTTTCCTTTTCATACGCACCCTTAATCTCAGCATCGGTCATCTTGCGTGTGCAAGGAATGGTTGTGCCAAAATAGTCAGCGTGAGTTGTGCCGTACGGAGTGATACCTCTACCTGCCTGCGCGTAGATAACCGCCCAAGGTGAGTGAGTATGGGTTACACCACCAATTTCAGGATAAGCCTTATAAAGCTCTAGGTGAGTTGCGGTATCAGATGATGGCTTATAGTCGCCCTCGATAACGTTTCCATCAAGGTCGAGAACAGGAAGCATACCAGGAGTTAAATCATCATACTCAACGCCCGATGGCTTTATAACGACAAGCCCCTTTTCTCTGTCAATTCCACTAACGTTTCCCCAAGTGAATGTGATGAGGTTATATTTTACGAGCATCATATTTGCCTCGTAAACCTCTTTTTTAAGCTGCTCTAGCATTTTTCTATCTCCTTATATCTTTGCTCTTAATTCTACGACCTTACCGATTATTGTAACAGGCAAGCTCGCAATTTCTTCGTTTGAAAAATATCTTGGCTCATAAGCCGGATTTGTCGGCATAAGTCTAATGCCCTCGGTATATCTTACAACCTTCTTCATCGTCGCCTCATCGCCAACAAGAACAACGGCAATATCACCGTTATCAACGCTACTTTGGCAACGAATGATTACAATATCACCGTTCGAAAAGCGCGGCTCCATACTGCGACCCTTAACACGAAGTCCGATAAGCGTTGCGCCCTTGCCAAGAGATGCATCAACGTCAACGTACTCCTCGACATCCTCAATTGCATCAATAGGAATACCTGCGGCAACGTTACCGCAAACGGGGACCTTGATCATATTCGTGCTAGCCTCACCGGCAACAAGCTCCCCAACGCCAACACCAAAAAGTCTGGCAAGAGTTGCGACGGTATTCGCATCAGGCGTGCTAACTCCACGCTCATACGCGGAATAGGTTTGTCTTCTTATGCCAAGGCAGTCGGCAACCTCGGCTTGAGTGAGCCCTGCCCCCTTACGCGCGGATATCAATCTTTGCTTTAACATAACAATCTCCTAAAAATAGTTAGAATATATAATATTCATATTACAAAATCAGTATAGCAAATATTTTTTGCCTTGTCAAGTGATTTTTCGAAAATAATGTCATTTATTTTTCACATTTTCCTCTTGACAATGCAAATTTAATTTGCTAAAATGTTGGCGTAAGCAATTTTAATTTGCTTTTGCTTACCTCTTAAACCGACGCCTTCCACTCCGTGTCGGTCATTCGCCCCGTAGCAGTTTTCTGTTAAGAGCGTGCGTATCGGCTTTTAGTGCTTTGCCGTTCTCCTACGCAAAATCAGCAAATTTCTGCGCACATACGCAAAAAAGTGGCAGTATGTGTCGATAAAACGAAATTTAGATTTTTAGGAGGTATAAAATTATGTGTAAAATATGCAATTCAATTTACGGTCATTTAGATAGCTGTCCCGACCATTCGCCAAGAAGCGACACCTATTGCATTTCATGCGAGTGTGAAATCGAAAATGGTGAGCCAATGGTCGTTTTTCCAAAGGGAAACGTCTTTTGCAAGGATTGCGTCAGCTGTCTTGACATGCACGATCTATGTCTTTATCTTGACGTTGACAATCCCTTTGACCTTATCCAAGAATATGGTATTTGCGAAATCGCAAGGGCAGGTAGATATCAATGACAATGAGCGAGTTAAAGCGCCTACACGCATTAAACAAGGAAATAGAGCTTGAAAAGGAAAGGCTTTATTCCATGCGTTGCATCTCTAACCGTGTAAACATAAACGGCGTTTCATTGCTCAAAAAAGGTGATTTTGCCGAGGACGTGTCTATTTTAGAGGATAAAATCAAGGCACATTTAAAGGATTGTCTTGTCCTTTATCGCGAAATTATGGATTTTATAAACTCAATTCCCGACCCCCTTGTCCGCCTTATTACGTCGCTGAGATACGTAAATGGGCTCGAATGGGAGCAGGTCGCCTTGCATATCGGTGGTGGAAATACCGGGGAGAGTGTGCGTAAAACGTGCGAAAGATACTTAAAACAGCATATTAACAAATAAAATTTCTCTTTTACCTTGATTTTATTTAAAATATATGGTAAAATATTTTCGTATATTTATTTTTTATATTTTAAAAGGAATTTTGAAAATGAGAAAAACCTGTAAGTTTCTTGAAAAGTTCATCTTGGTTATCCTAATTGAGCTTCTATTCGTTGCATTGTTCGGAGTAATTAGCTTCTCCTTTATGCACAATGCCGAAACAAACACTCTCGCAATGCCTCACATCGTTACCATCGTGTTCATTCTTTTCATCTTGGGCACTATCGGAACGTCCGTTTACATGGCATTCAAGGCGAAGGATATTTGCGTTGTAAGCATAAAGAAAACCGAGCCGTATCTTATGTTCGCATCAACCTTTGCTGCTCTTATGGCACTTGCAATTTTCGTTTATGAGTCAATCATAAGCGTTGCAAGGGGACAAATGAACGCGTATTTCGTGTTCAGAGCTACCAAATGGGTGCTTTCACTCGTGCTTGTTGCTTACTTTGTAATTCAAGCACTTCCAAAGAAGTTCGGAAAGCTTCGCGTTCATATTCCGTCGGCTGCTAAAATAGGTGTATCCATTTGCGCTATTTTGTGGGCGGTGTTCGGTGTTCTTACCGTATATTTCAACGCGCTCCACATGAACGACGTTTCAAAGGTATCACAGCTTCTTGTGTACGCATCAATCGCCGTATTCTTCGTTTTCGAGGGCGAATTTGACAACGTAAAGCCTGTATATAAGCCTTATATAATCAGCGCTATCACCTGCTCCGCGCTCACGTTCGGATTCCCTCTTGGAATTTCAATTTCCAAGATTATAGGAAAGTTTTCACCGTACGGTGCATTCTCTCAGGCAGAGCTTTTGCTCTCGTTTGCAATTGGTCTTTATGCCTTTGCAAAGATGCTCGCTATGGTTCGCACAATGAGAATCGTGGTTGACAGCAAAACAAACGACCATCACAAAAAATTCAACAAGCACAAAAAGGCAGAAGAGCCCGCTGAGGAAATCAAAGCAGAAGAGGTAGTTGAATCTGCCGAGGTTAGCGAAAAATAAGCGACCTGTGTCTATAAAATCAAAAACCGCACCGATACGGTGCGGTTTTCTTTTTCCGAAAAAGATGCTAATTTGAAAAACTCTTATTCGGTTATTGGTTTTCGGCGCTCGAAAGGTATTTTTTAGCCTGAAGCTCGAACATATCGGCATATTTTCCATTTGAGGCAATAAGCTCGTCATGGCTTCCGCTTTCGATAATTTTACCGTTTTCAAACATATATATCTTATCCACGTGTCTTGTCGTGGAAAGCCTGTGAGTTATAAAGACAACGGTCTTGCCCCTCGCGTTTTTATCTATGCCGACGTTAAGATTATACTCGGCAATAGGGTCAAGGGCGCTCGACGGCTCGTCCATTATGATAAGCTCGTTATTGTGGGCGAAAACTCGCGCTATGGCAATTTTTTGGTTTTCACCGCCACTAAGCTCCGTTCCGTCATTATAAAACTCGCGTGTAAGTTCGGTGTTTAGTCCGTTCGGCAAGCTATTAAGCTTATCGCCAAAGGTACTGTCCTCGAGCGCACTAAGAACTGTTTGCTCCTTATCCGGTGTATACTTGTCAGCCAAAACATTTTCGGCAACGCTTGCGGCAAACACCTTATAATCTTGAAATACAGCACCGATTTTCTCACGAAGCATATCGAGTCGGTATTCCTTAATATTCACACCGTTGACGAGAATTTCGCCGCTTGTAACGTCATACAGGCGCATCATAAGCTTTGTAACGGTCGTTTTACCCGCACCGTTATAGCCTACAAACGCAATTCTGTCGCCCTGTTCAACCTTGAAGCTTACACCGTCAAGAGCCTTCTTTCCATCTCCGTACTCAAACGAAACATCCTTAAATTCGATGCTTTCAAAGGTATCGAGCTCTCTGTCGCCCGACATGATTTCGCTCTCAAGAGAGAGGAATTTTCTTACCTTGTCGGCAAAAAGCGAGGTTTGATTGATATCCGAAAGTCGCCACTGAAGCTCGGAAAACATCCCCCTTACCTTATTGGCTGCGGTGATGGCTATGGCGAAGCCACCAACGAGAATCGTCTTTGTTTCCATCAAATGGTATGCCATATAAAGGATTACGAACAAATCCTCAGCTATATGAATAAGCGAGAACATGATTTGCGTAAACAAAAGCTCCTTTTGGCGCTTTACCGTGATTTTTCTTTCCTCGTCCTTGTTTTTCTCAAACTCGCCCTTCATATTTTGTGATATCTTGGTAAGACGAATTTCCTTTGCATAATCGGCAAGGGAGAAAAATCTTTGGAAATACCAATCCTTTCGCCAAATAACATTAGAAATAAGCTCGTACTTATAATAGATGTTATTTTGAATAATGTTCATAATCATTGTGATTATGGAAAATCCGAGAATAACAACGGAAATTATCGGATCAACGCTTAACACAACACCGAACACCGAAACGGATGCAACGAGGCATCTTATAATATCGGAGAAGGTGTCAAGAGTTCTCAAAATACTCTTGTCGCTGTTTTGCATAGAGTAAATAAAGTCGTTGTAAAATTCGGGGGTGTCGTATCTTGCAAGGTCGATTTCGTTTGCCTTTATAAAGAAGCGCTTATGTAGCTTTCTTATAAAATCAAGCTTTCTCATCGGATAGTAAATCTTCCAATGCCACGAATAAAAGAGCTGATATGCGAGCATATATGATGCCATAATGACGGTTTTCCAAAGAATTGTTTCAAAGGTATCGCCCTTGTCAAGGGAGTTCAAAATCTCGCTAATAAGATACACTGTAACACCGTGATTAAGACCTGTTATTACGCCCATAATTATGCGCATAATGCAAAGCCCCGGTGAGCTTTTGAATACAGTTTTTATAATGAAGGAGTTATTCTTCACGGACTGCGAGAATTTAACCTTTTCTCTTTTATTACTCATCAGCCTCACCTCCCTCTTCTATGTCAACATAGTTTTGAGCCTGCTTTTTGAACATATCGGCATATTTGCCGTTTTTAGCCATAAGCTCGGTGTGAGTTCCGCATTCGGCAACCTCTCCGTTTTCAAGCAGATATATTCTATCTGCGCCAACTGCACTGGAAAGCCTGTGAGAAATAAATATCATTCCCTTGTTTTCGCCTGCCTGCATCATATTGTTGTACATTTCGCTTTCAGCAACGGGGTCAAGGGCACTTGACGGCTCGTCAAGAATTATGAACGGTGCATCCTTCAAGAATGCGTGCGCGATAGCAAGCTTTTGGCTTTGTCCGACGGAAAGAACCGCTCCGTTTTCGTCGAATTCCTTTGTAAGAATCGTTTCTATGCCGTTTGGAAGCTCCATTACTCGCTCGTAAGCACCGCTCTTTTTAAGAGCATCGATTATACGCTCATCATCGCCCTCTATTCTTGGGCGCATAAGCACGTTTTCGGACACAGGTAGCGCCATAAGCTTGAAATCCTGGAACACCACGCTGAACATATCGCGATATTCATCTATCTTGATATCCTTTAAATCCGTGCCATTCAAGGTTATTTTTCCATCAGTCGGATCATAGAGTCGAAGTAAAAGCTTGACAAGCGTGCTTTTACCTGCACCATTGTGTCCGACAAGCGCGATTTTCTCGTTTTTGCCAACCTTGAGATTTACGTTTTTGAGCACGTAAGAGTCGCTTCCCTCGTATTTAAACGACACTCCCTCAAGGCAAAGCGCGCCTCTTTCTGGCGAAAGCGCATTTTCTGAGTCCTTCATTTTCGGCTCGTAATCCATAAAGGATTTAAAATCCTCGAAGAACAACGCGTGCTCGTGAAGCTTGTAATATCTATCGGTAATTTGGCTAAACGTGCTTGTAAGGCTAGACACGGAGTTGATAACCACCGCGCAATCGCCAATACCAAGCGTTCCCGCAACAAGTGTACGGAAAACCGCATATCCTATTGCAAGAGGGTTTGTAATAATGCTTTGGAAGCCGTTTTGGAAAATCTCCAAAACCATTTCCTTGACACCGTAACGACGGACAATGTCAACTCTTCCGTCCGATGCCTCATCGTATCTTTCGAGCAAAAATTCCTTTGCGTTTGTCAAGCGCATTTCCTTTGCATAATCACTCGAATAAAAAATTCTTTGTGCGTACTGGGCACGTCTATGTAGGACTCTATCCTCGCTTGAATGCTTGTGCCATTGCTCGTTGGATATCTTTTTAAGAAATGCGCCAAAGAGTGGCAAAATCGCAAAAACAATAAACACAGGGTCCATTGTAAACAAAATCGAGCCGTATAGCGCCATTCCGATTATAACACCGAAAAGGCTTGTTACAGTCCACGTAATATTCCACATACGCCACACCAAATCTTGGTTTGCTTTTACATACTTATCATAGAAGTCGGGATTTTCAAAGCAAGCAAGCTCAACACTTGTACATTTATCGTAAAGCCTCGTAAGCACCTTCTTTTCCACTTTTATAAACGCAATATCGGTTATAAAATTAGTAAGAGGTGTGATAATCAAAACCAGCAATGCCGGAATTACTATCATAATAAGCGCCTCGAGTGCGACCTCACCAAACGGTCTGCCCGCCTCAAAGGAATTGATTATATGACGAAGCGAATACGTACCAACTACAAATCCGAGCACGGTTTCCAAAAGCTGAACCAGCAGTCTAAAAATAAAAACCGCAGGAGCTGAGGAAATTATCAGCCTCATCGCATAAACCGTATCCTTGAAAACGGCCTTAAACGAAAGCTTTTTGCCCTTGTCCTTCTTCTTTTTGGTCTTATCCTTTTTCAATTTTATCTCCTTATTTTTCCACACCCGTGGGATTTTGCCGAGGCAAAAAAGTGGGTTATTTTTCTTGCTCGGTATCTACATTTTAACACAGTCAACATTTCTTGTCAATATGCACAAACAAAATTACCCCCCCCCCGAATTTTTTGTTGCTTTTCACAAAATCGCAATTTTGAGTCCTTTGATTTTTTGTGCATATTATACTATTTTGATTTTCGTTTGCTCTTTCTTTTTTCGGCACATACATAAAAGTCCATATACACCCTCCTACGATAAAGATAGAGATTTAAAAAATACGAAAGCACAGTCAAAATAGCCGAAGCCGTGGCTCCCAAGGCTCTTGGCATTATATCGTTAAAAATATACAAATACTGTACCAAATAAATAAGTGGCTCAAAAATCACGCCAAGCGTTGCAGTAAGGACAACAAAAAACATAAAGTAAGCCTCTCTTCTAAAGCATTTTTTGCTCTCCTCAAATATATTACCGATTGGCTTATCCTTGTAGCCTCTTATCACCTCATTATCGCCTCTGCCTCTTATAGAATACTTCCAACCTACGTGCAATTTAGTAAAAATGTATATGCTGACAAGCCCAAGAAGAATTGTAACAATAATCGGAAGAAAATTGCTATCCGTCAAATGCTCGTCAAACGGTATAATGCACCATTTCAAAAACGCATAAATTATTTTTGTGCAAACGGCAGTACCAAGAAAATACAGTCCCTCCTTGCATAGTAGCTTGATTTTTCTCTTAAAGCTATGCATTATCCTCCCCCCTTAGCTTTTGCTCGTCCACAGTTTAACATAAAATAAGACTTATAATTAAATTTTGGGATATCTTGGAGTGGAAAGGGATATCTTTTTGTTTTTGGAATTTTATCCCTAAAACAATACTTTTTATCACAGCTATTGCTTTAAGAGGATTAGATATGCTAAAATATATATATATATAAAATTTAAGGAGAAGGCTATGATTACTATTGCACTTTGTGATGATAATACACAGTTTGCGTGCCTTTTAAGGCAACATCTACAAAGGCTTTGCGCCTATAACATTCCGAACAGAGTTGACATAAGCATCGCTCCGACCTTTTCATCAGCTGACGAGGTGCTCGAATATCTTCAAAGCAACACAATCGACATTTTGTTTTTGGATATTGATATGCCAAAAACGAACGGGTTCGAGCTTGCAAAGGCGCTATGTGATGCGCATCCTGACACAATAATAATTTTTGTTTCCTCTTACGAGGAATTTGTATATAGCTCGTTTGAATATTGTCCGTTCCAATTTTTAAGAAAGGCTCATCTTGACAAGGAGCTTGAAATAACTCTTAAAAGAGTTATCGAAAAATGCGTTATCGGCAGCGAATCTCTTGTGTTTGACACAACAGACGGAGAAATACTGTTAAGAGTTCGCGATATTTTGTTTTTTGAGGGGCAAAAAAATTACTTTTACATATATACCGCTCAAAGCAAGGTATATAAGTGCAGAGGCACTATGAAGTCCGTGGATGCTCTAACCGAAAAATATGATTTCTTTAGAATCCACTCGGCATACATTGTTAATTTAGAGCATATCGACAACATAAACAGTACGGGCTTTTTGGTTATGAAGAACGGAAAAATTCTAAGCATTTCTAAAAAGCGAATGCAAAGCTTTAAGGGAGCATATATGGAGTTTATTCGAAGGAGAGTAACGAGATGATATTTTTTGAATTTGCAGTTTCTCTTTTTGATGCTCTTATATGCGTGTATTTTATCTCTCGCTTCAACGGCGCAACGTTAAGCCCAAAAAGAAACAAGTTCATTTTGCCATCGGTAGCTATTATTTTCGCCTTCTCTATTATAAACGACCTGTTTTTAGAGGGCTTTAACATTGTCGGAACAATTATTTTTCTTGCTTTGTATATCGGATATGCGCTTTTGACCTCTGGCAAAAAATATATTCGTGCCATTTTGGGTGCTTGTATTTTTGAGATTGTTTTCGTTATTTTAAGCTCACTTCTTTATCTTATAATAACTCTTATAATAAAGGATTACGATGCTCTGCTTCAAGGCGAGGGTGGCGTGTTTAGATATGCATATGTTATAATTCACAAAATCGTATTGTTTGTTGTGCTTAAGCTAATTCTTATGTGCTTTAAATCAAGCGAGTTCATAGATACAAGACACGGAATTATCGCTTTTTTATTCTCATTTGCAACCATCTTGGGTCTTGGCTCTACTATGTATGTCGCTTCAATTGTTGATGCCGGAAAAATACAAGTGCAGACTATGATAATCGCGCTATCGTTTGCCTTTGCCAATATTGCACTATACGTGTTAATATTTCAGCTTCAAAAATATCAGCAGAGCAAATACCAGCTCAAGCTACTTGAGGAGAAAATTGCCTTTGACGAGGCAAGACACAACGATGCTAGTGCTATATGGCAATCAATACGGCGCGTTCAACATGATATGAAGCAGCACATGGCGGTTATCTTGGGATATCTTGACGACCAAAGCATTGACGGTGCCAAGAGCTATATAAGCGAGCTTGCGCCAAGCGTTGATAGCATGGGTACGCTTTTAAGCTCCGACAATCGCGTGCTCGACTATCTTATAAACTCAAAGCTTGCGCCGTTATCCGACACTAAAATTGTAATCTCTGGCTCTATTGGCAATCTTTCCGACATAAAGGAAACCGACCTTGCGTGTCTTATCGGAAACATTCTCGACAATGCAATATCAGCGCTTGCCGAGGTCGGTAAGAAGAACGAAAAACGACTTGAGCTACTTTTTATGCGCCAAAATTCAAATAGAATTATAATATGTAAAAACACAATTGAGCGCTCCGTTTTAAAAAACAATCGCGAGCTTGAAACCACAAAGGCGTGCTCAGATGCTCACGGCTATGGCACTAAAATAATCGCAAAAATAGTTTCCGATTACAATGGAATGGTTGATTATTTTGAGGAATTTAATATGTTTGGTGTTCAGGTTGTTTTGCCCGAGCCAAATGTAAATCTATAAAAATAAAATCCGACGAGGCAAGCCACGTCGGATTTTTTATTTATTGTTTATTTTCCTCTTGTCCTCTATTTTGGCACAGACACGACATAGCGCAGCCTGAGCAGTTGCAGCCACACGAGGATTTTCCTTGCTTTTTGTTTTTTATTGCTTTTATGATAATTGCAAGGGAAATTCCCACGAGTGCTAACGCAACGAGGATTGTTCCAAGATTATTTTGTAAAAATTCAAGCATTGTTCTTTCTCCTTTTTAGCTTATCTATTATTGAAAAGCCGTCGGGACGGAAAAGAAGATACGA
>JAZKZO010000053.1:0-27192 GCA_045612665.1 Eubacteriales bacterium
AAAATTGCAAACGAAATGGGCGCAAGCGTTGCTTATGACGGCTTGGAGCTTGAAATATAATTTAACACAGGCAATAAAATGCCTGTGTTTTTTACTTGTTTGTTTCAAAAATGTTAATTTTTTTATATTATATTGAAATAATAATCTATTTGTGATAAAATTATTAAATAGAAGCTTTCAAGAGGACTAAAAATGAGCGTTATAACCGAGGAGCTTGTGCATCAAGCCGATTTGAAATATAAAAGCTTTCACAGTAAGCTAATCCCCACAGTTGATAGCGATACCGTGCTTGGAGTACGCGCGCCTGTGTGCCGAAAAATTGCGAAAAAATACGTGGGCACTCCCGAGGGCGAGGACTTTCTTTCATCCTTGCCACATAAGTATTATGACGAGGGAATCGTGCACGGCTATATGCTCGGATTTTTAGATGCCGATAAGGCTTTGCCAAGGCTCGAGGCGCTTTTGCCATATATGGATAACTGGGCTATCGTTGATATGACCGTGGCATCACTTAAGAAATTCTTTGCATCACCAAGCAATAGGCTTGATTTTGTGAAATCGTGCCTTGCATCAAGCGAGGAATATACGGTTAGATTTGGAATTGTGTCGCTTCTTTGCTATTATCTTGATGATTTTGCATCGATTGCAATCGACCTTGTAAGGGCGATTAGACGCGACGAATTTTATGTAAAAATGGCACAGGCGTGGTTCTTTGCAACGGCACTGACCAAAAAATACGAGCTCGCGTTGCCTGTAATCAAAAGCGGAGAGCTTGATAGGTGGACACACAACAAATCAATTCAAAAGGCGCGTGAGAGCTATCAGGTGTCAAGGGACAAAAAGGATTATTTAAAGACTTTTAGGAGATAAATATGAAGGTAAGACTTAAAAAGCTAAACGAAAAGGCAATAATTCCAACCTACGGCTCGGAGTTTTCGGCAGGTGCTGACCTCTATGCCTGTATCGATAACGATATTGTGATAAAGCCGGGCGAAACCGCTTTTATTCCCACAGGGCTCGCTATGGAGCTTTGCGAGGGCTATGTTGCGCTCATTTATGCAAGAAGCGGACTTGCGTGTAAGAGAGGACTTGCTCCTGCAAATAAGGTTGGCGTAATCGACTGTGATTACCGTGGTGAGATTAAGGTCGCACTTCATAACCATTCCGACAAGGCTCAGGCTGTTGGCGTTGGTGAGAGAATTGCACAAATGGTTGTAACACCGTATATCAAATGCGATTTTGAGGAAGCAGACGAGCTTAGCGACACCGTGCGTGGCGAGGGCGGATTTGGCTCAACAGGAAGAAAATAATGGACTTTTTTGATAAATCAAAGGGCATAGTGTGCTTTATTCGCCACGGACAAACCGATTGGAATTTACAGGCGAAAATGCAAGGTCGTGAGGAAGTGCCCCTGAACGAAACGGGGATTGCTCAAGCACGCGAGTGCGCTCTTGGCTTTAAGGACGCGCTTGACAAGGCAGGCATTACCTGGACAAAGATAATTTCAAGCCCACTTAGCCGTGCCGCCGATACCGCAAAAATTATAAAGGACGCGGTGGGGTGTGAGTATTTTGGCGTTGACGAGCGTATAATCGAGCGCGATTTTGGCGAAATGTCGGGACTTGTGTACGAGGAATATTCAAGGGCAACCTTTAATAACGTTCCCGAAATCAAGACCGTTGAAACCATTGAGTCGTTAATGGAAAGATTAAACGCCTTTATTGCCGATAACGTGGAAATGGGTGAGCGTGTGCTTATCGTAACGCATGGCGCGGTTACAAGAATTTTCGCAAGAGAGTCGGAAAAATCGGACAAAATCCCACCCGATTTTGAGCATGCTATCGGTAATTGCCACTGCGTGCTTTATACCTATGACAAAGAAAAAACAGTTTTGCAGGCTTATAATGTATCCCCTTGGGATTTGGCAAGGCTTGCTAAGGAGAATGAATGAAAACAACACCTACCAAAAAGAAAAAGGCTACTAAAAAGCAAAAAATTCTTGCAATAGTCGGACTTGTCGGAGTTGCCGTTGCGCTCGTGCTATTTTTAGTGTTTGGAATTCCCGCAATCAAGGATAACAAAAACAGTGCGTATAACAGTAGATATAAGTATGACGGAGTTTCCCTTGTTGGCACTTGGCAGGAAAAGGAAAATTTCAAGGATTCGTTCTATAAAATTTATGAATTTCGCACCGACGGAAAGGCTATTACAAGCCTCTATGTGTACGGAATTGAGGCGGTACGCGACGAGCTTAGCACATACCGTATAGAGGATCAAAACACACTCGTTATCACTTATACCGTAGACGGTGTAATTCAAAGCGACAGAACGAAATTTTCTATTAGCGAGGACGGTAAAACTCTCGTGCTTCGCCAAAACGGTAGAAACACCGTTCTTAAGGCGTACGACCTTGATTATAACAAGGACACCGCGATTTTCGGTGAGTGGACAAATACTGAAAATCCCGAGATGAAATATACCTTTGCCGATGATTATACAGGCACTGCCTCGGACGAGAGCGCATCGAACAAAACCGTATTTTCGACCAAAAACGGGACCCTGTATTTGTTTATTGACGAAAACATTATCGTTCCCGATGCCGATTACGGTCTTAGCGAGAAGTATATAATCCCGTACGAATATGAAATTGAAAACGATACGCTGACACTTAAGGGCACTGACGGAAAAACAGTAACTTATCAAAGGAGCAAATAATGGAGCTATTTGAAAAACAGCTTGCCTCAAAGCAAATCTTTGACGGTAAGGTTGTAAAGCTTTTTGTAGATGATATTGAGCTTCCAAACGGCAAGGGCGCTTTTCGCGAGGTCGTAAGACACCCGGGGGCTGTGTGCGTAATTCCCGTAACCGATGAGGGCGAGGTTATTATGGTAAAGCAGTTTAGATACCCGTTTGCGAGCGTGCTTTTGGAAATCCCCGCAGGCAAGCTTGAAATAGGCGAGGACCCTCTTGACGCGGTAAAGCGTGAGCTTGAGGAGGAGAGCGGTGTGGTCGCTGAGAATATCGAATTTATCGGTATGACCTACACTACCGTAGCCTTCACCGATGAGAAGATTTATACTTATATGGCAACAGGCTTGACCTATAAGGAGTCCCACCCCGATGAGGACGAGTTTTTAGAGGTTGTGAAAATTCCTCTTGATACTCTTGTTAATATGGTAATGTCGGGAGAAATCAAGGATTCCAAGACACAGGTAGCCATTTTAAAGGCAGAGAAGCTCTTAAAGGAGAAAAGATGAGCATAAAAGATAACGTTAGATTCAACAGAACAAAAATGCTTGATGAGGCGGCAATGAACCATCGTCCGACCCACTTCTTGCACTCGCTTTTGTTCTTTATGATAGTTTATTTTATAGCCGATTCGGCAAGGCAAGTGTTTATGCTTTTGCCAACAATGATTTATTTGTTTACTACAAGCGAATTCAAATCACTTTTGTCTCAGGCATCAAACGGCGAGATGAAAATGGAACAGCTAATGGAGTCATACTCCTCTATGCTTACCGATATTACCGCAAATATTCCGTGGTGGCTTGTGCTTATTTCGCTTATATCGACTGTGGCGCTTGCGGTTGCGGCAATTCTTTACTGTAAAATTTTCGAGAAAAGAAAGCTTCCAACCTTGGGCTTGCGCAAGAGCAAAATCGGTCTTGAATACGGCGTTGGTGCTGTAATCGGACTTGCAATGTATAGCGTAACCTTCCTTATCGCATTCTTGACAGGCGCAGTATCCTTCGAGGGTGGCGCATCGTTTAGCTTCCCGATAATCCTGTTCTTTATCGCATTTATAATTCAAGGCGCAGCCGAGGAAATCTTCATAAGAGGCTATCTTATGACGAGCGTGGCTCGCGATTACAAGGTATTTTTGGCAGTATTCTTCTCATCGGCGGTATTTTCGCTAATTCACATTTCAAACGCAGGAGTTACACCGCCCGCACTTATAAACATATTCTTGTTCGGAGTTTTCGAGGGAATATATGTGCTTAAGCGTGGCGACCTTTGGGGCGCGTGCGCAATCCATTCAATGTGGAACTTCGCACAGGGCAACATTTTCGGCTCAAGCGTTAGCGGAATGGGGCAAATGCCATCTATTTTCCGTATCGTGTCAAACCCTAATATGACTGCTGCAAACGGTGGCGCATTCGGAATGGAGGGTGGATTTGCCTGCACGGTTGTCGTTTTGATAGCAATCGCAATAATTTTGCTCATTCCACCAAAGAAGAGCGAGCTTCCCGATTACGAAGTGTTTAGAATGGAATTTAATAACCAACAATGAAAAAACGCCCGATTGGGCGTGTTTTATTCATCTCGAAATGAATATATTCACATTTTCTGAATTTTATTCATTGATTTCGTGCATAAAATAAATATATTTATATTAAAACTATTGACATTGTCAATTTAAAGATGTATAATGTTTACATCTTAAACTTGGCAATACGCCAAAATAAATTATGGAGGATTTTAAGATGAAAAAAATTATTTCACTTGCTCTTGCACTTGTAATGCTCGCTTGTTGCTTCGCATTCGTTGCATGTAATGGCGATGATGAACCAAAGGTAAAGATTATCGATGTTCAGCTTACACAGGAAGAGTATGCATTCGTAGTTAAGGAAGGCAACACTGCACTTAAGCAGGATATGGACGCATTCCTTGCTGAAATCAAAGGAAACGGCGAATTCCAGAAGCTCGTTGATAAGTACTTCAAGGGCGAGGGCGAAAAGGTTGGCTACACAGTTGCATCTGGCAACATTTCTAACACAGACGGCAAGTTTGTAGTAGTTACCAACTGCCCCTTTGAGCCATTTGAGTATCTCGGCTCTGACGGAAAGATCTATGGTCTTGACATTGAAATCGCTGCTGCATATGCAGCATCAAGAAACCTCGAGCTTGTTGTTAAGAACCTTCCTGAGTTCGACACAATCTTCACAGAGGTAAACGCAGGCTATGCTGATGCAGGTATGGCTGGTATTACTGTAAGCGCTGACCGTGAGGCAAGCTATGACTTCTCAAATACCTACTACAACGCATCACAGAAGATCATCGTTGCAGCTGATAACACAGCATTCGACGCTTGCACAAGCGCTGCTGAGGTTGAGGCTGTAATCACAGCTCTTACAGCTGGCACAAAGGTTGGTTTCCAGACAGGTACAACAGGCGGTATGTATGTTGTAGGTAACGAGGACTGGGGCTATAATGGCTTCGCTAACCTCGAGGGTAAGGGTTACGCAACTGCTCTTGACGCAGTAAAGGATCTTGTAAACGGAAACCTTTACGCAGTAGTAGTTGATGAGGCTCCTGGAACAGCTATCGTTAGAGTAGTAAACGGTAAATAATTATTTACACTTCCCCCACACAAAAGTGTGGGGGGAGATTTGTGTAACGAGGATTTAATATGCTGAGCTTCAGTCAAATAAAGACATTTTTTGAGACCTTGTCTGGCGAATACTTCCTAAAGCTCTTTTTTACAGGACTTTGGAATACTATAAAAATCGCTGTGCTTGGTCTTGTTATAGGTATCATTATCGGTACACTGATTGCGATAATAAAGGTTGCACCTAAATATAGACGCTCTATGAGAGTGCTTGATAAGATTTGCACCGTATATGTTGCGATTTTCCGTGGTACGCCTATGGTGGTACAGCTTCTTGTAGCCTATTATTTGCTCTTGCCACTTATTGGTGTGCAGGGCGTAGAGGCTGTTAGCGTCGGTATTGCAGTTTTCGGTATGAATAGTGGAGCTTATGTTTCTGAGATTATGCGTGGTGGACTTAATTCCGTTGACGCAGGTCAGATGGAAGCAGGTCGTGCGCTTGGTCTTGGATATTCTGTAACAATGCTTAAAATCGTTATTCCACAGGCTATAAAGAACATTCTCCCTACACTTGGAAACGAATTTATAACGCTTATTAAGGAAACCTCAGTGCTCAGCTTCATAGCTATATATGACCTTTACACCGCAGTTAAAGCAATTGCGCTTCCAGGCTATACATATGAGGCGGGATATTTGTTTATGGCGATAATCTATATTGCTATAATCTTGTTCATAACAGCACTTATTAAAATTATGGAAGTCTTTCTCAATAAGAGCGACCGTAAATATGGCGCTGAGAAGAAATCCAAGAAATCATCGTGAGGAGGTAGCTTATGGCAGAAGTATTGATTAGAGTCGAGCATCTTAATAAGAAGTTCGGCGATAACGAAGTATTGAAGGACATAAATACCTGTATTTACGAGAAGGAAAAGGTTGTTGTTCTTGGCCCATCAGGCTCAGGGAAATCGACTTTTTTGAGATGTCTTAACTGTATGGAGGACGCAAGTGGAGGCTCTATCTTTTTTGATGGAGAGGACCTTGCAGACTTTAAGGTTGATATAAACAAGCATCGCCGTAAAATCGGAATGGTATTCCAGCAATTCAACCTTTTTAATAATAAAACAGTTATTCAAAACATAACTCTTGCCCCTGTTCATATAGGACTTTCCGAGCTTCGCTCTAAGAAGACAAGGAATTTCTTTATAAAGGCAGGAAACCTTTTTAGAAAGAATAAAAAGCCACTTTTGGAAATAGAAAAAACAAAGGCTCAAATAATAAAGGATGCAACCGACAAGGCTCACGAGCTTCTTTGTCGCATTGGTCTTGAGGAGAAGGCTGATGTTTATCCTTCTACCTTGTCAGGTGGACAAAAGCAAAGAATTGCAATTGTAAGGGCTCTTGCTATGAATCCGAAGGTAATGCTTTTCGACGAGCCTACAAGCGCGCTTGACCCTGAAATGGTAGGCGAGGTGCTTGACCTCATTAAGGAGCTTGCCGACGAGGGAATGACGATGGTTATTGTTACTCACGAGATGGGCTTTGCAAGAGAGGTTGGAACAAGAGTTTTATTTATGGACGATGGAGTAATCGCCGAGGAAGGTACTCCCGACGAGGTTTTCGATAATCCAAAAAATCAAAGAACAGTACAATTTTTTAAAGCTGTCCTTTAAATTCAAATTAAAGGAGATGATAGGGTGAGGTACGAGAAATCCTGTGGTGCAGTGATCTTCCGTAAGACGCGTGGCAAATATGCCGTGCTTCTCATCAAAAATAGGTACGCTGATTTTTGGTCCTTCCCAAAGGGACACGTTGAGGAGGGCGAAAACGAATACCAAACGGCAATCCGTGAGGTCAAGGAGGAAACCGGAATCGATGTCAAAATCGAAAATGGCTTCCGAATGGAATCGGTATATCTTATAGGAAAGAAGAAAAATATAGAAAAACAGGTGGTTTATTTTGCGTCGCTTACCACAAGGGCGTATGTAGAGCCACAGCCACAGGAGATTGCAGCCTTCAAATGGTTTTTTGAAGATGAATTTCCTGAGAAGACATTTGAGAATGACAGAAGAATTTTTACTGAGGCGCTAAAGTTTATAAAATTGCGCTTTGGAGAAGCAACAGAAAGAAGATTCTGAACGGAATCTTCTTTTTTACGTTTATTATATGAACACATTAACATATGTGCATATAATAAATAAACGAAAAAGAGGCTAAAATAAGCCTCTTTTATTCGTTTTCGACCTCTTGTACTTGAATTTCACCGTCAATTACGCGCTTTCCTGCAAAATTATCAAAAATCCCTATCATTTCCTCGTTTGCTTCAAAAACAACGCATTGATGTCTGCCCTCGTGAGCAAATAGCGCAAAATATCTTTTGCCCGTCATGAAATTTTGAACGTATTTCGAAAATGAGCAATCGTTATATTTTGCATTAAGCTCGGAGCGAGTCGTATCGGTGAATGGACCGTGGCAAACGCAGTCGCTAATCGGAAAATAGCAAACGTAAGCACCGCGCCTTCCGCTTATTTTATTTACGTAAAAATCAAACGTTCCGTTTCTCTCAAGCAAAATGTACTCGTAGCTAGTCGCATCGTATTTGATAAAGAGCATAACCGAAACGCCGAGCAATATAAGAGCAATAGATGATAGCACGCTCGAGGTAGCGCCCTTGACAGGGACCATCATAAGCACAAGGGATAAAACGAGCGCAGTAGAGTAAATTGCCCTTATGCCTGTATCGAATTTTTTGGGAGAATATTTCATATTTTAACTCCTTAAAAAACAATAAGACCACAATTTGCTTGTGGTCTTGAATGTCTTAGCTTACGCCTCAGTCTTCTTAATGATTTCCTTGTTTCCATAGAAGCCACAAGCAGAGCAAACACGGTGAGCGAGGTTGTATTCGCCACATTTTGAGCACTTAACCATTGTAGGTGCTGTCATCTTGCTGTTGTTAGATCTTCTGAGATTAGTTCTTGAGTGAGACTGTTTTCTCTTAGGTACTGCCATTGTAAGTAACCTCCTTTTTGAGCTTATCTTTTTTTATCCTTGGTATTATAACACAATATTTAATCGTTTTCAAGTAGTTTTTGTAAAATTGCGAGTCTTGGATCAATTTCTTTTTTCTTCGGGCAATCGCAAGGACCAAAATTCAGGTTTTTAAAGCATTTTGGACAAAGTCCTGCGCATTCCTCTTTACACAGAAACCTTGACGGAAACTCAAGCAACAAATCCTCGACAAGCTCACGGTCGATGTCCAGTAAACCGTTTTTAACAATAACGAAATCGTCATTTTGCTCGTTTTGAAGTGTGCCTGCGGTAGCGACGGTGCGATTGAAATTAAGGACGAATTTGCCAGATAAGTCCTTAAGACATCTTGCACAGTGCGTGTTATAGGAAAGCTCGGCAGTAGCCGAAAGAGTCATATATCCGGCATTATCCGTAATATAGCCCTTAACTATAACAGGCGGTGCGAATGAAACGTCATCCGGCGGAATAATAGGAGTGTCTTCATTATCAAAACCGATTTCATAAGAAAAATCAAGCTTGGAAAGCTT
Source organism: Eubacteriales bacterium (assembly GCA_045612665.1). GTDB lineage: Bacteria > Bacillota > Clostridia > Oscillospirales > CAG-272 > RGIG2000. The sequence continues at coordinate 8,887 of JAZKZO010000053.1, forward strand.
ACCGCTTAACAGGGGCTTCAAGTCAAGAATCATAAAAAACTCCTCCGCGCGCAATTTACAGTTTATTATTATATAGAAAAAATACACCTTTGTCAAGTATTTTTTCAAAAAAACTTGCACATACTCAAAAACTGTGGTAGAATATAACTCGAACAGATGAAAAATCAAGGAGAAGCAAATGGGAAAGCTTGGAAAAATACTCAAAATAGTATTGGTTTTTGCAATAATTTCCGTTCTCGGACTTCTTGCTGTCAATATGATAAAGCAGGAGCATAAGGAGCTTGAGGAGCTACAAAAAACCGATGCGTTTAACAGTGCGTATCAGGTGTCCTCGGACGTGCGTACTCACGTGCCGGGCGAGAGCAACGGATTTTCCGAAAACGGTGGACTTTATTCATACTCCCTCTACTATATTGAGAGCGCGGGATATATTCAAATTACCGTAAGATACAACGAAAAGCATATGGATGATATCAAGGCAAATTATCCTGATTTTGATATGAATACAATCCACTATACCTTGACCGACGATAAGGGCAATACCTACGCTCCAACCGTTGTTGACAAGGCGTCTAAATTCCATTACGAATACTTTAAGCTTGAATTTACAGGGGTTGATTTCAAGGATACTGCCCTCAAGCTAAATATGGTAATTGACGTTTTGAGCGATGTTGTGGGTGAGAAGAATTCGGTTGTAATTCATAAGGCGGGACAAACCTCGATTCCTTACGAGGTAAAATAACTAAAAATACAACTCTTGGGAGTTGTATTTTGTTTTTCTAAAATGAGAATATATTATTTACAAACAATACAAAATATGATAAAATAAAATGAATAATATTGAAAGGGGGTAATACCGTGGAGCAAAATAAGTTCAAGCTCGTAAGCGATTATAAGCCGACAGGCGACCAGCCACAGGCAATAGAAACACTCACTAACGCAATTAAAAACGGAAATAAGATGCAGACGCTTCTCGGTGTTACAGGAAGCGGAAAGACCTTCACTATGGCAAACGTGATTGCCAACCTCAACCGTCCGACTCTTATATTAGAGCCAAACAAGACGCTTGCGGCACAGGTTTGCTCGGAGATGCGTGCGCTTTTCCCCGAAAATGCAGTTGAATATTTCGTGTCCTATTACGATTATTATCAGCCCGAGGCGTATATTCCGGGCAAGGATATCTATATTGAAAAGGATGCGATGGTAAACGACGAGATTGATAAGCTTCGTCATAGCGCGACAAGCGCACTTTTTGAGCGCAGAGACGTAATTATCGTGGCATCTGTGTCGTGTATTTACTCTCTTGGAGACCCCGAGGAATATCATAATATGGTAATTGATATTCGTGAGGGAATGGAGATGGATAGGGATACTCTCGTGCGCCGTCTTGTCGGTATGAATTACGAGAGAAACGATATCAATTTTGTAAGAGATAAGTTCAGAATTCGCGGGGACGTGGTTGAAATTTTGCCCGCATCGTCCTCGGATAAGGCGATACGCGTTGAATTTTTCGGCGAGGAAATTGAGAGAATAAGCGAAATCAATACCGTTACGGGCGAGGTGCTAAGGCATCTTACCTTCTGCTCAATTTTCCCTGCTAATCACTACGTTGTAAGCGATGCCAAAAGAGAACGCGCTCTTAAGGAAATAGAAGAGGAAATGGTGGAGCGTGTTGCGTTTTTTAAGAGTCAAAATAAGCTTCTTGAGGCGCAAAGAATAGAGGAAAGAACAAAATACGACCTCGAAATGCTTCGTGAAATCGGCTTTTGCTCGGGCGTTGAAAACTATTCGAGAGTTCTTGCAGGTAGAGAGCCGGGCTCGACTCCGCATACGCTTCTCGACTACTTCCCCGAGGATTTTATTATGTTCGTTGACGAGAGCCACGTAATGCTTCCACAGGTAAGAGGAATGAGCGGTGGCGACCTTGCAAGAAAGAAAAACCTCGTCGAGTTCGGCTTTAGACTTCCCTCGGCGTATGATAATAGGCCGCTTTACTATAACGAATTTTTGTCAAAGCTTAACCAAACGGTTTTCGTTTCGGCAACTCCTGCCGACTTTGAAAAGGAAAATTCAACCGTTGTAGCCGAGCAGTTAATCCGTCCAACAGGACTTGTTGATCCCGAAATCGAGGTAAGACCGATTGAGGCACAGGTTGATGACGTTATGGGCGAGATTAGAATTCGTGCCGAAAAGGGCGAGAGAGTGCTCGTAACCACACTCACCACCAAAATGGCAGAGGACCTAACGGAATATCTTGCCTCAAACGATATCAAGGTTAAATATATTCACCATAACGTTGACACCATTGAGCGTATGGAGATAATTCGCGCACTCCGTCTTGGCGAATTCGACGTTCTTGTGGGAATTAACCTCTTGCGTGAGGGACTTGACATTCCCGAGGTGTCGCTTGTCGCAATCCTTGATGCCGATAAGGAAGGACTCCTTCGCTCCGAAACCTCACTTATACAGACCGTTGGCCGTGCCGCAAGAAATGCAAACGGTAAGGTTATTATGTATGCCGATACGGTAACTCGCTCAATGAAGAACGCAATCGACGAAACAAACCGCCGCCGCAAGGTGCAGACCGAGTATAACAAGGCGCACGGAATCGTTCCTAAGACAATTGTCAAGGAGGTTCACGACGTAATCGACCTTGGTAAGAAGACCGAGGAAGCAAAGAAGACAAAGAAGATGAGCGCAACCGAAAAGGCAAAGCTGATAGAGCAGCTTACCTCTCAAATGCGCGAGGCGTCGCGTAAGCTTGAATTTGAAAAGGCTGCATATTTGCGCGATAGAATAAGAGAGCTTCAAATAACGAAGCAGGAAAAAGGTAAAAATGATTAACGAAATTGAAATAAAGGGCGCAAGAGTTCACAATTTAAAGAATATCGACCTTAAAATCCCACGCGATAAGCTTGTCGTTTTGACAGGACTTTCAGGCTCGGGAAAATCCTCTCTTGCGTTTGATACAATTTATGCCGAGGGACATAGGCGATTTGTTGAGTCGCTTTCGTCCTATGCGCGTCAATTTTTGGGACAGCTTGATAAGCCTGATGTTGATTCAATCGAGGGCTTGTCGCCGGCTATTTCCATTGACCAAAAGACAACCTCGAAGAACCCTCGCTCAACCGTTGGAACGGTAACCGAGATTTATGATTATTTGAGGCTTCTTTACGCGCGCTTAGGAACGGTTCACTGCCCTGAATGCGGTAAGGAAATAAAGCAACAAAGCGTTGACCAAATAATAGATAAGATACTTTTACTCCCACAGGGTGAGAGATTTATGGTGCTTGCTCCCGTCGTTCGCGGTAAAAAGGGAAGACATGAGAAGGTCCTCTCCGATGCGCAAAAGAACGGCTATGCAAGAGTAAGAATTGACGGCACAGTTTACGAGCTTGCCGAGGAAATCGAGCTTGAGCTTACCAAAAAGCACAATATCGACATAATAGTTGACCGTCTTGTTATGAAGGACGGAATTCGCTCTCGTCTTGCCGATTCGGTTGAAACCGCGCTTAAAATTGCTGACGGAAACGTGCTTGTAGCAACAGTTCCAAGAGATGGCGAGGGCGAGGAGCATAAATTCTCGACTAACTATGCCTGCGAGGAGCACGGTATCAGCTTTGGCGAAATCGAGCCTCGCTCGTTCTCGTTTAACAATCCGTTCGGTGCTTGCCCACACTGCCTTGGAATTGGCGAAATGAGAAATATTTCTCCCGAGAAGATAATTCCCGATAAGTCGCTTTCGCTCTCCGAGGGCGCAATACAGGTAAATGGCTTCAAAAGCATTGATGAGGAGTCGTGGACGGGACCTCTTTTCAAGGCGGTTTGTGAGAGGATGGGGCTTTCTATTGACACACCCCTCAAGGATTTCACAAAGGAACAGCTTGATATAATCCTTTACGGCACAGGCGACGAGTATTACACAATCGATAGATACTTTGCCAAGGAAAAAAGACGTCAAACAACCAAATTTGAGGGTGTTATAAAGACCATTCAGCAAAGAATGCAAATGATGGGTAACGAGTATTACGAGCAGTTTATCGAGGAAACGCCTTGCCCTGAATGTAACGGACAAAGACTTAATAAATTCTCGCGTGCCGTTACTATAAACGGTAAAAATATTGACGAATTTTGCCGAATGAGCGTAACTCAGGAGCTTGATTTCGTAAATAGCCTTGAATTTTCACCAAGCGAGGCGGAGATTGCAAAGGAGATTTTGAAGGAAATTCGCGCCCGTCTTGGATTTTTGAAGAGCGTTGGTCTTGAATATCTCACCTTGGCAAGAAGAGCATCAACTCTTTCGGGCGGTGAGGCACAGAGAATCCGTCTTGCAACGCAAATCGGCTCATCACTTGTCGGAGTTTTGTATATTCTTGACGAGCCTAGCATAGGCTTGCATCAGCGTGATAACAGTAAGCTTATAAAGACCTTAAAGGACCTTCGCGACGTTGGAAATAGCGTTATCGTTGTCGAGCACGACGAGGAAACAATGCTTGAATCCGACTATATTATCGACATAGGTCCGGGCGCGGGAGTTCACGGTGGCGAGGTCGTTGCAAGTGGAACACCCGATGAGGTTATGAAAAACGAAAAATCAATCACAGGTGCGTACCTTTCGGGCAAAAAATGCATACCTGTTCCCGAAAAAAGGCGCGAGGGCAACGGTAATTTCTTGACCGTTAAGGGCGCAAGAGAGAACAACCTCAAAAACATCGACGTTGACATTCCTCTAGGATGCTTTGTCGCAGTAACAGGCGTGTCGGGCTCGGGAAAAAGCTCACTTGTGAATAAGATAATTTTGCAAACCCTTGCAAGAAAGCTCAACCGTGCGATTACCTATCCCGGTAAGTGCGACGAGATTACAGGCTACGAGGCGCTTGATAAGGTTATCGCAATCGACCAATCCCCAATCGGACGCACACCAAGGTCAAATCCAGCCACATATACGGGGCTTTTCAACGAAATCAGAGATTTGTTCGCGAAAACTCCCGATGCAAAAATGCGCTCATACGGACCGGGTCGCTTCTCCTTTAACGTTAAGGGCGGACGATGCGAAAGCTGTGAGGGCGACGGTGTTAAGAAGATAGAAATGCACTTCTTGCCCGATGTTTATGTTAAGTGCGATGTTTGTAAGGGCAAGCGCTATAATAAGGATACATTGGAGGTTAAATTCAAGGGCAAAAATATTGCCGACGTGCTTGATATGACGTGCGAGGAGGGCTCAATCTTCTTTGCCGATATCCCAAGCATAGCAAAAAAGCTTCAAACAATGTGCGACGTAGGTCTTGGCTACGTAAAAATCGGTCAATCCTCGACAACCCTTTCGGGCGGTGAGGCGCAAAGAGTTAAGCTCGCAACCGAGCTTGCAAAGCGCTCAACAGGTAAGACAATTTACATTCTTGACGAGCCTACAACAGGACTTCACTCCGAGGATGTAAATAAGCTTATAAGCGTGCTTCAAAAGCTCGTTGATGCAGGAAATACCGTAATGGTAATCGAGCATAACCTCGACGTTATCAAAACTGCCGATTATATAATCGACCTCGGCCCTGAGGGTGGAGAAAACGGTGGAACGGTAGTCGCAGTCGGCACTCCCGAGCAGCTCGCAATGCACCCAACCTCATATACAGGCAAATACGTCAAAAAAGCACTCAACGGCTATAAGGACTAAAGAAAAACCGCAACATTGTTGCGGTTTTTTATTATATTAGCAAGCTTTTAATGCCGTCGAGGCTACAGTTATCAAGGGAGTTTTGCGATGCGATTTTATCTTGTGGTACGTGATATTTCTTTGCCACGCTCCAAAGAGTGTCGCTTTCTTTTGGGAAATAGACTCTTACGCACGAGGCACTCTCGCTATATTCGGTATCGCGCTTGATTGATGCGGTATCAAGCACGCCCTCGCTTGATTTGTCAAAAATTTCGACACAGGGGTAAAGCTCTGCCACAAGATATAGCTTATCGTCGGCGTATCTTGCGCTGACAAGAGAAGCGTCGATATGGCAACGAAAGATAGGACTTACGCACTCATTTTCAAGAGAAAGCTCATACTTAAAGGGGAGCTCGTGATTTTCGCAAAAATACTCAAAATCTCCGTTTTCCTTTGCCTCGCCCTTGCCCAAAACACTCGCACAAAGGCGACCGTAAACTATCGCGCGATTTCCCTTGACCTCGCATTTTTCACAGGTCGCATCGAGCAACGTGTCGATTATTTCAACAATATCCTTGCTTTTGCGCTTTACGCTATCGTTAAACGAAAGCATACCGTTTTGACATTTTATTGCACTATATACGTCAATTGATTTGTACGTTGCGTCCATACCGTGCTTTGTAGAATAGCAATCGGCACTCAACGTATTTTCATTATTTCTATATGCAAGCACGTCAATTTCACAGCTCAAGTCAAAGAAAAGCTCGCACGCGTCATCGGTCTCCTCACTCGAAATCGCAAGGCTTACGCATCTTATGTCAGCGCTCGTCATATCGGTAGGAAGCGCACTCTCAACGGCAATCTCCTCATAAATAGGAATGGACCTCGAAAGAGTAATTAACTCACCGTCGCTTTCGCAAATGCACTTTACGATAGCATTACCGCGACAGCAAACCCCACCGCTTGTCGCCTTAACCTCGTCAAGATACGAAATCGCATCACAAAGTACAGGGCGGAGCGATTTTTTCGACCCTGTGTCTAGCTTTTCGCTTATTTTGATGCCTTGAAGCGAGCCCGAGCACACCGAAAGCGTGCTTACGTTCTTCGTTAGTCTTTCGATAAAAAGCTCGTCTGCGCTTGACTTGCCCTCGATTTTCTCCTCGTAATCCTTTTCCTCGATTGCAAGAATTCGGCTTTTCAAGCGTGTTTTTACCGTTAGCTTTCTTGGTGCGCTGACTCTTGTAGTTACGTTGTCTGCTACCGTGTCAACTAAAACCGTGCCACCCTGACACTTAAGCGCGCTTGATGCCTCGTAGGTGCTTGACAGGGGAGTGGAGCATAGCTTGCCCTCGTCATCGGTGTAAATTACGGAATATGTAACCGTTCCGCCAAAGTCAACTCTTGTTCCACCCTGTGTGTCGGACAAATACTTGCTTTCAGGCAAAACCTGCGCTCTTGTAACGAGAACTCGCCTTACCTCGCTTACGTAATCGGGCAATGTAAATTCCTCACTTACGTCGTGAGTTATAACGGTATCACAGGAAATTGCGCCAAGCATAGCCTTTTTTGCTTCCAAATTATTCATAAATATCTCCTTCGATTTTTAATCTCGTTACATTATATGAAATAAAAATGAGATTATTACTTGACAAGCAATAAAAAGTGTGTTAAAATCGAAGCGTAAAATGCGAAGACGGAAAAATAGCTGTATAGCGGTATGAACAAGAGATCGATGCTCCTGGCTGAAAGGTGTCGACGTATCCACAGTGTTCCATTCCCGAGCATCATATGACGAATATGACGCCTGACCTCGTTATCGGTCGTGAGTTAAACATAAGGTGGTACCGTGCATTTGCACCCTTAATTTTCAAGGGCGCATTTTTTTATTTTGTAAAATTATCCATTTTGGAGGTTAATATGATTGATTTAAAATTTTTAAGAGAGAATCCTGACGTTGTAAAGCAAAACATCAAAAACAAGTTTCAGGACCACAAGCTCCCCTTGGTTGACGAGGTTATCGAGCTTGATAAGCAGTATCGCGATTTCAAGGGCGAGGCTGATAGACTTCGTGGCGATAGAAACAAGCTTTCAAAGCAAATCGGTGCGCTTATGGCACAGGGCAAGCGCGACGAGGCAAACGATGTAAAGGCACAGGTTACGGCTGCCGCTAACCGTCTTGCAGAGCTCGAAAGGCTTGAAGAGGAATACGAGGCAAAAATCAAAAAGATTATGATGACTATTCCTAACATTATCGACCCAAGCGTTCCAATCGGACGCGACGATAGCGAAAACGTTGAGGTTCAAAAGTACGGTGAGCCTGTAACTCCCGATTTCCCAATCCCTTACCACACCGAGATTATGGAGGCGCTTGACGGCATCGACCTTGATAGCGCAAGAAAGGTTGCAGGAAACGGCTTTTACTACCTTATGGGCGATATCGCAAGACTTCACTCCGCTATTATCTCATACGCACGCGACTTTATGATTGAGCGTGGATTTACCTACTGCATTCCACCGTTTATGATTAGAAGCGAGGTTGTAACAGGCGTTATGTCCTTCGCTGAAATGGAAGCTATGATGTATAAAATAGAGGGCGAGGACCTTTACCTCATCGGTACAAGTGAGCACTCTATGATCGGTAAATTCATCGACACAATTCTCCCTGAGGAGAAGCTCCCACAAACTCTTACCTCATATTCACCTTGCTTCCGTAAGGAGAAGGGCGCACACGGTATCGAGGAGCGTGGAGTTTATAGAATTCACCAGTTCGAAAAGCAGGAAATGATCGTTGTTTGTAAGCCTGAGGAGAGCCCAATGTGGTTCGATAAGCTTTGGCAGAACACAGTTGACCTCTTCAGGACAATGGATATCCCTGTAAGAACTCTCGAGTGTTGCTCGGGCGACCTTGCTGACCTTAAGGTTAAGAGCATTGACGTTGAGGCTTGGTCTCCAAGACAGCAAAAATATTTCGAGGTTGGCTCTTGCTCCAACCTTGGCGACGCACAGGCTCGCAGACTTAAGATAAGAGTAAACGCAAAGGACGGCAAGTATTTCGCTCATACTCTTAACAATACCGTTGTTGCTCCACCTCGTATGCTTATTGCATTCCTTGAAAACAATATGAACGCAGACGGTAGCATCAATATTCCAACAGCTCTTCAGCCATATATGGGCGGAAAGACCAAAATCGAAAAGAAGTAATAAGATAGCCGAGGGAAATCCTCGGCTATTCTATTGACATATTTTATGAAAAATGATAAAATATAAATGTAGTAGTAAATAATTCTTTCTAAAGAGAGGTACAAATATGAACTTTCATAATATGAAAATTGCAGGTGTTGACTGCGCGCTTCCGATTTGCAAGGTAACCGATGATCTTTACATAGCAGGATTTGTAATCTTCGGTAATCCCGAGCTTACAACCGCGTGTGCTAAGGCTCTTCTTGAAAAGGCTCCTGAGTATGATTATATGATCACAGCTGAGGCGAAGGGAATTCCGCTCATTCACGAGATGGCAAGACTTCAAAACAATCAAAAATATATGCTCGCAAGAAAGGGTCCAAAGCTCTATATGACTGATATCCTTTCGGTGTCGGTTCGCTCAATTACAACCGCGAAGGAGCAAAAGCTTTTCCTTGACGGTGCTGATGCAAAGCTTATGAACGGAAAGAGAATTCTTATCGTTGACGACGTTATCTCAACAGGCGAATCACTTCGCGCAATTGAGGAGCTTGTAAGACAGGCAGGCGGAGAGGTTGTTGGTAAGATGGCAATCCTCGCTGAGGGCGATGCAATCAGCCGTCCTGATATTACCTATCTTGAGGAGCTTCCACTTTTTAGCGACGAAAACGGAACAATCAAATAAAAAACGAATCCCGACCTTGACGGTCGGGATTTTTATTTATTTCACAAAGTGCCAAACCTGCATTTCGGCCTCGCCCCTGTTTGCAAAGGCAAAGTACGGAATAAGCGTTGCCGAGGTCTTGTAGAAATCAATGAAGTCGTCAGTCTTTCTGTAATAAAGCTTGTCGGTTTCTCTGCGCCTGTATGCGTCAATTGTGAGTGTTGGCACGCCAAGCTCCTCGTTATATCCGAGAGTGAAGTCAGCGCCCTCGTCAAGGTGAAGGTCGCGAAGCATTTTGCCGTTGTCGCAGCTCTCCATACAGTAAACGAGAGGTCCGTTTTGTACGGCGTATTTGCCACAGTCAAAGGCAACCCTTGGATTAGCACCGACAAAGAATGGCTTCATCTCAAAATCAATTACGATAGGCTCGTTTGCCTTGACATCGAAGAATGCGTAGCCCTTTATTGTTTCGCCCTCATAGGAGTTACACCAATCGGGAATTCTTATCGCAAGACGCACGTCGCTATCAGTGCAAATCTCGATTTTACCGTCATACGGATAGTCGGTTTTTTGAGTGATTTTGACGTCCTTGCCACCAATGCTCACTGTGCCTTCGCTATGCATAAATTGATGCACGTAAACCGTGTTATCGTCGCAGGTGTAAAGGAAATTTGCGATGCTCGGGATAAATCTTACGATATTAGGCGGACAGCACGAGCACCAAAATACCTCTTGTCTTTGCGTTATAGGAAGCCACATGGAATTGTCCCTTGTGCTTGAATCTCGCTTGTGCAAATCGGGCATTATTTCAAGTGGATTTGTATAGAAATACGATTTTCCATCAAGAGAAATCGAGGACAAAAAGCCGTTATAAATCGCCCTTTCAACAACGTTTGCATATTTTGAATCGTTGTCTAGAAGAAGCATTCTATGTGCGAACAAGGCAAGTCCGAGTGCCGCACAGCTTTCCGTATATGAAACAAGGTTAGGTAGGTCATAAGGAGCTGTAAACGCCTCGCCAAGGTGAGATGAGCCAATGCCACCGGTTATGTACATTTTGTGCTCGGCAATATCGTCAAAAAGCTTCTCGCAAGCCTCTTTTAGCGATACATCACCGTATTTTCTTGCAATGTCAGCCATAGCACAGTAGAGATAAACGGCTCTTACTGCGTGTCCCTCAGCGGTGAATTGCTCTCTTACAGGCTTGTGCGATTGATTGTAAATATTGCCTGCCCAATCGTAGCCCTGCTCCTTGTTCACACCACGCTCATCAACGAAGAATTTCGCAAGCTCAAGGTAACGCTTTTCGCCTGTACAATCGTAAAGGCGCACAAGCGCGAGCTCGATTTCCTCGTGTCCGGGAGTTATAAAATCGGTGTCCTTGTCTATTACAAATCGCTTTTCAATATAGTCGGCATAGTCGCACATAAGGTCAAGAAGCTCGCGCTTGCCGGTAGCCTCGTAGTAGGCAACTGCGGCTTCCATTAAGTGTCCTGCACAGTAAAGCTCGTGATGGTCACGGATTTTAAAGCGATTTTCAGGCTCTATAATTTGGTGGAAAATGTTAAAATACCCACACTCGTCGCGATTTTTTGCAATTTCCGCAACAAGCTCGTCAACGATTGCCTCAAGCTCTGGCTCTCTCTTTTCGTGAGTTAGATACGCTACGCCCTCAATCCATTTCGCAACGTCGCTGTCCCAAAAGAAATGAGGATTTACCGACTTGTCAAATTTAAATGCGTCAAAGCGACCTGTTTCCTTAAATCTGTCGTAAACGGCATTAACGGCAACGTCGCGCACAAGATTTTGCTTTTGCGCCCAAAATCCACCGTTTATTTTTGTTCTTGAAAAATCAATTTGCTTCATAAGAATCTCCTTAAAGGTGTTAATCTTATTTTAGTATAAATATAGAAAAAAGTCAATAAAAAAAGCCGTAAAAACGGCTTTTTTATTATTTCCAATAATCAACCTCGTGAGGCAAGTCAATGTCTGATGCCTTGAAGGTGTCGGGCAAGCCCGATTTTCTCTTGTAATTATAATCCTTCAATGCACGAAGCGCATATTTTGAAAGATAGAAGATAACGGGCATATTGATTAGCGCCATAAGTCCCATTGTGATATCGGCAATGCCCCAAAGCAAGCCTGCATCAAGTCCTGCACCGAGAAGAATGATAAGCGATGCTACAATGTAGTAAACGTACTTGAAGGTCTTGCTTGGCTCTTTACCTAAAATGTGGAACCACGCCTTGTCAACATAGTAAAGGTTGCCGAGCAAGGTTGTAAAAGCAAAGAGAATCATAGCTACGGTTATAAAGATAGGACCGAATGAACCAAGAGTTGCCTTGAGAGCCATTTGAACATAAGGCGCACCTGAGATGCTCTCGCTTGGCTCAATTCCCGAGCACATACACATAAATGCAGTTGCGGAGCAAACGAGGATTGTATCAATAAATACTGAAAGCACCTGTACAAGTCCTTGCTTTGCGGGATGGCTTATGTCAGCTGATGCCGATGCATTAGGCGCGCTACCAACACCCGCCTCGTTAGAGAATAAACCTCTCTTGATTCCGTACATAACGCACGAGCCACCAAATCCGCCGAATATAGCCTCAAAATTGAATGCCTCGGTGAAGATTTTTCCGAAAACAGAGGGGAGAGTGGTTATATTTAGGCAAATTATGATAAGAGCAACGAGAATGTAAGCTATGCCCATAAAAGGAACGAGCACGCTTGTAACCTTTTCAATTCTTGAACCGCCACCGAATAGGCAATAGCCAACCAAAAGCGCAAGCACAAGACCGATTATCCAAGGTGTTGCGTTTTCATTATAGAAGCCGTAGGTCGAGAAGGTTGACTGAAGATTGTAGGATGCGAGCATATTAAAGCCGAATCCGTAGGTTAAAATCAAAAGAATAGAGAATACTATTGCAAGAGGACGGCACTTAAGCGCGCTTTCTATGTAGTATGCAGGACCGCCGTAGCTTCCGTCGATACCCTTTCTTTTGTAAATTTGTGCGAGTGTGCTTTCAATAAATGCAGATGCACCGCCGATAAGAGCGATTACCCACATCCAAAAAACTGAGCCGAAGCCACCAAGACAAAGAGCCGTCGAAACACCGATAATGTTACCTGTTCCAACGCGTGATGCGGTTGAAACCATGAGCGCCTTGAAGGATGAAATGCCCTTTTTGTCGCTTGGCTTTTCCATTACAACCTTGAATTGTGTCGGCAAGGTTCTAAACTGAACTGCCTTGGAGCGAATAGTGAAGTAGATGCCACCTAGAACTAATATGATGATAAGAGCATAGCTGTAAAGGGCATCGTTTATGAGGTTTATGATTTTCTCCATAAATACTCCTTAAAAAATTAGTCCTCATAATTTTATCATATAAGGGCTAAAAAGTCAATAAAAAATAATTTTGCAAAATTTCAAATAAAATATTGACAAGGCAGGTATCTTGTGCTATAATAACCACGCATTAGAAAATATTGTCAGAGAATAAATGCAAGCGATAGCGGAATTGTGTAAAGGTAGCACAGCAGACTCTGACTCTGTATGTCTGGGTTCGAATCCTAGTTCCGCTGCCAAATAAATGCAGACCATCACACGATGGTCTGTTTTTATTTCTTTGACATCGAAACTGTGTTCGAACCCGGTTTTTCGTTTGCTCCCAAACGAAAATTGGGTGCGCTCTTTTTCGAGAAAGCCGTTGTCAGCTTTGGGGGTTCGCGGATTGCTAGCATAAGGCTCGAGAAAAAGCCTCGCATAGCGAGAATCCTAGCTCTGCAATTTCAATTTGACAAAGCACCATTGCCAAGGTGCTTTTTCTTTTTATTGATTTTTTTACCTTGATATGTTATACTTAAATCAGTTATTTATCATTTTGAGGAGAGAATATGAATAAGGACTACACGTACATAGTAACGGGCTGTACAGGATACGTCGGCAACGTGCTGACAAAAAGGCTACTTGAGCTTGGATGCAAGGTTGTCGGTCTTGCAAGAAGCGAGGAAAAATTTAAAAGAGTATTTGGCGATAACGCGCCAAGCGTCGTTTATGCCGATATACGCGACAAGGAAGCTCTTCGTGCGCTTTTTGAGGGCGATGATGAAAAAATCGTAATTCACACAGTAGCTTACGTAAGCATTGGCGAGGGCGATAAAAAGGAGCTTTTGGATGTAACCGTCGGTGGAACTGAAAATATGCTTGAGCTATCCGTTGAATACGGTGTGCGTAAATTTTTGCATATTTCCTCATCCGAGGCACTCCCACACAAGCTTGCGCTCGAGGGCGATATGAGTAATTATATTCCAACACCGTCAAAGGCAAGAAAGGGCTACAATAGAGCCAAATCAATGGCGGACGTGTCTGTATTAAAGGCAGTTAACGAGAAAAATCTCGACGCAAGCCTCATTCTTCTTGCAGGCGTTTTAGGCCCTGGCGATTATTCAAATACTCATATGACACAGGTGCTTATCGACTTTGTAAACGGCAAGCTTCCCGCCTCGGTAAACGGTGGCTATAACGATTTCGATATTCGAGACGTTGCCGATGTGCTTGAAAGCATAATTGATAACGCCAAAAAGGGAGAGAGCTATATTTTTGCGAACAAGCCCGATAAAATCAACGAGGTTCTTTCGTACGTTGCGGAGCTTACGGGCAAAAAAATGGTGCCAACTCTGCCTATGTGGACGGCATACGTAGGTCTTCCGTTCTTGTTTTTGTGGTCAAAGCTGACAGGCAAGCGCCCACTTTACACGCTTTCAGCGCTCGCATCGCTTCGTGCTAACACAAATTTTCCGCTTGATAAGTCAATTGAAGCCTTTGGCTACAATCCAAGACCGCTTAAGCAAACCGTTATCGACCATATGAAATTTCTTGCCGAAATAGGAGAGGTAGAGCTTTGAAAATACTGCTTATCTACTACACAGGCACGTACAACACAAGATATTTAAGCGAAAAGGTTAAGGCTCGCTTTGTTGCAAGGGGTGATGAGGTTGACACGGTCGAAATCAACTCTAAAACTCCCGTATGTAGCTGCGAGGGCTACGACCTTATCGGCTTTTCGTATCCTATATACGGTTTTAACGCGCCGTTGCCCTTTGAAAAATATGTAAGACAGCTCAAAATAAGCAAGGGGCAAAAATATTTCATATACAAAAACAGTGGCGAAACAATGGCTATGAACAACGCATCAAGCCGTCTTCTTATCAGGAAAATGCGACACAGGGGCGCGAAAATGGTCGGAGAATACCACTTTGTTATGCCGTATAATATCCATTTCCCCTTTGAGCGCGATTTCGTGCGTCAAATTTTCGCATCAAACGAGAAGCTACTCGATATAATGATGTATAACCTGGAAAACGGCATTGTAAAAGGGATAAAAAGCAATCCTATTTACAACCTTGGCGCGTTCTTTGTCGGCATACAAAAAATCGGTGGAAACGTAAACTCCTTTTTCTACCGCGTTGACTCTAAAAAATGCATAAATTGCTCGCTATGTGTGCGAGAATGCCCTCACGATAACGTTTATGTCAAGGACGGAAAAATCAAATTTCACCACCATTGCGATATGTGTATGCGTTGCTCGTTCTTTTGCCCCACAGGAGCAATTAGCATAGGCTTTTTACAGGGCTGGCTTGTAAACGGTGCTTATGACTTCAAGGGCATAGAGCAGGACGAAAGCGAAATTAAACCGTACATAACTGAAAAAAGCAAGGGATTTTATAAGTGCTTTATCTCTTATTTTGCAAAAATAGAGCAGGAGCACGCGGAGCTTTTCGGTGAAAAATAAAAAATCAAGGCACTTAGCGTTGTTCCCTTAAGGACACAACGCATCGATATTCGCCTATGGCGAACGATATGCACTTCGTGCTCGATATGTCCTCACGGACTCGATATGTGCTTCGCACGAGAAAATAAGGCGAATATCATATCGAAATCGACCGAAAGGGAGATTATATCGAATTTGCGCCATATGGCAAATATATCGAGCCTAACAAAGTGAGGTATATCGACAAAAAAGGACGAGGAATTTTCATAATTCTTCGTCCTTTTCCTATTGACAGGTAATGTGTTTTAAAGAATTTCAAAAAACTGTCAGAATACGCACCTTCATGGAGTGCTTTTATGTTGCCTTATCCTGCCATTTCGCCAAAAGTATTGACAAAACGACAAATTATTGCTATAATATGCGTATGTGTGCGCAGTTAATTGCGCTATAAAGGAGAGAAAATATGAAAGATTTCGTTATTTTGGCAGACTGTACCTGCGACGTTTCGAATCAAATTGCAGAAGAAATCGGTATGACGGACTATATCCCGGGCCACGCCTACATAAGCGACGGCAGAGATATTTCAACAACACTCGATTGGAGCGTTATTTCAAGAGAGGAATATTACAAGGCGCTCTCAAATAAAAAGCTCAAGATTACAACCGCTCCGCCGTCCCCTGTTGAATATTACGAGGCGTTTGAGAAATACGCAAAGGACGATATCGGCATTATCAGCGTGTCTATTTCCTCGAAAATCAGCTCAACCTACGGAGTTGCCTCGGGCGCTGCCGAAAAGATAAAGGAAGCTTATCCAAATGCGAAAATTTATTGCTTTGATAGCTACCGTATGTCGGGCGCTATCTCAATTCTTATGGTATATGCACATATGCTCAAAAAGGAAGGCAAGAGCTTCGATGAAATCGTAGAATGGCTTGAGGAAAACAAGCACAGGGTTCACCAAATGGGACCTATTGACGACCTTATCTTCGTTGCGCGTCGCGGTAGAATTACAATGGGCAAGGCTATTATGGGAAGCTTCGCGGGAGTTAAGCCTATGGGCGACTGTAATAGCGACGGCTATACAACCGTGCTTACTAAGGTTAAGGGAATGAGCCGTGCACTTGATACAACAGTTGAGTACGTTAAGAAAACCGCAACCGACGTTGAAAACGGCTACGCACTTATCGCACACTCAAATAGAGAGCTTTACGCAAACACACTCAAGGAAAAGCTTGAGGGAGAAATGGGCTTTAAAAAGGTGTTTGTAACCGACGTGTTCTCGGGCTGTGGCGCAAACATAGGCCCTGGCATGATTGGCGTTTACTACCTTGGCAACAAGGTATCCGACGACCTTACACTTGAAAAGGAAATAATGAACCAAATCGTTGGAAAATAATTCATTTCGAGATAGGATAATTTAGATGATTAACAAAATAGACGGACAGCATTATCGCAACCTTATAGATTACGGTATACGCAACCTCTCCCTTTATTGCGACGAGGTGAACGATTTGAACGTATTCCCTGTCCCTGACGGAGATACGGGAACGAATATGATGCTCACGCTCCAAAACGGCTTTTCCGCAATGGAGGCGCAAATTAACGAGCTTTCGGAGCTTTCAAAGAAGTTTGCAAACGCAATCGTTTTTGGCGCAAGAGGAAACTCGGGAGTTATCATTTCACAGTTCTTTAGGGGCTTTTCCGAGTGCTTTTTTAAAACAAATGAGGCGGATTGTGAAGCCGTTGCGAGCGCACTTGAAAACGGTGTTGACAGTGCATACAAGGCGGTGTCAAATCCTACTGAGGGAACTGTGCTTACCGTTCTTCGCGAGGCTACCGAGTATGTACGCAGAAAGCTTGGCGAGGGCAAAATTAGCAATATGAATGAGATGACTGCGCTCTTTTTGAAGAAGGCAAGATTATCTCTTGAGCATACCCCAGAGCTTTTGCCTATACTCAAGTCGGCGGGAGTTGTAGATAGCGGTGGCGCGGGAATCGTATATGTTTTTGAGGGAATGAATAAGTATCTTAACGGAGAAACCCTTGAAAAGGCATCAATTGGCGCATCGGTCCAAGCAATAGACTATTCAAAATACAATAGAAGCAGTACCTTCGAGTTCGGCTATTGTACCGAGCTTTTAATTCAAACCCTCGACTCAAAGCAAACCTTTGACAAGCGTTCGTTCAAGCGCGAGCTTGAGGGACTTGGCGATAGCATAGTTTTGTCCTTTGAGGATGATAAGGTGAAGCTTCATATTCACACAAAATCTCCCGAAGCGGTGCTTGAATATTGCCATAAATACGGCGAATTTCTAACTCTTAAAATCGAAAATATGAGCGTTCAGCATAACGAGCTTTCAAAGAAAGAGGTCAACCTCTATACTGAGACTCGCAGAGGAAGCTTTTCCGTGCTTGCAGTAGCTCACGATATCACAATGAAGGATAGCTTCGCACAAATGGGCGCGGACATTGTGCTTCTCGGTGATATACATTGCCCACCGTCGGCACAGGATTTTCTTGAGGCGTTTGAGAAAACTGACGTTGGCGCAATTCTCGTATTTGCAAACGGCAAAAATACAAGACTTTCAGCCGAGCAGGCATCAAAGCTTTACGATAAGGCAATGGTAGTTGTCGTTAATACCGAAACCGATACGCAGTGCTATTCGGTATTGCCGCTCGTTGACTTCGAATGTGAGGATATTGACGAGGTGGCAGACTTTATACGAGAGGCTGTTGAAAACATAAGAACCGTTACCGTTACCACCGCGTGCAAGGATACCGTCTTTGACGGACAAAAAATCAACGCAGGCGACCTTGTTGCCTTTACGGGAAGCTCTCTTTTCTCGATAGGATCCGACCATGCGGACGTTGCAATTGAAGCAATTTCAAGGGCAATTGAGGAGCAGGAGTGCGACGTTTTGACAATATTTGCAAGCGACAGTATAACAGATGAACAGACTTCAAAAATCGAGGACTACGTGTCGGAAAATCACATTTACACAGAGGTTTCAATCGTAAACACCGAGGACGACTTCTAC
>JAZKZO010000054.1:0-10121 GCA_045612665.1 Eubacteriales bacterium
GAACGAGCATAACGGCTTCTCAGAGTCAGGCAAGGACGGAATTGCTTTCGGTGGCTATTGCCTTAATGCAACAGCTCTTGATGAGTACAATAGAGTAAATAAGGATGCTCCTGTAAAATACGGTGTAGTTCTTATCAATCCTGATTACCTTGACGGCAAGGATTCATTCTTTAAGGACGGTAAGGTAAACTCAACAACTGAAAATAAGGGCTTCTTGCAAACTGATATGTCAAGTGCAAGATATGCAAACATTTCAATTTCAGTAACAGGCTTTACAGGTAAAGCTGAAAACCTCTCAATCATTCTTGCAATCTATGCTTACACTGACGATAGCGACGTTGAATTCATTCAATCGCAAACCACAAAGTGCGCAAGCGAAAGAGTTACTCTCGGTGAAACCTCACTTTATACAGTAACACTTGCCTCAGTTAAAGCAGGCAACTCAAATCTCTCCGACCTTGGCGACTATGTAATGCCAAGCAAAAGAGAACAACAGGCATAAAATAAAAGGCACTCAATGAGTGCCTTTTTAATTTGTGAATTATAAAGTGTGAAATCTATTGAAAAATTTGTTCGCATATGATACAATAAAAATATAAATATTTTTAGGAGTTAATTATGTTTGTTTGTACAACCCAAGGCAAGCCCTGGCAGGAGCTTGCAAAATCAAATAAAAAGGGCGTAGAGCTTCGCGTTGGCGAGGAAATGCAAGAAATCCGTGGATTTGGCACTTGCTTTAGTGAGCTTGGCGCGCTTGCCCTTGGTAACATTCCAAATGATGAAAAGAAGGCTTTCCTTGACGAGCTTTTTGACGAGGATAAGTGCAATTTCAACTATTGCCGTACCCCTATGGGCGCAAGCGATTTTTCAACCGATTTTTATTCATATAACGAAACCGACGGCGACTTCGAGATGAAAAACTTCTCAATCGAAAGAGATAAAAAGCTCTTGCTTCCTCTCATTTTAGAGGGCGTTAAGCGCCAAAAGGATATGCAAATGTTCGCATCTCCTTGGTGTCCGCCTCTTTGGCTCAAAACACGCAGAGCATATAGCAACGGCACTTTTAGAATGGAGAAGGCATATCTTGACGCATATGCGCTTTACTTCAAAAAATACATAGAGGCTTATAAGAGCGAGGGCGTTCCTCTCGTTCACGTTTGCCCACAAAACGAGCCTTGCTCAAATCAGGTTTTCCCATCCTGTGTGTGGAAGGGCTATGAGCTTGCCGAATTTATCGGTGGCTATCTCGGAGAGGCAATTAAGGATACAGGTGTCGACATAATGTTCGGTACTATCAACGGACCCGAGGGAGATGACCGTTTTTCTTGGACAAGATATAGCGATTATCTCGGATATGCTATGCAGGACGAGAGAGCAAGAAAATATATCAAGGCGGTAGGCTATCAATGGGCAGGTAAGTTCGCCTTGCCACAAACACGCGACGATTATCCCGACCTTGAGCTTATCCAAACCGAGAGCCAATGCGGTGGCGGTAGCAATTCTTGGTGGGAAATGATGCAAATTGCAGCCCTTATGCGCCACTATTTCCGTTTCGGTGCAAGCGCATACGTATATTGGAATATCGCACTTGAGGGCGACAGCTCAAGCACGTGGGGATGGCGTCAAAACTCACTTCTTCACGTAGTAGACGGAAAGGGAATATATACCCCCGAATTCTATCTTATGAAGCACTATTCACACTTTGTAAAGCGCGGTGCAAAATACGTTCTCTTGAAGGGCGAGCACGCAAGCTGCTGCTCAGCATTTAGAAATCCAAATGGAGAGCTCGTTGTTGTAGTTCAAAACCCTTACAAGCAAGAAATCACAATAACCTTAGAGGGCGACTCGTACACAATCCCTGCAAATTCCGTTGCGACAATAACCAAATAATCAAACAAAAAATCAGGCGTTTAGCCTGATTTTTTTATTTTATCATTCCCGAATGATAGCCCTTTCCGTGAATGAGCTCGTTAAGTGTAATGCTCATCTCTTGCTCACCTGCTACGATTTTGTAAGTGCCACCAACCTTGAAGTCGGGCAAGGTAACCATCACGGAAACAAATTGCTTTTCGCTTGTGTGAGAGAAAATAAGCTCGTTTCCGCTATATATTTTAAGCTCGCTACCTGCGGGCACGGTTTGCTCAAAATTGTGTAGAATTGCGCCCTGTGTGCCCTCGGAGAAGTTCATTGCCATACCGGGAGAGCCGATTGCGATAAACGTTCCACCCGTTGCACTTGCACTTAAATCATAGTCAAACGGACCGTTTTTGTTGTTGGTAGGGCCTTCAACGACAGTAACTCCACCGCTTACGCTTATCGTGCCATTAGAGTCAACTCCGTCGCCCTTTGCGTTTACGTAGGTTTCACCGCCCGAAATATCAATTACGCATTTTATGCTTTGGTCAAATTCGTCGTTTTGCCCCTCGCTATCCTTACCGCCACCTGCGTTAATTCCGTCATCATTTGCGTATATTTTGTGCTTTCCACCGCTAATCACAACGCGCTGAGCCTCAAGACCCTCGTAGCTTTTTGTTACGGAGATTTCACCGCCTGTTGCAAAAATCGTTTGGTCTGCGTGTATTGCATCGTCGCTACACGAAATAGAGAGCTTTCCGCCCGAAACTAGCACCGAATCACCCGAGTGAACTCCGTCCTCAGAGCTATTTATCGACACGTCCCCACTCAAAATAGCGATACTGCTATCAGATTTAAAGCCCTTCATTGATGCCGAGTCAGAAGAACCAACACCCGAGCTTATAGTTGCTTTTACATTGTCAATTGAAATCGCGCCCGTTGCGTCGAAGGCATCAAGCCCACTTGTAACGGTGATTTCCCCACCCTCGCAGTAGATAAAGCCGTTGTCGGTAGCGCCCGACTGTGCGTGAATTCCGTCCTTGCCTGCTGTGAGATTGAGTTTAGAATTTAAGGTGCGAATGCTATCCTTTGCACAAAGCGCGTGCGATGATGCATTAACGGAAAGCGAAAGAGAAGTGATTTTGAGATTTCCCTTGCTCTCAATTCCGTTTCCGTGCTCAGTTGAAACGGTAAGAGTGCCGTCGCCCTGTAAGGTAATGTCTTCCTTTGAATAAATAACCGCACCGGCACTTCCTATATCGCGGTCGGCAAACTCTCCAACACTTGTAAGAGAGCATTCACCCTTTGCAATAATAAACACCTTCTTGGCTTTTTTTACAAAAATTGATGCAAATGAGTCAGTTGAAATACTTGCTCCGTCAAGCACTAGGCAAACCTTGTCCGAGGATGACGCATTAACAACAATAGAGCAGTTCTCGCCATTACCGCGGATTATATAATCTCCGCCTGCGCTTATCGTGATTTGCCCACTAGCAATGCTAACGTCGCTCGACTCGCACTCAATACTGTTGCCGTTGAGCGTTATCATGGTAGCCCCCGAGTCATAGCTTGCATTCTTGTCCCTGTCCGTGAACATATCGTTAGGCTCAAAAAACGTTATAGCATAGGTGTAGCTCGGTGTCGCAGTCATACCGCCTTCAACGCTTGACTCGCTCTCGCGCTCGCTCGACGATGAGCTTGATGAGTCATCGTTACACGCGAAAAGTGTGAAAATCAAACACAGAGTCAAGCAAAATGATAAAATTTTAAAGAGAACCTTCAAATTTACACCCCCTGTCAGGCATAGTATGTGTAAAATCGTTCGAAATAATCAAATTATAAGCTTGATAAAGAAAACCCCGTCTTGTCCGTATGCGCTGATTTCCATACCGTGAAGGTCGGCAATCTCCTTTGCAAGGCAAAGACCGATTCCGCTTCCTTCCTTGCCCGAGGCGCGTGCCTCGTTAGAGCGATAAAAACGCTCAAAGCAACGGTCAAGAGGACCGTCCGTTACGCTCTCGGCATCGTTAGAGAAAATAAGAGTAGCTCTTTTACCCGATTTTTGAAGTGAAACGCTTGTGTAGGAAAGCGCATACTTTCCTGCGTTTTCTAAAAGAATGGAGAACTGCTGGCGAATAAGTCCCTCATCGGCAACTATTTTCACATCCTCGCAAATTTCCTTTTCAAAGGCGCGATTTCCTCTTGTAAGAACGCTCTCAAAATGCGAGCATAGCTCGTCGAGAATTGAAGAAATTGAAATCTCGTGCTTTTGAGAAAGTCTAGCCGACTCGTCAAGAGAGGCAAGAGTCGATAGATTCTTAACCATCGCACTCATACGCAAAACCTGTCTTGAAATCGCCCTTGTATTTTCGCTTTCCCCACCCGTTAGCTCAATAAGCTCGTTGCTCGCCGATATAATTGTGAGCGGAGTTTTAAGCTCGTGTCCTGCATCGGTAATAAATCTCTTTTGCTTTTCGTAGCCCTCTGCAATAGGCTGAACCACGCGCGCCGAAAGTGGCACAAGTGCGCCCCAAACGCACACAATGGCAATAAGGGAAACGAAAATACTTCCTCTAAGAAAGCTTTTCGCACCGTCAAGCTGTCTATTGCAATCAAGGAAGATAACTGTGCTTCGCTCCTCACTTATAAGAAAACGGAACGAGCCCTCGTAGCTTGTCGTGTCCCCACTTTCAATAGCTCTTTGAGCAAGTGAAATTGCCTCTTCCTTGCTAACTGAGGCTATGTGGTCGAGATTTACCGTTATTTCGTCTCCGAATTTTACTATAAAAAATCTCGTTTCGTAAGGCGTTTCCTTGGTTATAAAATCGGGGGCAGGGCGTACGGTATCCTGCTCACTCTCGCTTTCGCTCTCCGATTCGGAGCTTTCATCGCTTGATTCGGAGTCCTTGTCCGAGCTTTCGTTCTTGCTTGCGCTTTCCTTTTCAGCCTCAAGCCTTTTCTGCTCCTCAAGCTCCTTTAAATATTCTTCAAGACGTCCGTCGTATTCCTCAATAAGAGAGAGCATATCGTCGGCATCGGTTTTTATTTTTGTAAAGTTGAAGAAATTCGTGAACGTCATAATCACCGACAATACCGCCACAACCGATAAAATCGCAATAATTATGAAGCGTATGCGAAGCTTTTTAATCATTGCTTTCCTCCAGCCTGTATCCAAGACCGCGTACTGCCTTAATAGTTGAGCTTGAGCCAATGCTCTCTAGCTTTTTGCGAAGAGAGGAGATGAAAACCCAAACAACGTTTATCTCGGAATCGGAGTCATAGCCCCAAACGCTTTCCATTAAGCGCTCGGTTGAAAGAATAACGTTTTTGTTACGGATAAGATGCTCCATAAGCTTGAATTCCTTACCCGTGAGTCTTACACAGCTTGTACCAACGCAAAGCTCAAAGGTGTCGCATTTGAGAATAGTATTTCCAAAGGAATAGCTTTCAAACGAATCGTTATTTCGTCTTGTAAGCGCACGAATTCTCGCAAGAAGCTCCTTTATTGCAAAGGGCTTTGTAAGATAATCGTCAGCACCCGCGTCAAGGCCCAAAACCCTGTCGTCGATTTCAGCCTTTGCAGTCAAAATGATAACGGGCGTGTTATTTTTGCGTTCCCTCATTTTTCTTACAACGGAAATGCCGTCCATTTTTGGCATCATTATATCCAAAATTACACCGTCATAGCGAAGCTCGCTTGCAAGTGAAAGCGCACTTTCACCGTCATACGCAACGTCAACGTCGTATTTGTTATATTCAAGAACTCTTTTTATTGTGTCGGAGAGCTCGCGCTCGTCCTCGGCAAGAAGTAATCTCATAATATCCTCCTAAAAGTCATATGTAACCATTCTATCACACAAACCTAAATTTTACTTAAGTATTGTGCCTTTCAAGTATAGTATAGCAAAAATCACATAAAAAGGCAAGAAATAACCGAAAAATTTATTGATAAAAGTTATTGCATATTTTAAATAAATATGATAAAATTAAAGAGTATATTATTTAATGCTAGGGAAAGGATATGCTATGCTCGATAATTTTGTTAGCGTAAGAGAGCTCGAGGCGCAGGCAAGCTTTGCAAACAAGGTGCGTCAGCTCACGGAAAATAAAAATCTTCGTGCCTTCGTTATTACGCTCGGCTGTCAACAAAACGAGGCTGACAGTGAGAGGATAAGAGGAATTCTCGTTTTTCTTGGCTATTCCTTGACCGATGACGAGAAAATCGCCGATATAATTATCGTAAATACCTGTGCAATAAGAGAGCACGCTGAGAAAAGGGCACTCTCAATTATAGGTAGATATAAGCACAACAAGGCAAGAAATCCCGATACGGTAATCGGCGTTTGCGGTTGTATGAGCGCACAGGAGCATCGCTCCGAGCATTTGAAGCGCTCGTATCACTATGTTGACTTTGCATTTGGCACAGGCTCGCTTCATCGCTTGCCCGAGTTTATTTACGGTGCACTTACAGGAGCAAAGAGAAGCTTTGTTTTGGATACCGAAAAGCCTCAAATTGCCGAGGGACTCCCTGTTGTACGCGAGTGCGCGCATAGGGCGTGGGTGAGCATAATGTACGGCTGTAACAACTTTTGCACCTATTGCATAGTCCCCTACGTAAGAGGTAGAGAAAGAAGCCGTATGCCCGAGGATATTATAAAAGAGGTAAGGGAGCTTGTCGAGAGTGGCTGTAAGGATATAACCCTGCTCGGTCAAAACGTAAACTCGTATGGTAAGGAGCTCGGAAATGGCTACGATATCGCATACCTGCTTCGCGAGATTTCCAAAATCGAGGGGGATTTTTGGATTCATCTTATGACCTCACATCCAAAGGACGCATCCGATGCACTAATCGAGGCGCTTTCGTGCAAGAACGTCGCAAATCACTTCCATTTACCACTTCAAAGCGGATCAAGCCCTATTCTTAAAAAAATGAACCGTCATTACGATATTGACAGGTATCTTGAAAGAATAGACGCTCTTAAGGCACAAAATCCATCTATTACTCTTACCACCGATATAATCGTCGGCTTCCCAGGGGAAAGTGAGGAGGATTTTGAGAAAACGCTCGATGTTATAAGGCGAGTTGAGTATGATTCGGTTTATAGCTTCGTGTTCTCGCCAAGAAAGGGCACTCCTGCATATTCGATGGAAAATCAAATTCCCGAGCAAATAAAGAAGGAGCGCTTTGAGCGACTAACCGAGCTACAAAACGAAATTTCCAAAAGGAAAAACGAGGCTATGGTTGGCAAAACCGTGCGCGTGCTCGTTGATGGCAAAAGCAAAAACAACGACAAAATATACACCTCTCGCACAGAGGGAAACAAGATAGTCCATTTTGAAGCCGACAAGGACTATACAGGACAATTTATCAATCTAAAAATCATTCGTACAGACACATTTGCCCTGTACGGTGAAATATAAATTACAAAGGAGAAAAAACCATGGAAATTATGGAACTTGCTACTGCTCTTGGTCAGGCTATCAAGGCAAGCGAAACAGTTGCTTCTATGAATACTGCAATGGAGGCTTACAACACTGATGAGAAGCTTCAGGGCCTTATGCTCGAATTCAATGTTCAGCAAACAGCTCTTCAAGAGGAATACAAGAAGCCCGAGCTTGATCAGGCTATCGTTGATTCAATCGAGGGCAGAATGAACGACCTCGTAGCTCAAATTACTGCTTCAGAGGTTTACCTCGCTGCTGCAGAGGCTCAAAAGAAGATGGACGCTCTTATGAGCGAGGTGTACGCTGAAATCGAATATCAGATTACAGGTCGCCGTCCATGCTCACACGACTGTAGCTCATGTGGCTCAGATTGTGGAGAGCATCATCACCACTAATTTAAATTAAATTCGAAACGGAGATAGAGCAGTATGACCTCAATGATGCTACAATACCTTGATATTAAGAAGCAGTATAAGGATTTTATACTGTTCTATCGTCTTGGTGATTTTTACGAAATGTTCTTTGACGATGCTATCTTGGCATCAAGAGAGCTTGAGCTTACCTTAACAGGCAGAGATTGCGGAGAGCCTGAGCGCGCTCCTATGTGCGGTGTTCCGTATCATAGTGCCGAGGGCTATATAGGTAAGCTCATCTCAAAGGGCTATAAGGTTGCAATTTGCGAGCAAATGGAGGACCCCTCAACTACAAAGGGACTCGTTAAGCGCGAGGTTGTAAGAGAAATTACACCCGGAACTGTGTTTGAATCCGACCTTATTCCCGCAAACAGAAACAACTACCTTTGCGCGCTCAATATAAGAGGTGCGCGCGTTGGTATTTGCTTTGCCGACGTGTCGACAGGAGAGATAAGCGCTACCTCTCTTGATAACGAGGGCAGTAAGATTTTAAACGAGCTTGGTACGTATTCCCCAAAGGAAATTATTTTAAATGTATCAAGAGAGTCTGCCGAGCATATCTATGATTTTGCAACGACAAGACTAGGTGCGCTTTGCGAATTTGATAACGGTGAGCTTTTCGCTCTTGGCTCTGCTATGGCTAGAGTAAGAGAGCAATTCGGCTCAGACTTTATCGTTAAATATGAAAATGACGAGCCTATGCTTTGTGCTATGGGCGCGATACTTGAATATATTTGTATAACTCAAAAAACGCAGGACGTTTCATATATAAACAATCTCAATGTTTACGGAGAGGGACAGTATCTTGATATGGACCTCAATACAAGACGTAATCTTGAGCTTTGCGAAACAATGCGTAATAAGGAAAAGAGAGGAAGCCTTTTCGGAATCCTCGATAAAACCAAGACCGCAATGGGTGCGAGAATGCTCCGTAGCTTCGTTGAGCATCCGCTCGTTGACGTAAAGAAGATTTCTATGCGTCAAAGTGCCGTTGCAGAGCTTGTTTCCAACTTTGTTTTAAGAGAGGAAATTTCTCACCTCTTGAGCCCGATTCTTGATCTTGAAAGACTTATGACAAAGGTCGTTTACGGCTCAGCAGGTGGAAAGGACCTTCGTGCAATTTCATCAACCGTCTCGGTAATTCCCGAGATTAAAAATCTTCTCTTTACCGCAAGCGCACCCGAGCTTGTGTATATAAGAGATAATATCGACACTCTTGAGGATATTTATAGCGCGATTGACAGCACGCTTGTCGAAAATCCACCGTTCTCCGTGCGAGAGGGAGGATTTATCAAGGACGGTATAAATAAGGATGTCGATATGCTTCGCTCGATTATGACAAACGGCAAGGGCTGGATTGATAAAATCGAGGAGCAGGAGCGCGAGGCAACAGGAATCAAGACTCTCAAAATAGGCTATAACCGTGTATTCGGCTACTATATAGAGGTTACAAAATCCCTTATTTCCCAAGTGCCCGAAACCTACATAAGAAAGCAAACCTTGTCCAACTGTGAAAGATATATAACCGAGGAGCTAAAGGAAATGGAAAGCACCGTGCTCGGTGCACAGGACAAGCTCGCCTCGCTTGAATACGATATCTTTATCACTCTTCGCGATGAGGTTGCAAGAAATCTTAAGAGAATTCAAAAGAGTGCAACCTTGCTTGCAAAGCTCGATGCGTATGTATCCCTTGCAGAGGTCGCAATGAAGAATAACTACGTTTGCCCTGAGGTCGATTATAGCGATGTTATCGACATTAAGGACGGACGCCACCCTGTTGTTGAGCAATTTGTAAAGGATAGCTATTTCGTTCCAAACGATACCTTCCTTAACACAACAAGCGACCGTCTTGCGCTCATTACAGGACCTAATATGGCTGGTAAATCAACCTATATGCGTCAAAGCGCGCTTATCGTTGTAATGGCTCAAATCGGCTCGTTCGTTCCTGCAAAGAGCGCGAGAATAGGCGTCGTTGATAAGCTCTTTACCCGTGTTGGCGCATCCGATGACCTAGCGTCGGGACAGTCAACCTTTATGCTTGAAATGACCGAGGTTGCTTACATTCTCGAAAATGCTACAAAGCGTAGCTTCATCATTTATGATGAAATCGGTAGAGGAACTAGCACCTTTGACGGTATGAGCATGGCTAAGGCTATCGCAGAATATACCGCATCAAAGAAAATCGGTGCAAAGGCTATGTTTGCAACTCACTATCACGAGCTTACCTCGCTCGAGGATGAAATCGACGGAGTTGTAAACTATAATATCGCCGCAAAGAAGCGCGGAGAGGATATTATATTCCTTCGCAAAATTGTCAAAGGACCAACCGACGATAGCTACGGTATCGAGGTTTCAAAGCTTGCAGGCGTGCCAAACGAGGTCGTAAAGCGTGCAAAGGTTATTTTGAAT
>JAZKZO010000055.1:0-9254 GCA_045612665.1 Eubacteriales bacterium
TAGAGTGCCGCGGTAAGTCCCGCAGGTCCTGCACCTATTACAACTATATCGTACATATTTACTCCTGTTTTTGTCATTCAAATGATTTCGGCGACTTTTTGAGGGTCGCCGAAATGCTTTTATAGGGTTTTGATTTTTAAGATTTAAACGCCAAGATACTTCTTGATGTCGGATACGCCACTTAGGCTTCACCTTGAGGGGAAGCTGTCAACGCAGTTGACTGATGAGGTGTTTTTGTTAAATCTACAACTCATCCACCATCAAAGATGGTCCCCCTTCCCTTCCGGTCAAAAGGGAAGGCTTAAACGCCAAGATACTTCTTGATGTCGGATACGCCCTTGTACTTTGAAACCTCGCCGTTTTCAACAACTACGAGAGTTGGAGCTTGGTTAATGCCGTACTTGTCAACGAGTGCCTTATTTTCAGCAGTAGCAAGAATTTGCTCGTACTTAACGCCCGCCTTATCAAGGAATGTCATTGCGATTTTGCAGTTTGGACAGGTTGCTGTCTTGAAGAGGTAAATTCCGTTGTCGGAATCGCACTCGCACTTTTCTTCAACCTTCTCCTCAACAACTACGCCGTTCTTCTTAAGCTTAGAGGTTTCGATGTTGTAAACTGCTCTATCCTTATACTCCTGAGTCTTACCGTCGTTCCAGTTTTGAACAGGACGGTAGTAGCCTGTAATACGGCTATAAACCTCAGTCTTTTCGCCACACTCAGGGCAGGTGTAAACCTCACCGGAGATGTAACCGTGGTTCTTACATACGGAGTATGTTGGGGACATTGTGTAGTATGGGAGCTTATAGTTTTCAGCAATCTTGCGAACAAGGTTAGCTGCACTCTTCCATGTTGGGAGCTTTTCACCGAGGAATGCGTGGAATACTGTTCCTGATGTGTAGAGAGTCTGGAGCTCGTCCTGAATATCAAGAGCTGTAAAGATATCGTCGGTGTAGCCAACTGGCAAGTGTGATGAGTTTGTATAGTAAGGTGTATCACCGTTTACGCAAGGAGCGGTGATGATTTCAGGATAGTGCTTCTTATCGTGCTTTGCAAGACGGTAAGAGGTTGACTCAGCAGGTGTAGCCTCGAGGTTGTAGAGGTCGCCATACTTTTCCTGATAGTCGCTAAGACGCTCTCTCATATGGTTGAGAACATCCTGTGTAAACTTTTGAGCCTCCTCGTTTGTGAGGTCCTTCTTAATCCACTTCGCGTTAAGGCAAGCCTCGTTCATACCAACAAGACCGATTGTGCTAAAGTGGTTATTGAATGTGCCGAGGTATCTCTTTGTGTATGGATAGAGTCCGTTATCAAGAAGCTTTGTGATAACTGTTCTCTTAACCTTAAGTGAACGCGCGGAGATATCCATAATCTTGTCAAGACGAGCATAGAAATCATCCTCGTTCTCTGCAAGATAAGCAATTCTTGGCATATTGATTGTTACAACACCAACTGAACCTGTGCTTTCACCGCTACCGAAGAATCCACCGGACTTCTTACGAAGCTCACGAAGGTCAAGACGGAGACGACAGCACATTGAACGAACATCGCTTGGCTCCATATCACTGTTGATATAGTTGGAGAAGTAAGGTGTTCCGTATTTTGCGGTCATTTCGAAGAGGAGCTTGTTGTTTTCAGTTTCGCTCCAGTCGAAGTTGCTTGTGATTGAGTAGGTTGGGATTGGATATTGGAAGCCACGGCCGTTTGCGTCGCCCTCGATCATAATCTCGATGAACGCCTTGTTTACCATGTCCATTTCCTTCTTACAATCCTTGTACTTGAAGTCAACCTCTTTTCCACCGATGATACAGTTGAGCTCAGCTAGGTCAGCAGGAACTACCCAGTCAAGAGTAATGTTGCTAAATGGAGCCTGTGTACCCCAACGAGATGGAGTGTTAACACCGTAAACGAAGGATTGAATGCACTGCTTAACCTCTTTATATGAAAGGTTGTCAATCTTTACGAAAGGTGCAAGATATGTGTCAAAGGATGAGAATGCCTGTGCGCCTGCCCACTCGTTTTGCATAATTCCAAGGAAGTTAACCATTTGGTTGCAAAGAGTTGAGAGGTGAGATGCGGGAGCAGATGTAATCTTACCTGTTACACCGCCAAGTCCCTCTTGAATGAGTTGCTTAAGCGACCAACCTGCACAGTAGCCTGTGAGCATTGAAAGGTCGTGAATGTGAATGTCAGCATTTCTGTGAGCCTGAGCGATTTCGTCATCATAAACCTCGCTAAGCCAGTAGTTAGCTGTGATAGCACCTGAGTTTGAAAGGATAAGACCACCAACTGAGTATGTTACGGTTGAGTTTTCCTTAACACGCCAGTCGTTAATCTTAAGATAGTTATCAACGATTTCCTTGTAGTCAAGAACTGTGTTGTTGATGTTTCTGATCTTTTCTCTTTGCTTTCTGTAAAGAATGTAAGCCTTTGCAATATCGTCATAGCCAGCCTTGATAAGAACGCTTTCAACGCTGTCCTGAATTTTTTCAACTGAAATTCTATCGTTTTCTACCTTGCTCTCGAAGTCTGCTGTTACCTTGAGTGCCAAGAAATCGATAATATCCTGATTGTACTGCTTACCGCAAGCATCGAATGCCATTTTGATAGCGTTTGCAATCTTGGAAATGTTAAAGTTTGCGATTTTACCGTCGCGTTTGATTACATCATACATGTCTCTTTTCTCCTTGTCGTTTTTATTGGTATTTTGCGCCCTTTTTTGCCTAAAAATGCGAAATTGAGTGGTTTTTCGCGGAATTTTTGCGTAAAAATAGATACTCCCTACCGTTTCAAGGCACGAGGTATCTTAAGGCACAATTTACTACCGTAAAGTTATTTTTTTAATCGGTGCTTTCATTGTATCACACTGGCTTTGGTTTGTCAATAGAAAAACCACAATATCTTGTAAAAATTTTCTCAAAAACACAAGATATTGTGGTTGACCAGTCAACAATTTTCGTCAAATTCCTCTAATTTCAGCACTCGAAATATGGCTCAAAGTCGCTTGGCAAAAGGCTTCTAGGGTGTTTTTGTCGTGAGCGGAAAAGCCCTCTCCGATTAGCTCCCCCGACTCGGCAAAGCACTGTATATAGTATCTTTTTGCACCGCTTATCCATTCGGCGATTTTTTTCATGTCGTCGATGGTGTGAAGCTCTCTTACAACGGTGGTTCTAAACTCATAATCGACACCGCTATTTTTTATTATTTCGACACTTTTTTCAAACGGGGTAATATCAAGCCCTTCTATGCCCGTTGTGAGGGGATATTTTTCCCTAGAGTTCTTTATATCCATAGCGATATAGTCAACGAGTCCAAGGTCGATAATTTCCTTTAACTTGTCGGGATATGCACCGTTTGTATCGAGCTTTATTGCAAGTCCGATTTCTTTAACCCTTTGCATAAACGGAATAATGTCGGCTTGCAAAAGTGGCTCTCCGCCTGTGATGCAAATGCCATCGAGAATTCCCTTCCTTTTATTCAAATACGCGAGAATCTCGTCCTCGGAAAACAGCTCCGACTTATGAGTTACAAGCGTTGCGTTATGGCAAAACGGGCAACGAAGATTGCATCCGTAGGTAAAAACCGTGCAAGCGATTTTTCCCGGAAAATCAAGCATGGTCATTTTTTGAAAGCCACCGATTTTCATTGTTCGTTCTCCTCTCTTAGCGTCATCGCACGTGGCGATTTGTTCTTCTTAACCATCGAAAGCGTTACGTAAAGCATTGTAAGCATCGTCATAACGAACGCAAGCACACTAAGAAGCTGTTGCGCGTATATATTCATTCCGAAAACAATGTTTGAATTTGCCTGTACTGCCGATACAATAGGCGATACGGCAAGAGTGGTTAAAAATCCGCAAACTCCCGATATTGCAAGCGATACGGCAAGCGCGTCGGTGCGCTTTTCGGGTGTTACATAATCGTAGCAAAGGTTGATGAGCGCACTGTTTATTCCGCCCATCGCAATCGCGTTCAGGGTGTAATAGATAGGGTAAACGACTCTTCCGTTTTCGGGACGGCAAAATGAGTTTACAAGGAAGGCAATGCCCGCTATCGTAAAGCAAATTTGAAGCATTGAGGCAAATGAGTATTTGTCCGCATACTTGCCCCAAACAAACGAGAATACCGAGCGCGCAACTGCATAAATCGCACCGAGAATTGCAACTCCAAACACGGCATCAAAGCCAAGGTCGTTTTCCTTGTATGCACCGTAGAAGGGAGATGCGCACGCGTTTGAAATTTGCCAAAGGCAAAATACAAGCGTTACTCTTAAAACGTTTTTGTCCTTAAGCGACTCGAACATGCCGGACTTTTGTGGCACTTCAAGCGTTTCCTCTTTCTTTGGCTGCCCCTTTTCAACGGTTAAAATCATTGTGAGCGTGTGAAGTATCATAAAGCCGAAGATTGCGACACCGCAAACAATAAATGCTCCTCTTACGTTGCCGTTTGCCTCGAATTTTTCGATAAGCGCGCCCATTGCGAAGTTAAATGCAACTCCCAAAATGAGTGAAATTACCTCTTTTTTAGCAGTAAAGCGACCTCTTTTTCCGTCGTCGACAAGCGACATGAACCAGTTTATCTTTTTAGGATGCGCAACATTATAGAAAAAGTACGCAAGCACTATTGTAGCGATAAATATTCCCTGTCGCACGCCCCTGTCCCAATCGGTTAGAGGTATGATATAAAGGAACATAAAAAGAAGCTGATTTAAGATGCTAAGACCGATAACGAGAGGCTTTGAGCGTCCCTTGCGAAGAAGCGTTGCGACGAGCTGAAAAAGGCAACCGAGCGAAATAATCGACGACAAAATTCCCGTTATATTGTCGCCTATTCCAAGAGCCTTTGTGAGCCTTGCAAGATACATATCTGCCACAAGTATTGATATTAAATATTCAACTCCCGCCTCAATGATATACATAAGACGGCCTCTTTTATATAGCTTTTCCATTTGTAACCCTTTTAAGTAATTATTTCAACTTCCATTTTAACAGTAGCACGCCGTTTTGTCAATAAGAAAAAGCAAGCTTTCGCTTGCTTTTGTCTTTACTTTTTAAATTTTTCGAAAGGATTATTCATCGGATCAAGGGATTCGAGGTAATTATAATATTTTACAAATCCAAGACCGTCAAAGTTTGCGCCGATTCCTTCCATTTCAATGCATCTGCCAAGGTAGTAAACGGCTCTTCTTGCCTCGATTGTTACTGAGATAACGGCAGCGTTCTCTCTTGCCTGCTCAGGAGTAATCATTGGCTCTTCTTCCTCGCCCTCTTCTCCCTCGCTAGAGCTTTCATCGCTTGAGGATTCGTCCTCGCTTGAGGACTCCTCTTCTTCGCTTGAGGATTCTTCCTCATCACTTGAGCTTTCGTCCTCGCTCTCCTCACCGTCAGGGTTTTCGCCCTCTACCCCGTCCTCGGGTAGCTCTTCCTCGACCTCTTCCTTAATTTGAGTTACAATTTGAACGCTCCAAGCGCCCTCTTCGTCGGTTGCGGTAAAGGTTGACGGATCAAACGAGCCGTAATATGTATAGTCGAAGTCGTATCTTGAGTCAACTATGTTGTCGCCTGTATAAGACGATCTGTATTCCCAAAGCGCTTCCTTTGGAGTGCTTTCGCTTAGCTCCATTACAATTCTATTGTAAAGTCCCTCTACCTCTATCTCATAGATAAGATAGAATGTGTCGGTTGCGTCCTCAAGACAGCAGAGATAATAGCAATCTGTAAGCTCGTAAACATATCTGTTATAGTTTTCAGGCAAGGTAACTCTTCTTGGTGGAAGCTCCTCCTCGGTTTCTTCCTCGCCCTCGGTGCTTTCAGTTTCGGTTTCGCTATCAGCGCTTGACTCGGTTTCAGTTTCGCTCTCGGACTCGCTCGAGGACTCTTCCTCGCTTGAGCTTTCCTCGTCCGAGGACTCCTCGCCCTCTACGCTTTCCTCTTCATCGGGAACAGGCGCTTCGATATATTCGCCCTCTTCCTTGATAAATTCAATTACCTTAAGGAAGTCGCTCTTTGTTACTGCCCTGTAAATAAGGAACACAACAAGTGCTATTACAAGCAAAATTCCAAGCACAAATGCAGCCTTGATTGCACTCTTAATCCAAAATGTCTTTCTCTTTGCCTTCTTTTGCTCGGCAAACGGGTCTTCCTCGGTGTAGGTCTGTCCACAGTGAAGACAAAAGTCCTTGCCCTCGTCAAGTGGCTTCTTGCAATAGTGGCATTTTCTAACTACCACCTTTTCCTTCTTTTCCTTAGCCATATGTAATCTCCATAAGCATAATATTTTAAAAAACTACAATTAGTTTACCACACTTTATTATATTTGTCAAGATTGAGAAAATTTTTGAACCTAATTCTCGCTCCGCACGGACAAGCCCTGTCCTAATTTTAAGAGATTTAGGCAAATCATCAATCTCTTAAATCTCATTCCGAATTCCGAATTCCGCATTCCGAATTCCTCATTCCTCACTGCGAATTCCAAATTCCGCACTCTGAATTAGCTTCGCATACTCTCCACCGAGCGCTAAAAGCTCAGAGTGTGTGCCCTTTTCGACGATTTTTCCGTTATCTACTACGGCTATTTGATGCGCGTTTTTAACGGTTGAAAGTCTATGTGCTACTACTATTGTGGTTCTGCCCTTGCAAAGCTCATCAAGCGATTTTTGAATTAAAATCTCGGTTGCGTTATCGAGTGCGCTTGTTGCCTCGTCAAGAATCAAAATC
This sequence comes from Eubacteriales bacterium, assembly GCA_045612665.1. Classification (GTDB taxonomy): domain Bacteria; phylum Bacillota; class Clostridia; order Oscillospirales; family CAG-272; genus RGIG2000. Next base: position 6,713 of record JAZKZO010000055.1, read on the forward strand.
GGTGGATTTTTAAGGAATACTCTCGCAATTGAAAGGCGTTGCTTTTGTCCACCCGAGAGCTTAACTCCCCTCTCACCGATAACGGTATCGTAGCCGTTTTCAAGAGTCATTACAAAATCGTGAATGCTTGCGCGCTTGGCAGCCTCGATAACCTCTTCCTCGGTTGCATCGGGACGGCCGTAAAGAATATTGTCGCGAATGCTTGCGTTGAAAAGGTAAACATCCTGTTGAACGATACCGATATTTTTACGCAGGCTCTCCATTGTGATAGTGTGAATTTCTCTATCGTCAATGAAAATCTCGCCCCTGTCAATTCCGTAAAAATGAGGAATTAGGTGGCAAACCGTCGTTTTTCCGCCACCGCTAGGACCTACGAGCGCGAAAATCTCGCCCTGCTTTATATCAAGGCTAAGCCCGTGCAAAACGTCGTTTGAATCCTCATAGCCATAATGAACATCATTAAAGCGAATATCGCCACGCACGTCCTCGATAGGAGTTGCTCCCTCGCTATCTTTCTCGGGGGGAGTGTCCATAATTTCAAGAAATCTCTTAAAGCCCGTTACTCCGTTTTGGTACTGCTCCATAAAGCCGATAAGCGTATTAACCGGACCTATAAAGAGGTTGACGGACACGATAAATGCGGTATAGTCGCCAAGCTGAATTTGTCCGTTATAGAGGAAAATTCCACCTGCGATAAGAACGATTACATTGAAAACGTCGGTTACAAAAACGGTTGAGGAGTGGAAAAGTCCCATCGCCTTGTATGCCTTCTTGCGGCACTTTACAAATTCGGTGTTTCCAACCTCGAATTTGTCGCTCTCCTCTTTTGCGTTTGTGTAAGCCTTCGTTACGCGAATGCCCGAGATGCTACTCTCGATTGATGCGTTGATTTGTCCTGTCGCCTCTCGCGTCTTGGTAAACGCATCCTTCATTCTCTTGCGAAGCGCGCGAGAAATGAGAATTAGGAACGGAACGCACGCAAAAATGATAAGCGTGAGGTAAATATTGATTGTTGCAAGATAAGTAAATGACAAAACGATTGAAATTGAGGAAATCAGAAGATTTTCAGGGCCGTGGTGGGCAAGCTCGCTAATTTCCCAAAGGTCGTTTGTCATACGGGTCATTATTTTTCCCGTTTCGTTGTCGTCGTAAAACTTATACGGCAGCTTTTGCAAATGACCAAACATATCGCTTCGCATTTGCGCCTGCATTCTTACGCCTATTGTGTGTCCCTGATACTGAATAAAGTAGTTAAGAAGCATTCTTATCAGGTACAAAACAAGAAGCACCGCGCCAAAAATCACGATAAGTCTAAATTGCTTATTCGGGATAAAGTCGTTTAGCATATAGCGCGTGATTATCGGATAAAAAATCGCGATAACTGCCACCAAAAGCGACGCAAGCATATCAAAGATAAATAGCGTTTTGTGTGGCTTGTAGTATGAAATAAATCTTTTTATCATCTTTTTATAGGTCAAGGGAGTCGAAGATTTTCTTTAGCTGATCTGCGCTCTCTTGAAGCTTTACTCTTTCCTCGTCGTTAAAGGTAATCGGCACATCCGCCTCAATTCCGTCGCTACCTACGATTGCAGGCATACTGAGCACTACTCCGTCGATACCGTGCTCACCGTGAGTCATATGCGAGATAGGCAAAATCGACTTTTCATCTCTTGCGATTGCCTCGCAAATTCTCTTAACCGAGGTTGCAATTCCGTAGTAGGTTGCTCTCTTACGGTTGATTATCTCGTATGCACTGTTTTTAACCTTGTTGGCGATTTCCTCGGTTGCCTCGGCGTGTCTGAAATGTCCGCGCATCTCGCAGAATCGGTCGATTGCAATACCCGAAACGTTTGCGGAGCTCCAAGCGACAACCTCGCTATCTCCGTGCTCTCCAACGATAAACGCGTGCACGCTTCGGCTATCTACCATAAGATGCTCACCGAGCTGATATTTAAGCCTTGCCGTATCAAGCACCGTTCCCGAGCCGATAACGCGATGCTCGGGGAAGCCCGACAGCTTAAGGGCAACCTGTGTGAGAATATCAACAGGATTTGACACGATAAGAAGCACTCCGTCAAAGCCACGCTTTGAGATTTCGGGGATTATTTTTTTGAAAATTTCAACATTCTTGTGCACAAGGTCAAGCCTTGTTTCACCCGGCTTTTGTCCTGCTCCTGCCGAAATTATAATGATATGCGCGTCGGCTATATCGTCGTAGTCGCCTGCATATATTTTCATATGTCTTGTAAAGGGAATTCCGTGGCTTATATCCATAGCCTCGCCCTCTGCCTTTTCTCTGTCGGCATCTATTAAAACGATTTCGGAAAAAAGTCCGCTTTGCATAAGCGCGAAAACACTAGCCGAGCCAACGTAGCCACAGCCAATCATCGCAACCTTTCGGATATTAACACATTCTCTCATAATACACCTCTTGATTTTTTAAAAGTAGTATTTGCGAATATTTATAAAATATTACAACAACATAATAGCACACGCGCGCCCTCAATGTCAAGAAAAAGGAACGGAAAATCCGTTCCTTTTT
>JAZKZO010000056.1:0-24105 GCA_045612665.1 Eubacteriales bacterium
AAAAAATCCACCCGATTGGGTGGATTTTCTTTTTTAATTAGTCATCAATGTAAGGCATAAGTGCCATGAAACGTGCACGCTTGATTGCCTTTGTAAGCTCGTTTTGGTGATGAGCACATGTACCAGTGATTCTTCTTGGAAGGATCTTAGCACGCTCAGTTACATACTTTCTAAGACGAGCAGTATCTTTATAATCGATGTGACCGATCTTGTCAGCGCAGAAAGCACAAACCTTCTTCTTTCTTCTCATCATCTGACGAGCAGGGCGCTGAGCATTCTCAACCTTTTCAACATTGTTGTTATCCATCTTGAATTCCTCCTATTTTATTCGTGTTGCCTCTAATAATTAGAATGGCAAGTCATCGTCGCCTGAAATTTCTTCAAATTTAGGCGCTTGCTGTGTTTGGAATGCAGGTGCATCGAATGCGCCAGTTGCGTTTTCGCCCTTTGCATCAACGAAGTATGCCTCATCAGCTACAACGTCAGTTGCATAATGCTTAACGTCCTGTGCATCAGTCCAGTTTCTTGTTTGGATAGAGCCTACGATGCAGATTGAGCTTCCCTTTTTGAAGAATCTGCTGATAAACTCTGCAGTTTGACGCCATGCTCTTACTGTGATAAAGTCTGCTGCCTGATTGCTATCCTGCGCATCCTTACCCTGGAAACGGCGGTTTACTGCGATTGTAAACTGAATTGTTGCGATGCCTGACTGGGTCTGCTTAAGCTCTAAATCTGCGGTAATACGACCGCCCAAAATTACTTTGTTTAAGTTAAAGTTTGCCATCATTAGACCCTCCTTAAATTAGGCTTCTTTCTTTGTCTTCTTGTCTTCGATGTGACGAATTACGATTGAACGAAGAATGCCTTCGGTGATACCGAACACACGCTCAAGCTCGAGAGTAAATGTACCCTCACTCTTAAAGTTTACGAGAACATAGTAGCCCTCAACCTTGTCGTTGATTGGGTATGCGAGCTTACGCTTGCCCCACTCATCAACAGAGTCAATAGCTCCGTTATCGGCGATAAGAGTCGTAAACTTGTCAACGATTGCCTTAACTCCCTCTTCTCCGAGTGAGTTATCAACAACGAACAAAGTTTCGTAAGAATTGATAATCTTTTCCATCTTTCTACACCTCCTATGGACATAAGACCGACAAATTAAAGATTTTTTGTCGGCAGGAGCAGTCGCTTGCGCAACTGTTCGGCGCTATTTTATCACAGTTTTAGTTGGTTGTCAATAATTTTTTTGAAAAAATATAAAATTTATAAAAATTATTGAATTATTATATATAATATGGTAAAATTACCTTATCAATATTTTGGAGAACGATATGAAGCAGGTAGAAATATATACAGACGGCTCTTGCAAATGCAATCCCGGTCCCGGTGGATGGTGCGCAATTCTCGTTTATAACGGTCGCGAAAAGGTTATAAGTGGTGGCGAGAGCAATACAACCAATAATAGAATGGAGCTGACAGCCATTATAGAGGCTTTAAGAGCGCTCAAGGAAGGATGCAAGGTCATTCTCACCTCCGACTCAAAATATGCCCTTGATGCGCTTCAAAACGGCTGGGCTATCTCTTGGAGAGATAAGGGCTGGAAGAAGGCAGATAAATCCCCTGCTCTAAATCCCGACCTTTGGGATGCGCTTTTAAAGGAAACCGAGCGACACGAGATTGAATATGTATGGGTTAAGGGTCATGCAGGGCATCCGTATAACGAAAGATGCGACACCGAGGCACAGGCACAAGCCGATGCGCACGCATCATTATAGTAGAAAACAAAAAGAGAGTGAAATTCACTCTCTTTTTTATTGTTTATTTAACGATTTGCTCGTACAATGCCTTAACGCCATCATCAAGGCTACCTACTCTACTTGGAGCAAGATAGTAGTTTGCAATATCCTTTGCAGATACCAATCCGTCTCCAGCAGTTGAGAGGTTTCTTGACGGTGCTACGCTTGCTGATGAGGTATTGTCATCAAGGCAAGTGATTTCAATTCTTACACTAAACTTATAGTCGTCGCCATACTGTGCGTTCTTTACAACGAGTGAGAAAGTTCCATCCTTACGAATCAAGCCTCTTGCGCCATCTCCGTAAACCTGAACCTCCTTTGTTACCTCGCCCTTTTGAACAACGCCGAACACCTTAACGCTAAAGCCTGAAAGCTCGATTTCATTGATTGTTGCAGTTGAAATCTTAAAGGTTGCTCTTGGAGATACAAAGTCGGTATATCTAACTGACCATTCTCTTGCGTTTACGAGCTTCTTGGAGTCGAGCATAGGTGAAACCTGTGTTCCCTTTGACTCGTCGATTTGTGAGCATACGGAGCATGTGAATGCCTTTACACCGTCGTGAGTATAGTCAGCCTCAAAGCCAACCTTTTCGAGCCATTTATAGGTATGCTCTCCACGTGGTGGAACAGTATGAATCTCACTTGTTGAGGTGCATCCCTCGTTGGTACATCTTTCGTAGCCAAGACCTACGTCTCCGCAGGTTGGTGCATACGTTACGTTTTCCTTATCAAACTTTGTTTCGCCCCAAACGTGAGCCTCAGTTGCAGGAACAACGAGGTTAACATTTTGGTCGCAAACAGTACAGTGCTTTACAATTTGACCGTTACCGTAGCAGGTTACCTCTGCCAAGGTTTCAACGATCTTGTCCTGCGTTGCATCGGTTTCGTCCTTTTCCCATGTATGAGAGGTAATTTGTGCGTTAGTGCGTACAGCCTTGCAACGCAAGCATGTACCGTTAAATGTTGTTACACAATTCTCTGTTGTTCCGCTTGCTATATCACTAGCTGAGAATTCGCATTCGTGAGCGGAGAGCTTCATTTCGGTAAACGCAAGACCCTTACCGCCTTCCCATTTAGCGCCCAAAACGGTGATAACGATAGACTTAATGTTTTCGCCATAGATATCACCTGTGAAGATGAGTCTTTGATATGAGCTTGTTTGGAAGTTATTCTTGGTAATTTCCTTTACTGTGCTACCGTCAGCGCCCTTGAATTCAATTTTAAAGTTATTCCAGTTAGAATAAGCATAAAGCTCAGCCTGTGTAAGGGAATACACCTGGTCAAATTCAATTGTAAGTGTGCTGTAATAATAGTCGTACGCGTAAGTTGTTTCGTCCTTATCGGTGGTATCAGGGTTATCAGGAGTTGCAATTTCGTACTGTGTTTCGTCCTCAGGAGTTGCAGGATCATCAGGCACGAGAACTCTAATTACACCAAATGCAGTTCCGCACCAGAAGTTTTTAGGTGCAAACGTATCGTTGTCGATAATGTTATCGAAGAGTGCAGCTGCGCTCTTGTTTGCGTTTGGAATGTACATATTGTTGTTGTAATCCGCGTGAGATTCATCAACGTAATCCTGAATATTCTTTACATCTTCGATTAATGTAATATGGTCAAAATTAAGCTTCTTTTGGTTATCTGTAAGTGAAAGTCTTGGAAGAGCCTTTGCAGCTGTACCGCCACATCCGGGAACTGTACAAACGCCCTGTGCGATACCCGAAGCGGTTGTTGTAGGAGCGAGAACTGTTGTCCACTCCTCTACTGTATGTTGGTTGGTTTGAACCTCTTTTGTAGCACCGCAAGCGCACTTAAATGCGTCGATACCGGATTCCTCACAGCTTGAAGAAACACTGTTTTCAGTATCTGCTACCCAAGCATGCTCTCCAATTTCTTGATAAATCTCAACCTCACGGAAGTATGCGCTTCCCCAAGATGGAGTTTCAACGAACATTTCAACGCTAGATACTGCCATAGTGTCGAACTCGAACTTCGCCTCGGTTTTAACGATAACGTTTTCAGGATCAGTATCGTCGTAAAGGTCAATAGCCTCACTTTCATAGATAACCTTTCCTGTATCGTCGGAAAGCTTAATAGAAATAGATCTTACTGTGTTACCACCCTCGGCTGTATGCTCGTATCCGCAGGATGAGCAATGACCTGTGCCGTTAACGAGAGCAACTATTGAAGAAATGTTCTTAAGGCTACCGAACTTAAAGGTATAGCTAAAGCTATAAACAGGGCTATGCGCAAGCTCTTCTCTATTGTTATCAACAAGCTTTGCGCCGTTGATTGCCCAGAAGTGTGTGCCGACGTAGCCGACGGATGCTTCACTTGCAATATTCTTTGCTCCTACTGTGCAGGATGCAGGTGCTTCAGTATCTTCACCCTCTGCGCTGATACCAAGCACGCAAAGAGGAACAAGCATCAAAACTGCAAGAAGAATTGATAAAATTCTTTTCATTTTGTTTATCTCCTTGATAAAAGAAAAATTTTCACACATACATTTTAACATAGCGCGCAAGGAAAATCAAGTCTTATTATAAAAAAGCGCAAATAAAAAAGAGTGCCGAAGCACTCTTTTTTTTAATTTTCAATTAGCCTACGATTGTTTCGTAAAGCTTCTTAACCTCTGCGTCAAGAGCATCTACTCTGTTAGGAGCCAAGAAATACTCAGCTACGTTCTTTGCAGAAACTGTACCGTCAGGTGCAGTTGTGAGGTTCTTGGAGTTCACAGTGCTTTCAGCCTTTGTGTTATCATCCTTACATGTGATTTCAATTCTTACTGAGAATTTGTACTCATCGGTGTAAGAAGCGCCCTTTACAACGAGTGAGAATGTTCCGTCGTTGCCAACCTTACCTGTTGCGCCCTCGCCGTAAACCTGAACTTCCTTAGTTACTTCGCCCTTTTGAACAACGCCGAAGATCTTAACGTCGAACTCATCGTCGATAGCCTCGATGTTGTTCTTGTTAATCTTGAATGTTGCTCTTGCGGAGATGAAATCGGTATATCTGATTGACCAATCCTTTTGTGTTACGCAGTTAAGCTTTTCCATAGCTGCTACTTGGTCTTCCTTGCTTGTGTCCTTATATCCACAAACGCCACAGTAGTAGCCCTTCAAGCCTGTGTGTGTATAGTCTGGCTCTTGACCAGGGATAACCTTCCAGCTCCACTTGCTATGCTCGCCTGTTGCAGGGAAATCGCAATCCTCGCTTACAGCTGTACAACCCTCAGTTGCACACTTCTTATGACCTGTTGAGCCCTCACCGCAAGTAGGTGCCTTATCGTCATCGTATACAGGTGCTCCGTTTTCGAAATCGTGGTTTCCTGTTGCAGGAATAACGGTTTTTACATCCGCATTACAAACGGTACAATGCTTGTAGCCCTTACCGTCGGTATAGCAGGTAGCATCCTTATAATCTGTTGTTTCATCGGCATTGGTTGTATAGATTTTATCAATCTCAGTGCCTGTTTCCTTTTCAAAGGTGTGGTTATATTCAACTACACCGGTAGCATATCTGTCGCAAAGACGGCAAAGACCGTCAAAGGTTGTCTTACATTCAGCAGGAACTGTGCTGATGTTTTCTCTGTCAGCCTGCTCGTATACGCATTCGTGTGCCAAAAGCTGAATTTCAGAAAGCTTCATAGCTCCCTTGTTGCCCTGTCCCCACTTGTCGGACACAACTGTAATAACAAGCTTTTTAACCTTTTGGTTAATTATTCCATAAATAGGAACAGCTGTATCGGCATCAACGCCTGCGCTAATTTCTTCTTGATAAACAGTTCCAACAGGATTGTTTTCAGCATCGAAATATTCAATCTTCAAGGTATTTCCGTTTGATCTAAAGTGCAAATAAGCATCCAAAATGATGTATTCCTTGTCAAACGTTACTGTAAGTGTTGAGCCTGTTGATGCAGACCAGAAGTTCTTTGGAGACCAATAATCGCCCATAGCTGTAATGCCGTCAAAAAGCTTAGTCTTGTCTCTTGCATCAGTAGCGCCATTTGCGCCGAGAACCTCAACGATTTCACCAACGATATCGTCATTTGAAAGATACTTGGTTGTTCCGTCTGGGCTGTCAAGCTTTGTTCCAGGGATTTCTACAAGTCTGCGTCCGTCGCAACCGTCTCTTTGGCACTCATAAGCAATAATCTCGTTGCTATAAATTGTAGCTTTCTTATACAATGTAGAGGTTGATGCAGGGATATGATTGAGCTTGTCAAGAGTATATGAAAGCACATAGTCACATCCGTCATCGGTACATGTGTATGTAACTGAACCGTCGTTTTCGCAGTCAGCCTCAACTCTTGTGCAAGTGGTATTATGTCCTGTGCAAGGAAGCTTTTCAGTCTTATAAGCAGGACAGCCTGAAACTGTACAAGCGTATGTATAAACGCCTTCTCTGTCTGCTGCAGGTGGAACAGACTCGGTAGATGTTGTGGACCAAATGTGTGCATTTGTCTTTTCTACAGACTCAACTATTGTTTTTGAGCAATCGCTACATACATAGGTTTTAGATCCGTCAACTCCACAAGAAGGAGCAACCTCTGCGGTTGGATTGCCATAATCGTGGAAGTGAGCCTGAATTTCCATTTCGCAAAGTCTAAACACCTTACCATCGTAATCGTTGAAAATCTTAAGAGATTTTACCTCGATTGGAGTATCTCCGTCAGCGACAATGGTCATTGCGGTTGTATCACCGGAATTTGGGTTGAACGACTTAGAAAATGTTTCATTTCCAAGAGCATCGTATGCCTTTATAACTGGAAATGGCCAGTTTCCAACAGCGTGAATAATCAACTCACTTATAGTAACCTGTTGGTCAAAGCTAACGAGCACATAGTCTCCTTTAGCCTTTTTGTCCCAGACCTCAGCTGAGCCGCCATAGTAACCAGGGCTTGGCTTTACGCCGTCAAAAAGTACAGCTGTGGTACCGATAACACCGTTAGTCAAGGTTTCAACAGTAACATCATCAGCTGTTACCTTTCGTGTACTGCCAAGAGTAGCGGCAGATGTTGGAACTATAAGCATAGCAACAAGTGAAGCTACCATTGCAATAACGAGAAGTATTGATAAAAATTTCTTCATTTTTGTTTTATCTCCTTATGATATTTTTACTCCTATATTTTAACACACGAGGGCGTTTTTTTCAAGTATTTTGAATAAAATGGAAGCTTGGCATTACCTTTTTGTAAAAATTGCACAAGGTTACGCGTTTTTTCAAGAAAACGAGCCTTGATTTTTTGTGCATTTTGTCGCATATCACTTTTTGCAAAAGGGTTTAAAAAGCAAAAAACGACTTGCCAACGCAAGTCGTTTTTTATGGTGCTCTTGCGGAGATTCGAACTCCGGACACCTTGATTAAAAGTCAAGTGCTCTACCGTCTGAGCTACAAGGGCGTGCTTTTATTTATGCCTATACATAATATCACAGCAAAATTGTTTTGTCAATAGCATTTTTCAAAAAAGAGATAAAAATTTTTCAAAAAATATATTCGGTTTTTTTCGCAAAAAATATACACTTGGGCACATTTTTGTGTTAATATAGATATGAGCGACGCTCACACTATACTTTTTAAGAGGTTTGATATGGAAAACAAAATCTATCTTTGGGAAAATCCCCCTTACATTTCTGACACAAACAACGAATTTCGCCCCTTTATCGTTCCATTCGAGGCACACGATACAAAAAATGCAGTTATCGTAATCCCCGGTGGCGGATACGGTGGAAAGGCAGGGCACGAGGGTGCGCCTATTGCCGAAATGTTCAACGAGGGCGGAATTAACGCATTTGTTCTTGATTATAACGTAGCAAAATGTAACAAATTTGCGCCACTTTCCGACGTTCAGCGTGCTATCAGACTTGTACGCTCCATGGGATACGAAAAGGTTGCAACACTTGGATTTAGCGCAGGTGGACATCTCTGCTGTACATCCGGTACTCTTTATGACTTTGAGGCTTATCCAAAGACTGATGCAATAGATGAGCTTAACGCTCGCCCTGATGCATTTATGCCATGCTATCCTGTTGTTACGTTTACCGAGCCATTTACGCATATGGGCTCACGCCAAAACCTTCTTGGCGATGAAAAGGACGATATGGCACTTGTACATATGTTCTCAAACGAGGAAAACGTAACTCCTAACACTCCACCTTGCTTTATTTGGCACACCGCAAACGACGGCTGTGTCCCTGTTGAAAACGCGCTTATGCTTGCAGGCGCTCTTGCAAAGAACAAGGTATATTTTGAAACTCACATTTATCCTGACGGATGCCACGGACTCGGTCTTGCTTCCGACAAAAACGACGTTTCCTGTTGGACCAAAAATGCCGTTATTTTCCTAAAGAATTTGGGATTTTAAGAGGTAAAATATGAAAATTGCCATCATTACAGGCGCATCGAGTGGTCTTGGAGTTGAATTCTTCAAGGGCTTACAGGGTGAGGCGCTAGATGAAATATGGATTATCGCTAGGCGCGAGGCGAAGCTAAACGAAATTGCTTCTCTTCACGGCAAAATAAAGACGAGGGCTATTCCTCTTGATATTACCACAAGAGAAAGCATGTCTTATTTTAGCGAGCTTTTGAAAAGCGAAACGCCTGATATAAGATTTCTTGTCAACAACGCAGGTGCAGGTGTTTACGGCTCTCTTGACAGTGCCGATTACGTTTCACAGGGCAATATGATTGAGCTTAATGTGCGTTCTCTTACCGAGATTACGACAATTGCACTTCCGTATATGTCGGCAGGTGCGAAAATAATAAACTCCTGCTCTATTGCCTCGTTTGTGCCAAATGCGAATTTAACCGTATATTCCTCGACGAAGGCTTACGTTATGAGCTTTTCAAGAGGACTTCGCTATGAGCTTAAAAAGAAGAAAATCAACGTTACTGCCGTTTGCCCCGGACCTATGGAAACCGAGTTTTTAGCTGTGGCAGGGCTTGAAAACGGAAGCTCCAAGGCATTTGACAGGCTTCCCCGTTGCAATCCGCAAAAAACCGCGCTCGGTGCTATAAAGGCATCGAAAAAAGGAAGAGCCGTTTACACTCCAAAGGGCTTTTATAAGTTCTACAGAGTTCTTTCCAAGGCGCTCCCAACCTCGCTTATGCTTGGGCTTGCAAAAACCTAACAAAAAAGACACGGATCAAATCCGTGTCTTCTTTTATTTAATTTGTCTTTTGAGTGATATTAGTTCCGTCAGAGGTAAGAACTATTGAGCCGAGTAGGTCGGTACGAAGGATTTCGACGTCAAATTCCTCGAGCTCGTCAAGAGTTTCCTTGTGTGGATGGCCGTATTCGTTATCAACGCCACACGAGATAACACCTATCTTTGGCTCTACGTAATACAAAAATCCGTACATAATGCCGTTTGCAGGGTCAGCTTGATGTGTTGATGAGTGTGAGCCGTGATGTCCAACCTTAAGAACGTCGCACTTGAGGTAATTGCCATATTCGCCGATAAGCTGAAGCTCTGCTTCCTTCTCGGCATCGCCTGTCAAAAGCACCTTATTGTTGCCCCATCTTGCCATAATTACAACGCTTGGGTTATTGTTGTCGCTTCTTTTGAACGCGCTTGGGTCAACAGGACCGAGAATTCTCATTTCGAGCTCTCCAACGTAGAGGCTTTCTCCAAGCAAGTCGCCCTCGGCAATCATTACGTTTTCTTCAAGAATTTCGCCATTGTCAACCTTATTTTCAATAGCTGTAATAAACTTCTCGTAGGTTTTTGTCGTATGCTCCTTTGGGGAAAGGATAATATGATTAATTTTATAATTTTCAACAACGTGGGCTGCCGAGCCGATATGGTCGGAGTCGGGATGAGTTGTGATGAAATATTCAAGCTCGGTTATACCAAGATTTTCCAAATATGCATCAAGAGCTTCCTTTTCCTTGCCCTCACCTGTATCGATAAGAATAGCCTTACCGTCCACCAAAATAAGAATTGCATCACCCTGGTCTATATCGATAAAGTGGAATTCCGCCGTGCCCTCAGGAATCTCATACGATTCCTCCTCGTAAGAGTCGTCATAAATACCAAGAATTTCAAGTATTATATCGCACGATGCAAGTGGCAAAACCATCGCAAAGAGCAATACGGTTGCGATTACAAGCTTAAAAAGCTTATTTTTAAAAAGCGCCATAATTTTCTCCTTTAAATTTGCTATCATTATTTTACCATATAAAAAGCTCAAAATCAATAGAAAAAGTGGAGAATTCTCCACTTTATTTTTTTATGCTATTGAACGTCTTATGCTTACTCATTGCAAGTAGCAAAAGCATACCGAGCACATACGCCGAAAGCACCTCTCCTGCGAAAACTCCGAGTGCGGTAAGCGCATATGTACCGAAGCTCCAAGCATCTCTTGCGGTATAGCAAACGAGGATAACCACAGGAACGATTACGGTGTTTGCAATAACCGTTGGCACAGGCACGAGCCATTTGTTTTTCATTTTCGAGCCAACGTATGCACCAATCAAGGTAGCAAGCGAGCCGAAAACGATATCGAGCGGTGCGCACGCCATTGTAAGATTTGAGATAATGCATCCGATGAAAAGTCCTATCGGTGCGCCTGGGATAAAGAACGTGAGAGCACAAAGTGCTTCTCCGAGTCTTAGCTGCACTGCTCCGCTTGCAAGTCCGAGCACGTTTGAAATCCAAGTAAATGCGACGTACAATGCGGCAATGATTGCAGAATAAGACAGCTTTAAAAGTCTTGCTTTATTCATTTTATTTCTCCTAGTTTTGTTTTAAGTGAGGATGGTTTCGAACTCACTGTAAAGCATTATACTCCTACTCTCAAAAAAATTCAAGACCTTTTTTCGTTTTTGGCATATTATGATGGTACGGAGGTGATTTTATGGATAGAAATACCGAAAGCATAGGCTTTCTTATTGCCGAGGTAAGGACGGCAAACGGTGCAATTCCAATAGAGGGGGCGCGAGTTCACATTTATCCTTTCGATGATGAAAAAGATGTAATTTACTCCTTACGCACCGACTCCTCGGGAATGACCGAAAAGGTGGCGCTTGATACGAAAAGCAAGGCGCTTTCAATGGTTCCGGGAAACGAGCAACCGTTTGCAATTTACAACATCACGGCAACAGCTGACGGTTATTATTCCTCAGATAAGGCGAGAGTGCCGATTTTCGAGGGTGTAACCTCAATTTTACCATTTAATTTAATACCGCTTGGAGAATATTCGGACCCCGAATCATACAATCCTGACGGGGCAGGAAGATTCAGCGTTACTCCAAACACAAATTTATAGGGGGAATTTATGCCTAATTTACCTATTATTCCCGAATACATAACCGTTCATTTGGGTGCGCCCGATTCAAACGCGCAAAATGTTACAGTTCCCTTTGCCGATTATATAAAAAATGTGGCATCAAGTGAGGTTTATCCTACGTGGCCCGAAAATGCGATACGCGCAAACATTTATGCACAAATTTCGTACACGCTCAACCGAATTTACACGGAATATTACCGTTCAAGAGGATATGATTTTGACATTACGAATTCGATTGCGATTGACCAGTCGTTTGTTTACGGCAGAGATATTTTCGAGAACATTTCAAGAATAGTTGACGAAATTTTTAACGACTACGTGGTGCGTTCAGGCAGTATCGAGCCGTATTTCACCGCATATTGCGACGGGCGAGAGATACGGTGTGAGGGACTTGAGCAATGGGGTACTGTTTCACTTGCCGAGCAGGGATATACTCCGTTTGAGATATTGCAATACTACTACGGAGATGACATAGAGCTGGTAAGAAACGCGCCTGTTGGCATAGCTACGCCAAGCTATCCCGGTCGAGAGCTAGCATTAGGGGCGGTTGGAAACGACGTTCAAGGAGTACAGGTGCGCTTAAACAGAATTTCAAAGAACTACTCCTCTATTCCGAAAATTTATCCTATTGACGGTGTTTATGATTCCGTAACAGAGGAAGCCGTAAAGGAGTTTCAGCGCGCGTTCAATTTAACTCCCGACGGAATTGTTGGAAAGGCTACATGGTACAAGATAATTGCTATTTTTAATGCGGTTAAGCGCTTAAACGACCTTGAAAGCGAGGGAATTTCGCTTGATGAGGTAACGAGGCTTTTCGACACAGAGCTATCAATCGGCGATAGAGGCTCAGAGGTGTTTGAGCTTCAATATTTGCTCTCTCTTGTTGGTGCTTACGAGCAGGAGATTCCTATAATTTCAATTGACGGAGTGTTTGGCGAGGAAACCGAGAGCGCGGTAAGAGCCTTTCAGCGCAACTACGGAATTGAAGAAACGGGAGTTGTCGCATTTGCCACTTGGGATCAGCTTTACAGGGCGTATATTGGCATTTTAGACTCACTCCCCTCGGGATTTTTCGGTGAAAGTACATTTCCGTATCCCGGCGAGGTATTAAGAATTGGCTCACAGGGAGAGAGTGTGGTTGCGTTACAGGAGTATCTTAATTACATTTCCGACACATATACGGAAATTCCAAAAGTTACCGTTGACGGAACATTCGGTCCTGGAACGGAGTCGGCGGTGCGCGCATTTCAAAGAGTCTTTGGATTTAATGAATCAGGAATCGTTTCCTCTCAGCTTTGGGATGCGATAACAGGCGTATACAGGGACTTATCTCTTGGCAATTTATCGACACAGGGTCAATTTCCGGGCTATAATATCGAATGAGGTGGTTATGACATATTTCAACATAACGAGTGATGCGTATGCAATTATGCAAATTCAAAGAATTTTAAGGGATTTAGAGCTTCTCGACAACGAGTATTCGAGTGTTCCTATAAGCGGTGCTTACGATAGCGAAACGCGAGAGGCTGTGGCTGAATTTCAGTCAAAATACGAGTTAGAGCCCACAGGAATTGTGGATTACGACACCTGGTCTCTTCTCCACTTCATTCACAAATCCTCGGAATTTGAGCGAAGAGGTCCGAGAAGGGTTCAGCTAGTACCAAACAAGGGTGGATTTGCTATTTATCCTGACCAAATCGACGATATAATTTATGTAATTCAGTATATGCTATCGACTGTTTCGGTTCATTACGATGATTTTGGGGAGCTTGCTTTTACGGGAATTTACGACGAAAGCACGCAAGATGCCATAAAATCCTTTCAAAGGAAGAATCTTTTAGAGCCTAACGGAATTATTGACGGCACTACTCTAGAGGCGCTTTTTGACGAATATGAGGGCACGATTTTAGAAAGAAGCTGAAATATTTCTTCTCCTTGTGGCAATAATACTTAAAATTTAAGGGAAAGGAATTTTTTAAATGGTTAATCGCTTCACTCCAAAGGCAAGGGACGTTCTTGAAGCTACAAAATCGAAATCCGAGGCGTTAGGACACACCTACATAGGCACGGAGCATTTGCTTTTAGGGCTTTTATCAATCGAGTGTGTAGGAGAGCAAATTTTAAGGGATAAGGGGGCTTCGCTCGAGAAAATACTCGACTATGTGGTTGATATTTCGCCATCAGGTGAGGCCTCTACTTTTGAAATTTACTTCACTCCTAGATGCAAAAGGGTGCTTGAGAGCGCGCTCTCCTTTGCAAAGCGCACAGGTGGAAAATTTATCGGAACTGAGCATATTTTATATGCAATTTGCTCCGATAACGAATGTGTGGCAAGTAGAATTCTCTCTTATTTTGGAATTTCGATACAAGGAATAAAAAACGAGATTTTCGCCCTGTCAGAGGCTATTGCAAAGATAAATTCGCGCGCAGAGTCCTCTATTGGCTCGGGGTTGTCTGCATACGGAAAGCGTCTTACGAGCCCCTCGGCACTAAAAAAAGCCGATCCACTCGTTGGACGTGAGGACGATATAAAAAGGCTTATACAAATTTTGTGCCGAAAAAGCAAAAATAACCCGTGTCTTATCGGCGAGCCGGGTGTTGGAAAAACCGCTATTGTTGAGGGGCTTTCAAAAATGATTGCCGAGGGAAACGTACCAAACGAGCTAAAGGACAAGGAAATCGTGGCACTTGATATGTCCTCAATGATTGCCGGTACAAAATACCGCGGAGAATTTGAGGAGCGAATGCGTGCCGTTTTAAACGAGATAAGCGAGTCTGACAATATTATTCTCTTCATTGACGAAATTCACACAATAATCGGTGCAGGTGGTGCAGAGGGCGCAATTGATGCGGCAAACATTATAAAGCCCTCACTTTCAAGAGGAGATTTAAGAGTTATAGGGGCTACTACAACTAGCGAATATAGAAAATATATTGAAAAGGACAGCGCACTTGAGCGTAGATTTCAGCCCGTTTTGATTGATGAGCCAAGCGAGAGTGAGGCTATAACAATCCTAAAAGGATTGCGTTCAAAATACGAGGAGCATCACGGCATAAAAATAAGCGATGAGGCAATAGAAAGCGCCGTTACTCTTTCTTCAAAATATATAACCGACAGGTATTTGCCTGACAAGGCGTTAGACTTGATAGATGAGGCTTGTTCAAGAGCTAGAATTGCGCAAATTGACTCCTCGGAAGCTCTTTTGACACTAAAAAAGGAGCTTGAAATTTGCAAGGATAAAAAAGAGGATGCGACAATTTACGGAGATTACGAGAAGGCGTGTGAGCTACGCGATATAGAGGCAGAGCTTTTAGTAAAAATCTCAAAGGAAAGAGAGCGCATAAAAGCGAGTGAGGACGATAGCATACCTACGATTTTCGAAAAGGAAATTCGCGATATTGTTTGTTTACAAACAAAAATCCCGATAAACGAGATCAAGGGTGAGGAAATTGATAGTCTAAGGGAGCTTCAAAAAAATCTTGAAGGCGTTATTATCGGTCAGTCAGATGCGGTTGAAAGCGTATCTTGGGCAATAAAAAGAGGTAGGCTTGGAATAAAGGAGTCGTCCCGTCCTTGTGCTTCTCTGTTTTTTCTCGGTCCTACCGGTGTCGGAAAAACGGAGCTTGCAAAGCAACTAGCAAAATTCCTTTTTGGCTCAAGCGATGCTCTTGTGCGCTTTGATATGTCGGAATATTCGGAAAAGCACTCTATTTCAAAGCTTATAGGTGCGCCCGCAGGATACGTGGGCTATGAGGACGAGGGGCGCTTATCGAAGGCTATTCGTCGCTCTCCTTATTCAGTTGTTTTGTTTGACGAGATTGAAAAGGCGCATCCCGACATCTATTCTCTATTTTTGCAAATTCTCGACGAGGGAGAAATAAAGGATTCGCAAGGCAAAAAAATATCCTTTAAAAGCTCGATAATTATTTTCACGTCAAATATCGGCGCTTGGAAAGCAAGTGGAGTTAATATTGGATTTGATATGCGTGATAACGGTTCTTATATAAAGGGTGAGCAAATGCTCTCCGAGCTTAAGCACTCGTTTTCTCCCGAGCTTTTGAATAGAATTGATGAAATTATCGTTTTTAAGGCTCTTTCAAGAGACGACGCAAGAAAAATATGTGCGCTTATGCTAAACGACCTTTCATCTCGGCTAAAAAACAACTCGTATTTGATAGAATTTGACGATTCCGTAATGGAATATGTTTTAAACGAGGGATACAGTGAGGAGTACGGGGCAAGGAATTTAAGGCGTGCTATAACCTTGAAAATAGAAAATTCAATATGCGAGGGCATATTGAATGACAAAATAAAGCAAGGCGAGTCTTTCGTTGCCAAAATTGGCGAAAACGGCTTATTTTATGAATATGTGAATATATGATAATATGTTTATTTGTTTGAAATCAAGCGCGTTTTCGGTATCATTTGTCGGTTTTTTAAGACCTTAGAGGCAAAAAGGCGCGATTTTTGCCACGAATTAGACTAAAAAATCCTCTTGCTATTGCAAGAGGATTTTAATTTTTTTATTATTTTATCATGTGGACATCCATCTGTGGGAATGGAATTTCAACACCAAGCTGATCGAATGAGCGCTTAACCTGCTCAATCATAGCGAAGTTAACATCCCAATAATTTTCTTTTCTGAGCCACACTCTTAGCTGAATCATAACGGCACTGTCGGCATGCTCTGTTATGTATACAACAGGTGCAGGATCGGAGAAAATTCTCTCATCAAGCTTTGCACAGGACAAAAGAACCTTTTTCGCAAGATCAAGGTCAGTATTATAAGAGATACTGAAGGTTAGATCAAGACGTCTTGTATCATTTGCCGAATAGTTAACAACAACCGAGTTTGAAAGTGCTCCGTTTGGAACAACTATCTTCTTATTGTCGGGAGTTGTAAGAGTTGTGTAAAAGATTGCGATATCGGTAACTGTTCCGCCAACACCGTTTGACTCGATGTAGTCGCCAACCTCGAAGGGCTTAAGACCTACCACCATAATACCGCCTGCGATGTTCGAAAGGCTTCCTTGAAGTGCAAGACCAACGGTAAGACCGATTGATGCAATAAGCGAGCCGAATATCGAAACGTTAAATCCGATAAGCGATGCACCGAGCAAGCACACTATAATATAAAGCGCAACTGACACTACGTGTCCTAGGAAGGTACGAATTGTCATTGAGAAGCGACTCATAGCTCTTGAGTTAATAAGCTTCTTAGTGATTCTCTTAACGATCTTGCATCCGATAAAGATCACCAAAAGGCCAAGTATAATCATACCGAGTCTTTTGTAGGAAGCAGGATCAATAAGATAGGCATATATGTTATTCCACATATTTTTAAAAAAATCTGCCATTTTTCTCTCCTTAAATATTCAATTTTTATTCTTCGTCAAGAGAAAATTCTATTTCAATTCTCTCAAGCGATTTTTTACAGCTTGGGCAAATGGTTTTTCCCTGTGGAACATAGCCTCCGCAGTTGGTGCACTCAACCTCTTCCTTAACCTCGGCAACCTTTTTTCTAAGCTCTGCAATTTCCTCTTGAAGAGCCTCTACTTCTTTTAGACAATTGTCTAATTTGGCTTTGGTCTCTTCGTTTTCAAGCTTTGTATACGAATAATAAAGCTTTCCAAGCTTTTCAAGCTTTTCGCCAAGATCCGCGTCCTTTGCCTTGAGCTTAACCGAGTATTTTGTGATATTAGCAATTTCTCCAACCTTTTTGGTTGTTTTTCTTGCAACCTTTTTGGCGGTATGAGAAATCGTGTTCAAGATATCTGACATAGCAATCCCTCCTTATTTGTTTCTAATATTATAATACAACATTTTCGCTTGTCTTGTCAACTATTTTGAATAAAATTGAGCCTGACAGAAAAAACTAAAATTACAATATTTTGAAAAGGAGTGCTTATGAACAAGGAAGATTACAAATTATACGTCAAGGGGCGCGAGGCCAAGTCAAAAAGCACAAAAAATTGCGCTTTCGCGTTTCTTATCGGTGGTGGAATTTGCGTTATAGGTCAAGGACTCAAAAATCTATATCTTTACCTTGGCTCAAGCGAGGAAAATGCGCCCTCTCTTGCCTCGATTTCGCTAATTGTAATTGCGGGAATTTTAACGGGTCTTGGTATTTTTGACAATATCGCCAAAATTGCCGGTGCAGGTACGCTAGTACCTATAACGGGATTTGCCAATGCGGTTGTTTCTCCGGCAATTGACACCAAAAGCGAGGGATATATTTTCGGGGTTGGTGCAAAAATATTTACAATCGCAGGTCCTGTTATACTGTATGGCATCTTTTCGGGCGTAATTTACGGAATTATTTATTATTTTATGGGGATTTTATGAGAGAGCTGATTAGATTAAAAAAAGAGCCTCGTATAAGCTCTTATTACAGTATTGTCGGAAGCCACGAAAGAAAAGGTCCGCTTGGTGAGTGCTTTGACGAATATTCGTCTGACAATAAATTCGGCAAGGACTCGTGGGAAAAGGCGGAAAGCGAGATGCAACGCTTAGCGCTTATCGGAGCTTTAAAAAAAGCTGAATTATCCGACTCTGATATTGACGTGCTTTTGGCGGGAGATTTGTTGAATCAATGTGTCGGCTCAAGCTACGGTCTTATAGATTTTGATATTCCTTACGTAGCCTTATACGGTGCTTGCTCGACCTGTGCGTTGAGTCTTGGACTTGGCTCGCTATTATATAGTAGTGGTGTCGCTAAACGGTGCGCGTGCGTTACCTCGTCGCATTATTGCTCAAGCGAAAGGCAATTTCGTTTTCCTCTTGAATACGGCGGTCAGCGCACACCGACATCACAATGGACTGTTACAGGCTCGGGTGCGTTTGTTTTAGGCGACACGGGAAACGTTAAAATAAGCGAGGTTATGCTTGGAAAAAGCGTTGATATGGGCATAAACGACATAAACAATATGGGTGCTGCGATGGCGCCTGCGTGCATTGACACCTTAAAACGATATTTTAGATTTTCAAGCTGTAGCGTAGATGATTTCGATTTGATTTTAACGGGAGATTTGGGCTACGAGGGTAGCGAAATTTTAAAGGAGCTACTGTTAAAGGACGGAATAGATATACGCAAAAATCATGCCGATTGCGGACTTTTGATATACGATCGCGACAAGCAAGACAAGCATGCGGGCGGTAGCGGATGCGGATGCAGTGCGAGCGTTTTAGCCGGAAAAATTATGCGTTATTTAGAATCCGGAACGCTTCAAAACGTGCTTTTTATCGGCACAGGGGCGCTTATGAGCCCTATGACCTTGTATCAAGGCGGTTCAATTCCTGCAATTGCGCATCTAATAAGATTGGAGAGCTTAAATGGAAATGTTTCTTGATTATTTATGGGCATTCATTGTGGGTGGTGCGCTTTGCGTGATAGCGCAAATTCTCATTGACAAAACGAAAATCACGCCTGCAAGAATTTTGGTTATATACGTTTGCTCGGGGGTTATATTAACCGCTCTTGGAATTTACGCTCCTATCGTCAAATTCGCCGGGTGCGGTGCAACAGTGCCACTTACAGGCTTTGGATATGCGATTGCACAGGGAGTTGAAAAGGCAGTTGACGAGCAAGGGCTTTTGGGGGCATTCACAGGCGGTCTTACTGCGACATCGGGTGGAATAACCGTAGCTATTGTTTTAGGTTATATATGCTCTCTTATTTTTTCAAGTAAGCCGAAAAATTAAAAAAAGTGATGCATATGCATCACTTTTTATTTTAAAATCTTCCGCCACCGCCACCACGGCTTCCGCCTCTTGACGATGAGCTAGAGTTGTTTTTAGGCTTCGCAACACGCCTTACCGTACTATAAAGATAAACATCGGTTGATACTCTCAAGTCAAAGGAATTTTCTCTTTCGTAATACGAAGCGTGCTTTTGCACTCTTGCGTTGTTCATCTTGTATTTAAGAACCAAAATCGTGATAATAGAAGCGACAATTCCTATAACGGCGGATATAATAATTCCCGTTACAAGAGCGCTAGAGTCAAAGGGCTTTCCGTTTTGCTCATAGCTTGTGAGTGCTTCATCGCACATTCGAGCGAAGGTCTTCGAAGCGTCATAATATCTACTGCTTGAAAGAAGCTCCTTTACCTCGTTTGATAGCTCCTTAAACACAGAACCTCTGATTGCATCGTGGCCCTTACCCGTTGTGCAAATGTAGTAATATCTTTCCTCGGCGCTTATAAGAAGTAATACTCCCGAGTCATCACTTCCGTATCCGTAGCCGTTTGAATCATAATAGTCCTCGGCATATTCCTTTGCACTCAGTGAGCCGAAGCTTCTTTTTGTAACAATTACAATCTCGCATTGGTGTTTTTCGGATATTGTATACAAATATGACTCAAGACGCGCTTCCTCATTGGAATCGAAAAGATTTTCTTTATCAACGACAAGCTCGGTGGAATTTACGGCAAAGCACGGAATAGCAAGAGCTACAAGCATAAGAGCTATTGCCATCATTAAAATAAGTGTTTTTATCGTTTTACGCATACGTTCCCTCCTTAAAGTAACGTTGCAAGCAAAGAAATAATCGTGCCGAGAAGCGTTGCTGCTCCCGTTATAATGCCAAGCATTCCGAAGCATCTTCCAATGCTAACCGGAAGCTCACCGACAAATTTCCCTGTTTGTCCGTTCATTGCAAAGGTGTACGTTTTATCGTTGTATTTCGTATTTAGCATCCATACAGGAAGGAGCGCATACGAGGTTTTGCCGTTTATAAGCTTTATATTCGAGCTTTGGGTGTTTACGGTTGTGTAACCGCCTGTGGTAGATGCAAATTTGCTTGCCGTGCTAGTCTTAATTCTCTGATTTGCATGCTCTGATGCCTCACTTGGTGAAACGTCATATTTTTCAGCGGCAAATCCCGAAAGATACGGCATAGTAAAGTCAATCATTTCCGAATAATTATACGGCTCTATAGCCTCCATATATCTATCGTCCATTTTTGACGAGCCGTCCGCCGGAACTCTCTCAAATCCAAGAGTACCTGCACGGGTTAAAAGATAATGTGAGGTTTTGGTATAAATATAATTACTATCCGACCATTTGCGCACTCTTGTTGCACGGTATCTTATGTAAGAGTCGGTATCGCAATTATAAAGCCAAAACGGAACATATATTCCTTCTATTTTTTCAACCGTATGCTTAAATCTAAAATCCTTTGGCAAAAGGGGTCTTTTTTTCATGAATTTTTCAAATGCCCTTTGTGCCTCTTCACGATTAACCTTAAAAGGAATTACATAGTCAGGTCTAAACGCACCCGAAAGCTTGCCTGCGATGATTACAGGAGAGCCACAGTATGGGCAAAAGGTTGCGGCAGTTGTAGCATCAGCCACTATTTCACCGGCACACGCCGAGCAGGTATAAACATTTAGCTCCTCGCCCTCGCGCCAATCGCCATTTCCACTTTCGCTTGTGTACTCGTCCCAATTAAGCTCCTCTTTTTCACCCTTGTCATTTTCGGCATCGTTAAATTCCTTTACTGCACTAACCTCAAATTCGGTTTGGCAATAAGGGCAAACGAGCTTTTGGGCTTCGGAGTCGAAGCTTATCGCACCGCTACAGCACGGGCACTTATATTCTACAAGTGTATTCAAATTAAGCTCCTATTATTTAATGTCAGAATCGTTGAAAACATCGCCACATTCAGGGCAGAATTTTGGCGGATTTTTAGGGTCAGATGGCTCCCAACCGCACTTATCGCATCTATAAAGAGGTGCACCTGCCGGTTTTTTCGCACCACATTCGGGACAGAACTTTCCCTTATTTTTCGCGCCACAAGCACACATCCAACCGTCCTCAGGCTTCTTTGCTCCGCATTCAACGCAGAATTTACCTGTATTTGTTGCACCGCAAGCACACGTCCAACCGTTTTGCTCCTGTGCCTTTACAGGTGTTTCCTGCTTTTGTGCATTAGCCATTTGGAAAAGCTGATTTGCATTCATTCCGCCTGCATTTTGAGCCATTCCCATTCCCATAAAGCCCATCATTGCACCGTTTTCGTTAGATGCGGCAGCCTTCATAGCATCTGCCTGTGCGCCAACCATAGTTGCGGCAGCCATTGAAGGGTCTCTCATTACAGCTCTCTTTTGGAGCTCCTTTATCATATCCTCGTCTTCCTTGGATGCATTAACTGTGTTAATTCCAAAGGAAGCAACCTCGATACCGCGAAGCTTTTGCCATTTCTCATCGAGAGCCTCGTTGAGTGCATCAGCAATTTGCTCTGTATGTCCTGGGAGTGCCGAATATCTTACGCCCATAGCGGAAATCTTTGCAAATGCAGGCTGAAGTGCCGTCAAAAGCTCACTTCTAAGCTGACTGTCAAGATTTGCACGAGTATATGCGCTTTCTACGTTTCCGCAAACGTTTGTGTAGAAAAGAATAGGGTCGCAAAGACGGTATGAAAATTCTCCGTTACATCTTATTGAAATATCAATATCAAGGCCGATATTCTTATCAACAACACGGAAAGGAACAGGACTAACTGTGCCGTACTTATTGCCGATAAGCTCCTTAGTATTGAAATAGTAAACTCTTTGGTCCTTTCCTGTGTCGCCACCGAAGGTAAAGCGTCTACCGATTGCCTTGAAGGTGTCAACGAGGCTCTTTCCAAAGCGACCTGCAAACACGCTTGGCTCAGTTGAGCTATCCCACACAAATTCGCCTGCCTCGGCACTTACCTCGACTACCTTGCCCTGCTCGACAATCATCATACACTGACCATCAGCAACTGCGATAACCGAGCCGTTCGAGATGATATTTTCATCTCCTCTTTTATTTGATGAGCGCTTTTTATTTGTGCGCTTTTGTCCCTTTACAACGAGCGTATCGGCATCAAGAGAGTCGCAATAGAAGTATTCCTTCCATTGATCTGCCATTACTCCGCCTGTTGCTCCAAATAATGCTTTAATAAGTCCCATAATTTTCTCCTTATATTTAGCAGGTAGGACTCAGCCACACTAGATTTGGAGTAGCCAAACGCCCTACATACTGCGTTAAAAATCTTGTAAATTGTTCTAAATTAAGCAGGGCGCACCAAGAGGTGCGCCCCAAAATTTTAGATCTTTTGTGCCTTTGATTTAATTGCATCAACAAGTGCCATTGTTTGTGCCGAGCTTTCGGGGGTTACGAAATCAGGCGACGTGCCGTTGTTAACACAATCTACAAAATACTGAATTTCATTAAGGTATCCGTTGTCATTTCCAACGTTGATACCGAGGTCAAGCTCCTCTGCCTTTGCGCTTTCCTCTACTGTTACAGGCTTGCCGTTCTTGTAAAGCTTATCGGTGCTTTCAACGTAGCCGTTTTCGAACACTGCAAGGAATGTAGCGTGGAAAGGAATCGGTGCGTTGTACCAAGTTCCCTCACAGCTAACGAGAGTGTCGCCGTAAACCATTTCGGTTTGTGCAAAGTCGTTATTGTTCTTAAGACCGTAGTGAACACTGCTAATAGAATCAGGCATTCCCAAGACGCTTTGAACATAGTCGATATCGTGGATTGAAAGGTCGGTGATAACTCCACCGCTACGCTTTTCATCTCTCATCCAGTCTTCCCAGCTCCATGTTGGGATTGAGGATATGCGCTTCATATCAAGACGAAGAAGCTTGCCAAGCTCTCCGCTTTCAATAACGCTACGGAGATACATATAAGGTGCCATAAATCTTACAACGTGAGCCGCCATAAACTTCTTATCGGTTGCCTTTGTAGCCACAAGAACTCTTTGTGCGTCCTCGGCTGTCAAGGTCATAGGCTTTTCACAAAGAACGTGATAGCCCTTGTTAAGGCAATCAATTGCCATATCTGCGTGAAGGAAGCTTGGTGTGCAGATATCAACCATATCAAGCTCTTCGTTTGCGAGCATTTCCTTGTAATCGGCATAAACCTTAACGTCAGTGCCCTTTGTCTTTTCCTTTGCCATATCAACTCTTACATCGGCAACGGCAACAAGCTTTGCACCCTTAACCTGACTATAATTTCCGTAATGGCATCCGCCCATTCCACCGATGCCTATAAGTCCTACTCTAATATCAGCCATTGATAATATCCTCCAAGAATTTCTTTGCATAAATTATATCTTCAATTTGCTTATCGCCGTCAATTTCGCGCTCGATTGTAAGAGAGCCGTCATAGCCGTGCTCCTTAAGCTTCTTGATAAGAACAGGGAAGTTAACACGACCGTCACCAATTCTCTTTTCCTCGCCAAGATACTGTGGGTCAGTTGGATATTCACCGTCCTTGCCGTGAACACCGCGAACATAGTCACCGAAAATGTCAACCGCGTCACAAGGATTAGCCTTACCGTACAAAAGAAGGTTTGCAGGGTCTAAGTTAATACCAAGGTTGCCTGTGCCAACCTCTACAATTGTTCTCTTTAATGTAATAGGAGTTTCCTGTCCTGTTTCAAACAAAAGATACTGACCGTAATTCTTGCAATACTCTGCAAGCTCACGAATAGCTGCAACAACTGATCTAAACTCGTCAGTTGTTGGGTTTTCGGGCAAGAAGCCCATATGGGTGATAACATCGGTTACGCCCATCATATGAGCAAAATCAAAGCCGAGCTTCAACTCTGCCATTCTCTTATCACGAAGGAAAACAGGCACAATACCGAGTGTGTGGTAGCCACCGATAAAGTTCCAGTGAGCCTCACCGCTCCAGCCACACCAAACTGCGCTGATTTCAAGACCCTCGGAGTCAGCTGTAGCTTTTATCTTTTCTGCCCATTCCTTTGTCATCATACTATGGTTCCAAGCGCAAAGCTGGAAGGATTCAAGCCCGTACTTTTTAACGTCCTTGATTTTCTCGACAACATTGTCGCCAAGATGTACCATTGTTCCTAATTTCATAATGCACCTCTTGTATAAAACATATTTTGGTAAGATAATTTTATCATACATTTCTATATATTACAATAGCAACAGGGCTTTTTTATGCAAAAATTTTTAAAAAAAGCGGTTTCTGCTCATAAAAAATAGCCTGCCGAGCGGCTCCTTCTCATAAGGAAG
>JAZKZO010000057.1:0-44627 GCA_045612665.1 Eubacteriales bacterium
AACTCTTATCGGGCGCATAACTCCACCGCAATCGCTCGCCCTGTCGCCAGGCATTATGTCAACATGCTTCGAGCAAAGACACTTGGGACAGTGATTGCGCGACGAGTAGCCAAGAGGCTTTACCTCGTGCCCACAGTTCTCACATATAAATCCATTGTCGTTTTTTGTAAATCTTTTTGTTTCCATTCTAAAATTCAATCTCCATTTTCGAGTTGCATTTCGAGTTAACTTCGCACTTCGCATTTCGCATTTCGCACTGTTATTACGAGCTTGCGAGTAACAAGGTTCTAACCGTGAAAATACTATTTGATTTTCACAAGCTACGCAGTAGCCTGTTCGCAAGAACAGTTAGGTTAGGTTCTTATTTTCCGACACAAAAGCGCGAGAATATTTCCCCTACAATCTCCTCGCTTACTCCCCTTGCATCAATTTCGTCAAGTGATGCTAGTCCTTGCTCTAGGGAGAAGCATATTATGTCGGGGCTTTCGCCTATTTTTAGAAGCTCGCTTGCCTCGCTCACCTTATCAAGGGCACGGCTTAGAGCGCTTGCCTGTCTTGCGTTGGTAATTACGGCATCATTTGAAATATCAATCTCGTCAAGGGCGTACATTTGTCCAAGCTCGCTAGCAAGGCTATCAAGACCGTCGCCACTCTTTGCGCTCATATAGACAACCCTTGGCACGGCTTTTCTTATTTTTTCCTCAAACTCGGCACTCATTTTGCGCTCCGAGTCGCTCTTATTTATTATTGCAATCGCACTTTTTTGCGACACAGTGTCGAGGATTTCGTGGTCCTCGCTATTTTCAAGCACGCTCGCATCAAAGACCGCGAGAACGAGCTCGCTCTCGTCAAGGCGCGCCCTGGCTCTCTCAACACCGATTTTTTCAACCGCATCTTGCGTATCTCTTATTCCTGCCGTGTCGGAGAGTCGAAGAGTTACATCGCCCACGCTCACGGTATGCTCTATTACGTCGCGCGTTGTGCCCGCAATATCGGTAACAATTGCGAGGTCCTCTCCGCTTATCGCATTATAAAGGGAGCTTTTTCCTGCGTTTGGACGCCCAACAATTGCGGTTTTTACGCCCTCGATTACGGCTCTCGAGGTGCGATAAGTGCGTTTAAGTGTCGATAAATTTGACAAAATCGCATCTATGCTATCCGCCATTTGCTCTCTTTCAAGCGACGGAAGCTCCTCGTCGGGATAATCGACAATAACGTAAGCACGGCTAAGCAAATCAAGCATTAAGGCTCTTATTTTATCAAGCCTTTCGGAAAGCGCGCTACCTCTTGCGTTGACCGACAAGCGAAGCTGAGCATCGTTTGTGGCATCAATTGCCTGTCCTACTGCCTCGGCACGGGAAAGTGAAAGCTTGCCGTTTACATACGCGCGCCTTGTGAATTCGCCAGGGAGTGCCATACGCGCGCCTGCACCGAGGACCGTTTCAAGAACCGCCTGTGTAACGTAAAGCCCACCATGGCACGAGATTTCGCACACGTCCTCGCCCGTATAGGACGCAGGAGCTTTGAAAACCGTCAAAACAACGTCGTCAATTTCCTTGCCGTCGCGCAAGATTTTGCCATAGTAGCATCTTCTTCCCTCGGGATTTTCAAGCTTTTTACCGTTTGGCAAAACGAAAATGCGCTCCACAATATCGAGCGCCTCTTGCCCACTTATTCTGATTATAGCAACTCCGCCCTTGCCCTTGGCACTCGAAATTGCTCCGATTGTATCGTTTATCATAATAGCACCTGCCTTATCCTTTATATTTTAACACACGCGAGCGCAAATTTCAATATTAACTTTCCAGTCGAGGTGGCTCGACACCCAAATTCCGCAGGCACGCGCCTGAGGCAAATTCCGCGTTCGCTTAGTAAGGACTCAACAACTCCCACGAAGCAATCTCATTCCGCATTCCGAATTCCTCATTCCGCACTAAAAAACCGACACGGGGTGTCGGTTTTTCTTATTTTTGCTTTTTCTTTAATTTTTTCGCGTCCTTTTCGGCTTGAAGGCGTGCCTCTATTGTGTCGACTATGTCGAGAATTTCCTCGGGTCTTTCAACCAAGTGGTCAGCACCGATTTCCTCGAGAACCTCTCTTTCGCGATAGCCCCAACAAACGCCGATTGTTTCAATTTGCGCGTTTTGACCGGTTTTAATGTCAACATCGCTATCTCCTATCATAATGCAAAGATTAGGCTTTGAGCCAAGCGCCCTTGCAATAGCGAGCACCGAGGTCGGATTAGGCTTTGCCGGATAAGCACCTTGACCTACCACCATATTGAAAACGCCCTTTCCAAAAATCTTTTCGATAATGGTTTTCGCAAACGCATCCTGTTTATTTGTCAAAACTGCGAGCTTATAATCTCTGCTTTTAAGCTCAGCCAAGAGATTTTTAATGCCATCAAACGCCCTCGTTCTTTGGCAATAGCATTTCGCATATTCGGAAGCATAAATTTCGAGCGCGCTATCAACTATGAAGTCGATTTTTTGCACTTCCTTTGGAAGAGATCTGCGCACAAGCTCTCTTGCACCGTTGTTTATAGCCTTCAAAAGCTCAGCACGGGTGCGAGTTTTGTAGCCAAGTCTTACAAGCATTGAGTTGACACCTGTTCTAATATCGTCCAAGGTATCGCAAAGCGTACCGTCAAGGTCAAAGATAATAGTTTTAAGCAATTTTTCGTCCTCTTTTTTAAATCGTTGTAAATATTTTACCACAAAGAACGCCAAAAATAAAGAGCTTTTACAAAATTTCCGCAATTTGAGAATCGCTTTCGCAAAATTCCACCTCAAATTGCTCGGCTTTGGCATTTTCGGTCGAGGATGTGGTTGAATTTTGCCTTTTCGCATCAACAAAGCCCTCGGCAAAAATGTATGCGCAAAGAGTGCCGAGAGCACCCAAAAGCGTACAAATTTGCTCCACGGTTATATCGTCAACACCGAAAACGACCAAAATCGCACTCACAAATCCGACAAGCGCAAGCCAAAGCTTTCGGCTAGCCAATTTTTTCATCATAAAAGTATACAGACAAGCGTGGCAACCACTGCCGAGATTAGCGCGTCGATTACCTTTGACAGGATGCTCGACGGGCGGTTTTCAAGGCTATCAAGACGGCTCTCGTGGTCGCTTAGGCGTTGATTGTGAATTTCAACCATCTCCGTCAGCTTAACCGAGCACACCTTGAGCGCATCTATTGTGTCAGAGTGCTTGTCAAGTCGCCTTCTTGCCTGCTCGCTCCTTTCCTTACATAATTCCTTTGATATTTCTTCCATTAAATTACCTCCAAGGTAAGCTCCTCGTATTCCATTCCTCGATTATAGGAATGTTCCCTTTTTGTTATAACGACTCTGTGCGTTTCACCAAGCAACGTACTCTCAAATAAGCATAATTGTCCGACCCTGTATTCGCCTTTGCCACGAATTCGCACCCTTATTTGATGATGCTTTAGGTGCTTTTCGAAAACCTCCTCAGCCCTTTTGTTAAGAAGCGTTTGATATTCCTCGTGTGTGTTACCCACTATTGGCGGTATCTCGGAGCAGGTTCTCGGAAGCTCGTTTTGCGGAGTTTTGTCAAAGACTATGCTTTGGTGTCCGATTGCTTGATTTATGTAATACAAAAACTCAATTCTCGTCTTATACTCCGACATATCGCGCGTTACCTCAATATCAAGAAACGGCTCGGTCTTGTCGCTTACGGTTAAGTATCCGAGAGGATTTGAAACTGCCCTGTCAACGCGCTTGTCGATAAGGAAGCGAAGCTCCCTTGCGGTTGCGTCATAGATAATTCGAAAATACAAATTATCCGCTTGACAAAGACGGGTAATCGCGCCCTCGTAGCTCGTATCCCACTCAACTCGGTCGCTTTGAGACTCCCCTGTGTCCGTAATTCCGTAAACACGGTAGTCAACGCCCTTAAAGGACACCTCGCTTGCAAGCGTATAAACCATATCGGCATGCCTGCCTGTGAATTTTCGCGGAGCACCGATTACAAAGTGCCTAAAATCATGGAAAATGCTTCTTGCATAGACGTTGGTTGTGGTGGGGGAGCATTTGATTTTCTCCACCGTGTACGGCATATCCTCGATTAAAAGTCTGCACGGGGGCTTTAGCGCGTCATAGCTTTCCTTTTTAAACGGAATAGTTAAATACGCGTAGCCCGCACGGCAAAGTCGCTCGCTATATTTTAGATAAATTATCTCATCTAAAACGCACTTTAGCTTAAAATCGTCGCTTAATACATTTACCGTCATCTCATCACCTCAAATACACAGGCTTATAAATCACCGTGATATGCGTCATTCCGTTTACAATGTTAAAATCTATTCGGTTTTCGCCTGTCGCAAGCTCGAAAAATTGCGAGGACGGATTAACCCTTTCCATTACGGAGATCAACTCCTCAGTGCCGTTTTTTTGAAGCATAACGCTCTTTTTGCCGAGCCTTGTATCGATAAATAGCAAATCGCCACCTACCAAGGAATCCTCGTAGGAGATTATTTGATTTCCTATTTTGAGCAAAACCGAATCAAGCTTGGTTACCGCTAGCACCTTCAAAACCATTCCGACGCTCTCGTCGCCCACGTTTGTAACCTTGATTGCGTTATTGTCCGTGGAAACGCCTGCACAGCTATAAAAAAGCTGTGAGCGCTGAGTGCCCTTCCAAAGATGGCTTGGCGCAACGGCACTTAGAGTGAATTTTTGAACCTTGCCCTTTAAGTGGTCGGCACTTGACATTTCCAAGCCCGAGTCGGCATAAAGCTCAAGCAAATAGCCTGTCCCGTCGTCGAGGGCGAATTTTTTATTCGGTACGCAAAGGCGCATAAGCTCTCTTTTCGCACTCACGATATCCCCTCTTATATAACCCTCTATTTTGACTCTCGTCGGCTCTCCCGTAAAGAAAAATCCGCTCGCATCCGACGCGTCCTTGCACGCAACCACCGTGCTTTTTATCTTGTACGGCTCGTATTTAATGTCGTCAAGGACTATATTTCCGTCAAAGGTTAAATCCCTTTCATCACATATCAGCTTCATCGCGCTCCACCTCCGTATAACACTCAAAAACGCCAAAAAGCCTTGTCATCCCCGACACCGTGTCGTATTTTATGTACACATTCTTAAGCTCAACGCTTACGACGTCGTTATCCTCAGACGGTAGCTCAAGGAGTCCGTCGCTTATTTTGTCGAAGCTTTCAAGCGCGCTCTCGTAGGTTTTTGCTATGCTGACGGTTTCAAGACGCGACTCGCAAAGCACTCCGTTAAAGGATTTTGGCATAATTCTCGCAAGCACGCACTCCTCGCCAACCCTTTTAAAGCGCTCTCTTACGGGCGACGGTGCGCACTCCTTTATTTTATTAAGTATTGCATCAAACATCTCTTATTCCCCCAATTCCGCGTGCTCTGTGTCGATAATTTGCACGCTTTCAAGGTGCAAGAGCATTTCGGGATGCGCAGTCGCAACGCTTATAACACGCAATTTTTCGTCGCCCGACAGCACAATATCCCCCTCTTTTATATCGCAAAAATCGCAAATTCCGCGATATGTCTTTTTTAGGTAAATGCAACGCGCGCTATTGTCAACGTCTCGCCTGTCCGAGGACAAGGAAAACGCAATTCTCGCATTACATACCCGTCTTACCTCGCCTGCCTCGTCGCTTTTGCGATAGACGGGAAGTCTTTTCTTCTCGATTTCCAGCATAGCATCCCCCTTACACGGTTTTGAGTCTTCTCATACCGTTCAAAAGTGTCCTTACGGTGCTTGAATATCCGCTTTCGTATTCCTCGCTCATTGATGCACGCGATTTCTTTTTTATGCCACCCGGTCTTGCAAAATCCTCGCAAACCATTCTGCAAAGAATACCGCTTGGAATTACGTCCTTGGCACAGTAAACGCAGGCAAATTCATAGGCGTTATCCAAAAGCGCGTTAAGAAGGGCGTCCTTCTCCCCATCGTCGATGAGGAGAAGTGCCTTTGTCTGGGAGATTATATCGAGCCTTGATTTGTCCGATTTTATCTCCATAGTCTTATACTCCGTAGTGGTAAACTGAAATGCCGTCAGCGATAGCGGTGCTTGACTTAAGTCTTATAAGAGTAATGCTGTCGCCCTTGTAGCCGTTTGGAAGCTCTGCCGAAGCTGTGCCGTCAATAACGCCCCAATCGTCGAAATTAAGCTCCTCGCCCTCGAATACAACAGGCGCGTTCTTGCGATAGAGATAGATGAGTGAGGTGTCGTAGCCCGTTACCTCAATGCAAGAGCTCTTTTTTGTATATGTGATGCCTGTAAGCTCCTCAGGCTTCTTGCCGAGCTGAACGGATGAGGTATCGTCAACGAGAGCGATAAGGCCGTGGCGCTCATAAACGACGGTGTTATCCTTTGTTTCGATATCTCTTGCCTGCTCAACGGTTGCATTCTTCTTAACGAAGAAGCGAACGGCATCCTTGTTAGTTACGATAATTCTTCCGTCCCCAACAAGCTTTGAATAAAGAACAGGAATACCGCAAATTGTGCCGAACTGACCGCCGTAAACGATTTCGCCCTGCTTTGATGCGATAAAGTCAGGGTCCTTGCGAAGCGCCTTTCTTGCCTTAGCGCCCATAATGATAAAGAGACCGTCGTTTACCTCACAGTCGATTGAGCCGAGTGCGTCAACGATGTCAGCATAGGTTACGCTCTCACCCTCGTATGCGAACTTTGTGCTGATTTTTGAAAGCTCGGTAAAATACTCGGAGTTGATTTCGTTGGAGATTTCGCTAACCGCACCTTGCATTGCAACATCAACGATATATGGATCAGCCATCGCGTCCATATCGTTGTACTCAAAGGTTTGCTGATATCTCTTAACATCATAATATTCGGGAACGAAGGAAACTGTTCCCTTTACAGAGTTCTTTTCGCCCTTTTCGAGGTTTTCAACGCTACCGTTGTAGGTGTAACGGTTGATTACCTTGCGAAGTCCTGCATTCTCGGAAAGAGATGTGTCAACACTCATAAGCGCTCTTGTGTCAAGGCGTGTGTTGAGAAGCTCTGTCATCTTGTTTTCAATAATTTCATTTTCGTAAATTGTGTTCATTTTCTTACCTCTTGTTTTCTTTAAAATTTTTGTTTTGCCGTAGCCTTTGGCTTATAGCTTGGACAGTCTATTATATAAATCTTTATCCATTCTATAAATTTTCTGTCTTTCGGCTAAGGATAGGGATTTAAATTGCGATTTTGACATCACGGTTTTTCCCTGACTTGGTGTGTGAATTGTGGCAAGGCGACTTTTAAGCTGCTCGTTCACGGCTTTTTTGATTATTTCAGACACGTCCTTCACTCTTTTTTGAGTTTCTTCTTCATTATTTGCTGTCAAATAATCACAAAGCTCACGTGGCAAGGCACTTTGCTCTAGAAGCTGAATGCAATAAAGCTTGTTTTCGGTGGCAATTCTTTGCGCCCTTTCCATCTCAAGCTCTCTTGCTAAGTCTATTTCGCCTCGCTCCTCGCTCTCAATGGGCTCTTGCGCCTCTATTTCGCGCTCAATTTCATTTTGCTCCATTTTCGCCCTCCTTTTCAATTCGTTCTATCTCCCTTTCAACATCATCAACGAAGGGGAGTGTGGATAAAAGCGTCTTTTTAGACACTATTCCGTTCATTTTTTGAGCGTAGTCAGCTCTATCGGCAGGATTTTCGGGAAGATTTCTTGCAAAAATAGGCTTGATTTTTCGCCAATCGTAGCTTTGCCCAAGCGTGTTTAGCATATGGCAAATCATCTCGTAACGGCGAAGGAGTCCCTTCTTGAAAAATCTCTCGGTTACCGACACTCTATTCTCAAAATTGAGAAGTCGGTACTTTATCGCAACGCCCGAGGCACTTTGCCCAAGGGAGTCATCGGTCATATCAACCGAGCCCGAGAAGCGATAAATGTCCGAGGAAATCCTGCTTTTAAGGTTTTCAATATACGTATCGTTTGCGCTTTTTGTAAGCCACTCGGCGCGCCCACCATCCTCGAGAAGCAAAACCCTGTTCTCGCGAAGTCTTTCGATATCCTCACTTGTCGTGCCCGACATTCCCGTGATTGCAAGATATGAATCGGCAAACAGCTCAAAATCGTTTACACTCTCGCTTTGAAGCTTGTTATAAGCATCAACGAGCGAGATAACTCCCTCGAAGTCGCCCATTGCGTCGGAGTTGTTAAAGTAAAGATTTATCGGCACATCGCCAAAATAGTGGGGGACTGTGTTCGTTTTTACAAGCACATCGCCCATTTTCTTGTAGCTGAAATAGCTTATCTCGCACTCATCGTAAAGCTCAAGCTCCATGTTTCCGTCGTCGTCCGTGCTTACAATTCGAATAGCTCCGAGAAGCTCCTTATCTATTGTGTCCGACCAAATCGGCACAACGGTTGTAATATCACAGGGGACAAAGCGAATTTGCCTGTCGGTGTCGAAATACAAAAGCTCACACGCGACTCCGTAAACCGACAAATCCTTGCATAGACGGCTATTGACAAATTGCTCGTCGTTATAGTCGTTTATATCCATAATATCGGAAATGAGCGCCTTGTCATCAGAGCTGTACGAAACGGGAGTGCCCATAAAATAGCCAACGGTGGTGTCCGTAATGTTCTTGCAAAAGTTATTTACAACACGGTTTTGTGGCTTGCCCGTTTGCTTGGATTCATAGAGGATTGCGTGCTGTCCCGAATAGTAGCTTTTAAGCATACGAAGCCTCGGAAGCGCACTTTCGTTAAAGCTCTCTACGTATCTCTTAATTTCAGTTGTGTTCATTTTTACCTCTATATGTAAAATAATTTTTTGGGGATTGTTTTTAGTCTGCGCCCCTTTCGCTCACCCTCTATTGCGTATCGAAGCGCGGCTATCGCATCGTCGGCACAGGCACAGGGGCTATCCAAATATTCGCCCGTTGCCGTATCCTTTTGCCATTTCCATGCGCTTATCTCGGCTATGAGATTTTCACACGAGGGGTGGATAACTAGCCTGTGCGATTTAAGATAGTCAATTTGCGCTTGTATGCTTCCGCTCTCCTTGGAAACGGGCATCGCGTGATACCCTGCCCTGCGCCAGCTTTTTATCCTGTCAGGCTCGGCACTGTCGCACCACATAGGGGCATCGGTGGGGATTTTTGCCCGATTTGCGTGTGCGATTATCTCCGAGGTATCCATTTGGCGCGTATAAAGCTCGTCAAGGACGAACACGTCGCCATCGCGCAGACCTATTCTCAAAATGCAGTTCGCGTGATTGTAGCCGAAGTCCTGTCCGAGCGCTATTCTATCGTAGCTTTCGGGGCTTTTATCGACACTCTCCACGCTATAATGCGGTAAAATCAAGCCCTCGCTCTCACCCCACTCGCCAAGACCGTAAACGAGATATCCCTGTGGGTCGCTCTCCCTTCGGCGCATCATTCGACGGTGATAAGCCTCGTCGATAAACGCGTTTTGAAGATAGGTTGAACGATGCGTGAAGGTGTCGGAGTCGCTTCGGTCGAAAAATCTTCTTTTTATCCAATGATTTGCGCTAACGGGGTTAAAGGAAAGCGTTATTTGGTAATAAAGATTTTCGTTTTCAAGCGTGCCTCGGAGTCGGTCGTCGATTATGTCGAGGTCGCCCTCGTCAAGCTGGGTCGCTTCCTCAATCCACACCCAGGTGATTTTGCCCTCGATTGCCTGTATTGATTTGAGCTTTTCGCGTTGCATCTCGTCCTTTGTGCCTCGAAACAGTACCGTCGCGTGAGTGGTTTTGCAGTAAAGCCGAAGCGGTGAGCGCGAAATCTCCCAAAATTTTGGCGCGTCCTCTCCAAATATCTCTCTTATCGCCCTTACAAGCTCGGCATAGGTGCTATCAAGGTGTGAGCTTTCGGTTTTTCTCACGCATAGCAAATTCGCGCCCCTGTATCGATTATCGGAGAGCTTTAGCACATAATCTCGGGCTATGTTTACACTTTTTCCGCTTCCTGCCGACCCGCACTCCACTCGGTATCTTTCCCTTGATGCGTTAGAGGCACGGAAGCTCTCATTCATCTTGATTTGCTTTCTCTTTTGTGCCAACATAATCGTAATCAATGTAGAGTGCGCCATCCGAAGCGTCGCCCGACATTCCCATAAGCTTGAAATAGAGCTCTATCGCCTTTAGCTTGTCGCAAAGCTTGATGTCGACCTCAAGCGAGTCGCGCTCAGCCTTCAGCTTCATTGAGGACACAGCCACGGCTAAATTTGGACTTAACCGTATATCCTGCTCCGTAAAATGCTCCTTGCCCCACCGAATTACCTCGTTAGCATTCGCGCTTGCTATCGAAAGTAAAATTTTGCCAAGCCTTTTCTTTTCTCTTTCCTCTATTTCCATCTCTCCTTTTTCCGTATTGACAAGGCTGTGCACCGCCTCGTCATATCTAGCATAGCACATAAAAACGGACAAAACGGACAAGTTGAAAAATGCGGAGTGCGAAATGCGGAATGCGGAATGCGGAGTGCGGAGTGCGGAATGAAAAGGGGACGAAATCCACCAAGGTGGATGAAATCCCGTTGGGATGAAATCCAAGTAAAACTTGGATGAAATCGCTTCGCGACGAACTCGCAGTGATAGAGAGAGCGAAATGAGAAGGGCGAAATCGCAATAACCATTTGGCTCTTGACTTGCAAAGAGCTTTGAGTTATAATAAAAATATATAATCACTCTTATTGTGGAGGAAATATGAAAAAATTACTAATTTTAGGAGTTAGCATTCTTGCATTTGTTATGATGCTTTGCATCGGTGCGAGCGCAAAGGAATATAGCGTATCAACATACGACGAGCTTAGCGACGCCTTTTCCGAAATCAACTCAAAATTTGGAGAGGACTCGACTATCGTTTTTGAAAACGACATATCGGGCTCGTACGGATTTGGTCTTACTTATCCCTTTAAGGTTACGGTCGACCTCAACACCTTCAAATATGAGGTTACGTCTAACCGTAACGGTCTGGAAGGCTCGGGCTTATACGTAAACAACGACGATGCCGTTATCACCGTTAAGAACGGAAGTATGAAAATAAACGACGTTGGCTTTTGGCCTGCCAAGGGAAGAATTGTCGCGGAAAACGTTACCGCTTACGCAGAGCGCGAGGAAACCGTTTGGTGGAACGAGAACGACGCGGGCGATTTGATACTCATTCGTTGCACACTCGGGGCGACAAGCAACGACATTATAAAAGCAAAGGGCAAATGCGGTTCTTCCGACGGACGAATCATACAAATAATCGACTGTACTATTTCCGAATCCGGAAAAGTAGTCATTCCTTGTCCTGCACCCGGCTCGATCATAAAGAACACCGTTTTTCATACAGACTTGCTTATCGATGCTTGGCACAAGGACCACCTTGCCGAGGTTCAACTCATTAACGTTACTGCACCGTCTCTTACTACAGGATCCGGTGGAACATACGCAAGAGCCATTGATTGCACAATCGGTTCTTACTCCGCAAGCAAAGACTCCTCTGGAAATTCAAAAATAACAGTAGTCGTTTCTCCTACCTGCTCCAAGACAGGCTCGGAAACGGTTTACAATGTTGGTAGCACCTCTGAGCCAACCGTGCTTGACATTGTTCCACACTCTGCGCCATCAATCGACTGTACAACTGACGTTTATTGCTCAATGTGCGAGAGCGTGCTCGTTTCCGCAAAGAAAAACGATGCGCACAATAAATATTTCACACCTATAACCTATCCAAACGGCTACAATAAGAGTGGCGAGAAAATGGAAAAGTGTGCCGACTGTGATTACTGTGAGGTAATTACCGTTAGCGCAATCTTTGGCGCAATGGGCTACACCTCAAAGGACACAACAGGCTTTGGCACAGGCATCTCGCTAAATATAGAGGCGCTAGAGGCTTTTGAAGCCTCAACGGGCAAGACTCTTTCCTACGGTATCGTTGCGTTTAATCCAAAATTCCTAAACGTGTCGGAAGATGAAAAGGTAGTGGATACCTTCTTCGTTGACGGAATGATTAACGCATCAAAGGGCGCGCTTCAGGTCGAAGCAAACGACACTTATAGAACGTTTAGCCTCTTGATTACAGGCTTTACTCCCGAAATGGACTCTCTTGAGCTCGTTTTCGCAGGATATGTGTACGAAAGCGATGATAAGAGCACCGTTCAGCTCTTCCAAAAGGACTACGGCGCACGCGACGAAACTCCTATGAAAACTCAGGTCGTAAGAGAAACCGTCCTTCACACTATCACAATTTCAAGCGTTTGCACCCCTGTTCAAACAGGCGGTAAAATCTTCCTTGATAAATTCACAACCGAAGAAAAGCAATAATAAAAAAGAACCTCCCCCGAGGTTCTTTTTTGCATAATAGACAAAACGCGACAGCTCCCTTCCTCGAAAGGAGCCTATTCTCATTCCGAACTCCGAATTCCGCATTCCGAATTCGCTAGCAACAACGCATAAACACCTTAAAGTTTTAAGGGGTTTAGGCAAAATTAGGCTAGGCTCTACCGTTTTCGCAGACGATAGCGTACTTTTGTACGGTGAGATTGCGGAAGCGGTTAGTAACGACGCATAATGAAGCATAAACCCCTTAAAAAAATTTTCAGAAAACCATCACATTCCCTTTAACTAAAATTTAGCTTGATAGTTTATACTAAACTCGTAAGGCAACCTGCGACCATCTTTCTCTCCTTAATTCGATGGCGGTTTTAGTGATTTTCCGTATGCAAGATTTTCTTGCTAATCGCGGTTGCCTAGTTAAATACACAAAGCAGGAATTTCTTCCTGCTTTTTTAAATTTTCATGCTTTCTTTTCTCTAAATTGTAGATATTCTTTAAAATATGTGATATAATTGTTATGTATTAAACCAAAGGAGAATTTTTTATGCCTATGAAAATGACCTTTCGCTGGTACGGTGAGGGCAACGACCGTATCAAGCTATCGGATATTAAGCAAATCCCGGGCGTTGACGGTATCGTTTGGGCGCTTCACCATAAAATGCCAGGTGAGGTGTGGGAAATAGACGAAATTGCCGAGGTTAAGCGTCAGCTTGACGAGTACGGCTTTAATATGGACGTCGTTGAGTCGGTAAACGTACACGACGATATTAAAATCGGCTTGCCCACAAGAGATGCCTACATAGAAAACTATAAAACAACAATCAAAAACCTCTCGAAATTCGGTGTAAAGGTAATTTGCTATAACTTTATGCCTATATTCGACTGGACACGCTCCAACCTTTTCCATCCCGTTGGCGACGGCTCGACTGCTCTTTTCTATGAAAAGAATATGATTCAGGACGACTACAACGCAATGGCAAAGTACATTCTTGATTTCACGGAAAAATATAATATGTCCTTCCCCGGCTGGGAGCCCGAGAGAATGGCAAGGCTTGACGAGCTTTACAAGGCTTACGAGGGCGTTGACCACGAAAGGCTTTGGGCAAATCTTAAATACTTCCTTGAGGCAATTATGCCTACCTGCCGAGAGTGCGATATTAAAATGGCTATCCATATGGACGATCCACCGTGGGATATATTCGGTCTTCCAAGACTCCTTGTAAACGAGGAAAGCATCGACCGTTTCTTGAAGATGGTCGACGATGAATACAACTGTCTGACACTTTGCTCGGGAAGCCTTAATGCAGATCCTAATAACAATGTGGCAGATATTGTCCGTAAGCACTGCGATAGAATCGCTTTTGCTCATGTAAGAAACGTAAAGCACTTTGAAAATGGCGACTTCACCGAGGCAAGCCATAGAGATTGCGACGGCGACACAGGAATTCTCGAAATTTTGAAGGCGTATCACGACTGTGGCTTTGAGGGATATATCCGTCCCGACCACGGCAGACACCTATGGAACGAGGGACCAGGAAATGTGCGCCCAGGCTATGGTCTTTACGACCGCGCTCTTGGCATTATGTATATGCTCGGCGTTTGGGATTCTCTTGAAAAATTCGATAAGAAATAATAAAAAACGGCACACAGGGTGCCGTTTTTTCTTATTTAAACAGTGTTAGACATTCCTCGGT
This sequence comes from Eubacteriales bacterium, assembly GCA_045612665.1. Taxonomy (GTDB): domain Bacteria; phylum Bacillota; class Clostridia; order Oscillospirales; family CAG-272; genus RGIG2000. The sequence continues at coordinate 13,992 of JAZKZO010000057.1, forward strand.
TATAGTGAAGGTAACGGTTTCGATTGCGCCTGTTTCGGCTCTTTCAACCGTGATTTCCACCGTTTCGCCAACGCGTGCATTGATAAGCGCGTCGATTAAGTGATACTGTCTTTCTACGGTTATTTTGTTGCCGTTTGCCACCTTAATCGCCATAACGGTATCGCCAACGAAAATCTTACCGTCGGCAAGTGAGCCCTCGGTTACCAAAACAACCTTGCTCTTTTCGTGCTTTTCGATTAAGCCTGTTGATATATCGAGCTCGGTCCAGGTTTCGCTTACCTGTAAGCTGATACCAAGAAGCGGTCTTACAACGCTCTCGCACTCTTGTCCAAGACAATAGTAAATTATATTCTTAACTATCGCATTGTAAACGTCGGCAGGGATTGCATAGCCGATATTTTCAACGTCGGAGCTTATAATCTTTGCGTTTACAATTCCCACAAGCTCGCCATTATCGTTATAAAGTCCGCCACCCGAGTTGCCCTGATTTATAGGCGTATCGGTACGCATAACGCGAAATTCAACGGTTGTGCTATTATCTGCGCCATACATTCGAATATACTCGGAGTCAACGCTTATAATTCCACTCGTAACTGCAATTCCCTCGGCACTTGGGTTTCCTATCGCGATAACCCTTTGTCCCGGAAGAACCTCTTTTTTCGCCACCTCAACGGCTCTTGCCGTTCCACGTGCATATGCGCTTGCCAAAATCTCGTTATCCTCAACTCTTAAAACGGCAAGGTCGTAATTCATTGAGCCACCAACGTAGGTCGCCACGATTTTCGCATCAATATGCTCCATTCCGTAAAGGTACAAAACGATATTGTCGCTAATTCCGTTTTCGGTTATCGAATCAGTTGAGAAAACAACGTGGTAGTTGGTTACGATAAACGCATCTCCGTCGGCATTTATTGATGCAATAACGCCCGAGCCTGCCGATGACGAGAGCGAGCCGTGCTCACCTGTAAAGTGTGCAAAAACGCTCACCGCGCTCGCAAGTCCCTTGCTTGTCGCGCTCGTTAAGTCGCCACCTGTGGTTGAAATTGCGATATTATTCTCTGTTATCTCTTGATTTATAATAGGTTGCTTTTCGACGATTTCCGTGTCCGCCTTTAGGCTTTCAAGCCATTCAGCCTCAGTTCCCGTAAAGCCGTTTTTCACAGCGATCTCATATGCACTAAGACCGTCAAGCCCGTCCTTTGGCTCGTATGTTGAAGACTCCTCTTCATCAAAAAACGATGCAATATCGCACGAGGTAAAGGCAACTAAAAGCATACACAGTGCCACTAAAAGCGCCATTATTCTTAATTTCTTCATTTGTTTTCCAGCCTTTCATAGATTGTAGCCACAACGTCCTCGAAGAAGTCCTCGTTAACAGGATATTTTTTGAAGGTAATGTCCATTTTGGCATACGATGCAATGATTTTTTCAACCTCTTCTCTGCCAAAGCGCGCCTCGGCAAGCTCAAAGAGTCTTATATCGTCAAGGGCATCTCTGAACACCTTTTGGCGAAGCGACGGAATTGCCTCGCTTCCATAAGGATAAACGCTAAACGAATCTCCTGACGGGAAGCCATAGCCTGCGCTTGTGTCCTCGTACGGATTTAGCTCAAAGGATTTTGAAAGGCGCGTAAAGTAGAAGTTATAGCCCCAATGCAAGAATCCCTCAATGTTATGTAGGTACATTTGCGTACCGATAATTCTGTTTCTTTCGCTCGGCATAGCCATAAAGCGATTTGCAACCTCTTTTCCCTGTGCGCAGCAGTAGTAGCACCACAAATGCTCAACGCCTGCCTCAAAGAAATGCTCGAGGTCGTTTGTGCCTACAACGGGAGTTTTAACTGCCCCTGTGTTGTAAAAGTCTATTCTTGACAGCGCGTCTATTTGATTACAGCCCTCAATCATCGGCAAAAGCACGGCACTAAGGCTTCTATAATGCTCAAGGTCCGCCTCGCCCGGCTCATCTGAGATATGGAAATAGATATTTTCCTTTTCAACGCCCATGTTGGTAAGGCAATTTATAATTGTAGGAATAAACGCCCTTAGGAATGCCGTGTATTCCTCGGATGTAGCATCGGTTTCCCAACCGAAAATCCTCTTTTCCTCACCGTCAACGTCCGCAATCACCTTTGGCGTGTTCTTTGCGCCCCATTGTGTAAAGAAGTGGCTGATTTCAAAGTATTTTATGCCGTTTTTGCGTGCCAAATCAACGTATCTTTCAAGGAGCGAGGTGTCAAATTCGTACACATCCCCCGTCTTTTTTATCTTGACGAGCTGAACGGTAGGTCTCTCGCATCCAACCTCGGTATCGAGCGCAGGCGTTAGCACAGGAGTCAAAAGCATATTCATACCGTGTCTTGTCGCAAGCGCGATATATTTTTCGATTAGTGCCCAATGCTCCTCGCTAAAAATATCGACCTTATGCACCGTGGCGATACAGTCGTTATGAAACCACTGTGTGAATTTGAGCTCTTGCTCGGGAAGTTCAACGTCGCAAACGCGCACGTCAACGCACGCCTGTCCCTTAAATCTGCCTCTCTTGTAGAATTTTACGCAAATTTTCGACTCAGACGCCTTTTCCTGCTTTGGAATTTCAAGCCAAATCGAGGTGTATTTCTTTTTCTCAAGTGTGATCTTGTTTTCCTTAAGTGGCATAACGGGGTCAGGATACATTCCGGGAGTGTATCTTTGATAGTGTGGGTCATCCATACAGCACTGCGCTGTCGGAAAATCAACCTTTACAAGCCCTATCTTGTTTGCCTTAATGCCCACAAGGTCGCTTTCAATCTCAAATGTGTACTCGCCCTTGCCAAGCAACGCAATTTGAAAATCCGTATCCTTGTTTTTTGCGCAAATTACGCTATCTATTTCCTTGCCGTAAATTTGATCCTCATATACCTTTGCAAGTGAGGAATGTGTTGTTATTTTAAGCTTCATTGTTCAGATGTCTCCATTTTTGCTTCAAAAAGCCATTTTGCATACGTTCCGTTTTTGCCGATGCCGCTCCAAATGGTATGTCCGCCACTGCCTATCGGGAAAAATCTTATCTTTTCGCTAACGCCCGCACTCTTACACGCGCTCTTAATCGCGTTTACCATCTCGTTTGTTCCCTTATAAGGAACGGTTGGGTCAGCTGAGCCGTGGAAGGTGATAATCGTTTTGTCAATAAGTAGCTCTGCCTTGCTCGGGTCAGCACCACCGCAAATAGGCATAGCCCCTGCAAATCTTTCGGGATGACGCATAATGATATCCCAAGTGCCAAAGCCACCCATTGAAAGTCCTGTTACGTAGTAACGGCTTGTATCGGTTGAATAGGTGTCCTCAATTTCGTCAAGGATTTCAAGCACGGCTGTCAGCTCGTTTGACTGCTTAACCGTGTCAATGCTATAGCTACCCTGACCCCAAGGAGTGTCAACCCATTGCTGTCCCGACGGACACTGTGGGCAAATTACAATAGCGTTCCAATACGGAGAGCTTCCCTGCGAGAAAAGCTCGGGGACGTATTCGTTTAACTGCGTAGAGTTGTCGCTTCCGCGCTCACCTGCACCGTGCAAAATCAAAACCACAGGCATCTCTGCGCCCTCATAGTAGCTTGACGGAATATAAATCCTGTAAGGAAGCTTTGTGCCGTCCTTGGCGGTGATGGTTTTAGCCTCGAAAAGCTCGTTTTTCAAAATATCCTTTGTGATAGTTTTATCATTTTTCTTTCTAAGATAGCCTGCATATGCCATATCCTTGTATTCGGATTTGTGATAAATGAAGCTGTCCTCGGGTGCAACCTCGTCGCTTGCAAGGAGCTCCTTTGCAATCGCGAGCATATAAGGATAAAGATACTCACTTCTCGCAATAAGCACAAGGTCGTTACCGCAAACGCTTACCGCAAAGTCGTTATTTTCATATAGCTTATCGTCGATAAACTGTGCATTTTCGCGCACGTTGCCGACAACAATCTCGCAATCGTAGTCTGCGCTCATAATATCGGCAGTATCAAGAGTATAGCCGTGAGTGTCGGCAATATATTCGATAAGCGCATCAACAAGAGCGCCTACCGCCTCGTCGGAATAATCGTAAACTATCTTCGCGCTACCGTCGCCAATTGAAAATCCAACGTCCTCGGGCGCATCGGGATTTACTATATCCGCAGGGTCGGTTTCGGAGCTTGACTCCTCGCTTGAGCTTTCCTCGCTTGACGAGCTACTGCTTGACGAGCTTTCGCTTGATGAGGAGCTTTCGCTTGATGAGCTACCGTCATTATTATCACAGCTAAAAAGTGCAAATGACGCACACATCATAGCCAAAATTAAAAGTATGCTTATTATTTTTCTCATAAGATCTCCTTAGTCCTGTTCCGCATCGCTTTCATATTTATCAACGAGCGAAATGTCATCGATATAGAACGCTACGTTCGCGTAAGTTTCATCTAAAATATCGGCATAGAAATAAAAGCCTGTAATAAGCTCATTCTCTGCAATCTGCTTGTTTCCTTGGCGCATTGCGTCAATAGAGAACGCAAAGTAGCCCTTCTTGCCCTTTATCTTTGCTCCGTCAGCCGAGCCAAAGCATCCGTCGCCACCAAGAGTAAGCGTTGTCCATTCCTCGCTACCGTCAGCAAGATAATAGAATTTTGTGCTGGAATGGTTGTCGTGAGTGCGGAACGGGTATTTAACGCCATCATTTCCTACGACGCCGACACTCGCCTTTTTAAACTCAATATTAGTCAGATCCATCCAAACAACAAGGTATTTCTGACCGTTAAGCTTACCGGGCTCCATACTGATGGTAAATTCAAAATTTCCTACCACATCACGCGAAAGCTTGAGTCCCTTGCTTCCGAGCGCACCAACGCCGTCCACTGCCTCAAAGGAAATGTAGCCGTTAAGAATATTGCCCGACCAGCCGGATGTTGTGTGATATGGCATTTCACCCTCAAAATCGGTAACTTCCGTGTTGGTATCAAGCGCCCCGTAGTCCTCGACATCAAGACCACCACGGTCCATCAAATGCTCCACATATGTAGGAACATTGTCAAGCGTTGATGCGTTAAGATCAAGCACTCTTGCGCCCGAATAGTAGTCGGAATAATAGATAAGCTCGCTCAAATTAGGGGAGGAGCAAAGCTTGATTCCCTGATAGTTGTACATATAGTCGTTCTTGTGATCGTGTCCTGTTACTATTGCGACTATATCACCGCGCTCAAGTGCGGTTTCGTATAGCTCTGTATCAACCTTTGAGGAAGCGATCTGCTCGTTTTTACCACCGTCATACTCGTAAACAAGCTCTGTATTGTCCTTGTTTTGATATGCGTAGTAGTTTTCGATAAGCGGAATATGGAATGCCATAATTCCCTTAACCTTTTCGCCATTGTTATATTCCTCAAGAAGCTCGGATGTTTCCTTGTACCACTCGATCTGCTTATCGTTTATGTATGCGTACTCGGTTTGGTTATAGCCAACGCTAATATACGCACCGGAATTAAAGCAGTAAATAACCGAGCCAAGGCTTCCATCCTCATTATAAACGCCAAGAGCATATGTTCCAGGGCGAGAGATGACGGTTCCCATTTTGGAAACACAGTATTCATATGACTGATATGTTGTCATTTGAATACTGTTCATTTGTGCGCCCTCGTGGTCGTGATTTCCGTACACATGGCACCACGGAATTCCCTTTTCCTCAAGATAGCCGACACAGGCATCGATATTCGCCCTGAGCTTTTCGGGAGTTGAGGATTTTATTGTATTATCTCCTGTGAGGATACAAAAGTCGGGATCTACACGGTCAACGATCTCCTTGATTCGATCCTTAACTCTTTGTATCTTTTCGGGAGGATAATTTGCTACATCCATATGAAGGTCAGCAAGGAATAGCACCTTGAATGAGCCATCCTCGTTATAGGTCAAACGGATCTTGCTATCCAAAAGCTCCTCTGCCTTCGCAATTGTTTCGGCGGACGCGTTGCTTTTCCACATACCGTCATCTACCTCTTCGCTTGAGGACTCCTCGCTTGAGGACTCCTCACTTGACGAGCTACTGCTTGATGAGCTTTCGCTTGACGAGGAGCTTTCGCTTGATGAGCTACCGTCATTATTATCACAGCTAAAAAGTGCAAATGACGCACACATCATCGCCAAAATTAGCAAAATGCTTATTATTTTCTTCATCATTCGGTTGCGTCACCTACTGCACCGTCGATATAAGCGTTGTTCTCGTATGTCTTTGCAAGCATTACGTCGTCAATATAGAACGCAACGTCCTTGTAGGTGTCATCCTTTATATCACCGTAGAAGTAGAAGCCTGTGATAAGCTCGTCGTCTGCGAGCGCCTTGCCCTTTTGACGAAGCTTTTCAAGGGAGAATGCAAAGTAGCCCTTCTTGCCCTTAAGTGATGAGCCGTCGCCCTCTCCAAAGCAACCGTCGCCACCAAGAGAGCCTGTTGTCCATGTGTCTGAGCCATCTGCAAGATAGTAATAGGTTGTAACTGCATCGTAATCGTCACTACGGAAAGGATGCTTTACACCGTCGTTTCCAACAAGACCGACACAGCCCTTTCTAAATTCCATATTTGTGAAGTCCATCCAAACGATAAGATACTCGCTTTCGTTTAGCTTGCCGCCCTCGAAATCAAGCACGAACTCGAAGTTTCCTGTCTTATCTCTCTTAACCTCGAGCGCCTTGCTTCCGCCCACGCCCATGCCGTCCTTAATTTCAAGGAATACGTTGCCGGGAAGTGATTGTGCCGACCAGCCTGACATTACGTATTTTGGCATACCGTTTTCAAAGTCGTGCATCATTGTATTTGGCATAAGTGCCTCGTAATCGTCGGGGTTTCGTCCGCCTCTGTCCATCAAATATTCAACATACGTTGGAACATTGTCAAGGGTTTCGGTGTTAAGGTCAAACACTCTTGAGCCCGAGAAGATGTCGTTATAGTAGGATTGCTCACCGAGGTTAGGCGAGGAGCAAAGCTTGATGCCCTGATAGTTGTACATATAGTCGTTTACGTGGTCGTGTCCTGTTACGATAGCCACAATATCGCCTCTTTCAAGCGCGGTTTCATACATTTCAGTATCGGTCTTTGACGGACACATATTCTCGTTTCTGCCACCGTCATACTCATAAACGAGAGTCTTGTCATCTCTGTTTGTGTGTGCGGTTTCATTTTCGATAAGAGGAATATGGAATGCCATCATTCCCTTTACCTTTTCGCCGTTGTTATATTCCTCAAGAATCTCCGAGGACTCCTTGTACCAGTCGATTTGCTTTTGAGTTATGTATGCATATCCGCCCTTTACGCTGTCGTACGCACCGGAGTTAAGACACCAAATAAGAGAGCCAAGGCTTCCGTCCGCATTGTAAACGCCAAGAACGTAAGTGCCGGGACGTGATGCGATTGTTCCCGCCTTTGAAACGCAATACTCGTATTCCTCGTGCACGCCCTGCTGAATTGAGTTCATAAGCGCGTTCTCGTGGTCGTGGTTACCGTAAACGTGGCACCACGGAATTCCCTTTTCCTCAAGATAGCCGATACACATTTCAAGATTTGCCTTCAATTTGTCGGTTGTTGAGGAGTTAATAGTGTTATCACCTGTCATAATGCAAAGGTCGGGATCTACTCTATCAACAATTTCCTTAACTCTGTCGGACACTCTCTGTGCCTTTACAGGGTCTGCGGCAGCATCCACGTGCAAATCCGCCAAAATAAGAACCTTAAATGAGCCGTCCTCGTTATAGGTTAAGCGAATTTTGCTATCCAAAAGTGCCTCTGCCTTTTCCTTTATTTCCTTTGATGCGTTACTTTTCCACATACCGTCGTCCTCTTCTTCCTCGCTTGAGCTTTCTTCACTTGATGAGCTTTCCTCACTCGACGAGCTTTCCTCGCTTGACGAGCTTTCCTCGCTCGATGAGCTTGACGAGGAGCTTTCCTCGCTTGATGATGAGCTTGATGAGCCGTCGTTATTATCGCACGAAAGCAAGCCCACAAGCATAAATGCTGAAATTAAAAGTGCAAGTAAAATTTTAATAGTTTTCATTGTCGTTCTCCCCGTCATATAAAATATCTAATTTTTCTATTTTTTTAAGCTCCCCTTGGATTCTCTTATAGGTATCCGAGCTTTTTAAAAAATCATTACAATAGGCTTCGCACTCGAGCATCCAAGGCTTAATTAGCATAGCGCTTATTACGTTTTTCGCCATATCCGCCTTGGCTTCTATTTCTTCGACCTCGCCCCTCGGTGTTGTCAAATCAATAAACACCGCCACTGTTCGATACAGCTTTTTTACTATGTTGTAAAAATAGCTCTCGTAATGCATACAGGCAATAGGTGCAAGCGCCTTTATCATAAATGCCGACCTGTCGTAAACAAGCTCCGCAAGCGACACAAGCCCTGCAACCGCTCCGTCTGTGCCGTTTAAGCTCATAATCCTATAAAGCCCCTCCCAGGTCAAAATTAACTTCCCGCCACGCTCTACCTCTATTTCATTATATGCGTCAAGCAGGTCTCCCCTAGAAGCAATTCCTCTAATTATTTTATTATCATACTCGCGATATTCGCCACAAGTTGAGGACACACACAGGGCAATATACTGCACAAGCTCGTCAAAGGCTCGAAGAAGCATTGACGACGGCATAAGCAAAATTGATTTCTCTGCCTCGCCCGAAAGCTCCTTAACATCCCTCATCAGTCGCTTGTACACGCCATCAAGATGACTGAGCTTATCTGTAAATTCACTCATTTTATTCTCCTTTTTGTTATTTTCCGCTCTTTTGAGAAAAATACTCGTCCTTTCCGTCGCGCCATCTCACGATTTTGCGCGCCGAACGCCATTTTTCGATACTTATCCAATTTATATCTTATCACATTTCAACGATTTTTGCAATATTTTGCGCACATTTAAATATATTTATTTATCGACAAAATTCGCACAGTCGCGAGCGCTTGATTTGTCTCCCGAAGCTCGCTTGTCCGTCTAGTCTTGATTTTAAGAGATTTAGGCACCGCAAGACAAGGCGCACCGGAAGAATGACGGACGACGGTGTACTTAGTGTACATCAAGGTCGGCATTCGGGAGCAACGCAGGATTGCAAAGCATCAATCTCTTAAAACGAGCTTCGAATGAAATTTTTCTAGTTTTAATATTGAATTTCTCAACTTATTGTGTTATCATAAATTTGGAAATTTGGAAAATTGATTCCTATTTGGAGGGAAAAATGGCAGAAAAGCAATACAACGACCAAACCATATCGTCGCTTAAGGGCGCTGACCGAGTTAGAAAAAGACCTGCGGTTATTTTCGGCTCTGAGGGACTTGAGGGCTGTGAGCATTCGTTCTTTGAGATTCTTTCAAACTCAATCGACGAGGCGCGCGAGGGATATGGTAAGGAAATTGTCGTTACTGTATATCAGGATAGAACGATAGAGGTTGACGACCACGGCCGTGGCGTTCCTCTTGATTTTAATAAAAAGGAAAATCGCTATAACTGGGAGCTCGTTTATTGCGAGCTTTATGCCGGCGGTAAGTACGAAAACAACGAAATTGACAGTGTATATAAGTTCTCTCTTGGAACTAACGGTCTTGGCGCGTGTGCTACGCAATACTCCTCGGAGTTTATGGACGTATATAGCTTCAAGGGCGATACTCTCTACGAAATTCACTTCGAAAAGGGAGAGCCTGTGTCGGAGCTTATGGTTAGCCCTCTTGAGCGCAAGCAAAAAAGGACAGGAACTCTCACACGCTGGCGTCCTGACCTTGAGGTATTTACCGAAACGAAGATTCCAAAGGAGCGCTTCCTTGACATTCTTCATAAGCAGGCGGTTGTAAATAAGGGGCTTAAGCTCGTTCTCGTTTACGAGGAGGAAAACGGCTCACTCTCCACCACCGAATTCTATTATGAAAACGGAATTTCCGACTACATTAGCGAGGTTGCAGGCGAAAAATCGCTCACTGCCCCCTACATTTGGGATATGAAGGCTAAGGGTCGCGACCGTGATGACAAGGCGGATTACGAGCTTAAGGCGGAGATTTGCTTCTGCGTTTCAAATACCGTAAATCTTCTCGAATATTATCACAACTCTAGCTTTTTGGAGCACGGTGGCTCACCTGCAAACGCGGTAAGACGCGCATTCGCATTTGAAATTGACAAGTATCTTACCGAAAACAACAAATACCTCAAAAAAGAGGAAAAAATCTCGTTCGTTGATATTCAGGACTGTCTTGTTCTCGTTATCAATAGCTTCTCAACAAAGACCTCGTACGAGAACCAAACGAAGAAATCAATCACAAACAAGTTCATTGAAAACGCTCTTTATGAGTCAATAAAGCAAAACCTTGAGGTTTATTTTGCCGAAAACGGTCAACAGGCTGAGCTTTTTGCCAACCAAGTGCTTGTAAACAAGCGCTCGCGCGAAAAGGCGGAAAGCACTCGTATCGACCTCAAAAAGAAGCTCGCAACCTCGTCCGACATCACGCAAAGAGTTGAAAAATTCGTTGCCTGCCGTTCAAAGGACCCTGCTATAAGAGAGCTTTATATAGTTGAGGGCGACTCTGCTCTTACCTCGTGTAAGCTCGCAAGAAATGCCGAATTTCAGGCGATTATCCCTGTAAGAGGTAAAACTCTTAACTGTCTCAAGAGCTCATACGACAAGATTTTCAAGAGCGATATTATCGTTGACCTTCTTAAGGTTATCGGCTGTGGAGTCGAGGTTAAGACAAAGGGTAAGGACGATATGAGCGCGTTTAATCTTGACAGTCTTAAGTGGCGCAGAATTATCATTTGTACCGATGCCGATGAGGACGGATTCCAAATAAGAACGCTTATTCTTACAATGTTTTACAGGCTTTTGCCAACGCTTATCCGTGAGGGCAAGGTGTTTATTGCCGAATCCCCTCTTTACGAGATAACCGAGGCAAAGGGAGAAATCTATTTTGCATATAACGAAGCCGAAAAGGCAGAGATTTTGAGCAAGCTTGAGGGCAAAAAATACTCAATTCAGCGCTCAAAGGGACTTGGTGAAAACGAAGCCGAGATGATGTCGAAAACGACTATGCACCCCGCTACTCGCCGTCTAATTCAGGTTAGCCCTGCCGACGAGGAGCAAACTCGAATTATGTTCGAAACCCTTCTTGGCGACGATATCGTTGCAAGAAAGCAATTTATTGCCGATAATGGTTATAAGTATATGGACATCGCTGACTTTTAAGTCAGCAATGAATTGCAACAAGGTTGCATGAAAAGACACCTTGTGTCATGAATTGCGACGAGTCGCATGAATTGCCTTCGGCATTTGATGGTTGCAATTCGATTCATGGAGCGTAGCGAGTACCAAGGTTCTAACCGTGAAAATACTATTTGATTTTCACAGCTACACAGTAGCCTGTTCGAAAGAACAGTTAGGTTAGGTTCTTCGAATTCATGGCGCAAGCCAATTCACGATGCGACAGCATCAATTCATTCCGCATTCCGAACTCCGAATTCCGAATTAAAAAAACCGACACCCTGTGTCGGTTTTTTCTTATATTTTCGAATAATCAATTTTTCTGTTTTTAAAGTAATATTCTTTATCGTGGTCATTGATTTCACGGACTACTGCACACGGTGTTCCAAACGCGATTACGCCCGAGGGAATATCCTTTGTTACAACGCTTCCTGCGCCGATTACACTATTATCACCGATTGTAACACCGGGCATTACGATAACGCCTGCGCCAAGCCAAACGTTGTTTCCTATTCTTATCGGCATATTGAACTGATAATCGTTTTTACGAAGCTCGGGATCTATCGGATGACCTGCCGTTGCAAGAATAACGTTCGGTGCGAAAAGCACGTTATTTCCAACATAAACGTGTGTATCGTCAACCACCGTCAAATTGAAATTCGCGTACACGTGGTCGCCAAAATGGAGATTATGACCGCCCCAATTTGCGTGAAGAGGTGGCTCAACGTAGCAACCCTCACCACACTCGGCAAGCATTTCCTTTAAAAGTGCTTTTCTTTTTGCGCCCTCGCTCGGACGAGTGTTGTTATACTCATATTGAAGCTCGAGGCACTTTGCCTGCTCGGCAATAAGCTCGTCGTTCATACAGTTGTAAAGGTCGCCGTTATTTATGCTCTCAATAAGCTCTTTAAGTTCCATTATTTTTCTCTCTTTGCTTTAAAAAATTCGCTCAAAATGCTCGCGCACTCCTCTTTTAAAATCCCACCTGTAATTTGTGGCTTGAAAAGAGGATAATCGTTTAGATTTATCATTGTGCCAAACGCACCTGCCTTGTTGTCGGGCGCGCCGTAAACGACTCTTTCCACACGGGCGTTGACAATTGCGCCTGCACACATCGGACACGGTTCAAGCGTTACATATAGCGTGCAACCGACAAGTCGCCAACCGCCAAGTGCGTTACAGGCATCGTTTATCGCCTTAATTTCGGCATGGCAAAGCGCATTTTTATCGCGCTCTCTTGTGTTATAGGCACGGGCAATTATTTTTCCGTCGCGCACAACGATAGCACCGACAGGCACCTCGTCAAGCTCCGCCGCCCTCTGCGCCTCGCATAGCGCCTCACGCATAAAAATTTCGTCCATAATAAACCTCGTAAAATAATGCAGAATTCGGAATTCGGAATGTGTCCATTTTCCGTCCGTTTTCGCTTACCTGTCATTTTATTTAACAATGCGGAACGAACACCTCATCCGTCAGTCTGCGACTGCCACCTTCTCCCTCTGGCGAAGGCTAATTTATCAGTCGCAACGGGATTTCACCCACCTTGGTGGATTTCATCCCCTTCGCACTCCGCACTGAAGAACCCAAGCTCTCTGTTTTCCAAACAGGCTACTTCGTAGCACGTGAAAATCAAATAGCATTTTCACACTTGGAACCTTGATACTCGCTTTCGCTCGTATACGCATTCCGCATTAACTTACGCCTCTATATCCAGTGAATATCTGTCCTCTGCTTCAAGATAAATGTCGCAAAGTGCCTTCATTTCGTCCTTTGGAACAAAAACATTCTTGTCATATACGCACACGGTCTTAAATCCACCGTCGTGCGCAGTTTTGAGGGCATAATGCGCGTCCTCAAAAACAAAAGTTTCGTCCTTTGGAGTTCCAAGAAAGTCGAGGGCTGTGTTGTAAATTCCGATTTCTCTCTTGCTTCCGTGCTCGCCACAGGTAAAGATTTTCGGGAAATATTTTGCTATGCCAAGACGGTCAAGAATTTTCTCAACCGAAGCCCTGTCAGTTGCCGTTGCAAGGCATATTTTAACGCCGTGAGCCTTCAATTTCGCAAGCATCTCGCGCGCGCCGTCCTTTGTAGAGATAACCGTGGCATATTTTTTATCCATTTCGCTATAAATCCACGTCTTTACCGTTTGATAATCCTCGTCAAGACCTAAATTTTCCTGACACCACTTGTACCAATTCGCCATTCCGTTTTCGAGGAAGCGCCTGTTTGTATTGTCCTCGGTCGAAAGTCCTCTTGATGCAAGGTATTCCTCGGCTATTTTTCCCCAATAATCCATTGAGTTTAGGAGTGTGCCGTCAAGGTCAAAAATTGCACCCTTAATTTTCATTTTATCACCTCGGTATAATTGTACACTTTAAAGAGGCAAAAGTCAACTGAATTTCTAAAATTTCGCGCGTGTATTTTTAAAGCATTGACAAATCTCGCGCATAGTGGTAAAATTATAATGGATACATATATTTTTGCGAGCGCGGAAAAATAAATATAAAGTGAGCAGGCACAATTAATTGCAAGGATTGTTCTCTTTTACGCGCTCTCCCTCAGTCGCTACGCGCCAGTATCTCGCTGCGGCTCGGTCCCATTTTGGCTCTAACTCTCCCCGAGAGTTATTCACTACCAAAATGCCGCTTCGCTACCTCCCAGATGGAGCCTTATTATCACTGCGAGTTCGTCGCAAAGCGATTTCATCCAAGTTCTACTTGGATTTCATCCCAACGGGATTTCATCCACCTTGGTGGATTTCATCTCCTTCGCATTCCGCATTCCGCATTCCGAATTCCCCATTCATTAGAGGTGGTGATATTATGCTTAACCTAATCAAAAAATACAAGGGACTTATTTTGTACCTTGTTTTTGGCGTGCTTACAACGCTTGTAAACATAGGGGCGTATTGGCTTTTTGCGCATCCTCTCGGTCTTGGCACACTTGCCTCTAATGTTCTTGCGTGGCTTCTTAGCGTGTTATTCGCGTTTTTCACAAACAAGCTTATCGTTTTCGAGTCAAGGGGCAACGGCTTTGGCAGATTTATGTGGGAAATTCTCACCTTTTTCGGTGCAAGGGCGCTAACCGGCTTGCTCGACACCGCCATTATGGTCGTATTTGTCGATATGCTACACCTAAACGATATCGCAGTCAAGATTGCGTCGAATATCATTGTTATAATTCTCAACTATATCGTGTCAAAATTCGTGATTTTTGCGAAAAAGAAGCGAGGAAGTGGCGATGATTAAGGAATTTTTGTCAAAATACGGCATCGACTGTGTGGGCGCAATTCCGCTTTCAAGATGCAAAATCACAAAGCAATATTTGCTTGACAGGTCATCTCTTGACGAGAATTCAAGCGTTATTATGATGCTCCTGCCCTATCGAAGTGAGCATATGTGCGACAATTTGAGCGCTTATGCAAGCGTGCGCGACTATCACGCGTTCACCGATGCGCTCCGAAACGATATAAAGCTACATATTTTGTCCGCCTTCCCCGATGCTAAGTGCGAGCTTTTTGCCGACCACTCCCCGATTGACGAGGTAAACGGCGCGTGCCTTTGCGGTCTTGGCTTTATCGGAGATAACGGACTACTTATTAACGAAAAATACTCCTCGTTTGTCTTTCTTTGCGAGCTTATAACCGACCTTTCTCCCGAATTGCTCGGACTCGAATTTACGGAAAGCACCGAGGTTAAGCGTTGCTTTGGCTGTGGCGCGTGCCATAAGGCTTGTCCGTCGCACTGTATGGATGAGAGCGACCCCCGTCCAAAGAGCGAATGTCTTAGCGCAATAACTCAAAAAAAGGGCGAGCTATCCGACTCGGAAATCGCCTTAATGCTTGAAAACAAAAGCGCGTGGGGGTGCGACGTGTGCCAAAATGTATGCCCGTACACCAAAAACGCATCGTTTACACCTATCGAATTTTTTAAAAACGGAGTTATTCACCACCTTTCAAGCGCCGATGTCGAAAATATGGGCGACTCGGAATTCGCATCCCGTCCGTTCGCTTGGCGCGGTAAAGCCCCGATTTTGAGAAATTTGAGGTTGTTTGAAGAAAACACAAATAAACATTAAAGCTTTAGGCAAAGCTATCCTGCGAAAACAAAAAGTCAAAGGTTTTATAAAAACGCACTCTCCCTCACCCGACTTCGTCAGGAGCTCCCTCCCAGATGGAGCCTTATTATCATTCCTCGCGAAGCGATTTCACCCAAGCTTTGCTTGGATTTCATCCCAACGGGATTTCATCCACCTTGGTGGATTTCGTCCCCTTCTCATTCCGCACTCCGCATTCCGAATTCCGAATTCACTTCGCACTAATTCTAGGAAAGGACACTCATTCACATTATGGTTAGACTCTTGCTCGGCCCCTACGGCAGTGGCAAAACCTCTCACATCATAAATAGCCTTGGGCGTGATGCATCTGAAAAGAAGCACGCCTTTTGGCTCGTGCCTGAGCAACGAACCGTCCTTTGCGAGAGTAATATTGCAAGACTTTTACCACCTAGCGCACAGCTTTATATCGAGGCGGTCAACTTTACGCGCCTTTGCGACAAGATTTTCCGCACCTACGGTGGTCTAAAATACAACTACATATCAAAAAGCTCCAAAAACCTCATTATGTACAAGACTATTTGCTCTCTTCGCGACACGCTTGACGAATACAAGATTGCCAAGGGGCGCGAAAAGGGCTTTATCGAGCTATTTCTTGACGCGGTTGGCGAGCTTAAATCCTATTGCATAACGCCCGACGTGCTTCGAAATGCCATTTCCGAGGTGGAAAATCCACGCTTAAAGAGCAAAATGCACGACCTTGTGTCTGTTTTTGAGGTTTATGAGCGCATTTTGGGCGAAAGCTTCTCCGACCCGTACGACGACCTAATTACGCTTGCCGATAAGATTAAGGCGCACCGTCCGTTCGAGGGCGCACGCGTTTACGTAAGCTCGTTTAACGGCTTTACGGGCGCACAGCTTTTGGTGTTAAGGCAAATTCTCTTTCAAGCCGAGGACGTTGAGATTTCTCTTGACGTGCGTGAGAGCGACCTAAAATCACTTGGCTTTTCAAAGCTAAGCGAAACCGTGCGCAAGATAAGAAGCGAATGTCTGCACCTTGGCAAGGAGCTTCAAATCACAAGCTTTGATAGCGACCTCTTGCACAAAAGCGACGCCCTTGCGTATCTATCCAAAAATCTTTGGCACTTTGATGCCCCACCGTGCGAAAATCACGACGGCATCACACTTATGCGCCCACGCGACGAGTTTGACGAGTGCGAGAGCGTTGCCTCGAAAATCAAGGAGCTCGTTATCGGTGGTGCAAAATACTCCGAAATTGCCGTTATTGTGCGAAATTTAGCCACATATCGCGGTATAATCGACTACATTCTTGAAAAATACGACATTCCGTTTTATATGTCGGACTCAACCGTTATATCCTCAAAGCCTCTTATCAAGCTTCTATTTTCAGCCGTGCGCGCCTGTGCTAGCTGGTCGGCAAGGGATATAACCTCGTTTATCCGTAGCGGATATTCGCAAATCTCCGACGAGGATTGCGACGAGCTTGAAAGCTACATGTTCCGTTGGGATATCAGTGGACGCAAGTTTGAGAGCGACGACTATTGGTCGGCAAATCCCGACGGATATGTTGTTTCCCCAACTATCACGCAAATGGAGCGACTTTCCAAAATAAACGACACAAGGTCGCGCGTTTTGGAGCTTCTTATGCCACTCCGCAAGGCTTTTGCGCGTGAGGCTACCACTCTCGAGCTTTGCACCGAGCTTTACTCGCTCCTTAAGGCGCTCGATATAAAGAGCCAAATCAAGGCGCAAATCGAGATAAGCGACGAGAGCGAGGCTATGGAGCTTTCACAGCTTTATAGCGCGGTTATGGACGCGCTTGACACTATGTGTCAAATTTTGCCGAGCGAGAAAATCGGTGAAGAAATGTTCCTAACCTCTCTTTCTCACGCGCTTGAGGGCGTACGCATCGGCACAATTCCAACAGGCGAGGACAACGTTACGGTGGGCGAGGCGCTCTCCCTTCGTACCGAAAACATAAAATATTCGTTCGTTTTGGGCGTTACCGAGGGCGCATTCCCTGCTACCATTGACAGGGGTGGATTCTTCTCCGATAGCGACAAAATCGAGCTTGAAAGCGTTGGAATTACTCTCTCGGCACTAGGCGACGAGCGCGCTGACGACGAGCTATTTATCTTCGCAAGCGCGATTTCAAGCCCGTCGGAAAAGCTTTATATTAGCGCGCCACAGGGCAACATAAAGGGCGAAAAGCTCTCACCCAGTATCGCTTATTTGCGAATTTTAGAGCTATTTCCGTCGCTTGAGGGCACGGACAGAGTGCCTATGCTCCCCGAGGACAAGATTTATTCTATGAAGGGCGCGCTCGAGCTATCGGGCAACCGTACCGAGTGCGGACAGGCTATATCCGAGCTTTTGGGAATCAATGCTCCCGAGCTTGATTTTTCAAACGAAAACGAAAAAATCTCTCGCGAAAGCGCACGCGAGATTTTTGGTAGCGACATTTATCTTTCACAATCGAAAATCGAACGCTTCGCGTCGTGCCACTTCGACTATTATTGCACCTATCTGCTCTCAATTAAGGAGAGCGAAAAAATATCCTTTGGAGCGCGTGAGGTCGGCACTCTTGCCCACTCCGTGCTTGAGCATTTCTTGACACGTGTGCGAGATGAGTCGCTCGATATCTCCAAAATGACCGACGAGGAAATCGAAAAGGACCTTGACGAGATAACTCTTGCGTACATTCGTGCTCTTTGTCAGGGCGGTGCGCCAACTGCAAAGCTCTCGCACCTGTTTAACCGTGTTAAATCGAACCTTATCGTATATATTCGTGAGCTTGCCGAGGAGCTATCTCAAAGCAAGTTCGTGCCTGCCGAGTTTGAGCTTAAATTCTCGCGCGACGGCATTAAGCCACTTAAATTCGATGCAGGCGAGGGCGCGACAATCACAATGTCGGGCGTCGTTGACCGTGTTGATATTTATCGCGACGGTGATACGGCATACCTGCGCGTTGTCGATTACAAAACAGGCGATAAGAAATTCAATTTCGACGAGTTCCAAAACGGACTCGAGCTTCAGCTTCTTATATATCTTTTCACTCTTTGCAAGTCGAAAAAGAGCCCTGTAAGGGATAGACTTCTCGGTGATGCCAAGGAGCTTAAGAGCGCAGGCGTGCTATATTTCCCTATGCGACTTGGCAAGAGCCGTATTGACGAGGAGGTTGACCTGTCCTCGCCTGTTGCATCGGAAATCGAGGCTAAAAGCGTTGCCGACCTCGTTAAAAGAAACGGTCTTTTCCTTGACGACGAGCGCGTTTTAGAGGCACAGGATAAGGAAAAAAGCGGAAAATATATTCCAAAAAAGAGCGCGCGCACCTCTCAATATTTTCTTGACGAGCAGGGCTTTGAGAGCCTTTACGCCCGTCTTTGCGATATTCTTCACGGAATAGGAAAATCACTCCTTGACGGTGATGCAAGTGCCGTTCCGCTCAAATTAAAGGGCAAGAGTGCCGAGGCGTGCGAATACTGTCAGCATAAGGCAATTTGCCGAAGGAGGATAAAATGAGTAAAATGAAATTTTCTCCAACCAAGGCACAGACTCTTGCTATCGGCTTCGAGGGAGCTGACCTCATAATCTCGGCAGGTGCGGGAAGCGGAAAAACCGCCACACTTACCAAGAGAATTACAAAAAGAGTTACCGAAAATGGCGACGATATTGCAAGAAAGCTCGTCGTTACCTTTACAAAGGACGCGGCAGGCGAGCTTCGCTCCCGTATTAGCACCGCGTTTACCGATATTCTTAAAAATGATGCGTCAAACAAGCACATTTGCGAACAGCTTGTGCGACTTTCAAGTGCCGATATTTGCACAATCGACGCATTTTGCTTAAAGCTTGTAAGGGCGAATTTTGAGCTTCTCGGGCTTGATAGCTCGTTCAAAATTGCCGACGAGGGCGAGAGCGAGGTGCTTTGCCGTGAGGCGATTAGTGCCGTGCTTGACCGTTTTTATGACGAAAAGGGCGACGACGTTGATTTTCTTCGTGTTTGCGATTGCTTTTCATCGTTTTCGGGCGAGGAAAAGCTAAAGGATGAGCTTCTTTCGCTCTATAAAAGGCTTATAACCACCAAAAACGGCATTGAAACTCTCACGCTTTCCCCCGATTATGACGGTGATTTTATGAAAACTCCGTACGGCAAGGTCGTGCGCGAGGAGCTTTTGCTATTCCTAAATCACTATATCGCGTTTTTCGAGAGTGCGCTTGACGATATAAGAGGCTTTGAGGATGCCGAAAGGGCGTTCCTTGTGCCGTTTAGCTCGGACCTCGATTTCGCAAAAAGGCTCAGGAACGTGTGCGAAAATGGCACATATACCGAGATTTGCGAGTGTATTTCGTCCTATTCTCCCGAAAGACTCGGACCGACCACCAAGGTTGCAAGCGTTGACGGTGAGCTATTTAAGACCATTCGTGCCGACTTTAAGGACAAGCTTCGTGCCGATTTTGCAAAATCTCTATTCGCATCGACTCCCGAGGCGCTTTCCTCGTCCTTTGAAAAGAATAAGAGCGTGCTTTTGGCGCTCTACGATATTTTAAGTGAGCTTGATAGAGAATATGCGAGCCTTAAAAGAGGCGCAGGACTTTGCGATTTCAACGATATTACAAGATACGCCCTCGCGCTTTTGTGTCCGAATGGCGAGCCAAGCGAGCTTGCGCGTGAAATTGCCGACTCGTATGACGAAATTTATGTTGACGAGTATCAGGACACCAACTATTTACAGGATAGAATTTTCTATTCGATTTCAAAGGGCAATAGATTTTTAGTGGGCGATATAAAGCAAAGCATTTATCGCTTCCGTTCAGCCGAGCCGGAGATTTTTAGCTCGTATCTTCGCACCTTTGTGCCGATAGAGAGTGCGCCAAGCGGTACTCCGTGCAAGCTTCATATGAGCGACAACTTCCGTTGCGACAAGGGCGTTATCGACTTTTCAAATGCACTTTCCTCTCTTATGTTTGGAAAAACGCGCGCTATCCCCTATTCTAGCGAGGACGCGCTCATTTTCGCAAAGGGAAATGCCCATTACGAAAGCGACAAGGCTGAAATTTACATAATCGACAAAACTCGCGACGACGAGGACGACGAAAGCCTTCTTAAGCGCGAGGCGCAGTTTGTTGCGCAAAAAATAAAGGAATATCTTGACTTAGGCTACCTTGCAAACGGTCGCAAAATCGAGCCAAGGGATGTTGCAATTCTTCTTCGTGGCTTCAAAAAGCCTGTTAAAATGTACGTTGAGGCACTTGAGGCGCGTGGAATTCCAACCGAATACCGTGGCGACGAGCATTTCTTTGAGAAAAGCGAGATTTTGCTCACCCTGTGTGTATTAAACGCGATTGATAACCCACTTCGCGACTCATATCTTGCCGGTGCTATGCGCTCGGGCGTGTTCAGCTTCTCCCTTGAGGAGCTTGTTAAAATTCGCGCCTTTACAAAGGATGCGCCAAGCCTTCTCGATGCCGTGCGAGGCTATAACGGAGAGGAAGGCTTAAAAATAAAGGTAGACGAATTTCTTACAAGGCTTAGCGACCTCAGGCGCGAGGCTAAAAAGAAAAACTCGTGCGAGATGATTGCGCTCGTTTACTCACTTACACCTATTATGAGCATGGCTGACGACGATGCACGCGAGAATTTGCTTCGTCTTTACGAAATAGCGCGCTCATACGAGGGCGGTGCTTATAAGGGACTTTACGCCTTCCTTCGCTACGTTGAGGGAATAAAGGAAAGCTCGGGCAAGGAGGAGCTCGGCTCGGGCGATGAAAATAGCGTTAAGCTTATGTCAATTCACGCATCAAAGGGACTCGAATTCGAGGTTTGCTTCGTTTGCGCGTGTGGCTCACAGCTTAACAGTGCCGATATAAGAGATCCTGTTCTCTATCACCGTGATCTTGGCGTTAGTGCCTATGTTTCACGCGATAGAGGAATTGCGAAATTCAACACACTCCTTCGCCGTGCGAGTGCTCTTGCGATAAGGCGCGCAGGCGTTGAGGAGGAAATGCGTATGCTTTACGTTGCAATGACAAGAGCGCGTAGCCGTCTTATTTTCACGGCAGGCGTGCCCGAGCCCGAGCGATTTATCGCAAAATGCGACAAAATGCGCCGATACGTGTCTGAATATTCGCTTTATCATCCTAAAAATTACATTGAATGGGCGCTTATTGCCGGTCTTGAAAATCCCGACACCGTTAAGATTTCAACCGTCAGCGCTGAAGAAATCGAGGCTATCTCAAATGGCGATATCGCCACCGAGCGTGAGCTTTCAAGAGATAAAATCGAGCAAATCAAGGAAAAGCTCCGTGCGCGTCTTGCGTTCGAGTATCCACATTCACACCTAAACAAGCTTCCGTCCAAGATGAGCGTTTCAAGGCTTTATCCGAAGGTGCTTGACGAGGAAGAAAACGCAGGCGTGTCTCCAAAATACTCCCTTGATGACGAGCCCGAGTTTATAAGGGGCAAGGTGGATGCGCCAACAGGTGCGGACAGGGGAACGGCAACGCATATATTTATGCAGTTCTGCTCCTTTGAGGGACTTTTGCAAAACGGTGCGAGTGCCGAGCTTGAAAGACTTGTGCGCGAGGGCTTTATTTCCCGTAGCACAAGCGAGCTTGTAAACACATATCACCTTGAAAAATTCAGAAAAAGCGCACTTCTTGACGAGCTTCTTCGTGCCAAGGATATAAAGCGCGAGTTTCGCTTTAACGTTATGCTTGACGCCTCGGAATTCACCGACGATATAAGCCTAAAGGACGAAAAAATCCTCGTTCAGGGCGTTATCGACTGCCTTTACGAAAACGATAAGGGCGAGGTCGTGCTTGTCGATTATAAAACCGATTTTGTAACCGAGGACGACTGCGAAAAAACGCTAAAGGAGCGACACTCCCTTCAGCTTTCCTATTATAAGAGAGCAATCGAGCTTATGCTTGAGCGCCCACTTTCAAAAACGCTAATTTACAGCGTTCCTTTGTCAAGGCTTATAGAATTATAATAGCCGACTACATTAATATTTACTTTTGAGGTAACAATGAAAAAGCAAAAGGACGAAAAATCATTTTCAACAATTGAGCTAAAATCCTTTATAACCGTCGTTTGCATACTTGCGAGCGTTATACTGATTTGCGGTCTGCTCTCTTATTTTATTCCACAGGGAAGCTTTTTAAGAGATGATAAGGGGCAAATCATTGTCGGCTCATATGTTAAGGGCGAGGTTGACGGAATTGCGTTTTGGCGAATTTTGAGCGCCCCTGTGCGAGTTTTTGCATCAGAGGATGCCGTAACGATAATAATGATAAGCGTGTTTTTGCTTATTATGAGCGGAGTTTTCAATCTCCTTGACAAAACAGGCGGAATTAAAATATTCATCAGCCGTCTTATGCATAAGCTTAAGGGCAAGGGCGGACGAATTGCCTGTACCTGTACGCTAATATTTATGCTATTCGGTAGCTTCTTTGGAATGTTCGAGGAGCTTGTAACGCTTTTGCCTATCGTTATCGTGTTTATGCTCTCGATAAACCTCGACACAATGTCGGGACTTGGCGCGTGCCTTATTGCCTCGTGCTTTGGATTTTCCTCGGCTATCACAAATCCGTTCTCGGTAGGTCTTGCCTCGCAGGTTGCGGGAATTTCTCCGTCAAGCGGTGTGTGGCTACGAATTGTCTTCTTTATTATAATTTACGCTACCCTGTGTGCGTTTTTGCTCATACATATAAGAAAAATCCAAAAAAATCCCGAGCTATCCCCAACCTACGAAACCGACCTAACAAAAAGAGCAAGTCTTAATTTCGACGAGGGTGAGGAGGGCTCGGAAAGAGCGTTTAAAATTTACGGAATATTCTTTATAATTCAGCTTTTCGCGCTTTTGCTTATCGCCTCGGTGCGTGCAATCTCCGATTTTGCAATCCCGATTTTGGCAGTAAGCTTCCTTGGCGCAGGAGTCGTTTGCGGACTTTTGGTTTCCGAGGACAAGAAAAGCGTGTTTAAGCACATATATAAGGGCGCGATTTCAATGCTCCCTGCCGTGTTTATGATTGCTCTTGCCTCGTCGGTTAAGCTTGTAATGACCGAAAGCGGAATAATCGACACGATAATGAACGCAGTAATCGGTGTTCTTGACGGCAAAAATAAATTCCTTGCCGTAATTTTGATTTATCTTTTAATTCTTATTTTACAGGTCTTTATCGGCTCTGCATCGGCAAAGATTTTCCTTGTTATGCCTATCATTTTGCCTATCGCAACGGCTCTCGGACTTTCCCCCGAGCTTGTAATCTTGGCTTACTGTATGGCGGACGGCTTTACCGACGTAATTTTGCCGACAAATCCCGTGCTTCTTATCGGTCTTTCAATGGCAAATGTGTCGTACGGAAAGTGGTTTAAGTGGACCTGGAAGCTCCAAGCCATTCTTCTCGCGCTAACTCTTGGCGTTCTCTTCTTCGCCGTTGGGATAGGGTATTGAGAATTCGGAGTGCGGAATGCGGAATGAGGAATGATGAAATCCACCAAGGTGGATGAAATCCCGTTGGGATGAAATCCAAGTAGAACTTGGATGAAATCGCTTCGCGACGAATTCGGAGTTCGGAATGAAATCACACGCAGTGTGTATGTCATTGATTTCTAAGAAATCGTATGTCATCAATTTATAGAATTGTATGTTATCACCATAGGTGTATAATAGGGGGGTACAATATGAAAAAACGAATATTTATTTTAGCGCTTACTCTTATTGCGCTCTCTTGCCTTTTATGCTCTTGCTCGGTCAAGGTTACATATGAGGCGACCGAGGGGGGCATTATTATAGGAATGACCTCTCAAAGCGCTAAAAAGTCGGACGGAGTGGCTAATTTTGAAGCCGTAATGGCAAAGCCGAGCGACGGCTATCGCTTTGTTAGCTGGGATGACGGTCTTGAAACGCCCACGCGCACCGATTCTCTTTCGAAGAGTGGCTCGTTTACGGCAATTTTCGAGAAAATTCCGATAATAAAAATAACCTACACCGCCCTTGACGGTGGAATGATAAAGGGAACTGAGGTTCAAAATCTCTTACAGGGCGATACAACGACCGAGGTCGAGGCTATCCCCTACGAGGGCTATGAGTTTATCGGTTGGGACGACGGCGTTGAGAGCGCAAAGCGAACCGATATTGCCTCACTTGACCAAATTAAAAAGGCGATTTTCCAATTTGACGAAACAGAGCTTCTTCAATACGAGGCAACCGAGGGCGGAAAAATCTCGGGCGAGGTGTATCAGGATACCTTGCGTGGCGAAAGCGGTCTTGAGGTAATCGCTATCCCAAACGAGGGCTACCGATTTGTCAAGTGGGACGACGGCACTCTTTCTCCTAACCGTACCGACAAAGCCTTTGAAAGCGCCACCTATACGGCTATTTTCACAAAAATCCATTCACTCGCCGTCGTTTGCGACGAGGAAATGGGCGAGGTTATAACAAACGCGCCATCAGGCATTGTCGATTCGGGCTCACAGGTAACGCTCGAGGCAACGGCACGCCTTGGATATAAGTTTATCTCCTGGTCAAATGGCGACACAAATCCGAAAATCACGCTTCGTGTAAACGAGGACACGGTTATCAGTGCAATGTTCGAGAAAACGACCTACAAAATGCCGATAATCGAAATCAACACTCAAAATGGCGCAGGCGTAAACAATACCTCAACCTATATTAAATGCACCTTTAACCTTTCAAACACCGATGACGGTCAGGAAATCATCGACCTCGGAGCGCAAATTCGTGGTAGAGGAAATACCTCTTGGTCGGAATCGCCCAAAAAGCCGTATAAAATAAAGCTCGATCACGATGTGTCGCTTTTCGGCTTCGGCAAGGCAAAGGATTGGACTCTTATTTCAAACTATTGCGACAAGAGCCTTATAAGAAACTATCTTGCGTACACGGTTGCGCTTGAATTCCCCGAGCTTCAGGAGTCGAGCAAATCTCAGCTCGTTGAGGTGTACTTAAACGGAGAGTATCTTGGCGTTTATCTTCTTTGCGAGCAAATTGAGGTTGGCGACAATCGCGTTAATGTAAGCGAGGACACCTCGAAAATAGACACAGGGTACCTCGTTGAGCTTGACGGACGCGCCGACGGCACTTGCATTACCGTTGACGGACGCTCCTACGTTGTGAAATTTCCGAATCCCGACACCGAGCTTACAAACGCACATAAGGCGTTTATCACCGATTATCTTACAAGATGCCTTAGCATAATGCGCACAGGCACGTTCGAGCAGGCATCTGCGCTTATAAATATGGAATCGTTTGCACAGGCTTATATCATCTTTGAGCTATTTAAGTGTGCCGATGTCGACTGGTCAAGCTTCTTCCTTCACAAGGATGCAGGCGGAAGGCTCGAATGTGGACCGATTTGGGATTTCGACCTAAGCGTCGGAAATATTAACCACTCGGATGCAGCAAAGCCGAGCAACACCCTTTATGTAAGAAACGTAAGTGATTGGTTTAACGGTCTTTTCAGATTTAAGGAATTCGAAAGGCTCGTTGCCGATACCTTAAAGGAATATGCCCCCAAGATTGAAAAATGTATCGAGGATTGCCTCTCTTACGTTTACGCACTTCCAAAGGAAGCCTTCGACCGTAACTTTGAAAAGTGGAATATTCTCGACAAGTACATTTGGTCAAATCCACCCGAAATTGTCCGAATCACCTCGTGGAAGGGACAGGTCGAATATGTGCGCTCCTATCTAAATATAAGTCTTATGTATCTGCTAAGCAAGTATAAATAACAAAAACAGCCACTCCTGTGGCTGTTTTTTAATTCGGAATGCGGAATTCGGAATTCGGAATCAACTTCGCATTTTCTCTCCTCGTCCTTCACGAAGAAATTTCACCCAAGCTTTGCTTTAGCCTTCCTCCGGGAGGAAGGTGGCGTTTTCGCAAGAAAATGACGAAAGGAGCCTGCGAAAACGAAAATTCAAAGGTTTTATGAAAGCGCGTTCTCCCTCACCCGACTTCGTCAGGAGCTCCCTCCCGGAAGGAGCCTTTTTATCATCCCTCACGAAGCAATCTCATTCCGAATTCCGAATTTCGCATTAAAAAATAGCCACCCTGAAGCGAACCAAGCGGGATTTACTTCAAAATGGCTGTTTTTTGTTTATTTCTTGTCCGACATATATGGCCAATAGGTCTTTAAGTAGTCGATTCCACTTCCGATTGTCATAATAACCATAGCGCCAACGAGGACATATGATGCGATAAAGTATGTATTAAAGAAATTCGCAATTACAAGTGGTTCTAAAATGAGAACTATGATTGCCGCAATTTGTGTAACGGTTTTGCACTTTCCAAACCAGCTTGCCGCTACAACTCCAACCTCGCTGTTTGCACATACAAGACGAATTGATGTAACTCCAAGCTCGCGAAGAAATACGATAGCACTCGACCAAATCATAACCTGTTGAAGCACGCCCGTGCTCTTTACAGTGATTACAAGAAGTGCCGCAAACACCATAAATTTGTCGGCGAGTGGGTCCATAAACTTGCCGAAATTCGTTACAAGGTTGTACTTTCTTGCAATTTTTCCGTCAAGCATATCGGTAAGCGCCGTTATTGCAAATACGCCTGCACTAACAAGCGCACAAACGGTCGCATTCTTAATATAAAGCATACACGCCATAAATACAGGCACAAGTATTGCTCTTAGCATTGTCAATTTGTTTGGTAAATTCATATTAAACTCCTATTAACACGCAATATAATGAACTCTAACCACAATGGTTTTAGGCTAAACCAAGCTAGCAACTCATTGCATTTAGAGAAAATTAGGCAAGGCGCACCGGAAGAATGACGGACGATGGTGTATTTACATACTCCGAGGTCGGCATTCGGGAGCAACACCGCATAATGAACTCTAAATCAATGAGGCGATAAGGTCATAATCCAAAGCCTCAATAACCCTCACCTTAATAATATCGCCCTCGCAAAGTGTTCCCTTTCTTGCTTGAATGAACACCTTACCGTCGATATCGGGGGCATCCTGCTTACTTCTTGCGCAATATGCCTCGCTTACCGGGTCGTATGCCTCTATTATAACCTCGATTTCGCTACCAATCTTGGCACTTTGCATTTCCTCGCTAATACCAAGCTGATGCTCCATCAAAATATCGTATCTATCCTGCTTTACTTGCTCGTCGATTTGATCCTCAAAATCGTAGGCAGGTGTGCCTTCCTCTCTTGAATAGGTGAACGCACCGAAATGCTCAAAGCGTGCTTCCTTAATAAAGGCGCAAAGCTCACTGAAATCCTCTTCCGTTTCACCTGGGAAGCCCACAATCGCAGTAGAACGAATGGAAATTCCCTCGACCTGTGTGCGTAATTTGTTAATTACACCTCTTACGAGCGCACCGTCGCCACGCCTGTTCATACGCTTTAAAACGCGCGATGAAATGTGCTGAATTGGCAGGTCTATGTATTTTACGAGCTTTGGATTTTCGTTAAATTCCCTTATAAGCTCGTCAGTTATCTTGTCGGGATAGCAATAAAGAATTCTAAGCCAAGTAACATCCGTTTCGGTGGCAAGACGGCGCAAAAGCGTGTGAAGCTGATAGCTACCGTAAAGGTCTATGCCGTACGCAGTCGTGTCCTGTCCGATTACTACAAGCTCCTTAATTCCAAGCCCGTCAACTAGCTCCTTTGCCTCGCGCACGATGTCGTCCATCGGTCGGGAACGGAACTTGCCTCTTATGTCGGGAATTGCGCAGTAGGTGCAACGGTTGTTACAGCCCTCGGAGATTTTAAGATACGCCATCGCGTCGCCCGTGGTTACAATTCTATCTCCGCCAAGCTCAACCTCGTTTTTATCCTTGAACGAGGTGTATTTTTCTCCGTTTGAGATTGCCTCGATTGCGCTAACAATGTCGTGCACGCTTCCCGTACCGAGAAGTGCGTCAACCTCGGGCATTTCTTTCATTACCTCATCACGGTAACGCTCTGCCAAGCATCCTGTAACGATAATTCCCTTTAAATTGTTATTTTCCTTAAGCCAAGCAATATCCAAAATGTTGTCAATCGACTCCTTTTTGGCATCACCGATAAAGGCGCAGGTGTTGATTACAACTATATCTGCCTCGGTTTCCTCGGGCGTGATTTCATATCCCGCCTTTGCTATATGACCGAGCATAACCTCGGTGTCAAGCTGATTTTTTGGGCAACCGAGAGAAACAAATCCTATTCTCATGCCTGCTCCTGTGCCTCTTGGAAAAGACGGATTGCCGTCTTTATGTCGTTAATGTTGTAGCCATAGCGCATAAGAGCGGTCATCATCTTTTTAAGTGATTCGGCATCCTTTGGAAGAGGATTGTATTTGTGCTCGATAATCCAAGCACAGTTCTCGGCAAAATCAACATCCTTGAGCGCTTCCTTAACATACTCGGAAACCTCATCACGACGGTAGCCCTTTAAAATGAGCTCCTCGGTAATCTTGATTCTACCAAATTTCTTTTTAAGATAGGTGTCAATAAGCAAGCCCATTTGCTTTTTCTCGTCAATGTAGCCACGGTGCTCCATATATATAGCAACGTTTTCGCAAAGCTCTCTTGAAAAGCCCTGTGCCATAAGCTTGTTGACAAGCATCTTTTTGTTGTTTTCGCCATAGGAGAGTATCGAAAATGCGTGTCTGCGCGCATTGTCAAATAGATGCTCCTCTCTTATCTTGAGAAAGTGTGCATCGTCAATTATCTCTCCCTCGTCAAGATCAAATCGATCGTACTGATCGGGGGAAACAGGCATCTCAAAATTCGTTCCCATAGAGGAAGCGATGAAAAAGATGTATCCCTGTGCCGTTTTCTTAATCTTTTCGATTTTGTAGTAAATTTTATTATCCATATTTTTCCTTTCAGGCATAGCCTGACGCGTGTAAGTGCGAAATTCGAAGTGCAAAGTGCGAAGTTCGACTCTGCAACCTCATTAATTCACACACTGTTTAAGATTTTCTATCTTTCGAAATTTCGATTGATTAGAACAAGTTAGGCTAGGCGCACCGGAAACTGCGGACGACGGCGTACTTGGTGTACGGCTAGGTCGCAGTTGAGGAGCAACAACACATAACGCAGTTATAATCGGTCGAAATTAGTCTTCAAGTCCAAGCGCGCTCAAATCAAATTCGTCGTTATCCAAGATATCATCCTCAGCTTCGGGAGCTTCTCCGTTAGCAAGCTTTGCTTTGATTTTCTCTTCAAGCTCTGCCATTATGTCGGGGCTTGCCTCAAGATGCGCTCTCATCTTGTCCTTACCTTGGATTTTTGTTTCTCCGTAGGTGAAGAACGAGCCACTCTTTTCAACAATTCCAAGCTCGATTGCCATATCTACAATCTCGGTTGACTTGGAAATGCCCGAGCCGTAAAGAATTTCGAATTCGGCAACCTTGAACGGTGGCGCAACCTTGTTCTTTACTACCTTTGCCTTAACTCTGTTACCGTAAGCCTCGCTTCCGTTTTTGAGAGTTTCGCTCTTTCTTATATCAATTCTAACCGATGCATAGAACTTAAGCGCGTTACCACCCGTTGTAGTTTCGGGATTTCCGTACATAACGCCAATCTTGCTTCTTAGCTGGTTAATGAAAATAAGAATACAGTTTGTCTTGTTAATTGCTCCTGCGAGCTTACGAAGCGCCTGCGACATAAGTCTTGCCTGTACGCCCATATGACTGTCGCCCATTCCGCCCTCGATTTCCTGTTGAGGAACGAGTGCTGCAACGGAGTCAATTACGATTATATCAACCGCACCGGAGTTTATAAGCGCCTCGGCAATTTCGAGTGCCTGCTCTCCGTGGTCGGGCTGTGATACCAAAAGCTCGTCAATGTTTACTCCGATAGCCTTTGCGTACACAGGGTCGAGCGCGTGCTCAGCATCAATGAACGCCGCCGTTCCGCCCTGCTTTTGGCTTTCAGCCACTGCGTGAAGCGCAATCGTTGTCTTACCTGATGATTCAGGACCGTAAATTTCTATAATTCTTCCCTTTGGAAGTCCACCTACGCCAAGGGCAAGGTCAAGGGAAAGTGAGCCTGTCGATATTGCACTGATTTTAATGTCGGGAGCGTCGCCCAAACGAATAATTGAGCCCTCACCGTTTTCTTTTCTTATTTGAGCAAGTGCTGTTTCAAGGGCCTTTTTTCTTTGGTCGGTCGCATTATCCGCTACGCCCTTTTTGTCAACCTTTGCCGTTTTCTTTGTAGCCATATTTATTCCTTTCCGAATATACAACACCTTGTGTTGATGATATACGCGCTATGCGCAATGATATACAAAACTTCGCTTTGATGATATGCAATTCTATGAATTGATGATATACACACTGCGTGTGATTTCATTCCGAATTCCGCATTCCG
>JAZKZO010000058.1:0-4923 GCA_045612665.1 Eubacteriales bacterium
GTACACCTTGATTTCGCAAATCATAGCAGGTGTATAACGTGTTGCGTGAGTTACTGTCGCTCTAATTTCAGTAACGTTATAAAGTCTGTCGAGCTCAAGAGCTACAACAGCGTTCTTTGAAAGTGAATCCTGAACGTCAGCATCGGAAACTGTTCCAACCTTCTTCCATTCTCCGTTTTCACAAACCTCAATATCGTACTTAACTGTGCACTCAGGACCAAGCTTCCATGCCCAGTAGTTAGGAATTGTAAATTCGATAACTGCAACCTCAAATGCGGTTGCGAGCTTCAAGTTAAGAACGTCGCCTGTGTACTTGTCGCTGTCTGCAAGAGTGTTAGCTCTCCAATATGTACCGGGAGCACCGTCGATTACACTTGCAGCCTTAGTAAGTCTATAAAGTGAGGTTGCAGATGCTGTAGCTGTGCTTGCAACGTCAACGTAAACCTGTCCGCCAACTACAACCTGCTTAATAGGAAGTGTTTCGAATTCGGAAAGCTTGTTAGGATCGATATATCTATATTCATAACGACCACAAACATTACAAGCTCTTCTCTCCTCACCGTATGAGTAGTCTG
This sequence comes from Eubacteriales bacterium, assembly GCA_045612665.1. GTDB lineage: Bacteria > Bacillota > Clostridia > Oscillospirales > CAG-272 > RGIG2000. The sequence continues at coordinate 576 of JAZKZO010000058.1, forward strand.
TTTGGGTTCTTACAAGGAACCATCTTTCTTGATAGGTATGAATTCCTGTTGCAGGAACGATGTCAACCCTTTCTTCCCACTTACAGCCCTTTCTTGTACACTCCTTAAGAGTATATCCGTCATAACCGCAGTTTGCGGCAACAGGGTCGTTTGTTTTAATCTTGTGTCCGAGTGCAGGCTGAAGCTGTGTTTCCTTTGGCTCACCACAGTTAAGACATCTTTGAATAAGTATAGATGGGCTTTCACAGGTTTGAGGTGTTACAGCTGCGTTTTCGTAACCAACTGCGTGGTCACACGGTGGAATTGGAACCCAGTTAGGAACAAGGATAACATCCTCCTCGAATTTTGAGGAAGAGGTAACCTCCTTCTTGAATTCCAAGTCGGTCGAGAGGAACCAACCACCAAAGGTGTATCCGTCTCTTTCAGGCTCGGTTGGAAGCTTTCCTATCTTTCTTCCAATAGCTATTTCTTTCGTTTCAATTATATCGTTCGTGCCGTAGCCGAGGATAAATGAAACGGTGTATGTGCCTTCCTCTTCATCATCTCCACCGCCATCAGGACCGCAGGCAACAAAGACTGCGAGAAGCGACAAAAGAAGTGCGAGAAGCACGAGTAAACTCTTTTTCATATTTGCTCCATTAACTTTTCTTATTTGGGCATTAAGCCCCCTCGTAAATTAAACGAGGGGGCAAATTGCTATAAATGCTAAAATTATTCATCTTCCTCTGGTGCGATTGCAACGGTTACTTCTCTAAACATTTCTTCACCGTTCTTGCAACCCTTGCACACGATTCTGATACCTTGAACAAGCTCGCTATCCTGTGTTCTATCGATACAAACTGCACCGTCCTTGTCGCCAGTGGTTCTAAGGAACGCGCCTGTCGCAGTTGGGGTTTCTCTAAATGTATCCTCGTTCATGTACCAAATAAACACTTCGTACTTTGAGGTGTATCCATCCTCACCGAAGCCATAAACGCTCATTGCGATTTGGTCAATTTCGGTAGGCTGTGCAAAAATCAAGTCAATAGTAACATCTCCGCCCTTTGGAGTACAGCCCTTTCCGTTAGGACCTGTATCCCACTTGCCGTCGGTAAGATTAGATGCCCACTCCGAAGCACCTGGCCATCCACCGTTAGACAAGGTTACATTAACCTGTGCTCTTGCTGTGATGTTCTGAAGCTCCTTAACCTCTGCCTCGTCACAGCCTTCTCTGTGGCACTCTCTCTTTCTAGCGAGAGCAACGTATGTCCAACCACCATCATCAACAGCACCGTCAGCTACCCACTGATGTCCGAGTGCTGGGTTCATTGATGCATAAACAGCGTCTGTGTTTGACTTATGGCAAATCTGGCATTCCTCAACCTTTGTTCCCGCCTTTGTACAGGTAGGCTCAGTTGTAGCTGTTGCCCAGTTGTGTACGCCCTTTGCACAGTCGAAGCCACCCGGCTGTGTTGATCCACCACCGGAGCTATCGTCATCTGTTACTACCTTCTCAAAGTATGCATAAAGTGTAATATCCTCTTCAACGATAAGAGTTGTCTTAACCTTTTCAGCATCCTCGCCAGTTGATACGAGCTCATACTCCTCCTCGGTGTACCAGCCCTTGAACTTATAGCCGTCAAGTGTTGCCTTTGGAAGCTTACCGATCTTTGCGCCGACCTCCAAAACTCTTTCGTCCTCATCGCACTCTGCGTCGTCCCATTCACTGTAATCGAAGGTTACGGTTGCTGTCTTTGGAGAGCAAGCAATCAAACCAAGGATCATGGTAAGAGCAAGAGCGATGCACATCAAAATTCTAATTGTGTTTTTCATCTCTGAAACTCCTTATATGTAGCGCCTATGCGCTTATTTTGCTTTATTATTATAACTCTTACAGGGGTAAAAGTCAATAGAGGCGTCCGTCGCGCTCGCTTTTTCGTATAGTTGCACAAAAAAACGAGGGTTTTTAACAAAGCAAAAATTCGATTTTTGTGCATTTTGACAAGATTTAGGCTTGTCGCATTTTTGATTTTAAAGCCAAAATTTCGACTTTTTCCAACATTATTCAATTCGCGCGCATATTATATCAATGAAAAAACGGCACGAAAATCCGTGCCGTTTCGCTCTTTTAGAAAAAGCTTGTTATAAAGATTTCAAGACCTATGAAAATCAGGATTGCTCCACCCAAAATGCTTGCCTTGTGCGAGAATTTTTTGCCCACGTGCACGCCGATTTTGACACCTACAAAGCAAATTCCGAGTGTTACGACGGCAATTATAAGCGCGCAAACGAGTGCGGGCAAGAAGGTGTATTCGGCAATGGTAAAGCCAACCGAGAGTGCGTCAATTGAGGTGGCGATTCCCTGTGCGAGAAGAAGCGAAAGCGCAAGTGGCTTACACTGTTGCTCCTCTTCCTTGCCCTTGATGCCCTCATAGAGCATTTTACCGCCTATGTATCCAAGAAGTGCAAGTGCAATCCACGGAATGAATTTCTCAAACGACTTGAATTTTTCAACAATCGTATGTACTAGCGTCCAGCCGATGAGTGGCATAAGCGCCTGAAAGAATGCGAACGTTCCCGATATTCCGAGCGCCTTTTTATTGCTCATACACGGCTCGTTAAGACCGTTTGCCAAGGATACCGAAAAGGCGTCCATTGCAAGTCCGATTCCGAGTAGCACGCTCTCGAAAAAGAACAAAAAATCAAACATTATTTTTCTCCTTGTACATATAGTAAAGCTCCTGTGCATAATCCTTAACATCGTGAACGACGGTAGGCGGAGAAACGACCTTTAGCTTGTTGCCAAACGAGCAACACCACGCAAGAAACATAGGGCTAACCTGAACGTCGCTTTCAAACACGATTTTATCGCCCTTGTCGGTCATTTTTACGCTACCGAATTTATCGAAAATCACATCAATTAGCGACACGTCCGCCTCAAAAGTAACATTTTTGCGCTCTCCTGTGTACATTGAGAATACCTGTCTTTTATGGCGTTGAACGTCAAAGTCAACCGTGTCGGGAGTGGGCGTAATATCCTCGTCAAGAACCTTAACCTTCTCCATACGGTCAACACGGTAATGCGACATTGTGCCGTGCTTGTCATCGTAGCACAAAAGATAATATTTATCGTCCGAAAAAACGGTTGCGTACGGGCTTACCTTGTAAATTTTCATCTCGCCCTCGGAGTCGGTTCTATACGCCCTTTCGTGCGAGGTGTCATACTTGAAATAGGTGAATTCTATCTTCTTTTTGTCGTTTATCGCGTTTGCAATTTCGTTTACAGTGTAATATATGTGCTCGTTCGTGCTTTTAGTCGTGTTAAATTCAACGATATTTTGCTTCAAAACCTCTGCTCGACGGCTTCCTGCAAGATGCGCAATCTTGTCAACGAGCGCTCTTGTCTTTTTGTCGGTGATAAAGGACGATGCCTGTACTGCATCCATAAGAATACGAAGCTCGGTAACGTCAAAATCGCCCCTGTCAACGCTGTACTCGTTTGATGCACCGCGCACACATTCCACCTCGTAGCCGAAGTGATTAAGTGTTTTTATATCGTCGTAAAGCGTTCTTCTGTCGCAATCAATTCCCATCTCGGCAAGCCTTTCAAGAATTTCGGGCGTGCCCATCGGATGCTCGGCATCGGTATTTTGACAAAGAAGCTCCCAAAGCTTCAAAAGCTTTATTTTGTTTGGCTTTTCGGTTTTCATACTGCTCTCCTTTTGGCGTGATGTCTAAATTTTATCACATCCTAGCGCATTTGTAAAGAGGAACAAATAAAAAATCACCTCGTTTGAGGTGATTTTTGTATTATTCTTGGTCTTCATTGCTTGGCAACAAAGCCTCTACCATTTGGGGCGCAACGCTTTGAACTGTTACAGTAGAAAGAGTGTAGCCACTGTTGTCTGTATAGGTTTTCTTTATTGCCGATTCCTCGTTTTGTGCATAGGTCTTTTGAACGAGCTCTGTTTTTGTGCCATCAGAAACAAGCAATCCAAAGGCAAGCTCAAGATTTTGCATATTTTCAAGGCTAAAGCCAGAGATAAAGTAGTTGTAATTTTCATAGCTAAGCTCGCTAATATCAACCTGAATTACGCCCTTGTTTCCAGAAACAACAACACGACCATCTTCAAAGAAGCTCTCGCCGAGGTAGATTGGATTTACAACGAAGATGCTAACAACGAGGTCGGCATCGGGGTTGAACGCAACAAATTCGTCAAGCGCGTCTCTATCAAGAGTAAATCCGCTTGTAAGACCGCTTCTGTTTGTGTCCTCTCTATATGAGTAGCCAACCGATGCGAAAATTGGATTTGTCGCTTCGCTTTCGTTTTCGGCTGTGCATCTTTCCCAGTTTTGGCAAACGGTAGCC
>JAZKZO010000059.1:0-3215 GCA_045612665.1 Eubacteriales bacterium
CAATGCAGGAAATAGCATTGATAGAATTAGAATAAATAACTATGACCTTATAATTTATTACACGAACGGAACAACCGAGGTTGTAAGAAATGCCTATGAAAAGGATGATTGGACTCTTTTATACGAGGAGTTTAACGATAAGTACAACGGATATTTCGATGATGAGGAAGAATTTGTTTTAAATATCGTTGCTAATCTCCTTCTTGTCTCGGAATATACTGTAAAATTCGAGGTTTCAGGCGTTGATATAAGCATTCCCGACCAAAAGGTGGCTAGGGGAGGCAAGGTAAAAGAGGTTGAGGCTCCCACCATATCCGGTATGGAATTTCTCGGTTGGTACGTAGGCGAGGAAAAATGGTCGTTTATTGGTTGTGTTGTAACCGAGGATATAATCCTGGACGCAAAATACAGGCAAACAACCTGTGATGAAGCTCCCGACGGAAAGCATAGCTGCAAAATAGAGGAAACGGAGCCTAACTGTATTAAGGCAGGCTCAAAAACCGAAATTTGCGAGCTTTGCGGTTGGTCGAGCACCGATATGCTTTATCCAACACTCCATCCTGCCCTTGGACATAAATGGACCGAGGACACGGAGGGGGAGGCTTGGAGCGGTACAGCCTTTGAGAAAACAAGACAGTGCTTGCGCGAAAATTGCGGTAAGATAGAAACGCTTGTTGCCGAAAACGTTACTGCTTCCGGTGATCTGAGCGTGATTGCCAAGGATGGTACGTGGCCATCTATTGCCGATTCTCAGTCGCGCTTGACGGACGGTGTATGGGATGCAGATCCAATAGCACCAAAGCCAACAAACGAAAAGCTTGTAATAGAGATTGATTTTGGTAATACGCCATTCGACGTGGATTTTATTGCGTTTTCGGCCCTTAATATAAACGGCGTGCAGAATAACAGCTATCGAGTGGAAATTTTACACGAGGGCGATACTGAGGCAACGCTTATTTCCTCAGGCTTTTTGGGCGAAAATAACTCTAAGGAAAAGGCAATCATCATAGATTTAGGTGATAATAGTTCCAACATAGTAAAGGTTCAAATAACTTTTGAAAACCTTGAAAATTCACCGTATATCTACGAGCTTATGCTCGGCAAATATGAGCTTCAATAAAAAGACGGCATACGCCGTCTTTTTTGCTTTTATGGGCTGAAAAATCGCAAAAACCGATACTTTTGTGTCGGTTTTCTTGCTTCTAGACCTTGCGAAAATCAAGAATGTTGACAGTTACACAAAAATATGGTAAAATATAAATGAAGAGAAAACATAAATGGGAGGAAAAACTATGAAATATAAAAGAGTTTTGATTGTACTTATGAGTGTTTTGCTTTTAACTGTTATGATGACACTTGCTTCATGTAACGACAAGCAAGTAACGGTAACGTTTGATTCTAATGGCGGTTCGTTTGTCGAAAGTCAAACTGTGTCAATTGGCGATAACGTAACTGAGCCGAATGCAACAAAGGACGGATACGAGCTTATAGGCTGGTATTTGAATGAAAACAAATGGTCATTTTCCGAGGATACTGTAACAGAGGACATTGTTCTTGTAGCAAAATGGCAGGGCATATACTGTACAACAGGTGGAACTGAACACGATTACATACTCAAGGAAACGGTTGAATCGACTGCGTGTTATGTGATCGGATATAACAAATTCGAATGCTCTCGTTGCCAAAATGAGAATATCGAATATACAAACTCGTTGGAGCACACATACGATAACGCCTGCGATAAATCTTGTAATGTGTGTCCTCATATAAGGAATGTATGGCATGAATATAGCAATCTGTGTGATGATACTTGTAATGTTTGCTTAGATAAGAGAACCGTTATGCACGATGTTTCGAACGGCGTATGTTCGAATTGCGGAGAACTAAATTTTGAAGTGTTGGCAAACAACACTCTTGATGTTTTGGTTACAAGATACGGTGATACGGCAAGCGCACCTTGGGGACAGTTGGAGCTCAATCCTTCTTCCTTTGGTACCGCTATAAATCAGTCATACCTTGACCGCCAGTGGATTATTCTTAATACATATGGCATAACAGTTAACTACATTGAGGCAAGGGATAACCGAACTATCGCAAATGATATAACAATCGCTATGGCATCTAAGGATGTAACATATGAAATTGCTTTTCCTCGTGTCCAAGAGGCTCAAAGTCTTGTGTCGTTGGTTTACGATATAAAAGAAAACGATATAATTGATTTTAATCATTCGTACTTTAGTCAAGCATCATATGAGGCGTTTACGGTTGCAGATAGAACCTTGTTCATAGCAGGTAACTTCGATTTTATGGATGAGGATAGCTCTTATGCGCTATTTGTCAACAAGGATATGCTCGTTGAGGAATTAGGAGTTACAGACCTTTATAAAAGAATAAGAAACGGCAATTGGACCTATGATGATTTCAAAAACCTTGCAAAGCAAGTCAAAGCTGACAGTAGTGATGGCGCAATAGATGATCAGGATTGGTTTGGATATGCTAAAACGAACGGAACTAGCCGTTTTTATCACTATGCAGGAATAAAAGAGGCAGTTGTTTCTCCCGATACAGGATTGTATGAAATCGGAATTGACAAAAATCTTGAGAAAATAACTCAAGTTATCTCGAATATAATAGAGATCAATACTTCAACAGATTGGGCAAGAACTGAGTGGGGAGGATACAACGGAGCAAATGCTTTGAATGCCTTCAAGGATGGCAGAGTCCTTTTCTATGAAGATATGGTACAGCGAGTAGATGATATGAACAACATTGATTTTTATCTTGCTATTGTCCCGTTTCCAAAGCTTAATGCGGAGCAGGATGATTACGAAACACTCTCAGAAAAGGAAATATCAACAGTGGTTTGTATCCCTAAATGCACATCAACAAGTGGAATATCCGAGTATTTTGTTGATTATTTTGCGGAGCTTGGCTCCGAAACCACAATGGTAGCATATTATGATAAATTCGAGAAACATTTTGATCCAAAAGAGCCTGAAGAAGAGTACGAAATCCTGATAGACCATGTTTTTAATAATATTACATATGATGCGGGATATCACTCGTCAGGATCTGAAGGCTTCCTTGAAAGCATAAAGGATGACTTTTATGCGAACAATACCGACAATTTTGCCGATGTCTTTGGCGAAAGTAAGGCGCAGGCTGAAATGATACTTATGCAGTGGAATTTGGCATGGATAAAAAACGGTGAGGAA
>JAZKZO010000060.1:0-36363 GCA_045612665.1 Eubacteriales bacterium
AACCACATTTGTTTTAGTATAATGATTGGGCAAGGTTAAGAAAACCTTCTCAGATTTGCGAGAGTGGCGGAATTGGTAGACGCGCACGTTTGAGGGGCGTGTGATTCGCTCGTACGGGTTCAAGTCCCGTTTCTCGCACCAAAAAAGAACGAAGCAATCGCTTCGTTCTTTTTTTATCCAAGCCGCAGGTTTGGTATATCATCCATCAACTATGTTGATGAGTATATCATCAGCTCTCAGCTGTATATCATCACGGCTTGTCCGTGTATATTCTTCCCGCGGCTTGATGATATGCAACACTTTGTGTTGATGATATGCAATTCCGTTGGAATTGATGATATACAAGGCTATGCCTTGATTTTAGTTAGTTTGTGTGATACAATAGTCATAAAGGAAGTGATTTTATGTCTAAAAACTATTTATTGATATATTCCGAACAGCTTGCCGTTGACGTTGAGAATCTTTGTCGAGGCATAAAAGGAAACTCGAATATTTTATTTCAAATTCGTAAAAGCTCAAGTAGCATTTATGCGAACATTCGTGAGGCAAATTACGGTCAAAGCAAATCCGATATGGTCGCAAAGTTTGAAATAGCGCTTAAAGAATGCACTGAAACGGAAGGTTGGTTACAATTGTTATATAACACAAGCGTTATTGATGAAGCAATATTTAAGTCGTATCGCAATCTTTGCGGACGCATTAGAAGAATGTTAATTTCAAGCTGCAACACACTAAAAAATAACCAATAACAAAAAGTCGCATCAAAAGATGCGACTTTTCTTTTCAAGATCACAGTCCCTTTTCGAGTATGAGTAGATGAACATGCATGTTTTTAATAAGCAACAAAGCCAAAATCATCTATGCTTACACAAATGGCATAATCAATTGTAGCAGAATCAAACCAACTAATCAAAGCATTCATACCTAAGCGATAGTACTCCATCAACCAATCGCGAGAAAAATGCGTTCCTTCATAAGATATATATGTTAACTTTGTTGTGTCGGTAAATGTGTTAGCGTTAATCTCCCCAAATATTTTGTTTGTATATCCGTTTTGAGTGTATTTCGCATAATAATTTAATTTGGAAGAATTCTCAGGCAGTTCCAATAACAAATACATTCTAGATCCCACTTCATGTATATAATAAAAGTCTATATACAAGTAGTCGTCATTTACATCATACGCCAATGAGTATAAAAATGTTTCATCCTGATATTCGAAGCGTATTTGTCCGTCTTTATTGTAGTTATAATTTTCAAGCAACCAATCAAGTGTTTTTTCGTATGCACTTCGAGTTGATTCATAAAAATCAGCAAAAGTTATTGGCGTATCATATATCAAATTGTCAAGTTCAGTTGTAAATACAGCCATATTAATATTTTGCGAATCGACACGACTCATTTTATTAATACCAACAACTTCACCACAAACGTTCAGTAATGGACCGCCCGAATTTCCACTTGATATAGCGGCATCATGTTGAATGTGGACGGTATTATCAATTACTCTTCGTGCCTGTGTTACAATACCTTGCGAGAAGGTGTTAGTAAGACCTTTTGAAGATCCAATAGCATATACAGTTTCTCCAGTTTTAACATCATCTTTACTAATTTTAGCATATTCAAGGCCTGAAGCATTAATTTTTAGAACAGCCAAATCGATATTTTCATCATAAGCTAAAATTTTAGTTATAGTATATGTTTCATCATTTATCGTAATTTCAGCAGAATACGCACCATCAATTACATGATAATTTGTCACTATCTTACCGTTTGAAGATATAACAAAACCGGTTCCAAGCCCAAGCATTTCGCCTTTTTTATCATACACTATAATTTCTCCAACATATTTTATAGACTGTTCATATATCTCTGTTGGAGTATATTCTATTCGTTCTTCACTCGTTTCTGTTTCTTTGTCGCATGATACAAAGCACAGTAAAAATAGCGAAGCGAGAACAAACGCTACTACTAAAAAAAGAATTCTTTTAACTCGCATTATATAATACCTCCAAATAAAAAAGTGCGCCAACCGAAGTTAACGCACCGAAAAACGCAAGCTCCGATTGTCGCCAAACAAATTTAAATAGAATAAAGTATCCCTACCATAACCATTTAAGTGGATTTGCGCTTTTGCCAAATTCTTAAAAATGATTATGGCTAAAAAAGGGTATAATTATCCCAAAAACAAAAAGATACCCATCTCTAATTTCTATTAAATTTGTTTGGCAATCTTATTGTATCACACATTTTTAAAAATATCAAGATTTAATTATTGAAAATCTTGCGCGCGTATGGTAGAATAAAGGTAATGAATTTTTCATTTTAAAGGAGATTTTATTATGGACTTTATGGCAAGAGCCAAGGAGCTTGTTTCCAAGATGACAATTGAGGAAAAAATCGGGCAAATGAGATATGATGCGCCGGCAATTCCTCGACTTAATATTCCTGCATACAACTGGTGGAATGAGTGTCTACACGGTGTTGCAAGACAGGGCTGTGCTACCGTTTTCCCACAGGCTATCGGTATGGCTGCGTCCTTTAACTGCTCTCTTATGGAAGAGGTTGCTACCGCAATTTCCGACGAGGCGCGTGCAAAATACAATGAATTTAAAAAATTCGGCTCAACCGAGCTTTATCAGGGTCTTACCTATTGGTCGCCTAACATAAATATTTTCCGTGATCCAAGATGGGGACGCGGACACGAAACATACGGTGAGGATCCACTTCTTACAGGTAAGATGGGCTCGGCGTTTATTCGTGGTCTTCAGGGCAACGGAAAATACAGAAAGCTTGATGCGACAATCAAGCACTATGCCGTACATAGTGGACCTGAATACGAGCGCCACGGCTTTAACGCTGTGGTTAGCGAAAAGGACCTTTACGAAACATATCTTAGCGCATTCAAGTATTGCATTGACCACGCAGATCCGTCTGCCGTTATGGGCGCGTACAACCGTGTAAACGGTGAGGCTTGCTGTGGAAGTAAAACTCTTTTGAAGGATATTCTCTACGGTGAATTTGGATTTAAAGGCTACGTTGTATCGGACTGTGGCGCTATTCGTGATATCAATGCAGGGCATAAAATCACTCAAAACGAGGCTGAAAGCGCTGCGCTTGCGGTAAACAACGGTTGTCAGCTCAACTGTGGAGATGCTTACCTCTCTCTTGTTGATGCATACGAAGAGGACCTTGTTACCGAGGAAACGATAACCGAATGTGTTGAGAAGCTTTTTGAGGCTAGATTTAGACTTGGAATGTTTGATGACGATTGCGAATATGACAATATTCCTTTTGACGTTGTAGAGTGCGACAAGCACACCGAGCTTAACCGTCAAATGGCGCGCGAGAGTATTGTTCTTCTTAAAAACAACGGCATTCTTCCTATTGATAAAAATAAGGTTAAGACTATTGCCGTTATTGGTCCAAATGCCGATGACAAGGGTGTTCTTGTGGCGAACTATCACGGAACTCCGTCTAAATATTCAACTGTTCTCAAAGGAATTCAAGACGGCTTTGACGGCAAGGTTATTTTCTCGCAGGGCTGTCATATAAGACATACCGACGGAAACTGGACAGGCTATCCTGTTCGTGAGGCAATTATTGCAGCAAAGATGGCTGATGTGGTTGTTCTTTGTATGGGTCTTAATCCTTCTATGGAAGGTGAGGAGGGCGATAGCTACAACGGAGACGTTGCAGGCGATAAGAAGGACCTCTCACTTACCGAGCCACAAATTAAGCTTTATAATGAAATTATCGCACTTGGCAAGCCAACCGTATTTGTAAATATAAGTGGTAGTGCAATTGCTCTTTGCGACCAAGATGAAAGGTGCGATGCCGTAATTCAGCTCTTCTACGGTGGAGCGCAGGCAGGTAATGCTCTTGCCGATGTTCTCTTTGGAAAATATTCGCCAAGCGGACGACTCCCTGTTACATTCTACCGTAGTGTTGACGATTTGCCACCTTTCCGTGATTATAGCATGGAAAACAGAACATATAAATTCTTCAAGGGAAATCCTCTCTATGCATTCGGACACGGTCTTACATATGCCGATATAAGCGAAAGCTGGATCAGCGAAAATGAGGTTATCGTAAAGAACAACGGCGGAATGGATACTGACTACTCTGTTTTGAAATTTAAGACCGAGCCACACAAGGAGCTTCTTGATTTTAAGAAAATCCACATTAAGGTTGGCGAGAAAATTAAGGTTACATTTTAAAATCAAAAAGGCACTCAACGAGTGCCTTTTTGATTTATTTTTGATTAGTGAGCTATCATTTCGATGATTGCTGAGATAAGGATTGTTGCTGCGCCTGCGACCATAAGTCCTGCAAGAATCCAGCACATAATTCTTACTGCGAGTTTACTTTTGTTATCCTTCATTATTATTTTCGACCTTTCTTTGGTTCTATTTTTATTTGCTTTGTTGTAATATCCTTATCGCTTAACAAAACTCCGACTGCCGGTATTTTTATCTTGCGATAGCGAGAATATGCATCTGGGAATCTCTCGCTATAATCCTCGAGAACCTCGGTTATTACCTGATTCTTTTTAAGGTTCATAGCAAATATTGTTGTGCCCTGTGAGCTTCTTGTTGTTTTTATCGGAATGAGCGACGGTCTGATTAGAATTGCCTTACTGTCGGAGTTCAAAATCAAGATATAATCATCGCTTGTTTCGTAAATAACCTTAACGATAGGAGAAGCGTCGGAATAAGCCTTTTTAAGCTTCTTTCTCGCACCCTGTGTCGCATATTCGCTCATCGGAACTCTTACAGCCTTACCGTTTTCAAAGAAGAATATAACGTTTTGGTCTTCCTTGTATTCAGGGTTGAGCTTCATAAATATAGGCTTTTCGTCCTCGTCGAATTTAAGCACCTTTGGTACGTATTCGCCAAGCTCAGACGCCTTCGAAAGCTCGAAATCGGACACCTTCGCAAAGTAGATTTGAGCCTTGTTGGTAAAGAATATGAGGTCGTCCTTATTTCTTGCCTCACACTCGTCAAGGAGTGAGTCGCCCTCCTTGAATTTTTGCTCGGAATTACCGCGAAGCGACTGTTGAGTGATTTTCTTTAAGTAGCCTTCCTTGGTTAGGAAGATGGAGCAAGCGAAGTCCTCGATTAGGTCTTCCTTTGTGAACTGAACGATATCGGTTGACTGGATAATCTCGGTCTTTCTTGGCTTGCCGTATTTTTTCTTTATTTCGTTTAGTTGCTTGATGATATAAGACTTCATCTTAATCTCGTCCTCGAGGAGTGCCTTAAGCTCGGCAATTTCGCCCTTGAGCTTTTCGATATCCTCAAGACGGTTCATAATATATTCTCTATTGAGATGACGAAGCTTGATATCAGCTATATATTCAGCCTGCTCCTTGTCAATACCGAAGCCTGACATAAGGTTTGGAACAACCATTTCGTCCTTTTCGGTTTCCTTGACAATTTTAATTGCCTTGTCTATATCAAGTAAAATCTTGCTAAGACCGAGCAACAGGTGGAGCTTGTCGTTTTTCTTTGTTAGCTCGTAGGTGAACTCGCGCGTTAAGCATCCAACACGGAAGCGAATCCATTCGGTGAGGATTTCCTTAATTCCCATTTGTCTTGGGATACTGTCGATTAGCACATTAAAGTTGCAAGCGAAGCTATCCTCAAGAGGCGTGAATTTAAAGAGCTTTTGCATAAGCGCCTCGGGGTCTGCGCCCTTTTTGAGGTCGATTGTGAGCTTAAATCCGCTCAAATCAATCTCGTCACGGAAGTCGGTAACCTCTTTTAGCTTGCCTGCCTTGAACATATCCGAAATTTCCTTCAAGATAGCCTCAATTGAGGTTGAATAAGGAATTTCAAGGATTTCGATGCAGTTCGATTTAGCATCGTATTTATACTTGGCACGAAGCTTAACCGATCCCTTACCTGTTTCGTAAATTTTTCTTATTTGATCAGGCTCATATACTACATATCCACCGCCTGAAAAGTCGGGAGCCTTGACGATTTCCATAAGCCTGTCTGTATCAACGCGTGAGCTTTTGAGGAGTGCGATTGTCGCATCGCAAATTTCAACGAGGTTGAATGAGCAAATTGACGACGCAAGTCCTACCGCGATACCGAGGTTTGGAGATACGAGCACATTAGGGAAGGTTGTTGGCAAGAGCCTTGGCTCCTTCATTGTGCTATCGTAGTTATCCATCATTTCAACGGCATTCTTGTCAATTCCGCTAAAAATTTCGGTGCAGAACGGATCAAGCTTTGCCTCGGTATATCTTGATGCGGCAAACGCCATATCACGGCTATATTGCTTACCGAACGAGCCCTTTGAGTCAACGAACGGATGAAGCAAGGATTCGTTTCCTCTTGTAAGACGAACCATCGTTTCGTAAATGGACGCATCTCCGTGAGGGTTAAGCTTCATCGTTTCACCGACGATATTCGCGCTCTTTGTTCTATGTCCTGTCATAAGCCCCATTTTATACATAGTATAAAGAAGCTTTCTGTGCGATGGCTTAAAGCCGTCGATTTCGGGGATAGCACGGGATACCATAACGCTTACAACATAAGGCATATAGTTGGTTTCGATGGTTTCGGTTATTGGCTGATACATTGGTTCGCTTTCAACGTATGTCTCTTTTTCCTCTACTTGCTTTTTCTTAGCCATTTTTTCCTCCTATTACTCTATGCGCACAAGCGCGTATCATTCTATTATACATAGCGAGTGCCTGTCCGTTTTTGCTCGGAAGGTGTGCGTAAACTGTGTCAACACCAAGCTCGTCCGAGCGACGTAAAAGTTCAAAAAGTCGCTTTGTTTGTTCCTTTATATCATCCCTTTTGCCTATTGACATAGCGGGGATTTCGCTAAATTTTTCCATTTCCTCTTCGTAGCAAATAACGGCACATTTCTCCACCCTTGCCTTTTCCTTGACGGTCTTTTCAAACTCGTCCTCGTCGCCATCGACAAGATAAAGCTCGGCAATAGGAGAATAGTGCTTATATTTCATTCCCGGGGAAAGTGCAACCTCGCCTGCCTTTAGCTCCTCGGTTACGGCGCTTGATATGGTTACATTCTCGCACACGTCCAAGAGCATTTCGGCGGTTATAGCGCCTGGGCGAAGGACGATTATTGAGTCCTCGCTAATTTTGATTACCGTTGATTCAACTCCCACATCACACGCGCCTGCGTCGATGATGAGAGGAATTATGCCGTTCATATCGTTATAAACGTGAAGGGCACTTGTGGGAGAAGGCATTCCCGATTTATTAGCCGACGGTGCGGCAATCGGAACACCACTCTTTTCTATTATTTTTCTTGCGACCTCGTGCACGGGGCATCTTACCGCCACGCTATCAAGCCCTGCCGTAACCTCGCTTGGAATTATATCCTTTTTAGGAAGAATGACGGTTAACGGTCCTGGCATAAAGCGCTCGGCAAGCTTATAATAAAGGTCGTTTGTATAGGCGATATTTTCAGCATCAGAGGGCTTTGCAACATGTACGATAAGCGGATTATCGGCAGGGCGACCCTTTGCCTTGAATATTTCAAGACACGAGCGCGCGTTATATGCATTTGCGCCAAGTCCGTACACGGTTTCGGTAGGTATTCCGACAAGTGCACCTTCTCTTATAAGCGCCGATGCCTTATCCAAAGCACCGTTATCATTCCACATTAAAACCTCTGTTATCATTCGTTTCCGCCCTTTAATTTTTCTGCTGCGTCAGCTGTTGCAAGCTTTTCGAGCATATCGCTAATATCTCCGTTAAGGAAGGCATCAAGAGAATAGATCGTATAGCCTATTCTATGGTCGGTTACTCTTCCCTGCGGATAGTTATAGGTTCTTATTCTTTCGCTTCTATCTCCTGTACCCACCTGACTCTTACGCTCCGATGCGATTTTAGAGTCCATCTCCTGTTGCTTCATATCGTAAAGCTTGGTACGGAGAATTTTGAACGCCTTATCCTTGTTTTTGAACTGACTGCGCTCGTCCTGACATTCAACGACGATGCCTGTCGGCTTATGGATAAGACGGATTGCGCTCTCGGTCTTGTTTACGTGCTGACCACCTGCGCCACTACTCTTACAGGTTTCGATAATCACGTCGGTCGGTAGAATTTCAACCTCTACCTCCTCAGCCTCAGGAAGCACGGCTACCGTGGCAGTTGAGGTGTGAATTCGTCCCTGTGTTTCGGTTTCGGGCACTCTTTGTACTCTGTGAACACCGCTCTCGAACTTAAAGCGAGAGTATGCGCCCTCTCCCGATATCATAAAGGTAACCTCCTTAAAGCCACCAAGACCTGTTTCGTTACAGCTCATAAGCTCGGTTTTGAAGCCCTGTGCATCTGCGTACATATTGTACATTCTATAAAGCACGTACGCGAAAAGCGCAGCCTCATCACCGCCTGCACCGCCACGAATTTCGATAATAACATTCTTATCGTCGTTAGGGTCCTTGGGAATGAGAAGGAATTTTAGCTCCTCCTCGATTACCTCGATTTTTTCCTTACATTCCTTGTATTCCTCGAGCGCCATATCATATAGCTCTCCGCCCTCGTCCATCAAGGCACGCGCGCCGTCCATATCGCTCTTGATTTTCTTATGCTCGCGATATTTTTCGATTACGGGAGTAAGGTTCTTATACTCCTTCATAATCTTGGTAAACTCGTCCTGATTTGATACGATTTCGGGGTCTGACAGGCTCGTTTCAAGAAACACAAATCTTTGCTCTGCCTGATTTAGCTTATCAAACATATTACTTCTTCTTTACGAGGTGGATAGCAAATCCGCAAATCTCGTCCTTTAAGTAAATTACCTTAAGTGCGCCCTTATCGTCATAGCCTGCGCTCTCCTCAATAAAGGAAACGCCCTGTCCCTCGAGGAACGCCTTTGCCCTGTCAGGGAAGTTTGTAGCTATTGCGATATGTCCGTTTTTGCCATAGTATGGCTTATGCATAAATTCAAAGTCTGTGCCACTAAATGTAGAGCTGTTGCCCTCCTTATAGTCAAGACCGAAAAGGCTTGATACGAGCTTTGCGCTCCTTGTAGCCTCTTCCTTATTCTCACAGTTAATGCCGATATGAACGAGCTTAAAGCCAAGCATCTTCATAACTGCGCTTCTTGTAAGAGCCTCGATTTCGTCGAAGTTGCCCGCGTCAATCAAGCTATCCTTTACCATAAAGCTACCGCCACATGCGATAATCTTGTTAAAGGAGAGGTATGAGAGCATATTTTCCTCGTTAATTCCACCTGTTGGCATAAACTTGATAGCACCGTAAGGAGCTGACATAGACTTAATCATATTAAGACCGCCTGCAGCCTCGGCTGGGAAGAATTTAACTGCCTTAAGACCGAGCTCGATTGCCTGCTCTACCTCGCTTGGAGTAGCGCATCCTGGGAGAATAGGATATCCCTTTTCAACGCAGTGCTTAACAACTCTTGGATTAAGACCTGGGCTAACGATAAACTTTGCGCCTGCCTCCCAAGCCTGATCAGCCTGCTCAGGTGTGAGGACTGTGCCTGCACCTACGAGCATATCGGGAAGTGCATCTGTTACCGCCTTAATTGCTTCCTTTGCGCAAGCGGTACGGAAGGTTATTTCAGCGCAGTTAAGACCGCCCTTAGCAAGTGCCTTTGCAAGCGGAACTGCGTTTTTTACGTCTGTGATTTTGATTACCGGTACAAGACCGTAATTATGAAGCTGTTCAAGAATGTCCATTTTTATATCCTCTATTCAAATTATTTCAAAAATTATTTGCAAAATGCGCTAAACGCCTTATGCGCCTCGTAGATATCGTTCTTTGCGATTACCTCCATAGGAGCGTGCATTGAAAGCACAGGAACACCGATGTCAACTGTGTCGATATTGTGGTTTGCAATATACATAGCGACAGTTCCACCACCGCCCGCATCAACCTTACCAAGCTCGGCAGTTTGCCAAATTACGCCGTTTGCATCGAAAATGCTACGGATTTTTCCTACATATTCAGCGCTTGCATCGCTTGTTGAGCTTTTGCCTCTTGCGCCTGTGTATTTCGACATAACGACACCGCAATTCATAAGTGCGCTATTTCTCTTTTCATACACCTCGGCATAAAGTGGGTCATAGCCTGCATTAACGTCAGCAGAAAGGCACATAGAGTTCGCCTTAACCACATTGAAGTTGCCACCGAGATTCTTGCAAATTTCCTCCATCAAGTCAACGATAAGGTCGCACTGCATACCGCTTACTCCCTCGCTACCTGTTTCCTCCTTATCGGCAAGCACGCACATAAGAGTATGTGCACTGTCCTTGTTTTCAAGGATTGCCGTGATAGCAGGATATGAGCATACTCTGTCATCGTGTCCGTAGCCTGCAACGAAGCTTCTGTCAAGTCCCAAGTCCTTTGCCTTTATTGCCGGAACGGCAACGAGCTCGGCACTGATAAAGTCGCTTTCGGTGATATCGTACTTTTCGTTGAGAATTGAGAGCATATTGAGCTTTACAGCCTCATCGCACTCGCCGTATGGCTCACTTCCGATAAGAAGGTTGAGCCCCTCTCCCGAAAATACCTTTGCCATTGGCTTTTGAGCCTGCTCCTGTGCAAGGTGTGGAAGAAGGTCGGTAATGCAAAAGATTGGATCGCCCTCATCCTCACCGATTGTAACGTCAACGGTTTCTCCGTTTGCCTTAGTAACAACTCCGTGCAAGGCAAGAGGAATTGTAACCCATTGATATTTTCTAATTCCACCGTAGTAGTGTGTCTTAAGAAATGCCATATTATCGCTCTCGTAGAGAGGATGCTGTTTCATATCAAGTCTTGGGGAGTCGATATGAGATGCGCAAATTCTTATACCGTTTTCAAGGTTCTCAGTTCCTGTAACAAAGAGGTAAAGGCTCTTGCCACGGTTGTTGAAATAATACTTGCCACCCTTTTCAATCTTGTCGCCAAGCTTGTATTCGCAAAAGCCGTTAGCCTTTGCCATTTCTATCGTTGTCTTAACTGCCTCGCGCTCGGTCTTTGCGCTATCAAGGAATTTCTTGTAGCCCTCAGCGTATGCCATTACAGCGCTCTTATAGCTTTCATCCTTTGAGTCAAAGGCATTTTTCTTTTTGTAAAATAGCTTTTCCTTTAAAAGCTCCTCACGGGATTTTTCCTTATCCATTATCTATTCTCCTAAATTTAGTTTTTTGATTATATTCGAAATTTGTGCCTCAACGCTATGCTCACCGTCGTTTTTGATTTCATAATCGCAAAGCTCTATTAAGCGCTCATCAGGAAGCTGACTTTTAAGCCTTGCCTGCGCCTTTTGGGACGATATTCCGTCACGCTCTGTAATTCGTTTAAGCTTAACGTCGTACGGGGCAGTAACGCATACTGTTACGTCGCACAAGTCATCAAATCCACTTTCGAAAAGCACGGGCGCATCAATGATTACCGCCTTTATTCCGTTTTCTCTATACTCGGCTATCGTTTTTTCAACGTCAGCCCTGATGTATCGATGGGTTATTCTATTAAGCACCTTCAAATGCTCCGAGGCGTTTTCTCCCTCGAACACCTTTGATGAGAGTGCCCTTTTATTAAGCGAGCCGTCCTCGTTTAAAATGCCCTTACCAAAGAACATACAAAGCTCGCTAAGGCAAGCTGAGCCAGCCTTGACTATTTTCATTGAATAAACCCTGTCGGTGTCGATATATTTTACACCGTATTTTTCAAAGGCCTCGCAAGCATAGCCCTTGCCCGAGCCACTTGCGCCACATAGACCTATTACAATCATTTAATTTCAACCTCTCTGCCTTCCTTGTCGGAAGTATATGCGCATTCAAGAATTTTTTGAACGTATGCACCGTCATCAAACGATGGACAAGTGCTCTTATCGTTTACAACGGCATCGCAAAATGCGTGGAAGCTACCGAGATGACCTCTTAGCCAACCGATTGGTGCTTTAATTCCGGGGAATATTCCACCTGGTGCACTATATCTATTAACACATTCGATTTTTGTAAAGCCACGAGAGCCACCGTAAGCACCGTCCTCGGACTCGCACGAATAATATTCAAGGTAGTTTAAGTCCATAAGGCTAAAGCGAAGTGCGCCCTTATCTCCTCTTATTTCAAAGGAAAGGTCGTCGTTTGAGCCGACTGCAATCTTGCTTACCTCAATTGTACCGTATGCACCGTTTTTGAGTGTTGCTAGCATATAAAACGCCTCGTCAGCGTTCGTTTGCCACTCGCTACCGTCCATACCGCGACGGGTAGGATATGCAATTTGTGATTTCCCGACAACGCTCTTAAACTCTCCGCAAAGATAATAAATCAGGTCAAGCGCGTGTGAGCCGAGGTCAAAAAGAACTCCGCCACCGCAAACATCCTTATTTTGCTTCCAGCCTGCGTTTTTATTTAGATCCGTTGCGCTGGAATGGAGATATCTTGCATTAAAGGAAAGGATATTTCCTATTTTGCCCTCGCAAACGAGCTCCCTTGCACGAATAACCGCGCTAAGAAATCTATTGTTGAAAACTATTTGCGCCTTAACTCCCTTTTCCCTTGCAAGCTCGGCAAGCTCCTTAGCCTGTGCGTACGTTACGGCAAGGGGCTTCTCACAATAAACGTGCTTACCTGCCAAAATTGCCTTCTTAGCGGTTTCATAGTGATATATATTTGGGGTGCAAATATCGACAGCGTCAATTTCGCTATTGTAAATTATATCGTCCTCGTTTGAGGTATAAAAGCCGAGCGAATATTCCTCACACGCGCGCTTTGCGTTCTCTATATTTTTCGTGCATACGCCGTATATGCACACCTCGGGCGTGCGTGAAAAGAAAAACGGCAAATTTTTTGCACAGTAGGTGTGAGTTTTTCCCATAGAGCCGAAGCCCAAGAGTCCTATTTTCATTCAATTGCCCTCCTATCAAAGGTGTTTTCAAGATAAACGAGATATCGCCCTCAAAATCTTTCCATCTTAAAGTATAACACCTTTTTCTTGGTTTTTCAATATTATATAAAAGATTTTTAAAAATATACGCAAAAATATAGAAAAGCCCGAGAAATCTCGGGCTTTTTATTTATTCCGGGAGTGAAATGTCGAGAAGCTCGGCATTAACGCCTGTTTGCGTTTTGTCAACGTATCTAAAGAACTTCAAAATAAGGCTTGAATAGGATTGATACAAAAGCGTTTTCATCTTGGTCGGTGAGTTTTCTGTGTCAGAATCGAGATACTTGATATCAACGTCCCCGAATATGGCATCAAACTTATCGCCGTCAAAGGTTGAGCTCATAAGCTTATGCGTAGCTGTGTGGTCAAGATAACCGGCTATTGTGTTTTGCGAGAAGTTGTAATCGTACATGCTAAACGCAAATTTTCCATCATTATCATCGTCTAGTACAACGGTAATTGTCAAGCGATTCATTCCTGTTTTTGACGCGATAATATCAATTTGCAAGAAAAGCTCATCGTTTTTGCTATCGTAAACGTAGTAATATTCTCTTGCAAGGCTCGTAGCGCTTTGTGCATCATACTCGAAAATGTAGTAAACATCACCGTCGCACGCGGTATGGTTGTTCATGATGTGATTTTTAATGATGTGAAGTGCATTTATGCCAAGAGTATTCTCATAAACTGTTGAAACGTCGAGGGGAGTGTCTAATTTTACTCTGTTAAGAGCCTCAACAACCGAGCCCTTTATCGCGAAGTTTATGTTTTGTCCGCTTGGAACGGTAAGGGTTACAACGCCGATAACCTTGCCATCGCTATTGAGAAGTGGTCCGCCACTGTTTCCACCCGAAATAGGAGCGGTAAATTGCAAGCAATACTTGCCTGTTACGTAACGGTTCGGATTAGAAATCATTCCCATTGTAAAGGTGTCGGTAAGACCGAGTGTACTACCAATTGCGTACACAGTGTCGCCTGTTTTTGGTGTTTCGGTAGAAAATTCAAGGAATTTTTCTCCGCTTGCTTCGATTTTAAGAATTGCAACGTCTTGGTTTGCATCATATGCTGCAACCTTAACTGTTGTGATAGCACTATGAGAGGAATACTTTACAACTGCAATGGAATAAGCACCTCTTATAACGTGATAGTTGGTAGCGATATAGCCGTCCTCCGAGATAAAGAAGCCCGAGCCAACGGACATAGCCTTTCCTGCCTTGTCGTAGGTAACAATCTCAACCATAGCAGGTCTTGCGTTTTCGTAGATTTCCTTTGCGGTTATTTGTTGAATTGCATTGCTTGGGATATACGGTCCTTTATGAGAATCGCCACAGCTTGAGCAAACGTAAAGAGTGTGTGCCTCCTCTGTTCCGCTAGCCTCGATTGAATACGAAAGATAATTACAGCTTGCAACGCCTATTGTTTGCTTTCTTATAGCCTTATCGCAATCAACGCAACGGAATTCCATCTCACCTGTTTGCTTACAGGTTGCGTTTTTGATAACAATGCCCTCGCCCTCGACATGAGGAGTTTCAGCCACATAGTTATCGTTATAGGTATGCGCACAAACAGAGCAAATATGCTTTGTATAGCCCTGGGCTGTACAGGTTGGAGCGACAACGGTTGTGTTATATAGATGCGAGAGCTTTGGTGTGCTCTTCTCCTCAACTAGCTCCTTGCATCTAAGGCAATACAGCTCCTTTTTGCCCTCGGCAGTACAGCTTGACTCCAAAACGGTTTTCCAAGTGTCGAGATCGTGTCCTAGGGCATCAACATAGTTGCTCTTACCACTGCTTTCGCACTCACATTCTTGAAGTGTGTAGCCCTGCTCAGTACAGGTTGGGGGAACAACTGTCGTTACGTATGAGTGAACGTGGTCGTCCGACGAGCTTGAGCTATCGGGAATTCCGTCCTCCTCGCACGCGATAAGCCCTATGCATAGCGCCAAAAGAAGGACAAGTAAAAGATATCTTATTTTCATAAATTCTCCTTTGAGAACAGTTATTTAGTTATACTGTTTATATTTTAACATATATTTAATAAAATGTCAAATATAAAGTTGACAAACATTTCTTTGTGTGATAAAATGATGGTGTTAAATTTTTTCAAGCATAAAAGAGGTACATAAAATGAGTAATATGAACATTGTTTGTCTTGACCTTGAGGGCGTATTAGTTCCTGAGATTTGGATTGCATTTGCTGATGCGACAGGCATTCCCGAGCTTCGCAGAACAACCCGTGATGAGCCTGATTACGATAAGCTTATGAAATACCGTATCGCTATTTTGAAGGAGCACGGTCTTGGTCTTAAGGAAATTCAAGATACTATCGCTAAAATCGAGCCTATGCCTGGCGCTAAGGAGTTTCTTGATGAGCTTCGTTCGCTTACACAGGTTATCATTATAAGCGACACCTTCACACAGTTTGCAGCTCCTCTTATGAAGAAGCTTGGTATGCCAACAATCTTCTGCAACACTCTTGAGGTTGCCGACAATGGCGAAATCACAGGCTTTAAGATGAGAATTGCACAGTCAAAGCTTTCAACTGTAAAGGCGCTTCAATCAATCGGCTATGAAACAATTGCAAGCGGAGATAGCTACAACGACCTTGGTATGATTCTTAATTCAAAGGCAGGCTTCCTTTTCAAGAGCACCGATAAGATCAAGGCTGATTACCCTGAGCTTCCTGCTTTCGAGGAATATAGCGAGCTTCTCGACGCTATCAAAAAGGCTCTTTAATCTATTTTAATTAAAAGAAAAGAACAGGATTTGAAATCCTGTTCTTTGTTTTTTAGTTTTCTTCATCGTTTGATGGAGGAGTTGTTGCGTCAGGCTGTTCGATTACGTTTGCAACAACGAGGTCGAGAGTTACCTTTGTAAAGGACTGTCCGCCAATTGTTGTAGCTACTGCATAGTCATTTTCCGCCTGAATGAAGGTTGCGTTACCGTCCTCATCAATTACGTATGCACAAATTACAAGCTCGAGTGTTGAAGAATGTGTACCGAAGTTTGTTATAGTGCAGTTGAAGTTTGTATAGAACTTTTGGTTAATTTGAACCTGAATTGCCTGTGCAATGCTAACCCTGTTTTCGCTATTAAAGAAACTGTTTTCGCCAAAGAGATTTGCGTTAGCAATTACAACACCGTAGGTGATTGCACCGTTGTAGCTCTCGTAAAGAGCAAGAAGATCTATATTAACAATATATCCACCGTCAATTGATGTTTTTGAGGTGTTTGTTGAATATCCCTTTGCGGCAAAGAGTGGAGCTACCTCAGTGTTAGAGGTAATTGCACATCTTGCACACTTGGTAAGTATTGCGCCTGCCTTGTCAAAGCCGTTTGAATATTCCATTCCAAAAAGAACTGCTCCGTCGGAAACGTCAAATTCGTGTCCGAGCTTTTCAACAATCTCGGTTGCAATAAGAACCTCGCATCTTGTACAATGCTGTTCCTTCAATCCATTCTCATCACAGTCAGGTGCAAGTATTTGTATTAATTCGCCTGGGTTGTGTCCGAGAGCATCAGCTGATTGTGTTTCGGCTACTTCTCCACAGGTTTTACAAAGCTTAATGTTTGTTCCTGCGAGTGTACAGCTTGGAGCTGTAGCTTGAGCCCAGTCAACTCCCTCTACATTATGACCTGTTGCAGGGATAACTTCGGTTTGAGCAAGGAGCTTACAGTCCTTACAAAGCTTGATTTGAATACCGTCAGTTAGACAGGTTGCCTGTGTAGTTACAGTAAATTCTACGCCCTCAACGTTATGAGCCTTTTGAGGATCGTTTTCGTTATCAACTGTCTTTGTTTCATCACAACGAGCGCACTTGTAGGTGATCTTTCCACCGTTCAAGCAGGTTGCAGGAATTGTTTCAACCACTGTTGCGCCCTTTTCGGGATCAAATTCGTGTCCGAGCGCAGGTGTTACTTCACCAACAGTAATAGTTCCAGGATTTTTATCGCCTGTGTATCCTGAATAAGCTGAAACTGTATATTCTGCATCGGAAACGATTCCACAAGGACAATCGGTTGTGTAAGCGGTTGAGCCCTGTGATGTACAGGTAGGTTGTGAGCCACCCTCGGTATATTTATGAGGAATACCCTTATAAATTACGTAATGACAGTTTGATGGATTATTTACAATGTTTTTCGCGTAGATATATACGTTATAGGCGTTTCTATCGTTGATAGCACTGTTGCTGTTAGCACTATTAAATTCCAGTGAATCGGAATGGCAGTAAATATATAGGTCGTTTCTAGGAGCATAGTCTCCGCTTGTCTTAACACTCAATACCCATTTTCCGATATACTCAACGTCCATCAATACCATCTTTGACAAGGATCCGTTTCCACCGAAAACGGAAGAGTTAGTGTCGCTTCCAAGAGCAACCTTGCCGTTAACTCTTTCGGTAAGACAGTTTGCGCCTATGTAAACGTACTTTAGAGTTTTTGTTTCAGCAAATGCTTTTATAGCAAGGCTAGTAACGGTTGCGTTGTCAGGAATTATTACTTCCTCAAGAGCGGATCTTTGGAAGCAATATTTTCCAAAGCTATATGTATTTCCCTCACCCAAAAGCACGTGCTTTATCGCTCCGTTGAATCTAAAGGACAAGTCTTTAAAGGTTACGTTTGCCTTAGTTGCATCAATTGTTGCAAAATTAGGACATGTTGGAATAGTTACACCATCGTTTGCGCTGTCCGCGGTGTTTTCAATTTTTGATTTTACAGTAAACGAGCTGAAAACAACGGTACATTCTCCAAGAGTGAGTTTTTCAAGGTTTTCGCAAGTGTCAATAGAGTCTTTTGCAAAGGTTGCATTTGCACCGTCAAGAAGGACTATCTCCACAAGAGAAGACATATTTTTGATCGCTCCTGTAGGAATGCTTGTAACACCGGCTGGAATTACGAGCTTAACGATGCTTGAAGCATTGTATGTCTTTGAAGGATCGCTTGGATCCGCAAAGGTCTTTATTGCGCCAAACACACCGTTTGTTATAGTGTAAACGTCGGAAACCTTAACAATAACGGTCTTATTTGTATCTCCATCCTTTACAACAAGCTCTATCAAAACGTCGCTTGACGAGAACGAATATTCCTCATAATAGCAACCGTGTGAGCAGGTTGCGCTTGGATTTGCTGAGTCATAATCGGTGTGGGTGCCATTTTCATAGCAATCACATCTTGAACAAATAAAGAGCTTCTTACCGTTTTCGATAGCGGTTGCTAATTTTGTTACCTTAACTATTGAATAGTCATGGCCGAGCGCGCTTCCATACTCTACGCTTGTTGTAGAATCGCAACGAACGCACTTGTAGGTCTTATGTGCCTTTGCGAAGCAAGTCGCAGGTGTTTCGGATGCAAGGATACTGTGGTCGTGTCCAAGCGCGTCAACTGCATCTATATAATAGCTACCGCATTCGCAACGGAAATAATAAGCACCAGCGGTTGTACAGGTAGGGGCAAAGTCCTCATACACCTCTGCTTTAACGTAGTTATGTACACCGTTTGAATTTTCAACAGTACAGCCTACGTAAACTACATCGTAATAGCCTGTTTCGTTATTGTAAACGCATTCATAGCCGTTTTTGAGAACCTCAAACGGAAGCTTTACATTAAAAGAACCACCGGTGATTTCAAAACGTTCAAAGCAATCAAGTGTAAATGCGTTAACAGGATAGGTTTTATTTGCATACTCATCAAAATATTCAGTTGAAAAATCGGGAGTCCAAAACTCAACGCTTGATGCGCTTTCGGGAAGATTAAAGACACCGCCTGTTACAGTAATCGCATAACCGTGAGTATTCGCCTTGCCAGTGTTGTTTACATCATAGCAGAAGGAATTCATGGTCATTGTAATTTCAGCGCCCTCAAAAACTTGGATGCGAGCCTTGCTATTCCATGATCTATTGTGAATCTTTCCGATTGATGCTACGTTTATTTTTCCGTAAATTTTAACCAACGGATAGCCGGTTGTTCTCGCACCGTCATCATCAACAAAAAGTCTGAACTCAGGAGCGTTAATAGTTACATCCACACCTACAACTGCCTTGTTTCTATCTCCATTATAGGAATGAGAATGACAACCGAATACGGCATGATTTCCAATCTTATTTTTGGTGTCATCAATATTCACCGTACCGCTACCGTAAATGTGATTTCCTGAACGTTGAGAGCCCATTGCATATCCGTTACTGTTGTTATTTGTATATGCAATGTTTATAGTGTGTCCGTTAAGGATAAGTACCGACTGTCCTTGGTTTTTAACGCTAATTCCCTTTGTCGCATCAATATCTGCTACAAGAATTGCGCAAGTAGAATTGTTGGTCATTGCAGTATTGAGCTCATCAATAGTGGACACCTCTTTTGCCACACAACGGAAAAGCTTAGTGTCCTTGTCAAAGGAAACCTCTTCTCCTGCCTTATAGGTGCGACCGTTTTCGGTGTACCATACAAGGACGTATCCATCTTGTCCAAGATACGAGTTGTTGGCAGTTGTCGGCAAGGTGAATTTTTCTCCTGCCTTTACTGTGATTTTACCGTCAGCATGAGCAGTCTTATCAAGAGTTGTGGTAGTATCCGTGGTGTCTTGAGACTGTATGAAGCTAACAGTAATAGTTTTTTCTGCTTCACCTGTTTCTTCTGCTGAAATCGCCATTACTGAAATAGACACAAGACAAGCAAGTGCGATTAACAGTGCAAAGAAAATTTTGAATTTTTTCATTGCTTTTCTCCTTTGTGGGAACGCTCCCACGGGCATATAATATAAATACGTAATTTATATTAACACACGCGAAAAATTTTGTCAAGTTGTGCAAAATTGAAAGTCTTCCCGTTTTTTGTTACTGTTGCACAAATTGCAGTATTTTTTCTCGATAATTTGGGCTTTTTAAAGATTGTTTTCAAATTTCATTTATGCAATTTTTACAAATTGTAAACAAATTGTAAATTTTTAAAAAAATTTAAAGGGACGAGATTTCCTCGCCCCTTTTCAGTTAATTTTTACCCTTGATATACTCGTCGATTGCGCCTGCGGCTGTTTTGCCTGCGCCCATTGCGAGAATTACGGTAGCTGCGCCTGTTACGGCATCGCCACCTGCGAACACGCCCTTGCGCGAGGTAGCACCGTTTTCATCAGCGACAATTCCACCCCATTTTTGAGTTTCAAGATTGTCGGTTGTGTCCTTGATAAGTGGATTTGGCGACGTACCAAGTGCCATAATTACGCAGTCAACGTCAAGCTCAAATTCGCTATTTGGCTTTTCAACAGGCTTACGTCTACCCGATGCATCAGGCTCTCCAAGCTCCATTTCAACGCACTTCATACCGCAAACCGTTCCGTTCATAGGGTCGCGCTTATCCTCGGGATTATGATAGCCGATTATTGACACAGGGTTGGTCAATGTCTTGAAAATTATGCCTTCCTCTTGTGCGTGCTCGACCTCTTCCTTTCTTGCAGGAAGCTCCTCAAGACCACGCCTATAAACGATATAAACCTCAGCGCCAAGACGCTTTGCACATCTTGCTGCGTCCATTGCCACGTTACCGCCACCGACAACGGCAACCTTCTTCGCCCTTTGGATAGGAGTTGCGCTATCATCGCGATAAGCCTTCATAAGATTTATTCTTGTCAAGAATTCGTTAGCCGAATATACGCCCTTAAGGTTCTCGCCCTCAATACCCATAAATTTTGGAAGTCCTGCACCTGTGCCTATAAACACAGCCTCAAAGCCCTCCTCGTCAAAGAGCTCGTCAATTGAAATTGTTCTACCGATAACGACGTTTGTTTCAATCTTAACGCCAAGCGCCTTAAGACCTTCGATTTCCATTTGAACAATTGACTTTGGAAGACGGAATTCGGGAATTCCATATACAAGCACACCGCCTGCTAGGTGAAGTGCCTCGAAAATTGTTACGTCATAGCCCATTCTTGCAAGGTCGGATGCACACGTAAGACCTGCAGGTCCTGAGCCGATTATTGCGACCTTGTGTCCGTTATTTGGGATTTCCTCAGGCCATTTTTTAGTATTTGCGTTATGATAATCGGCAACAAATCTTTCAAGACGGCCGATACCTACGCTCTCGCCCTTAAGTCCACGAACGCACTTGCTCTCGCATTGCTTTTCCTGTGGGCATACACGTCCGCAAACTGCGGGAAGGCTTGAAGAAATTGAAATTATTTGATATGCTTCCTCGAATTTTCCCTCGGCAACCTTGGCAATAAATTCGGGGATATGTACCTTTACAGGGCAACCGCCAACGCAAGGCTTATTTTTGCAATTCAAGCATCTTTTAGCCTCGTCGATTGCCATTTCGGGAGTATATCCAAGAGTAACCTCGTCAAAATTAGTGCTACGCACTATTGGGTCTTGACACGGCATCTCGTTTCTTTTAAGCGACATATTAGCCATTATTCTACCTCCTTTTTAAAGAGGTTGCACGCGCTCTCGTGTGCGTGGCGCTCAAAGCCACGGTACATTGATGAGCGTTCAATCGCCTCGTCAAAGTCGATTTCGTGTCCGTCAAATTCAGGACCGTCAACGCAAGCAAATACGGTTTTACCGCCTACGCTCAAACGGCATCCGCCGCACATTCCTGTACCATCAATCATAATCGGGTTCATTGAAGCGACAGTTTTAATTCCGTATTCCTTTGTCAAAAGGCACACGAATTTCATCATAGGAAGTGGTCCTATTGTGATAACCTCGTCGTATTTTTCGCCACTCTCGATAAGGGCTCTAAGTGCATCGGTAACGAGTCCCTTTTGACCTGCGCTTCCGTCATCGCTCATAAGCACGAGCTTATCGGATACGCCCTTAAAATCGTCCTCGAGGATAACGAGGTCCTTGCTTCTAAAGCCTATAACAGAATGAACCTCACAGCCAAGGCTATGGAGCTTTTTAGCCACAGGGTAAGCGATAGCACATCCTACGCCACCGCCAACGACTGCAACCTTTTTAAGTCCGTCCACGTGTGTTGCACGTCCGAGTGGGCCAACAAAATCGTGAAGGCATTCGCCCTCCTTCATATGCTTAAGCTTCTCGGTGGTTGCGCCAACCACTTGGAAAATTATTGTTACTGTGCCCTTCTCGGTGTCGTAATCGGCAACGGTCAACGGAATTCTTTCACCGTTTTCATCGGTGCGAAGAATGATAAATTGTCCTGCCTGTGCCTTTTTAGCGACTCTTGGGGCGTTTATTACGAGCCTTATAACTGTTTCGTTAAGCTCTTCTCTTTTGAGTATTTCGTACATTTTTGGTTCCTTATTGCATTCCCTTGGAAAGCTTCTCACGAAGAATTTGATAGAAGCTCTTGTCGGATATTTTGATTATTTTTGCGCTATGTGGAGCGCGTCTGATTTTCACTGTATCGCCGTTTTCGAGAGCGAAGCGAGTATCTCCGTCAACCTCGATACACGGTGCGCCCGTTTCGTTTACCGTTTCGAAGCTAATTTGTGCCTCGGTTTCGTCGCTACCGTCGGTAACGATTGATGAACGAGGGTAGAATATCGGCGCAACGGGGGTTATAACAATGCTATTTGAGGTAGGCGTTAAAACAGGTCCACCGGCTGACAAATTATAAGAGGTTGAGCCTGTTGGAGTTGCCAAAATCAAGCCGTCAGCAGAAAGAGTTTCCGTTGACTTGCCATTGATTGCAACCTCGATTTTAAGCGCGTGAAGCAAGGTTGAGCGGTAAATCGTTGCCTCGTTTAAGCTAACGAAGGTAAACACGCTCTCGCCATTTCTTACGACATCGCCCTCAAGCATAAGTCTTTCTTCGATTATGTATTTGCCGTTAATTAATGCCTCAAGTCCCTCGATGGCGTTCTCACATCCAACCTCGCTAAGATAGCCAAGGTGTCCGAAGTTTATGCCAAGAATAGGAACATCCTTACCGTAAAGGCGTTTAGATGCACGGAGTATTGTTCCGTCTCCACCGAGAACGACTGCAACTGACGCGTCGCATGGCAAGGCATCGTTATTTGAACAAACGGTTGCATTGTAGCCCTTTTCTTTCAAAAAGTCCTGCGCGATTTTTGCAAAATCCACGCTTTTTTGCTTTAAAGTATTTGGAATTATTATTGCGTTTTTCATACCGTGCTCCTTCCTTTTTACTTATTATTTTAATATTTTATCATTATTTTAATATAATGTCAATATGTTATTTTAAAATACGCAAAAAGAACAGGACGAGTGTCCTGTTCTTTGCTTTTTAGTTTTCTTCATCGTTTGATGGAGGAGTTGTTGCGTCAGGCTGTTCGATTGCATTTGCAACAACGAGGGCAAGTGTTACCTTTGTAAAGGACTGTTCGCCGATTTCGATTGCTACTGCATAGTCGTTTTCTGCCTGAATGAAGGTTGCGTTACCGTCCTCATCAATTACGTATGCACAAATTACAAGCTCGAGTGTTTCTGCGTTTGCACCGAAGCCTGAAAGTGTAAGGTCGAAGTTACTGTAGCTCTTCATTGTGATTGGAACTTGAATTGCCTTTTCGGTATTTACTGCTCCGTTATTAAAGAAGCTTCCT
This sequence comes from Eubacteriales bacterium, assembly GCA_045612665.1. Lineage (GTDB taxonomy): Bacteria > Bacillota > Clostridia > Oscillospirales > CAG-272 > RGIG2000. Next base: position 23,403 of record JAZKZO010000060.1, read on the forward strand.
GTAAATGAGTTAGCGTTTGCGATTACAACACCGTAGGTGATGGCACCGTTATAGCTCTCGTAAAGAGCAAGAAGCTCAGTATTTACAGAGTATCCACCGTTGATAGCATTCTTGTCAGGATTTGTTGAATATCCCTTTGCCTCGAAGATAGGAGCAACCTCTGCGCCACTTGTTTCATCACATCTTGCGCACTTGGTAAGGATTGCGCCTGCCTTGTTAAAGCCGTTTGGATATTCCATTCCGGAAAGAACTGCTCCGTCGGAAACGTCAAATTCGTGTCCGAGAGCATCAATTGTTGCTGTTTCAATAACTGCACGACAAACTGTACAACGATTTTCCTTTTCTCCGTTCTTATTACACTCTACAGGAACAACAATTGTCCATTCAGCACTTGGAGTGTGTCCGTTTGGTTGTGTTGTTTCACTAAGAGCAACGAAGGTACATCCCTCATTCTTACAATATTGAACTCTTGTTGCGCCAACGGTACATGTTGCCTCTTGAGTTGTTACCCACTCTCCGCTAGCTTGGTGTCCAAATGCAGGGATAACCTCGCTTTCTGCAAGAGACTTACAATCCTTACAAATTCTCTGCTTGAGTCCGTCAGCTGCGCATGTAGCATTGTTTATGATTTGCCATTCTACGCCCTCAACGTTATGTCCACGAGCGCTATCAGGTGTCTCAACCACTAATGTTTCATCACAACGAGCGCACTTGTAGGTTGTTGTTGCATTGTTAACGCAATCAGCGGGTGCTGTACCAACTACGGTTGCACCGTCCTCAAGGTCAAATTCGTGTCCGAGTGCAGGAGTTGTCTCACCGGCTACGATTTCACCAGCTATTGCTGTTGTTCCGTTTACTGCTGTGTTAGGGCTAACTGCCTTATAGGTTGTGTAGGTTGCATCTGCTACTACTCCGCAAGGACAGTCAGTTGTATAACCTGTTGAGCCCATTGCTGTACATGTTGCACCAACTCCGCCCTCTTTATACTCGTGAGGAATTCCTCTTACGATTGTATAAGCAGGATAAGTTACCTGAACACCGTTTACAGTCTTGGTTACATTTGAGCTGCCAACGCTATCAGGTGTTGTTGTGAAATTCATTGCATTTGTATAAAGAATTACACCATATGATTGATGGAGAAATTTGCCTTGACGAACGTTAAGCTGGTCAGCATGGTGATAAATTCTAAGAACGTCCTCACCCTTGTTTACAAGACAAGTAAAGTATTGTCCTGTAATTTCGGTAACATCCATAAGAACGAGCTTTTGGAGATAATCACACTGGTCAAAAATGTTATCAAGTGATGTTATGCCACGACCTATATATGCATATTTCAAGCTATAAGCTTGGAAGAAGGTTGCATATGCAGCTGAAAATTCAGTTGTATAGTCTGGAACGATAAATTCCTCGAGTCCGGACTTGCGGAATACTTCCTTTTGGAAGTGATAAGCCTTTCCTGAACCCATAAGGAACTTTTTAACTCCGCCCTTGTCGGCAAAAGCGTATTCCTTCATTGTTGCGTTTGCCTTTGATACGTCAATTGTGAGGTTATTTACGTTTCCTTCAATAACATATGAATTGAAAACTACTGTACAGTTTCCAATCATAAGCAACTCAAGGTTAGGACAGTTATTAAACGTGCTTTTAGCAAAGGTTACGTTAGCACCGTCGTTAACTACAACCTCTTTGAGAGTTGATGAATTTTTGAACGTGTTTGAAGCGATTTCATTAACACCCGAAGGAACCACCAATTTAACCATATTTGCAATTGTATATGTTACTGTGGAGTCATCCGGATCAACAACAGTCTTTATCGAGTTGATTTTTGCGCTGAATGAATCAATGGTGCTTTCAACAGCGATATCATAAAGATCTCCTGCCTTTACAAGGATTTCCTTTTCACCATCGGCTGTACTAACAACAATTGAAAGAACCTGATCTCTTGGATCGAAGGAATATTCGAAGGTATAGCTATACTGACAGGTTTGGCAGGTTACTTCCTTAACGCCCGGCCTGGTTGCAGTTGCTGGTTCTATAATAACAACTGAAGCATAGTCGTGTCCAAATGCCAAGAGCTCGCCAACATAATATCCACCACACATACATCTATAGTAGTGGTATCCATTCGACACACACGTTGTAGCCATGCCATTATATGGCTCTTGAACCTTGTATGTATGAGTTCCGTTTGAGCCCTCAAGAGTACATGGAACAATTTTCACGTCATAAAGACCTGTTGTGCTGTTATATACGCAAGCATAGTTCTCTTGGATAAAGCCATCAGGAACTCTAGCGCTATATGAACCGCCTGTTACGTTGTATTTAACGTACTGATATGAATGCTCCCATTGGAATTCGGGGTTTGTTGTAATTACTGTTGCATTTCCGATGTTAAGGAAAGCTACAATCTCTTGCGATACTGTGGTATTCATTCCAATCCACCAAGAAGAACCGCTCAATTTCACGCTTGCACCGTCGTGAATTGTTATAGGTGCTTGATAGGTCGCAAAGCTGTTTTGACCGTTCTCATTCGTTGATCTTACGAGAGTGTTGGCCTCTACAATACCATAAATATTAACCCAAGGGCACTTGAGTCCGTCAGGGTCCATGTTATTGTAATCGAAAAAGCCGTTACTCATACGAACCAACGGTCCATTAGTTACAACCTTTACGTTTTTACCAATTGTCAATCCAAGATTTTGTCCATCACCATAGCTATGACGCTCTGGGCAGAAAAATCCGTAATTCTTTGTGCGCTCGCTTGCATCAATAGTAGAGAGCTTATCGGAGAAGTTATAGAACTTCGCTCCGCCTCTCTTAATCCAAATGGCGTCTGCATCCTTTTTGCTGAATGTGATATTGTATCCGTTCAAGTCTATAAAGTGAATTCCACTCTCTGAGAAATTAACCTTAGATGTAAAGTTCAAATCACAGGTAAGCTTAACCATGGTCCAAATTTTGTCATATTTATTGTCAAAATCGTCTACACTGGTTATGAGATATGCACTTGCCTCATAAAGCTTGGTGTTCTCAGTGAAAGTTACTGTTTCACCTTTTTTGTAGAAGGTTCCGTCGATAGTAAACCAACCGTAGAATTCCTTTTCTGCAGTGGTGTCATATCCGACATCCTTCAATGTGATGCTACCGTCTTCCGCTGTGGTTTCAGTAGCCTTTTTTGAACCACCGTCCGTGTTGTAATACTCAACAGTGTAAGCTTCAGCCGATACGAATATCGCCAAAAGTGTGCAAAGAAGCACTGTCAAGGCAAGCACGATGGTTAATTTAATGGATTTTTTCATCGTTTTTCTCCTTTACGGGGACGCCCCCCGCGGGCATATAAATATAATATACTCCATACTAACATATGCGCATAAAATTGTCAAGTCGGGCAAAAGCACGGAGTTTTTGCTATTTTTTGTTTATGTTGCACAATTTTGCCGAAATTTCAAATGAATTTGAAGGCTGTTTCGAGGTGCTTTTTAAGTGAAATTTGTGCATTCCTACGAAATTATCATAAATTTTAAAAAAATTCAAAATAGACAAAAAAAGAACAGGACGAGTGTCCTGTTCTTTGTTTTTTAAATTATTCTATATGCCTTGATTATACACGCCCTCGGCAGTAACCACATTGAATTCTACGCCTTCTATTTCAATAGTAGCATTAGAACCGTCTTTAAGTCCCGATTGAATATAGTGAATTCCGTCCTCTGTTTTAACTGCCATTGCCATTATAAAGTTAAACGTATAGAAGCTTCCTTCAGCTGTACTGTCATCAAAGCCTCTTGCCGATATACTGATATGAGAATAGCTTGTTGCATCTATTTGAACATTTACTCCCTTTACGCCATCTGCAAGCTCGAGAGTATCTCCGTCAAATATTTTTGAAATATCTACATCGCCGATCTTTGAGTTTACCAAGAAAATAGTAAGTGTTGCATCAATCTCGTTTAGCTCGTTATAAATAGCAAGAGCATCTTTATTTATATCAAAGCCTGCACTAACTCCCTTGTAATCTGCGTTTTCAGGTGTAGAATATCCTGCAAAGGTAATGATTGCATCTTTTTCAGCATTTTTTGCATATTCGCTTGGATTGTCTGTTTTGCAATAGTCCGCGTTTGCGCAATAGCAATTGTATACGCCTGCATTGTCAAATCCATTTGGATAAGCAAGTGTCTTTACTATGCTATGCTCAGTAAACGTAGATTTGATTTCATATCCACATCCTCTTGAGCAGGTTGCATTTTGCATACAGCTATTTACTCCGCCAAGATTGTGTTGACCGTAGAAAGCGTCGCAGGTGCTTACGCCATATACCATTACCAAGCTTCCCCATTGTCCACCGGTTTTTTGAGGTGGGGTATGCTTTGATGCATCGTAATCATCTGCATTTACAAGCTGATATCTACCCTCATCGAATACAACTCCGGATTGCGCAGCATATCCCTTGTTTATAAACGCTTGCGCTTCGGCCTCTGTGCCTGTAAAGAATATAGCAAGTCTTGTTGCGTTTCCGTTCCATTGACTGTTAAAGCTTGAGAAAGGATTAGCAGTCATTGCTATTCCATCTCCAAAAAAGTTCGAAGAAGCATAGATCGAGATGACGTTATTTTGCCAACCACTCGCTCTAATAAAGCTAGAGCCAACAGAGGTTAAATTCTCGCCCAAAATAATTGTCAAATTATTTGACACTCTATAAAACGTCGAAGTGCCGATACTTGTCAAATTGTTAGGGAACTTTACATATTCAACGACAACACCTCTGTCTCCACCGTAGCTGGAATGGTTGTTTCCGCCGAACATCTCGTTTCCTATTGTAACAGGAGTAGTTCCATCAAGAAATTCAACAATCTTTGTTTTAGCATTTTTCCAAAACAATCCGCTACCGTAATTAGTTACGCTACCAGGAATTTGACAAGAAAGAAGATTTTCAAAATTCAGGTATGCGAAGTATTGATTTGTCATTGTCGTTATTCCGTTTGGAACCTCAAGCATTACGATTGAAGCCTTGGAATATTGAATGCTTTGAGCATTGTTGAGATTTTCAAAATCAACGTCGAAGGTAGTGCTATCCTTTGTGATATAGTAGGTAGGATAGGTTACGTAATTACCGTTGCCGTCTGTTAACAAAACTCTCTCATCGGTATCAACAAAAAGCTGAGAGGGTGCGGTAAAGCCCTTAATAGTCGTTACTTCTCCAAAGTCAACTCCTATGTCAGGTTTTGCAGGCGCTGATACTGCTGCGCTTGCAGAAATTGCAAAAATGCAAGCAAGCATTGCCATTATTGCAATCACCAAAAAGACTTTCTTTTTCATAGGTTTTCTCCTTTACGGGTACGCCCCCGCGGGCATAATAAATTATAATATAATCCATAATAACATATGCGCGAAAAATTGTCAAGTTGCACAAAATCGGAAGTCCCCCTGTTTTTTGTTTATGTTGCACAATTTTGCGTTGAAAATTGCTTGTTTCAACGGTTTTTTACGGTTTATTTTGCGCTTGCTTTTGTGCATTCCTACGAAATTATCACAAATTTCAAAAAAATTTTCAAAAAAGTAAAAAGGCACGGTTTTTCGTGCCTTTTTGAGTACTTTATCTTCTTGCGAACGGTCCTTTATCGAACACGGGATTGTAGCCGTAGAAGTTCTTTTCGTCCATTTTATCCTGTGCTATGCGGAGCGCATCGGCAAAGCGTTGATAGTGCACAACCTCTCTTGCGCGAAGGAATTTGATAGGGTCGCAAACGTCGGGGTCATCAACTAAGCGAAGGATATTGTCATAGGTTACTCTTGCCTTTTGCTCAGCTGCGAGGTCCTCGTGAAGGTCGGCTAAAACGTCGCCCTTTGATGCCATTGATGCGGCAGTATACGGGAAGCCCGAGGCGGCAGTTGGATATACGCCTGTTGTATGATCTACAAAGTAGGTGTCAAAGCCGTTCTCTCTTATTTGCTCCTGTGTGAGGTTCTTTGTGAGCTGATAAATTATTGCCGAAACCATTTCGATATGGCTAAGCTCCTCCGTGCCTACATCGGTCAAGATGCCTGTTATTTGTGGATACGGCATTGCTATTCTTTGAGTGAGATAGCGAAGTGATGCGCCCACCTCTCCGTCAGGTCCACCGATTTGGGAGATAATAATGCTCGCATACTTGGGGTTTGGATTTTTGATATTTACAGGATACTGTAATTTCTTTTCGTACTGAAACATTTATTTTACCTCCTCATTTTGCCAAGGCCAAGGTCCGTTTGTCCATTGCCAAGAGCCCTCGTTATCGGAAAGTCTTATTTTTCCGTAACGCGATTCATACTCGGCGATAGCGCGCTCCTCTGCCTTTTTGTATTTGTTATAGAATTCAAGTGCGCTTTTTGAATCGGGATATGCATCGAGATACAAAAGTGCATCGTACACGGCAAAGGAGTACGTTTGAATTTGGCGCATAAGCTTATCGCGCCCCATACTATTATTCATCATCTTACACACCCTCCGTTTCCTTTTCCACGGCAACCGTTATTTGAAGCACAGCCTGTGGGATAAAACGGCTTATTGAGTCCCTCGAAGATTGTTCCGTTTATTAGGGCAATTTCGGGGTCGTATATGCCCTGCCAAGGTTGCTTCACCGCATAAACCATAGCAAGAGATTTGTCGCCATAATGGCTATCGGGAGTGCCTGCGCCTGTATCGCATTTTGGCATATTAGAGCCACAAGAGGTGCGATTTCCTCTTAAAAATCTTGAAAATTGCTCGAGGTCGCCACCACACGTGCCTCTTGAATTTTGTTCCATTCTCATAATTTCTCCTTTCGAGCTTTCGCTCAATACAATATATGAGAAATTTCGACAAGGCGTGAAAAAGGTCAGTCGCTTTTTCGACCGACCTTGAATATAAATTTGTGATTTGGCTCTATCACGCTTGCGTCAATATATTCGCCCACCACATACTCTTGACTTTTACCGTGAAAAACGATATAATCGGCATTTAGCAAATTATACGGGCAAAGCGTTTTATAGGACGGTCCGTACGAGCCGAAAATCACGACATCAGAGGCTTTTGCATAATTTTCGGGGAAACGGCTCGGTGTTTCATAGCTTGACGCGCCAAGATATGTAAGCCTTGCGTTATAGGCGCTAAGTGAAAATGCAACGCATCTTTTTGAGCTTCGAGAAAGCCTTCTATATTCCATAAAATCGACACAGGTCGCCTCGAATTCCAATTTTTCGCTAATTTCGACAAAGGTTATTTCTCTTAATGCGCAAAGCTCCTTTATCTTCTCATACTGCTCCTTGTCCCTGTCGGTTTGAGGTGATGGAAGAGCAACTCTTCGCACCATATATCGACCTGTCAGGGTGTCTATGCATTCGGGCAAAAGATAGCTATAATCGGTTACGATATAGGTGTCAATATCGGAATATCCAAGGCTCATAGCCAAGGAAATTGACTCGCTTGCGCTTGAGGGCTTGTGAGTGGCGCTGGCAATAATCATAAGCTCGTTTTTGCTTTCAACTCCCAAAAGCTCACTTTGAGAGGCGGTGTAATCGTTTATTGTAACTTGATTTTGGCGAATTATCGACACATAGGCGCTTACTCCTGCGAAAATCAGCACGCCAAGCGATACTGAAATTATGGATAGCTTGATGCGCTTTTTGGATAACACTATCGCCAATATCATTCCGAAAACGATAATTCCAACACCGACAAGCTGAAGCTTATTGCTGAACGAAATTGACAAAAAGTCGGCCTTCGAGATATTGCCTGTCAAGAAAAGAACGAACCTAGTAATCAGCTCGGCAGGATATTTGACAATATACGACACGTACGGAATTTTGCCAAGTATCAAAACAAACGGTGAAATATACAAAAGCAAGGTAAGCACGGGCACGAAAATTATATTGAAGATTGGTGCAAGCACCGACACGCGACCAAAGGTGAGAAAGACTATCGGCAAGGTTAAAAGCATTACCGTTGTCGAGCCGATAAGCGAATAAACGATGCCTCGAATGAATTTGGGACGAATTCGGTATAGTATTCTCTCGTGTCTTGTAAGTGCCGATGACAAAATACAACCGAGCATAGCTACAAACGACAGCAAAAGCGAGGTTGAAAATATCGAATACGGGTCGAAAATGCAAATTAGCATTACCGAGAGGAAAAGCGACGTTGTGCCGTCGGCTGTGTCGCCTAAAAGTAGCATTGAATAATATAGAACGAGCATCACGCCTGCGCGAAGTGCCGACCTTGAAAAGCCCGTTATGCAAACGAAGCCTACTATTATTAGTATAAGGAAGAAATATTTCGATTTTTTAGGGATTTGAATTGCGCTAAGAAACGCGCTTGCCATAGCCGTTACAAGGGAGAGGTGTATGCCACTGAGTGCGAGAATATGGCTTATGCCGAGGCGCGAGAAATCACGGCTTACCGTATCGGGCAAATCATCGCGATTTCCGAGGAGCATAGCTGAAATAAGGGATGATGTGTCGCTATTTACGCATTTTTTGACTATTCTTACAAGAGATGTGTTTATGCGCGCAAGGGCTGCACCAAGGACGAAATTATTTTCGGATACAAGCTCATAATCGTCAGCTTCACCGTACAAAAGTATACGCTCGTCTAGATATGTGTCCCTTTCGCTAAAGCCGTATTCGCTATCGTTAAGGGAGCGAAGCTCAAGGGTCGCTTTTATTTTGTCGCCAACCAGGATTTCGTTATCGTCGAAGGAAACTAAAAGCTTGAAATTCTCGTTTTCGCCCTCGCTTTGAACCTTGACAAGAGTGCTATAATATTTTGAATAGACAATCTCGGTTACGATGAACTCCATTTCGCGCTCCGTGCCGGCATAGGTCTGCTCAATTTTCTTATCGCGTGAAAACACGAGCATTGAGGTAGCACCGCAAATTGCAATACAAAGACACAGGGGCAAGATTTTTATGAAAATCTCTTGAATTTTCTCGCGTTTCAAGATGAGAATGAGCGCGACAAAAACGCCTACCGTGATAGCTCCAAGCGCTATTATAATTATATTGAAGATATTTCCAAGGAAATACGATGCCCAAAGACACAAAACAAACGCAAAGCAGCCAAGCGCGAGCGGTCTTAGCTTAAACAGGCTCATTATCTCACCTCCCTTGGCTTTAGTCTACCATATGCGAATTTCTCTTTCAACAATTTTCGACAAAAAAAATCAGCGTGATGAGAACATCACGCCGATTTTAAGCTTAATTTGTTATTTTAGAATTATAAATTATATCATGTACGAAGGCTTGCTTTCATCAATAACGAAAGACACGTACTTAGAAGATTCAGATAGCGAAGACAAGGAACCGTCTCCTGTCTTCACTGTCTTCCTTACTTTATAAGGCTGCTTCTAACATTGTATTCATGCACAAGTGTTTCAATATAAATTTCTTCCGCAATACTGCTTGGATTCTGCAAAGAATCCTCTCTAGGAACTATTATTATGTCAAAAGTTGACAATCTCTCTAAATCGGAATATTCCTTGTTGGAGTATTCCGTATATTCAAGAGTTATAGAATAATATCCATCATACCTCTGATAAAAATCGTTAGGACTGTTCCACCGGAAGCTATGATATCCATAATTTTCGGTGCGAGAAAGATCATCAAAGCGATAAATTACTATTACAAAACAATTTGCAAATATATCTTCAGTTAACATATTCTTTGCAGAAATATTGGCGTTGCTTTCAACAAAGTAACGAAGGCTTTCATAATCATTAAATATCCATTTTTGAAAATCTTCGTACAAATACCAAGTGCTACCTTTATCGACCATCACATTATACGATGTATATTTTTCTTCCACCGATTCAAAAATTGGATATTTTGAGATTTTATTGGCAACATAAAACTCGTTTGATTCCTTGCTCGACGAGTTTGTTTCTTCACTCGATGAACTACTCGACTCCTCGGGCGTGTCGCAAGCGACAAGCACTCCAAGGCATAAAACCAAGGCAAGTAATAAAGTTAGTAGTTTTTTCATAAAATCAACTCCTTTAAAAATTTATGGACTCCAATAAGCATTTAGAGTGTGAGAGATATAGTCTATTTCAATCGTGATTTCCGGCAAAACAACAAGGGATTGCACTCCGTTATCTTCAACAATTGCAGCATAAACCACTTTCCTTGTTTCTCCATTTACGGTATATGTTATCTCCCAATCATATTCCATAGTGTTACACTGAACCATATTTGGGCCACTGCCTATCCAAGCAATAGGCTTGTAGCATTCGAATTCTCTCTCAACATTTCCTCTATCGAACAAATAGTAAATTGTAAACAAGAGATTTGAACCATCGGACAAAGAATTAGGATATAAGTCCATTGTAGTATGTGGCTCTTTGATTGTTATACAACCATCGGTTGTACATACGAATTGATGATATATATCTTCGCAAAGCACAGCTATATTTTTGTCAACGCAACCACAAGCAAGCGCAAATGATAGTCTTGTATTTTCCGTATGGTTTGTTGCGATTGAAGAAGTTATTCTAAACTTGTAATATCCAGCCGATTTTATCTTACAAGAAAACTGTTCCACATTGTTTATTGTGTTTCTTGAACTTAAAATAATAACGTTATTTGAATTCAAAATTTGTATATCATAATTGTATGAATATTCAGAAGAAAGAACCTCGTTGGTTGCTTTCTCAAATACAATTCCAAACTCTATAATAGAATTTGCCGCAAAATAGTACCTATTGGTTTCAAATTGCTCTTGATTAGAAACAAAAAGTAAATCATAATACAATTCTGCTTCAGCCAATCTTATAGCCGCTGAAATATTTAAAAGTCCGGCGCCGCTTTTTTCTCTTAATATCGTCGATACATCGGATATTTTTGTGTCCATAACGGTTGGATCTGCGCTAACAAGCTCATTTTCAGTTTCGCTATAATAAATAGCTTCTTCGTCTGCACTCAACAAAAGCAAATTCTTAACTACCTCAGGTTTTCCTATCAAATCAGGATTAGCTTGCATCATAAGAGCTACTGTGCCTGACACCATAGAAGTAGCGTAACTGGTGCCAGTTCCTTGATACCAAACATTGTTTTCTCGATCCGTCATATAAAATCCACCACCAAAGGCGCTTAAATCAGGCTTGTTCACAAGATATCTACTGCCGTCTGCTGTACAATCCTCTACGTACGAGCTTGTATAATGCATATTATACATATCATTTGTCAAACTCACATAACTTGCATTTCCAACTGTGATGATATTGTACCCCATACCAGGTCTCGAAATGACTCCTCCACTTTGCGAAGTGGAGTGATTTCCTGCGGATTTAACTATAACAACTTTATAGTCTGAAACTAACAAATCAACAAAGTTTTCTCGATCCGTATATTTTCCTTCTGCATCAACTCCTAAACTCATGTTTATTATATTACAGTTTTCGTTTATCAAAAGCGATTCAAAAACACTAGAAGAAAGCTCGTTAGTTTCGGTATTCCATAGTTCAGAAGAGTCAATGTAAAAAACAGTCGCATTTGGGGCAATGCCTTGATGCACTTGCCCGTTGTGATATATTAAAGGATTTCCTATCAAAATAGCAATAACCGAAGTTGCATGATCGGTAGTTTGAGAGGCCGGATCGGAAAGTCGATGTATTGTTTTTCCTACAAAAAAAGGAGAGTTCTCATCGAAATCATTCACCTCTATGACACCGATCCTGACACCAGCGCCATTATAATCAATCCCCTCCACGGGATCAAGAGGAATATTAAATCTATCTGGAACAGGGGGAACAGTATCTCTTGCGAAATCGATTTTCCCATCGTTTTCGATTTGAACAAATTCAACATTCTCTTCGACTAACTCTATCTCCTTACAAACTCCAACTTGGCTCACTACGGAAAACTTTTCTATATCATCAACATATGATTTCTTACACTCCATAGTTACTCTGCAAAGGAGTGGATCAAGATATACATTTCTACACTCATCAAGATCAAGTGAGTTATAGAACGTGGTATTTACGGCTGTGTTGACCGTTTTTCTTGCCTGACGGTAGTCGGACAAGAATTGATTTCTTTCCGATAGCTCGATAATTTCGCTCGAGGTCATATTACTTTCAATACAGGTATCAATTTCTTCATCCGTCATTATGCTTGAAAGATTCGCCTGTGCCTTAAAGGTATTGCCTGTAAGGTTTCTAATATCTATTTTCCCTTGCGACATTGACTGTAATTTATACTCGCTTGTCTTTGCAAGGTTTTCAAGCCCCTTTGATAGAAGCTTTTCCTTTACCGCTATCTTGTCTTGAATATATGATTCCTCGGTATCGGCTGTTACCGTTTTACCAAGTCTTTGAGAGAGAACCTCGTAGAGCATATCCTCTCCGTAATCGTTTAACCACACATAGACGGGAACATATTCGTCATCGTCTACTGTATCAAGGTGCGCCTGTAAATCAGATGTTATTTTTTGTTCGTTTGTGTCTTTAACTTGTACTGCCTGTTCCGTTACACTCTCGGCATTTACACACATTGCAAATGGCGAAAGCAGCATCAAGGTAACAAGCAAAAGTGAAAATAGTTTTTTCATACTCTTTCTCCTTTTTGTTCTTGTGACTTCCGTCGTTTGTTGAATTCGTGAATGAAATTAAAAGAAACAAAACCTATCTGAAAACGGTACACCCCCAATTCTATAATATATATTATATTGCACAAAACATCTTCGAAAACGATATGCGTTTTTGTATGTTTTGCTCAATTTCATTATACCATACTTCGTATGACTTGTAAATATTTTCCTGAAAATTTTCATCAAATGTTCACAAAATCAAAAGGTACTATAAAACAAGAAAAAGAGCTTGTGAAAATCACAAGCTCTTTATTTTATTAGTTGTTCTTAAGTCCACGCTTTACATACTTTGTATGAAGAACCTCATGAGCCTTGTGGCTACCTGGGTTACCAAAGTATTCGTCATAGAGCTTCTTAACTGCTGAG
>JAZKZO010000061.1:0-4830 GCA_045612665.1 Eubacteriales bacterium
TGCTCGACGAGGTTGAAGACCTTGACGCTATGTTCACACACGAGGGATATGCATACAAGGAGCGCACCTCGGGTGGTATTGATACAAAGTTTAAGATTAACACAAAGGCTATGAAGCTTTACGAGGAGCACGAGGGTGCAATTCACTTCGGTATTATTATCGCTAATGCTTCTCACTTTGAAAACGTTGACGTATTTATTCAAAACGGTGAGCTTACCTCTACTAACGCAAAGGGCGAAAAGACTGGTATCATCGTTGAGATGACCTCAAGAGATTACGACTACTTCAACTGCTATATCGGTGGTTTTGACCTTTCCGATTCAGCCTACACCACTCTCGGACTTCTTATCGCAGGCTATGTATACGGTGAGGACGAAAGCGACGTTAAGTTCATTCAAAAGGATTACAAAACCGACGCCGATGACACAACTCTTGAAACTCCATACACAGGTGAAATAACCAAGGGTGAGTCAATCAAGATTGTCAACATCATAACCGTGAAGGATTTTGAACCTTTAAAAGAAAACCAACAGTAAAAACAAAACCACACTCGACTGAGTGTGGTTTTTTTATTATAGCTCAACTGTTGCGCCTGCAGGAATATGAAAGGTCTTGCCGTTTTTGCCAAGCCAAACGTCAATAGCACTTGGATTATATACCTTTTTCATATCAAGTGAAAATTCGAGGTTATCGTATGCGTTAACGTAGTTGTAAATTTCGATATTGGTCGCGTACCAAACGTCGTCCTTATTTGAAACTGTTTCACAGAATTTTTCAATTCTATCCCAGTCCTCTTGTGTTCTGAACTCATATGAGTGTCCCCAAACGTAGAAGAGCCAACCCTCGATGATTGTCCATCTTGTGAACGGACTTTCATTTACGAATTTGTCGGCAAGCTCAAAAAGCTTCTCATCTGCTTGATGACAAGTTGACGGCATTCTAAGCCAATCGCGTCTGATTCCGAAGCCGTGATGAGCCTCAACGGTACGGGAATATTTAATTCCCGCATCAGCCAAAACGCGAACCACGTTGTCATTATAAGTTCCAAATGGATATGCCATTCCACGAACGATTTTTCCTGAGAGTGCCTCAAGATTTTCTCTATCCTTAAGAACCTCGTACATCATAACGTCGACAGGAAGCTTTTCAAGGAACGGATGGTTAAGACCGTGTACTGCTACCTCGTGTCCCTCATAAAGACTAGCAACCTCGGTATAGTCAACTCCCTTATCATCGGGATTCGACGCTCTATCATACAAAGATTGAGAATTCAAGTTGAATGTGCCCTTGAGGTTATATTTATTAAAGAGTGCTACAAGCTCTCTGTCCTCCTTAGGGCCGTCATCAAAGCTGAAGGTAAGCGCCTTTGGCTTTGCGTCTTTAAAAAGCATAATTAAATTATTCATATCAGTCGGGATTCCTTTCACCTAAAATTTGTCTGTATTTTTGATAAAAGCTTTCAAAGTAATCTCCGTCAAGTGCGTCGCGTATCTTTTGCATAAGCTCGTTATAGAAATAGAGGTTATGAAGCACGCAAAGACGCATTCCAAGAGTTTCCTTTGCCTTTATTAGGTGTCTTATATAAGCTCTTGAATAGCTCTTGCATGCAGGACAGCCACAGCCCTCATCAATCGGGCGTGAGTCTCGCATATATTTTTCGTTTAAGATATTCATCTTTCCGTGCCAAGTAAAGAGATTTCCGTGTCTTGCGTTACGGCTTGGCATTACGCAATCGAAAAAGTCAATTCCGTAGTGAACAGCCTCCAAAATGTTGCACGGTGTGCCAACTCCCATAAGGTATCTTGGCTTATCCTTTGGCATATAAGGCTCTACTGTGTCGATAATTCGATACATTTCATCGGTCGCCTCACCTACTGCAAGTCCACCGATTGCATAGCCGTCAAGGTCAAGCTCGGCAATATCCTTCATATGCTGAATACGAAGGTCCTCGTAGGTGCTACCCTGATTTATACCGAAAAGCATTTGATGCTTATTTATCGTATCGGGCAAGCTATTAAGACGGTCCATTTCAGCCTTGCAGCGATAGAGCCATCTTGTTGTGCGCTCACACGATTTTTTAACATAATCGTACGGTGCGGGGTTTTCAATACATTCGTCAAACGCCATAGCGATTGTTGAGGCAAGATTTGACTGAATTTGCATACTTTCCTCGGGACCCATAAATATACGCTTGCCGTCTATATGAGATGCGAATTTAACGCCCTCCTCGGTGATTTTACGAAGCTGAGCCAAGGAAAATACCTGAAATCCGCCACTATCGGTAAGCACGGGCTTATCCCAATTAAAGAACTTGTGAATTCCACCAAGGTCGTGAATTAGACGATCGCCCGGGCGGATATGAAGGTGGTAGGTGTTGGACAATTCCACCTGACAGTTTATGTCCTTTAGGTCGTTTGTAGAAACTCCGCCCTTGATTGCGGCACAGGTGCCGACGTTCATAAACACAGGAGTTTCGATTGTGCCGTGTACGGTTTCGAGCCTTGCACGTCTGGCTCTACCGTCAGTTTTTAAAACCTCAAACATTATTTAATCCTTTCAAATTGCCTTTCAAGAGAATGCTTTGTAATCTCAAAGGCCACAGGTCGTCCGTGAGGACAGTATTTTATATTATCAAGAGTTAAAACTCTATCGCAAATCCACTTAATGTGTGCGGAGTCGTATATTCTGCCCGCTTTAATTGCAGCCTTACAGGATGCCTGATAAAGCGCCCTTTCAAAAAGCTCCTCACGAGAGGTTTTGGCATCTCCTTGTCCGTTTTTGAGTCTAGACAAGAATGCCACAAGTGTATCTGCGGTTGCGTTTACTTCAATTTCAGATGGAATTTCATAAACACTTATGCCGTTATTTTTAATTTCGAAGCTAAATCCAACGCTCTTGATTTCGCCCTCCCACTCAGAGAGTGCGCCCATTTCGTCCGAGGTAAGATAAACCTCGACGGGCACCATAAGCATTTGCGAGGACGGCGTTGCCATTTTGGTCTTTTTCTTTAAATCCTCGAAAATAATTCTTTCGTGGGCAGCGTGCTTATCTATTAAATAAATGCTTTCGCCAAGCTCAACGATAACGTAGGAGTTAAACGCCTCGCCTATGATTTTATAGTCGGGAACGATTATTTTTTCTTCCTTCTCGGCAACCTCAATAAAGCGTGGCTTTTGAACGAATTCTTCTTTTTTGTCGCTTTCAATTTGTGGCTTTTCGCACACATCCTCGTGGATAACGGGAGCTTCGTCCTTCTTTTCCTCGTTCTTTACTGTGTATGCGCCGAATTGCTTTGAGCCGTCGGTATTATAGCGATTGTCGTATGCCGAATAATCAAGCTTTGAGCTTTGCTTTAAAACACCGAAGTTAGAATTGCTATCAAACATAACCTTTTCGTTTTTCGGCGCTTCCCTGTCATATATTGGGAACTGTGCCTGTGAAACGGGAGTTGTATCCTTCTTTTGCTCCTCATAAAGCTCTGGTCTTGCAATCGAGGTAGAGAGTGCGCCTCTTACCGCGTAGTAAACTGCGCTGAAAATCAAATTCTCGTTTGAGAATTTAACCTCAAGCTTTGCAGGGTGAACGTTTACGTCAACAAGTGATGGATTTATTTCAAGATTTAGCACGCAGAAGGGGAACTTGTCCGACGGAATGTAGGACTGATATGCCTGTTCAAGTGCGGCGCCCATCGTCTTGCTTTTTACAAATCTTGAGTTTATATAGAAGCTTTCAAGGTTACGGTTAGCACGCACGAGCTCGGGAGTTGAAATATATCCCTCAACCTTAATTCCGCCCTCGTTACGCTCTACCTTAATTGTCTTTTTTGCAAAATCGCGACCGAGGATTGCGTAAATTGCATTTGAGAGCTCTCCGTCGCCACCTGTAACGAATTTTGTTTCTCCGTCAACTATGTATCTAAACGACACATTCGGCTTCGAAAGTGCGATTTTTTCAACGGTTGCGGTGATTGTGCCCGCCTCTGCCTTGTCGCTCTTTAAAAACTTCTTTCTTGCAGGAACGTTATAGAATAGGTCCTCAACGATTATTGTCGTACCGTCGGCACAGCCTGTGTGCATATGGCTAACGACCTCTCCACCGTGGCATTCAAGATAACCACCGAGCTCACTATCCTTTGGCTTGGACATAATTCTTATTTTGGAAACGGACGAGATAGCGGCAAGCGCCTCTCCTCTAAATCCGAGTGTCATAATGGCTTCAAGGTCCTCTGCGCCCTTAATTTTACTTGTGGCGTGGCGCAAAATCGCAACGGGCAAATCGGTATATTCGATTCCACAGCCGTTGTCGCTTATACGCATAAAGGTCTTTCCACCGTTTTTCACTTCTATTGTGAGCGAGGTTGCACCTGCATCTATGGAGTTTTCAACAAGCTCCTTTACAACAGATGCGGGACGGTCAACGACCTCGCCTGCGGCTATTAAATTGGCAACATCAAAGCCAAGGACATTTATCCTTCCCATTTTCTCACTCCTTTGTTTTCAATTAGTTTAGTAGCTTTTTAAGCTCAAAAATAAAGTTCATTGCCTCAATTGGAGTCAAGGTATTGATATCAATTTTCTTAACTCTGTCGGCAATCTCATAAACGCCGATATCCTCAATTGACATTTCCATTGTAGGTGCGTTTTTATTTGAAATCACAGGCTTTACAGGTCCGCCCTGCTCGATTATTTCATTCAAAATAACCTTTGCACGCTTTACGACCTCGTTTGGCACGCCTGCAAGCTTTGAAACCTCGATACCGTAGCTATCGTCGGTTGGTCCTTTGACAATTTTGCGAAGGAATATAATATCCTCTCCGCGCTTCTTTGCGGC
>JAZKZO010000062.1:0-2976 GCA_045612665.1 Eubacteriales bacterium
TGAGACTTAACACTTTTTTGAAATTTTTAAAAAATTATTTTTCGACCTGTTTGCGCTTTTCTCTCTTTTTCTTTACTGTATCAAACGCAAAATAAATACTCTTTAGATTTGAAGGTAAAAATTCTATTGCCTCATCCTCTAATTCATATGGAATTCCAAAATATGCCTCTGCCATTGAGCCTGCAATGGCTGCTTGTGTGTCCGCATCTCCACCGAGTGAGATTGCGTTTCTTACGGCATCCTCAAAGCTTGTTGCCTCAAGAAAGCACACGATCGCTTGTGGCACGCTAACCTGACACGTTATAAATTTTCCTTGCGTATCGATTTCGCAACTTGGACGAATTTTATCCACGGTCATAGAAGAGATTTGAGGATAATACGCTTCCATTCTTTTCCTTATTTCATCCATAGGATGTCCGGTCCTGCCAAGATATATTGCCATAGCAACAGCCTCCGCGCCCTTTAGTCCCTCTGGGTGGTTGTGAGATACCTCGGTTACAAGCTTTGAAAAATGCTTTACCTCTTCCTCGTTTTCTGCTATCCAACCAACCGAACTAACTCGCATTGCTGAGCCATTTCCATAGCTATTGTATGGCTTTTGGGCCCCCATGAACCACTTGTAGAAGTTTTCGCCCCACCAACGTCTATCCTTGTATTCTTTTGCAACGTCCACCATTCTTGAAACGACAAAGCTTTGAAAATCCGCCTCGTGCCAAGCGCCTTTTCTTAATGTAAACGCGCTTGCTATCGCTAAAGTCATAAGGCTATCATCTGTAAAATGACAATCCTGTGCAAACAGCACAAAATCCTTGCTTTTCCATTCTCGCCATTCAAATCTACTTCCTGCGATATCTCCGATAATTGCACCTAGCAATTTTATCACTCCTTTAAAAAGTAAATTTCTAATTTAATTTTAATATATTTTGATGTGTTTTTCAACAATTACACTAATATTTTATTTGAAAATTTACTATCTAGTAAATAACTTATGTTTAGCGGTTCAGCCTCTTCTATTTCCTCTCTTGTTGTACCCAACATTGCCAAAAGCTCATCTAAGCTTATAATATTTATTTCATCTACTCGCTCTGATTCCTTTATATGATTCAATCTTGAGCAATTGCGTGGAGTAAAATCCTCGTTATAGCATTCAAACGTTGCAAAGACATCACTTAAGGATGCTTTTAAAACATATTCTCCCCCCGCATCCTTTATCTTTTGAATTATATGTATCATTTCTTTAAAATGGTCTACCTCATAGTTCATAGAGATACAAACCTTTTTACCCTTAAGAATTTGAATTTTATCAGACTTAGGCTCTGCATAATCAATCATTCGAAGAAACAAAACGTGATTTTCTCTGCCCTTCAAAATCATGTTTTCTGTTCCTTCTTTTTGAGGTCTTATTCTATTGTTTTTGCTTTTTTCTGCTCTCTTTTCTCTTTTTTCCCTCTTGCTTTCGATTGTTTCTCCGTAATAAAGAGCAACTCCTTCATTGTTTTCGCCGGTGCAATCTATATATTTTTCTACCAATTCCGCCAAAGACGTGCCCTCTTTTTCACAGTATTTTTTCGTGAGCTCCATTGTGGCTCTTGCATCTACGTCGCTTTTATGCATTTGTTCAAAAAGACTTATTTCGAAGGCTTCCATTGCCCTCTCTAATGACACTTGGTTTTTATTTGCCGTCATCCTTGAAAATATCTTTTGCGTATCTAGATACTTGAAATTTATATATGGTTTCTTATATCTTTCGCAAGACTTGTTTAAAAAAATCGCATCGTTAATTGCAGAATGACCTATTACTATTTGATCATCCGCTGTTAATATGTTTGATATTTCCTCATGGTAATAATAAAATTTAGGCGACTCTCTAAACACCTCTTCGGGATAGGCAAGCATAACGTCAGGTCTTCCGACTCTTCCTGTCAGCTTGAATTTGCCAGGTGGATTCATAACTATATCTCGTTGAATAATTACGTTAAAGCTCTCATCCGTAATTACGTACCCGAAAGAACAAATTGCCCCTATGCCACCATTTGAACATTCAATATCAAAAAATACATATTTCATTTTAGTTTTCCCTTCTTTCATATCTTTCTTCAAATTTATCTTCATACAATGGGACACTATCGTAAATTTTTATAAGCGGTGTTTCAAGACAGCTTCCATATAGCTTCTCTATTCCTTTATCATTCATATAAACCTGTCCCCGGGGATTTATCATAAAATACGAGTTTGTCATATATCCCGAATTTTCAACAACCACTTGACAATTTTTATTGTATAAATTAGTTTCGATAAATTTATCAAACTCTTCCTTGCTTGGTAGTGCGCTTTTCATTTGTGAATTTTTGTTCTCTATGATGTGGACGCACAGATATTTAATTTTATCAGGCTTCAAGTCTTTGTAAACCGATAACAAGTCTTCGTTTATATTTACCTTCGAAATTACCGTGTTAATTTTTAACTTTATTCCTAACTTGTGAATTTTATCGCACACGCTTTTCAACTTTACAAGATCTAGTGGACCGCTCCTTGTGCATCTGCCTATTTTTTCGTTTATTTCTTTGCTTTTCGCATCAATGCTAATTCCTATTGTTTCAATCTTACCTGCCCACCCTTCGATCATTTCGTTTGTAAGCAATGAACCGTTAGTTATTATGGATACCTTGATCCCCTTGCTCGAAATATAGTCGATTATCTCATCAATATAAGGATAAATCAAAGGCTCTCCGCCTGCAAGGTTTATTCTCGGATTCTTTACATTTGCTCCCTTAAAATACACCTCTATTGCATCGATTACTCGCTTTGCCTCGTCAAGTGGTAGCTCCCTTTGATTAAATCTTGCAAAGCAATGCTTACATTGATAATTACATCTGTTTGTAATGTGAAAATTAATTACATGTGGCTTCATTTTAACCAACCTCCGTTTTGTTTTCATCTACATATACGAGGCGGTTTTCACAAGCTTAACATTTT
>JAZKZO010000063.1:0-40840 GCA_045612665.1 Eubacteriales bacterium
GATAGCCATATCCTCGGCTCTACCTTCGTCGTATTGTACTCGATAGTTTCCAAAGCGAAATTCATAATATTTGATACAGTCGCAATAGCCGTTTTCCGGAAAGGTCTCGGGATTCAAAATTTCCTCTACAAGCTCGGCTTCGTTATCGGTTAGCACAACCTTCTCGCCCGTTCTTCTATCTTTCACCGACACGGGCACCTCTTCCTCGCTTGACGAGGATTCGCTTGGCACGTCATCGTTGCAGGAAGCAAATACACCAAGGCAAAAAACTAGAGCAAGTAATAAAGCTAATAGTTTTTTCATAAGATCAGCCCCCTTTCTGATTTTATTGTAGCATACGGAAAATATGCTTGTAAATGCTTTTCACTTAATTTTCATCAAATGTTCACAAAATCAAAAATACCTCTTGCCGAAGCAAGAGGTATTTATTTATCTAATTTTAATTAGATCTCAGCGAAGTACTTAATTGTACGAACCATCTGGCTGGTGTAGGAGTTCTCGTTATCGTACCAAGAAACTACCTGTACCTGATATGTGTCGTCGTCAATCTTAGCAACCATTGTCTGAGTTGCATCGAAGAGTGAGCCATAACGCATACCGATAACGTCAGAAGAAACGATTTCGTCGGTGTTGTAGCCGAAGGATTCAGTAGCCTGAGCCTTCATAGCTGCGTTGATAGCGTCCTTTGTTACGTCCTTGCACTTAACAACAGCAACGAGAAGTGTTGTTGAACCTGTGCAAGTAGGAACTCTTTGTGCAGAACCGATGAGCTTACCGTTGAGCTCAGGAATTACAAGGCCGATAGCCTTAGCTGCGCCTGTTGAGTTAGGAACGATGTTCTGAGCGCCTGCACGAGCACGACGAAGGTCTCCCTTTCTGTGTGGGCCGTCAAGAATCATCTGGTCGCCTGTGTAAGCATGAACAGTTGTCATGATACCGCTCTGAATTGGGAATGCATCGTTAAGAGCCTTAGCCATAGGAGCGAGGCAGTTTGTTGTGCATGATGCAGCAGAGATGATTTGGTCATCAGCTGAGAGTGTTTCGTTGTTAACGCCGAATACGATTGTCTTGAGGTCGTTTCCAGCAGGAGCTGAAATAACTACCTTCTTAGCACCAGCGTTGATGTGTGCCATTGATTTATCCTTTGAGCAGTAGAAGCCTGTGCACTCGAGAACTACGTCTACGCCAAGCTCACCCCAAGGGCAGTTTGCAGCGTCCTTTTCAGCGTAGATCTTAATGGTCTTGCCGTCTACTGTGATGCTGTTAGCCTCTTCGTCAACAGATACGGTATCAGCGAGAGCGTACTTACCCTGAGCTGTGTCGTACTTGAGAAGGTGTGCAAGCATCTTAGCGCTTGTAAGATCGTTGATTGCTACTACTTCGTAGCCTTCTGCTCCGAACATCTGTCTGAATGCAAGACGTCCGATACGGCCAAAGCCGTTGATTGCAACTTTAACTGACATTTTAAAGTCCTCCAAAAATTTTTTTGATTTTGTGTATGGAACATTTCCATTCCCTACCGATTATATATTTTAAACCATTTTTTAGAAATATTCAATAGTTTTTTATAAAATTACGCATTTTTTCACTCTTGCATAAATTTATCGTTCATTTATGAGCTTTTAATAACAAATATTACAAAAATATCATAATTTTCATTTGACACGGCACCTCTACTATGCTATACTATATGTGTTAAATTTTATTTGAGGGGGCTTTGATTTGGAAATTTTCAAGACACTTATTGCAAATAACGAAATAAAAAGCACTCTCGGATGTGCCATTGCCTCATCCTCGTTTTCGCACGCTTACATAATCGAGGGTGCGCCGGGAACAGGAAAGCGTACGGTTGCAAGGCTTGCCTCGGCAGGCATTTTGTGTCAAGGGCACGGGGATCTCCCCTGTGGCGTGTGTCATAGCTGTAAAAAGGTGCTTTCGGACCTGCATACCGACGTGAGATTTTTTGACATTACAAAGGTTGATCAGGTGCGTGAAATAAAGCAAAATTTATATGATGCACCAAACGAAAGCGACTATAAAATTTACATCTTCAACGATGCGCAAAAGATGAATATCAAGGCGCAAAACGCGCTTCTCATTTCACTTGAGGAGCCACCGAAGAACGTCATATTTTTCCTTTTGACAACCGATGCCGGAATGCTTCTTGAAACGATACGCTCAAGAGCGCAAATTTTGCGCACTGAGCCTCTTGACAACGACACCGTTTTCGACTATCTCAAAAATGAGATGAGCGTTGCGCTCTCGGACAGCAAGCTCGAGCAAATTGTTATGGCCTCAGCAGGCTCGCTCGGATATGCGATTTCACTTACCGACGCAAAGAAATCGGAGCTTCTTCTAAGCGAAAGGCAAAGGGCACTCGACATTACTCTTGCCGTTATCAAAAACGATGCGGAAAGCATACCTACTCTTTTGTCGGCATCAAGCATGCAGAGAGAGGATTTAAAATCACTTTTAACACTTTGTGTTACAGTTATTGGAGATTTGCTTCTTTTGAAGAAGGATAAGGGCGCAAGGCTTCACTTCTTTACATCAAGAGATGAGGCTCTTGAAAGGGCGCAAAAATACAACACCGTAAAGCTTCTCGGATGCTATGATGCGCTTTTGACGGCGATTTCCGATCTTAATATGAACTCTAACACGGCACTTACTCTTATGTCTATTTTGACAAATTCGAAAAAGAAAGGTAATTAAAATGCCAAACGAAAATATAATTGAAAATAACACTCCCGAAAATGAGAAAATCGAGGTTATCGGCGTTTGCTTCAAGGACGGGGGAAAAACATATTATTTTGCACCTAACGGAAACGTTGCGAAGTCCACCGACCACGTAATTGTAGAAACTGCAAGAGGTCTTGAATTCGGACGAGTTTGTGCGCCTAACAAGACCGTTAGCACAAGGGACGTCGTTCCACCTCTTAAGCCTGTTGTCAGAATTGCGACAAAGGAAGATATAAAGACTCGCGAGGAAATCAAGAAAAAGGAAGCCGATGCGATAAGAATTTGTCAGCAAAAGGTTACCGCGCATCAGCTTGAAATGAAGCTTATCGAGGCTGAGTACACCTTTGATATGTCAAAGCTCACAATTTACTTTACTGCCGACGGAAGAATAGATTTCCGCGAGCTTGTAAAGGACCTTGCATCAACCTTTAAGACAAGAATTCAGCTTCACCAAATCGGTATTCGCGACGAGGCGAAGTTTATGGGCGGTCTTGGCGTATGCGGAAGGCAGTTCTGCTGTAGCGCATTCTTGCCCGATTTTGTACAGGTTTCAATCAAGATGGCGAAGGAGCAAAACTTGTCGCTCAACTCTGCGAAGATTTCGGGCGCTTGCGGTAGGCTTATGTGCTGTCTAAGATACGAGCACGAGGCTTATCAAGAGGAGATAAGGCTCACTCCACCTGTTGATGCAACAGTTAAAACTGTTGACGGTGTTGGAACTGTCGTTGACACAAATCCTATAAAGGGAACAATTAAGGTTTCAATTAACGAAAACGTCAAGACATATCATCGAGATGACGTTACTGTTCTTTCAAGAAAAAAGAGTGAAAAAACAGATAATAGCTCGAACGATGTAAAATAATTTTGATTTACTCTTGACAAATCGTTTTTTTGTGCTAAAATAAAATTACAAATTCTTACGGAGGTATTTGAAATGGCTTACAAAATTACTGACGCTTGCATCGCTTGCGGTTCATGTGCAGGTCAATGTCCTGTTGACGCAATCGCTGAAGGAGATGTATATGTAATCGACGCTGATACTTGCATCGAGTGTGGCGCTTGTGCAGGTCAATGTCCTGTTGACGCTATCGTTGAGGAATAATCAATAAACAGCTTAACGGAGTCCTAACCGACTCCGTTGTTGTTTAAATAAGCCTATTTTTTATTATGACTTTAAATAACGACGAAAGAATAAACGAAATAAACGAAAATCTCAAGCTCATCGAGAAAAAGGACGGACTCGTCTTTGGAACTGACGCATATCTTTTAAGTGCGTGTCTTCCCTCGCGTTCAAGGCACAGGGGTGCGGAGCTTGGTGCGGGCACGGGAGTCGTTTCACTTCTTGCCCTTTCAAAAAAGAAATGTGCACACGTTTACGGAATTGAGGTGCAGAAGGAGTTTGCCGAGCTTTGCAAAAGAAATGCAACTCTTAACGCGCTCGACTCATCGTTTAGTGTGATTAACAAAAATGTAAAGGATATTACACCGCTTGACACAGACGGGGAGCTTGATTTTGTCTTTTCAAATCCACCGTATATGAAAGCGACCTCGGGCAAGGCAAACGAAAACGCTCAAAAGAACGTTGCGCGCCACGAAATCGAGGGGGATATCGGTGATTTTTGCGCCTGTGCGAAGCGACTTTTAAAGCACGGTGGTGTTTTCTACGTTGTTTTCCGTCCGGACAGGCTTTCCGACCTGATTTTTGCGCTTAAATCAAACAATTTAGAGCCGAAAAGATTAACCTTTATTTATCCAAATTCAACCACTCCCCCCTGTCTTTTGCTTATTTCAGCAAAGCTTGGCGCGAAAAGTGGAATGATAGTTGACGAGCCGATTTTTATTTACAAGGACGGCACTACCGAATATACCGAAAGGTATGCTCAAATTTACGAAAAATGTAGCTTGGAGCTTGAAAAATGAGTAGCATTAAACACAAAAACGTTCCCCGTGAGGATAAAAACGTAATACGAGGCGGGGTTTTGTATCTCGTTGCCACACCTATCGGTAATCTTTCCGATTTGTCGGAGCGCGCGCTCAAGGTTCTTCGCGAGGTGGATTTTATTGCGGCAGAGGATACAAGAAATACAGGTAAGCTTCTTGCTTATTTTGAAATATCTAAGCCTATGGTAAGCTATTTTGAGCATAACAAAAGAGAGCGTGGCGAGGCTATCGTGGCAAGACTAAAGGAAGGACAAAGCTGTGCGCTTGTAACCGATGCGGGCACTCCTGCGATAAGCGACCCCGGTGAGGACCTTGTCCGTCTTTGTGCCGAAAACGATTTGACTGTAACCTCAATTCCGGGCTGTTGTGCAGTTGTAAACGCGCTTGCACTCTCCGCTCTTCCTACAGGCAGATTTTGCTTCGAGGGCTTTTTGAGCACTAACCGTGGTGAGAGATACGAGCGCCTTACCGAAATAAAGAACGACACACGCACGACTATTTTTTACGAAGCGCCTCACAAATTAAAGAAAACGCTTTCAGATCTTCTTGAAATACTCGGAGATAGAAAAATTTCTCTTTGCAGAGAGCTTACGAAGCTCAACGAGGAAGTGATTAGAACAACTATTTCAGGGGCGATTGCCTATTACGAGGAGAACGAGGTTCGCGGTGAATTCGTGCTCGTTGTTGAGGGCGCATCAAAGCAGGAGCTTCTTGAAAGTGAGTTTTGGGCCAACATGACAATTGAGGAGCATCTTGAGCATTATATTTCCTCGGGAATAAAGAAAATGGATGCTATTAAGAGTGTCGCAAAGGATAGAAATATGCCTAAAAACGAGGTATACAAGATTGTAAACATCGAAAATAAATAAAATTATGGAAAACCCCTTGATATTGAGGGGTTTTTTTGTTAGAATATATAAATAATGCACGCTATGCGCAAATCTTAAAGGAGATACTATGAAAAGGATTGCATTTGTTGGCGGAATGGTATTCGATTCTGCATCGGAGGAATTCAAAAAAGCAAGCGTTCTTTGCGAGGACGGCTTTATTGTTGATATAACCGATGCGACTGTTCCCTTTGACTATGAAAAAATAGACATTTCGGGCAAATATCTTATTCCGGGCTTGATAGACGTTCACACACACGGACTCGGTGGACTTGATTTTAATTTTGCAAGTGAAGACGATATACAGCGTATGACTCAAATATACGCAAAAATGGGTACTACCTCTATTATGGCAACGCTTGCGTCCGACACTTATACAAATCTCACGAACTCGGTGTTTAAGATAAATCAAAACAGAGTTAATCCAAAGGACGGAGCTGCTAACATCATAGGAATTCACCTTGAGGGCAGATATCTCAATCCTGAGGCTAAGGGCGCGCATGCCGAGCATCTTTTGGCTTTACCAAAGGCTAGCGAGCTTGAGGAGCTTGCAGGCGCTATGATGCCACTTCCTATACACGCATCCTTCGCTCCTGAGCTTGAGGGCGGAGATGAATTTATAAAAAAGGCAAATGAGCTTGGTGTTACAATCGGTATCGCACACACCACCGCTACGTACGAGCAGGCTATGCACGCACTCGAAATAGGCGCACGCTCATTCACTCACACATACAATGCGATGACAAAGATGCACCATAGAAATCCCGGTGCGACGATTGCATCACTTACAATTGACGAGGCTTATTCCGAGCTTATCGCTGACGGATATCACTCACATCCTGCGCTTGTAAAGCTCGCATACAGGTCGAAGCCGTCCGACAAGCTTGTGCTTATCACGGATTCAATTGCGCTCGCCTGCACGGACGAGGGCTTCTCCTCCGAGGTTGCCGGTATCGGTGTTACCGTTAAGGGTGGTGTTGCAGTAAACGAATTCGGAGTTATTGCAGGTAGCACTCTTACAATGTTTAAGGCGCTTACAAATCTTATGAAATTCTGCGACGTTCCACTAAATAAGGCAATCAAGTACGCAACTGTAAATCCTGCCGAAATGGTAAAGGCTGACTTTGTCGGAAGAATTGCAAAGGGCTATCGCGCAGATTTTATAACAATTAACAATACGAAAAATCCCGAGATTGACACCGTATACGTTGGTGCAGTTGAGGTTAGATAAGGATATCAAGATATGGAAAACAAGAAATTTTACATGACAACCGCTATTGCCTATGCATCAGGCAAGCCTCACTTTGGAAACACATATGAGGTAATTATGTCTGACGCGTATGCAAGATACAAAAGACAAAGAGGCTACGACGTACGCTTTATGACAGGTACTGACGAGCACGGACAAAAGATTGAAAATCTCGCAAAGGATGCGGGAATTTCTCCACAGGAGTACGTTGATAAGGTTTCCGACACAATCAAGGGAATTTGGGCGCTTATGGGCTCATCTCACGACCACTTTATCCGTACAACTGATGACTATCACAAAAAAGCGGTTAAGAATATCTTCAACAAGCTTTACGAGCAGGGCGACATCTACAAGGGCTCTTACGAGGGCTGGTATTGCACTCCTTGCGAATCATTCTTTACCGAAACACAGCTCGTTGACGGAAAGTGTCCTGACTGTGGTAGAGACGTAACAAAGGCGAGCGAGGAGGCCTACTTCTTCAAGATGAGCAAGTATGCTGACCGTCTTATGAAGCACATTGAGGAGCATCCTGAATTCATTCAGCCTGAAAGCCGTAAGAACGAAATGATTAACAACTTCTTGAAGCCAGGTCTTCAAGACCTTTGCGTTTCAAGAACTGCATTCAGCTGGGGAATTCCCGTTGACTTCGATCCAAAGCACATAACTTATGTTTGGATTGATGCTCTTTCAAATTATATTACAGGTCTTGGATACGACCCTGCAAACGAGGTTCAAAGCGAGCTTTTCCAAAAGAATTGGCCAGCAGATGTACACATTATCGGTAAGGATATTGTGCGCTTCCACACAATTTATTGGCCTATTATGCTTATGGCGCTCGACCTTCCGCTTCCAAAGAAGATTTTTGCACATCCTTGGTTCAAGTTCGGTGTTGACAAAATGTCAAAATCAAGAGGAAACGTTGTTTATGCAGATGAGCTTGCCGAGAAATTCGGTGTTGACGGTGTAAGATATTACGCCCTCTCCGAGATGCCGTATGCAAACGACGGTAGCATCACATATGAGAGCGTTATTACTCGCTACAATATGGACCTTGCAAACAATCTCGGTAACCTTGTTAGCCGTACTATCGCTATGACAAAGAAATATTTTGACGGTGTAATTCCTACTCCGGGCGAGGAAACCGAGCTTGACAAGGATTTGAAGAGCGCGTGTGCAGAGGCATACGACAAGGTTTGCGCATTGATGGACGATTACCACGTTTCCGAGGCAACAAGTGCTATCTTTGATATGCTTAGCCGTGCTAACAAGTACATTGACGAAACAACTCCTTGGATTCTTGCAAAGAGCGAGGAAACAAAGCCAAGGCTTGCAACTGTTATTTACAACCTTCTCGAGGCTATAAGAGTCGGTGCTGTGCTTCTCTCGCCATTTATCCCTTCAACCTGTGAGGAAATATTTAGAGAGCTTAATACCGAATTTGTAAATTACAGCGATGTTAAATTTGGTAAGCTTGAGAGTGGCAAGAGCGTTGGAGAGAGCAAGATTCTCTTTAACAGAATTGACGAAAAGGCTATGCTTGAGCAAATCGAGGCTGAGCGCAAGGCTAAGGAAGAGGCTGAAAAGCCTATCGAAAAGCCCGAGGGCTGTGCTATTATAACAATTGACAAGTTCGCTGAGGTTGAGCTTCGTACAGCTCAAATCATCGCTTGCGAAAAGGTTCCAAAGGCGAAGAAGCTTTTGAAGCTTCAGGTGGACCTCGGCTATGAAAAGCGTCAGGTTGTATCGGGAATTGCAAAATTCTACGAGCCTGAAGAGCTTATCGGCAAGAAGGTTGTTGTGGTTGCTAACCTTGCACCTGCAACTCTTTGCGGAATTGAATCAAACGGTATGCCTTTGGCAAGTGGAGAGGAAACTGTAAGAGTTATCTTCCTTGACAAGGACACTCCAAACGGAGAAAGAGTAAGATAAAGAACAGGGCGTTGTGTGAGCAACGCCCATTTTACAAGGTGATATATGTTATTTGATACACACGCGCACTGTGATGATATGCGCATAGAAAACGAATTTGACGGTGGCACTCAGGGCTATATCAAGCATCAGCTTGAAAGCGGAGTCGGCAATATTGTCAACATAGGCACTAATCTTGACAATTCAAGAGTTAGCATTGACCTTGCGACAAAATTCGACGCACTCTACGCGTCCTGTGGAATTCATCCGTACGATATAAGGTTTTACGATGATATAGAGGACACTCTTGCAAGGCTAGAGGAGCTTTTAAAGTGCGAAAAGGTAGTGGCGCTTGGCGAGATTGGTCTTGACTATCATTACGAGGACACCGATAAGGAAAAGCAAATGGCATTCTTCCGTGCACAAATGGCCCTTGCCGAGAGGCTCGGAATGCCCGTTATAATTCACGATCGAGATGCACACGGCGACTGTATGAACGTGATAAGAGATTTTCCTTCCGTCAAGGGAATTTTCCACAGCTACTCGGGCTCGTGCGAGATGGCAAAAGAGCTTGTTAAGCTTGGCTGGTACATTTCCTTTTCGGGCACAGTAACCTATAAAAATGCAAGAGTTCCCGTTGAGGCGTGCGAGTGCGTGCCCCTTGACAGAATTCTTATTGAAACGGACTCTCCGTATCTTCCACCTGTGCCTCACAGAGGAGAGATGAACCATCCGAAGTACGTTGCGCTTACCTGTGAAAAAATCGCTAGCATAAAGGGCGTTTCGTACGAGGAAATGATGGAAATAAGTGCCGAAAACGCACGCAAGGCTTATAGAATAAAATAAAAAATCGCCTCATAGATTTATATGAGGTGATTTTATGAAATCGATTTTATACGGTGCTAAATTTCTTCTTTGCGCCATTCTTGCCTTGTCGGTTATTTTGGGGATAGCATACGCGTTTATACGCTCGACAGGGCAAGGACCAAACGCGCCCGTTTCCGCCCCGATTTGCGCCCCTGTGATTGTAATTGATGCAGGACACGGTGGTGAGGATGCGGGAGCGGTAGCACAGGACGGGACACTTGAAAAGGACTTGAATTTGAAAATTGCGCTATGCCTTGATGCTCTTTGCGAAATCAACGGTAACAGTGCCGTTTTGACTCGCGAGGACGACAGGCTTTTATACGATCATTACGGTGAGCTTGACGATTACACGGGCAAAAAGAAAATTTACGACCTGAAAAACCGAGTTAAGATTGCAAACGAGCATGAAAACGCAATTTTTGTGAGCATACATATGAATAAATTTTCAAGTCCGAAATACAGTGGCACGCAAATTTATTTTTCACCAAACAATCCATCAAGTGAGATGCTTGCGCGCACCCTGCAAAATTCGACACGCACGCATTTACAGACGAGCAATAATCGACAAATCAAGCGCGCCGACTCATCAATTTACGTGCTTAACTCTCTTCCCTGCCCTGCCGTGCTTATAGAATGTGGATTTTTGTCGAATGATGAGGAGCTTCAAAGATTAAACGACGAGAAATATCAGGCAAAGCTATCTCTTGTGATTTTTACAGGAATTTTGTCGATGTCGTAATTTTATGACCTTATTATTTGACAAGCGCGCAATTGTATGCTACAATTGAATTAGAAATTCGAAAAAAAGGATATAGATATGAAAAGCAAAACTGTTTACGTATGCACGGAGTGCGATTATCAAGCACCAAAGTGGCTCGGATGCTGTCCGAATTGCAAGAGCTGGAATACCTTTGTTGAGGAAACCTACACGCAAGTGCCCGAGGCGAAGATGAAGCGCACCTCTATAATTTCCGATTCTGCCGATGCAGTTAAGTTTGACGAAATGGAGATGCCCGAATACATAAGAGCATCAACGGGAATTGGCGAGCTTGACAGAGTGCTTGGCGGTGGAATTGTTGACGGCTCGGTTATTCTTTTGGCAGGTGAGCCCGGAATTGGTAAGTCTACTCTTCTTATGCAAATTTGCTCTAAAATTCCGTCAAAAATTTTATACGTTTCAGGTGAGGAATCGAAGGGTCAGCTAAAGCTTCGTGCTAACCGTCTTGAGGCAAGTGGTGCTAATACCTATGTTATGACCGAAACAAACGTTGACAATATTATCGCACAGGCTGACAAAATCAAGCCCGAGGTTATGATTATCGACTCAATTCAAACGATGTTCGACCCTGCGTCAGCATCAATTCCCGGTAGCGTAAATCAGGTTAAGGAATGTGCGGTTAAATTTATTGCGAAGGCGAAAAGTCAAGGCATTTCTATAATTTTGGTAGGACATGTGAACAAGGAAGGCATTATTGCAGGTCCAAAGGTGCTTGAGCATATGGTTGATGCGGTTCTCTATTTCGAGGGCGAAAGAATGCAATCGTACCGTATAATTCGCGCTATCAAGAACAGATACGGCTCTACAAACGAAATCGGTGTTTTCGAAATGACTGATGCAGGTCTTTGCGAGGTGCCAAATCCGTCGGAGATGCTTTTAAGTGGTCGTCCCGAGGGCGTTAGTGGAAGCTGTGCCGTATGCATTATGGAAGGCACACGCCCTATAATTGCCGAAATTCAAGCGCTTGCTACGCCTACCTCGTTTCAGCAGCCGAGGCGCACGGCAAACGGTCTTGATTACAACAGAGTTTGCCTTATTATAGCTATTTTGGAAAAGCGCTTGGGACTTAAATTCTCCCAGTGTGATATATATTTAAACGTTGTCGGCGGTCTTAAGCTTGACGAGCCGAGCGTTGACCTTGCGGTTGCGCTTGCGCTTATTTCGAGCATCAAGGATATTCCCGTTCCATCAAACGTGCTTGCGATGGGCGAGCTTGGCTTGGCAGGCGAATGTCGCACGATTTCCGACCTTCAAAAGCGCATAAGCGAGAGCTACCGTCTTGGCTTTGACGTAATTGCAATTCCTCAAAAATCGGACAAGACGCGACTCAAAATACCAAAGGGTGTGTCGATAATTGACGTTCGCTCGGTTTACGACGCATTATCACTTTTCAAAGAAAATTAAAATAAAGGAGATTGAATATGGCAAGAATCACTTACAACAATGGATATTACGAGGGTGCAGTCAACTATAACGGTGAAGAACACGGTCAAGGCACATTTGTATGGGACAACGGAGACAAATACGTAGGTTCGTTTGCTTATAGAAAATTCTCAGGAAAAGGCACTTATTACTATGCAAGCGGTGCAAAATATGTTGGCGAATGGCAAAACGATTTAAAGAACGGCCACGGCACTATGTATTTCAAAAACGGAAACATTTACGAGGGCGAGTGGAAAAACGACAAGGAAAACGGCTACGGTAAGGAAACGTATCAATGGGGCTACTACGAGGGTCAATGGAAGGACGGCACTTGGTATGGCAGAGGCAAGGAATATCACAACAACTCTGGCACTACCTATGAGGGCATTTGGAATGGTACTGATAACGCAACCAACATAACAAAATCCTTAAACGGAAGATCCACTAAGGGTGCAATCGTAAACAAAAACTTTACCCCAGACACTCGTAGCGGTTACGGAAAGGACGTTTACGATAACGGCTATTACGAGGGCTATTTTAAAGATGGAGAACGCCACGGCAAGGGCACGTATTATTGGGACAGCGGTTCTATTTATGAGGGCGACTGGGAGCATGACTTAAAGAGTGGCTACGGAAAAATGACCGTTTCATGGGGAAGCTATGAGGGACTTTGGAAGGATGACATTCGTTTTGGAAACGGTATAGAAACAAATAATAAAGGCGAGGTTTTCGAGGGCATTTGGAATGACACTGATACCGCCACAAACGTTTTTTACACCTATAACGGTGTTACAAAGCGTGGCAAAATCGAAAACGGAAAATTTGTTGATGACGGCAGTGCTCCATTATACACCAACTTCAAAACTGAAAAATACGACAACGGCACCTATGAGGGTAATTTTGAGCATGGTAAGCGCCACGGCTTTGGCATCTACCGTTGGAATAGCGGAAGTAGATACGAGGGCGCATGGGTTGACGACGTAAGAAAGGGCTTTGGCAAGTTCTTTTGGACTGACGGCTCACACTATGAGGGTGAATGGGAAAACGATAAAATGAACGGCTATGGCGTATATCTCAGCGCAGGCGGAAGTCGCTACGAGGGATTTTGGAAGGACGATAACAAGCTTCGTGGTAAGCAGGTATATTCTTGGGGCTACTATGACGGTGAATGGGCAAACAAAACCTGGCACGGACGCGGAAAAGAGGTTATCAATAACGGCGCTACGTACGAGGCGGATTGGATTGATGCAAAGAATGCAATTAATGTTGTGTGCACCTACTCTAACGGCTCGGTTGTGTACGGTAAAATCGTAGACGGCTCTTTTATAAAAAATTAACAAACAAAAAATCCACACTCGATTGAGTGTGGATTTTATTTTTATTCCTGTTCCTCGGGTTGTGTTGGCTTTGTATATTCGCCAAGCTCTGCAAGTGTCTTATTACCGTTCTTAACGGAGTCAAGAGTTACTGCGTAAAGGCGCTCTGTTCCGAGAGTTACCTTTGCACTGTATGCAACACTTTCCTTAGATTGAATGTATTCAACGTTGTTTTCATCGGTGTAAACGTAGATTGCAAGAATAAGTGCAAGATTTTCGGCATTACCTGAGAAGCCCGTTATGGAGATGGAGATATTTGCATATCTTGCATTTGACATATCAGTTTGAATAAAGCCCTTGTCTGCAACGCTTGAGTTTACCTTGCCGTTCTTAAAGAAGCCGTCCATTCCCAAAACGTAATTAGGATTAATCATAACTACGCCGTAATTGATTGGCGCGTCGCTATTTACTCTGTTATACTCGTTAAGAGCCTCAGCGTCAAGACCGAAGCCACCGAAGGCAATTCCGTCGTCGCCCTTTGTTGAGAAGCCGTTGTTCTCGTTCATTTTGAAGATTACAGGTGCTTCTGCATCAACAACCTTCTCGTGTGTACAGTTGGTTGCGTTTGCACAGTACTTGTTGTAAACGCCCACAACCATAAAGCCGTTAGCATAAACGAGAGTTTCCTTCATATTGTGCTGAGTAAAGGCTGTAATGTTGTCGTCGCATCTTGTGCATGTTACACCGTCAAGACAGTTGTTTGTTTCATTTTGATAATTGTGATCGTTGTTATAGAATGCCTCACACTCGTTGTAGTTATAAACAAGTATCGTCTTGCCCTGGGTTTGCGCATAGGTGTCAAAATCTATGTTAGCATTTTCGGGTGCTGTGTAGTCGATAAACGTTGCATTTTTAATAAGATCATTTGTTGCAGATGCTGTAAGCTTTGTTCTAAGTGCTTCAGCCTGTTCAAGATCTCCTGTAAAGAACATTGTTACGTTTGTACCGGTTTGAAGGATGCAATTTCCTGTATTTTCAACTGTTGTTGCAAAGGTGTCAGGCAAGTAAACATATTTAAGATTTGCACATCCGTCAAGGTTTTCACAGTTATGGTCAGATGCATAAATGTTGGTTAAGCCTGCACCAAAGTTGATTGTTTCAAGACTGTCCATATAAGCAAATGATTTCTTTCCGAAAGATACAACCGAGTTAGGCAACGTAATTTCAGTTATGCTATCGCAATTCATAAATGCATTCGCACCGATTGAAGTAACTCCGTAAGGAATTTCAACGCTTTCAAGAGACGAGCATCCGCTAAACAAGCCAGTCGCAATTGAAGTGATTCCTTCAGGTATTTTGAAATATTTCAACGAGCTACAGCCTGCAAATCCGTCGGCATTATTTATACCTGCTGGAAGAAATTCATGGTTATGGATAACCTCAAGCTTTGTGCAAGAGGAGAATATATTTTGGTTTATAATGGTTGTAAGATAAGCAACCTCTTTGAGCTTACCTGTTTCAGCATCCTCAACGATATGTGTTGGGAAATAAATTTCCTTTACGTTGGAGCTACCCTCAAACTTTGCCCAAGCTTCCAATTTTGTAACATAGGTTGGCATTTCTATTCTGATGTAATACAAGCTTCCGCCTCTACCCATTACGGTGTAGCCTGCAAAGGCGGTAGGGTCAGCTGCTGCAATAGCCTCGTTCAATTTGCCAACTGTGTCGCCTGCATTCCATTGAGAGTTTCTTATAAAGTAATACGCTGGATATACGTAGTAGGTTGGGGTTGCGGCAAGGTCGCTAAATACGATAACAGAGGAAGAGTCCTTGTCTCTGTAAGTTTTATAGTCGTCCTTATCGAACTCGTCAAGGTGTGAAATATACTCACTTGGATTTGCGTGGATTTGTTCAAGCGTTGGAAGTGTGTTAAGCTTGATAATGTTATTCTCTGCGCTAACAGTAATTGCAAGCACGGACATAACTGCGATTATCATAATCGCCAAGAAAAGTAATCTTTTCTTCATAATTCTCTCCTTTACAGGCGTGCGCCTGTTTAATAAAATATTTATACATCTTAATTTTAGCACATATTGCGCGCGTTGTCAATGTTTTTATTAGCAGTATCTTTTTGAGGAAATTTACATATACTGAAAAGAGCATCTTGACAGGGGGATTTTTTATGTGTTCTATATGTGGAATTGTTAATTTTAACGAGAGAATTTCAAGAGAAGTAGTTGAGAAAATGAACGCGCAAATGAAGCACCGTGGACCGAATGAAAGCGACATTTTCGAGGGGGAGTGTGCGTGCTTTGGTCATAATCGTTTAAGCGTTGTGGATATTGAAAACGGGCATCAGCCGATGAGTGTGCAATACGGAAACAAAAAATACACAATCGTTTACAACGGAGAAATTTACAACTGTGATGAGCTACGCAAGGAGCTTGAAAAGAACGGCTTTGAGCTAAAAACAAGGTGCGACACCGAGGTCGTGCTTTATTCTTACATTTTATGGAAAGAGGACTCGCCCTGCTATCTCAACGGAATATTTGCCTTTTCGGTTTGGGACGGTGAAAGGCTATTTTGTGCGCGCGACCGTTTTGGCGTAAAGCCGTTTTACTATTCTCTTTTAGGTGGTGAATTTGCTTTCGCCTCTGAAATCAAGGCTATGCTCTCGCATCCAAAAGTTAGCACGCGAGTTGACAGGCAGGGGCTTTGGGAGCTTTTATATCTTAGTCCAAATTTCGTTTCGGGAAAGAGCATTTTTAAGGATATTTTAGAATTAGATGGCGGGGAGTGTCTGTTTTTTGACAAAAACGGACTCAAAAAGCGCAAATATTGGCAAATAAAGGCGCTCCCGTATTTCAGGGGTAGAGATTATGCGATTGAGAAAACCTCGTTTCTTGTAAGTGATGCGATAAAGCGTCAGCTTGTGAGCGACGTGCCACTTTGCTCGCTTTTGTCGGGTGGGCTTGATTCGAGCGTTGTCAGCGCGATTGCAAGCGAGGAATACCAAAAAAGAGGTATGACCCTCGACACCTATTCCTTTGAGTACGAGGACAACAAGGAAGCGTTTAAGCAAAGTCTTTTTCAGCCTCAACGCGATGACGAATTTGCGCTTTTGGCATCAAAATATTTAAAGACTAATCACACCGTTTTAACGTGTCCTACCGATACGCTTGCCCTTGAGCTTGAAAATGCGACCCTGTACCGTGATTTTCCGGGGCAAGCCGACATTGACTCCTCGCTTTACTACTTTTGCTCCGAGATAAAGAAAAATCACACGGTTGGGCTGAGTGGTGAATGCTCCGACGAGATTTTTGGCGGATATCCGTGGTTTTACCGTCCCGAGATGCTCTATTCCGACTTTTTCCCTTGGATTCACGCACCAAGAATGCGTGCTTCTCTTTTTAGGGATTCGATTGCTCGCTCCGACGAGGGCTACGACTATATAAGAGGCATTTACAGGAATACTCTTGCCGAGTGTCCGACCCTTGCTGAGGATAGCGACGATATGCGCCTTTCAAGGGTGGCATCATATCTTAGCGTCAAGTATTTTATGAGCTCACTTTTACAGCGCAAGGACAGAATGAGTATGGCGAGTGGGGTCGAGATTCGCGTGCCGTTTGCCGACCACAGAATTTTCGAATTTGTGTTCAACGTGCCGTGGGACATAAAGTTTGAGGGTGGAACGGAAAAGGCTCTTCTTCGCAATTCGATGACAGGACATTTGCCAAGTGAAATTCTTTGGAGAAAGAAAAGCCCGTATCCAAAAACGCACAGTCCGAAATATCTTGAGCTTGTGCTTAAAATGCTAAAGGAGCGTCTTGACCGAGGTGGATATTTGAGCTATGCGCTTGACACCGATGCGCTTGATGGCATTCTTGGAAAGGGCAAAACCTGGTTCGGTCAGCTAATGGGAGATGCGCAAATGGTGGCTTGGCTCATTCAACTTGATATTTGGGTTGAAAAATACGGCGTTAGCTTCGTTTAATTTTAAAAAAAACTCTTGACATTATTTCATAATGTGGTAAAATGGACTAAGTAATTTTTTTCGAGGTCTTTATGAGAAATAATTTCAAGGCGACAATCGGTGCATCCTGTATCGGCTATATAACACAGGCGATTTTGATAAACTTTGCACCTTTGCTTTTTATAACCTTTCAAAAGGAATTCGGGCTTTCAATCGGTCAGCTGAGCGTTCTTATTGCATCTAACTTTGTAACGGAGCTTATAATTGACTTTGCCTGTTCAAAATACGTTTCCAAAATAGGCTATCGCAAATGCGTTGTTATCGCACTTGCCTTGTCGGTTATCGGTCTTGTGCTTTTGCCCGTTTTGCCCGCCATTATGCCTTGGAAATTCCTAGCGCTTATAATTGCGACTGTATTTTGCGGACTCGGCGGTGGAATGATTGAGGTGCTTATATCCCCTATCGTTGAGGCGTGTCCTACCGAGAACAAGGGTGGCTCAATGAGCTTCTTGCACTCGTTTTACTGTTGGGGACAAATGGCAGTTGTGCTTTTATCGACAATTTTCTTCCGTACAATCGGCATCGAATATTGGGAGCTTTTGTCGGTAATTTGGGCAATCGTGCCTGCTGTCGCGCTATTTATGTTTTGCTTTGTTCCTATCAATACTCTCGTTGAGGAAAGCGAGGAAAGCTCGTTTAAGGAGCTTATTTCAAGCAAGGTATTTTGGATTTTGTTTGTTATGATGCTTTGTGCAGGAGCGAGTGAGATTGCAGTTTCACAATGGGCATCTGCGTTTGCCGAGGCAGGTCTTGGCGTTGAAAAGTGGATAGGCGACCTTATCGGTCCTTGCCTGTTCGCAATTTGTATGGGAAGTGCGCGTGTTTTCTATGCCAAAAAGGCGGACAAAATCAACCTTGAAAACGGAATTTTGGTTTCATCGGTTATTTGTATCGGTGCATATATAACAATCGTGTTCTCACCTATTGCGATAATTTCGCTTATCGGCTGTGCAATTTGCGGAATCGGCTGTGGAATGCTTTGGCCCGGCTCGTATAGCGTTGCCATGAAGCGAATTCCAAAGGGTGGCGTGCCACTGTTCGGTATGCTTGCGTTTGCAGGTGATATGGGTTGTCTTAGCGGTCCGGTTTTGGCAGGCTTTATCTCCGATGCATTCGGTGGAGAGCTAAAGGCGGGATTTTTGTTCTCTATGCTTTTCCCTATAATCCTTGCGACAATGGTTATTCTCCTTAAAAAGCACTTCAAAAAGAACGACAAATAATAAAAATCCCCGACACAGTGTCGGGGATTTTGTTTTAGAGATTTACAAAGTGAGGGATTATGTCCTCGTATTCCCCGTCCTTGTTTCTGAATGCGTCCTTTATTGCGCCAAGTGGGGTGAGTCCCATTTTTTTGTAGAGTGCAAGGGCAGATACGTTTGATGCGATAACGGCATTGAGCTGTAAAATTTTAAAGCCGTGCTCTCTTGCCTTATCCATACTGTCGCCAACTATTATTTTACCTATGCCGAGTCCGCGCTTTCCGTCCTTTACTGCATAGCTTGTATTGCATATATGTGAGCATCTTCCAACGAAATTCGGGTGCATAATATAAACACCGACGATTTCGCCACTCTCGGTATCATAGGCTACGCCTGTATAGGTTTGTCCCTCGAAGAATGATATTCCCTGCTCCTCGTCAAACGGGATTTCCTGCGGGAAGGCTCTACCGTCCTCGACAACCTTATTCCAAATTGCGTTTACCTCTTTTATGTCGGCTCTATTAAAGCCCTTTACCTTTATCATTATTCAATAACCTCAATTTCGTCGGGGGCTGTGATTTGCTTTTTGCCCCTTGACATTTTTATTTTTATGCTTCCGTACGGTGTTGGTATTTCAAGGCTTGCGCTATTTAAGCCGTAAAGGCGTGGGGAAAGCTTGATTTTCTTATAGCCTGCCTCAACCATTTCGAAGCCCGAAAGTGCCTTTTTGAGTATATATGCAGGAGTTCCGCCCCACGCGTGTGAGCAATCGGACGGGAACATTTCCCAAGCCTCGCACAGTCCCTTATCGCACTTTTGGATTAAGCTCTCATAACGGCGAATCAAGTCAAGACCGTTCTTTTCAAACATATTCTCTTTAAGGAGCGCTTCCAAGAGGAAGTGGTAGAAATACGGTTGCATTTCCTCTTTTTTAAGGTCGGTTAAAACATATTTCAATATGCTCTTGCGATTTTCCTCGGGGGCAATTCCGTAAAGGACTGCCAAGGTGTTCGCCTGCTTTAGATAGAAAATATTATATGTGTTTTCAGGGAGCCACTGTCCGTTTGGCACATTATCGGGAGTGTTAAGTCCACCGATATAAAGCCCCTTCTTTTTGTCAAAAAGGTGCTTATTTATCGCTCTTTTGACAGCCTGCGCCTTTTTATTACACGATTTTGCAAAGTCGAAATCTCCCAAAATTTGGAAGATTTTTGCGCATTTCAAGAGCGCATTGTAATAGAACATACAAAGCACGCTTTGACCTAGCGACTTTGGTGGATGGTGAAGGCTATATCCCTCAAATCCACCGTGCGACATCATATTCGTAGGGTCGGTATTGTTTCCGTCTTGGTCAAGCAAAATCCAGTCAACGAACATATAGTCGGGGGATTTTTCGACAAGACCGTTATCGCCGATATACGTGTCAAATCGTGCAAGAAGCTTACGAAGGGCGCACTCTGTGTGCGTCAAAAGCTCCGTTTTGCCTGTATGCATATAGTAATCGTAAATCCATTCGGCAAAGATAAGGCTATATGTGGTATGGAAAATTCTACCGTCCTGAATTTCAAGCATTTGAGCGGTACGGTAAATATCAAAGGCGGTAAGCGATGGGTCGTAAATATTAAAATACTCGATTAACGCCTGTATGAAATAGTCGCCTGTGCAGGCAAGATGCTCTTGGTGAGTTGGAGAGTCGAGGTGCAAATCTCTTCGGCAAATTTTGAGAGTATGCATACAAAGCCCGTAAATCTCGTTCAAAAGCTTATCGCTACACTTAAACGGTGCTTCGTTTTCAACGGGATATGCGCTATATATAATTTGTGCATTCTCTATTTGTGCCTTGGTTGCGCCCTCCCCCTTTAGAGTGATTTTTATTCTTCCTACGCTACGGAGTCTAGCAGATGTGAAAACGACGTCTTTTGAGGCGATAAAGCTTTCCTTAAAGACTCCTACGCCCTCAATTTCCTCGCACTCGACAAGGACTCTTACGCGACCGTCGGTTTTGAGCGAGATTACAGGATATGCCGAATAAATTTTATCAAATTCCACTATGCCCTCGGGGGATTTTAGTGTTATTTTATCAATCGAGCTTGGCTCAATTATTTCCTCGTGAAGATGCTTTATAGGCGATTTTACCGCGCCGTATATATCCTTAACCTCGCAAGCATAAGCATACTCATACTCGGGCTGTGTATAATCGGTATGAGTATCGGAGATGCGTGCGCTAACGGGACGGCACTTCCAGGTCTTATCGGTATGAGCGATAACCTCTCCGCCTCTTAAAACCTCTACAAGCGCACCACTCTGACCAAACGAATATTCGGTCAACACGGTTGGAACCGAGGTAACAAAAAGCTTGATATCGACAACTCCGCTTGAAACAAGCGAATATTCATCGTAATAGCCGTGGCGCATTTTAGGCTCAAGAAAATCTCCGCCTGCGCAAACAGGTCCACGACCTACGAATTCGCCGTTCACAAAAAGCTCATAACGGGCATCGGCACTAACTCTTAGCGCGTACTCCTCGCCCTTTGGTATTGCATAAATACTTGTAAATTCAGCAACACAAAAGCTTCTCTTTTTGCAAGAGAATTTTGGGAATGTGTTTTTATCGAGCCATATCCAAGACGACATATTGCTACCTCCTTTAAAGACTTACATTCATTTTAGAGTTTTTTTAGTCTTTTGTCAAGACCTTTTTCTTGACTTTTGGACGTTTTTGTATTACAATTTATTCGAGGTGATTATATGGAGTTTTTAAGATTACTTGAAAAAATCAGAAATCCGTTTTTTGATTTTATATTCTCGCTTGTAACAAAGCTTGGCGAGGAAACCGTATTTATGGCTATCGCTATTATAGTATTCTGGTGCTTTTCAAAAAAGGACGGATATTATATTTTGAGCGTGGGCTTTATCGGCACTATTTTAAATCAGCTTTTAAAGCTATGCTTTAGAATTCCACGCCCTTGGGTTAAGGACCCTAATTTTACAATTGTTGAGAGTGCGCGCGCCGAGGCAACCGGATACTCGTTTCCGAGCGGACACACTCAAAGCTCCGTTGGCACTTTTGGCTCGCTCGCTTACGTTTTTAAGCAAAAATGGCTACGAATTTGCGCGATTGTGATTTGCGTGCTCGTTCCGTTTTCAAGAATGTATCTCGGAGTTCATACACCGCTTGACGTTATCGTTTCAATTTGCGTGGCTGTGGCGCTTATTTTCCTTGTTAAGCCTATCTTTGACAAGGGCGAGGAAAATCCCAAGATAATGTATATTTTCTTTGGTGTTATGCTTGCAATCGCGCTTGCGTTTTTGTTCTTCGTTTTGTTCTTCCCGTTCCCTGCCAACATCGACCCACACAATTATGAGTCGGGACTCAAAAACGCTTGCACGCTTCTCGGTGCAACAACAGGCTTTATGATTGCATATCCTATCGAGCGCAAATATATTAAATTTGAGGTTGAGGCAAAATGGTACGTTCAGCTTATCAAGATTGCAGTAGGACTCGGACTTGTGCTTGCAATTAAGATACTTCTAAAGCCACTACTTCTTTTGTTCCTTCCACCTATGGTGGAAAGAGCTATACGATATGCGGTTATCGTTTTGTTTGCCGCGCTTGTATGGCCTCTTACCTTTAAGCATCTTCGCAAACTTGAAAATTTGAAAAAATAGTTGATTTTTATATCAGACTGTGATATATTTAGTAGTGGACGGCAATTGTACGTCCACTATTTACTTATAAAAGGAGAAATATTATGGATTTTCTTAAAAAGCTTTATCCAAGCGTTTTCAAGCTTGAAAAGAAGGTTGTAAAGCCTTTTGTAATTCAAATTGTTATCTTCGCTGTTATCGGTCTTGTAATGGGCATCATTAACGCGATTGTTGGCGCAATCGTTGGTCCTATCGAGGTTGTAGGTCCTATCGTTGGAGCTATCCTTTGGGCTATCACAGCAATCGTTGATGTTTACTGCACAGGCGGTATCGTATGCTCTATTCTTAAGTTCGTTGGCGTTATTAAAGATGACGCAGACAACTCAGGCGACGCTGAATAACAAAAAGAAAAATCGTCCTCTCGGACGATTTTTTATTTTTTCTTATTATCCTTTTTGTCAGGGAAAATGCATTTCATTCCCGAAAGTCCCGCAAGGTATGAGAACGTACAGCAAAGAATTGACGGAATTGCAAGGAGAAGATGCATTGCACCAAAGTCGGGAGCAAGCGAGGAGATTGAAAGATACATTCCGTATATATAGTTCATTAGGATTTTGAGAATTCCACAAGCGTTATTTATACCGGTTACGGCATCTGGCGTTGCAAAGAACCAAAGAACCATTTCGACAAGGGAAATCAAAATAAACGCCGAATTTGCAACGAGCGATATTTTAAGTCCGAGCAATTTATCGTTTTTTATTCTGCCTGCCTCTACTCTTACCTTATTTTGCGCACCAAGCTCCCACATTATCATATAGAGCAAGAACATATACATAAGTATTGCAAGAACACCACTTGCGTGGAAAAGAGCCTTGCTTTTGCTCGTTGATATAAGCACGATTATTCCAAACACGGTCATCGCAATATGGTTTATAAGTATCTTTGATACTATTTTTCCGTATTCGTTAAAAAATTCCTTTATTTTGTTCATTTTTGCCTCGATTTTATTTATTTCACAAGTATATATTATATTAAAACGCAAAAAAATTCAAGAGAGTTTGAAAATTTTCGCAATTTTTATACAAAATATAAGTGTTTTGTGATAGAATGAATTTGTGATTATACAAAACGAAAGGATTTTGCAATATGGATACATTCCCACTTGAGACTATGCCGTATATTGTGCGTGAGTTTGCCTCTTACAAGCTTACAATTCAAGGCTGCTCCAAAAAAACCGTAAACGAATATCTTTCGGACCTCAGACTTTTTTTAAAGTATACATACGCAAAGAGAAACGGTGTTGACATATATTCCGATTTTTTTGATAAAATAGATATATCAAGGCTTGACAATGAATTTATCTTCTCCGTTTCGACCGAGGAAATTTATGATTTCTTTATTTACGTTTCTAACGAGCGTAGAAATCAATCGGCGGCAAAGTCGAGAAAGCTTTCGGCTATCAAATCATTTTACAAGTTTGTTTGTCAA
Organism: Eubacteriales bacterium; assembly: GCA_045612665.1. Taxonomy (GTDB): domain Bacteria; phylum Bacillota; class Clostridia; order Oscillospirales; family CAG-272; genus RGIG2000. Next base: position 23,476 of record JAZKZO010000063.1, read on the forward strand.
AAAAGACGCTTGATGGATAAAAATCCTGCAATTGATATTGAGTCCCCGAAAAAGAAGCAAAGCTTGCCGAAGTTTTTGAGCATTGAGGAAAGCATTTCGCTTCTTGAGGCTGTGCAAAACGACAAGGAGTCGAAAACACGCGAGCGCGATTACTGCATTATAACTCTCTTTCTTAACTGTGGTATGCGTCTTTCGGAGCTTTGTGGAATAAATTTAAACGACCTTGACAGGGAGCTCCGCTCTCTTAGAGTAATCGGTAAGGGCAACAAGGAAAGAATCGTTTATTTAAATGATGCTTGCCGTGATGCTCTTAACAAATATCTAGCTATCAGGCGCTCAAACGAATATGCGAATATAAACGTGCCTGCCCTTTTTATAAGCAAGCAACACAAAAGAATAAGCGACAAAACAGTACAATGGCTTGTATATAAGTATCTCGAGCTTGCAGGGCTTGACTACAAGCATTACTCCGTGCATAAGCTCAGACACACCGCGGCAACGCTTATGTATCAAACCGGAAAGGTTGACGTGCGCGTGCTTAAAGAAATACTCGGGCACGAGCAATTAAATACCACGCAAATATACACGCACGTATCTAATAAGGGCATGGAGGATGCCATAAATGCCAACCCCTTGGCGACAATAAAAGACAAAAAATAACGTGCAAAACACACGTTTTATAGGACAAAATCAACATTTTTTGTTAAACTTGCACATAAGTCTAAATTTGACACCGAAATTTTTTGTTTATTATAACTATTGACACAGGGCTAAAAAATCTATATAATAGTTGTTGTGCCCGACGAATCGGAACAGAAAGCGCTACTGCGCTAATTAAAATGGAGGATTTACTCATGTTTGAGAAATTGAAGGCTATACTTGTAGAGGAACTTTCACTCAACGCAGACGATATCACACCTGGCGCAGAGCTTGTAAATGATCTTGGTATCAACTCACTTGATCTTGCTGACCTTGTGCTTCTCTGTGAGGACGAATTCGGCATTGAATTCAGCGAGGATGACATTCACAAGTTCATCACCGTTGGTGATGTTGTTGAATTCCTTGAGCAACAGGCTTAAATCAATTTGTAAATAAAAAGCGAATGCAAACGCATTCGCTTTTTGTTTTATTATTCGTTATTATCCTCGAAATGAGAAAGCAATTCCTTAAACGACAAGAAATATATTAGCCGAGATTCAAGAGGAAGGCGATAAGAGCTATGCACTCCGTCATCAAGTCCACGAATAAGGCTAGGTGTACCGCGAATAACCATAAACGTAAAATGAGATTTATCGGGAATAGCCTTACACAGCACCTTTTCTACTCTTGTCGGTCCACATCTGCCACCGAACAAATACATATACTCTACGACAACTGTGCCGTCCTTTTTCAAAATAATATTTTGATATTTTGAAAACCTTTTCGATACAACGTAAACGTAGTACGATGACTCGTTGAAAACAATTTTATACAAATTATATCCGTTGTCTTTTCTTATTAGCTCGGCACCATTGATTTTCTTTTCCAATCTCATAGCCGTCTCCTTTAAAGCTTATTTGATTAAGCTTATATACTCCTCGATTAGCTTTACGGCGCCGTCAACACCTATTTTCGTGGTGTCTATCATAAGGTCGTAGTTTTCACATCTGCCCCACTTTTGAGAGGTATAATAGTTGTAATAGCTTGCACGCTTTTTGTCAATCTTGTTCATTAGGCTCTTTGCCTCTGACATATCAACACCGTTAGCGCTTGCAATTCTTTCAATTCTCATTTCGGGGCTTGCATATACGAACACGCGAACGAGCTTTGGGTGGTCCTTTAAAACAAAGTCAGCGCATCTACCGACAAATACGCAAGGATATTTTTTCGACTCCTCCTCGATTATATCGGATTGAAGCACGAAAAGCTTATCGTTTACGGGAGTGTCATATGGCATTCCGTGTGAGAATGGCACCATTCCGATTGCACCAACTGCTATTGAATAAAGAAAGCTCGGAGTTGCCTTTTCGTCTGCGTTTTTGAGAATCTCGTGATTCATTCCCGACCTCTCGGCTGCAAGGCTTATAAGACTTTTATCGTGATACACCATATTAAGCCTTTGAGAAAGCTTTTCACCGATTTCACGTCCACCGCTTCCGCATTGGCGCGCAATTGTTACAATAACGTTTTCACTCATAAAAAAATTACCTCCTTGGTTCTTTCTATTATTATTTTATCATTTTTTTGGTAAATTTTCAAGATTTTTTTGCGCGTGCGCCTCAAAATATAGTACATAATACAAATATTTAAAAAGCTATTGATTTTTTTACGCGTTTATGATAAAATATAGGGCGAAAAAATTATTTAACTTAAAAGGAGTTATTATTATGTTAGTTTCAGCAAAAGAAATGCTTGAAAAAGCAAAGGCAGGCAAATACGCAGTAGGTCAGTTCAACATTAACAACCTTGAATGGACTAAGGCTGTTCTTCTTACAGCACAAGAGTGCAACTCTCCTGTTATTCTCGGTGTTTCCGAGGGCGCAGGTAAGTATATGTGTGGCTACGAGACAATCGTAGGAATGGTTAAGGGCATGATTAAGTGCCTCGGAATCACTGTTCCTGTTGCTCTCCACCTCGACCACGGCTCATACGAGGGTGCAAAGGCTTGCATCAACGCAGGCTTCTCCAGCGTTATGTTCGATGGCTCACACTATCCTATCGAGGAAAACATCGCAAAGACACAGGAGCTTGTAAACGCTTGTAACGTTCTCGGTCTTTCACTTGAGGCTGAGGTTGGCTCTATCGGTGGCGAAGAGGATGGCGTTGTAGGTGCAGGTGAGTGTGCAGATCCTGACGAGTGCAAGATGATCGCAGATCTCGGTGTAACAATGCTCGCTGCAGGTATCGGTAACATTCACGGTAAGTATCCAGCAAACTGGGCAGGTCTTAACTTCGACGTTCTCGCTGCAATCAGCGAAAAGGTTGGCGATATGCCTCTCGTTCTCCACGGCGGTACAGGTATTCCTGAGGATATGATTAAGAAGGCTATCTCTCTTGGCGTTTCCAAGATTAACGTAAACACAGAGTGCCAGCTCTCATTTGCAGCTGCTACAAGAGCTTACGTTGAGGCAGGTAAGGACCTTCAGGGTAAGGGCTTCGACCCAAGAAAGCTTCTCGCTCCTGGCTTTGAGGCTATCAAGGCAACTGTTAAGGAAAAGATGGAGCTCTTCGGCTCAGTTAACAAAGCATAAGTCGAGGCGGCTCGACGGCCGAATTTGTGCTTAAAGGAATATAAAAATAAAAATCGACACTCGATTGAGTGTCGATTTTCTTTTTATTCCTCGATTAGCTTATAATACTTCTCGAAAACCGCTTCGGCAATTTCCATATCTTCCTCGAAGACTACGTTATCCTCGCCGTCGTTTTCCTCAGTGAAAACTCTAAACAAAAGTGCCTCGTCATCGCCAACACCGTCAAGGGCATCAATTGGTTGAAGAATTGCATAAAGTCTTGGTTGACCGTCGATAACATCGGGAATTATTGCAATCTGCTCAAACTTTACTGCGTTGTCGTCGTTATCGTAAAGGATTACGTCGCTCATATCCTCCTCGTCGAGCAAAATGTCAACGAGTGATTTTTCCTTATCTGCCATTTTTATTCCTCCGCCAAATTAGTACATTCCGCCCATAGGTGGTTGTGCCTGAGGTGCAGGATTTTCTTCCTTTTTATCAGCTACGATAGCCTCGGTTGTAAGAACGGTTGATGCAACGCTCGCTGCGTTTTGGAGTGCACTTCTTGTAACCTTAGTTGGGTCAACGATTCCTGCCTCCATCATATCGCAATAAACCTCGTTATAGGCATCGAAGCCATAGCCGATTTTACCGCTGTTTTTAACCTTATCTACTACAACTGCACCGTCAAAGCCTGCATTTGCTGAAATTTGACGGAGTGGCTCCTCAAGCGCCTTCAAAACGATTTGTACGCCTGTCTTTTCGTCGCCGTCCACTGTATCAATGATTGCGCTAACCTTATCGATTACGTTGATGTAGGCAGTACCGCCACCTGCAACGATTCCTTCCTCAACGGCTGCGCGTGTTGCGTTAAGTGCGTCCTCAATGCGAAGCTTCTTTTCCTTCATTTCGGTTTCGGTTGCTGCGCCTACCTTGATTACGGCTACACCGCCTGAAAGTTTTGCAAGTCTTTCCTGAAGCTTTTCTCTATCAAAGTCGCTCTCTGTTACCTCGATTGCGCTCTTGATTTGGTTAATTCTTGCCTTGATATCGTCGCTTGCGCCATAGCCACCAACGATAGTTGTATTTTCCTTATTTACGATAATTTGACGCGCACGTCCGAGATGTGGGATTTGTGCGTCCTTAAGCTCGTATCCAAGCTCCTCGGTGATAACCTGACCACCTGTCAAGATTGCAATATCACGAAGCATTTCCTTACGTCTGTCGCCAAAGCCAGGAGCTTTAACCGCTACAACTGTGAAGGTGCCTCTGAGCTTATTAAGAACGAGAGTTGTAAGAGCCTCTCCCTCGATATCCTCGGCTACGATAAGAAGCTTTCTACCGCTTTGAACAATTTGCTCAAGAAGTGGGAGAATGTCCTGAATATTTGTGATTTTCTTATCTGTGATAAGAACGAGCGCATCGTCAAGAACTGCCTCCATCTTATCCATATCGGTTGCCATATATGCGCTGAGGTAGCCTCTGTCAAATTGCATTCCCTCAACAACCTCGCAATAGGTTTCGGTTGTCTTGGATTCCTCAACTGTGATAACACCGTCGGCAGTTACCTTTTCCATTGCATCGGAGATAAGCTGACCGATTGAAGCGTCGCCTGCGGAAACAGTACCTACTCTTGTGATATCCTCTTTTCCGTTTACCTTCTTAGAGTTAGCCTTAAGAGCCTCAACTGCAACGTCAACTGCCTTTGCAATTCCCTTTCTTATAACGATAGGATTTGCGCCCGCGGTCACATTCTTCATTCCCTCACGAATGAATGCCTGTGTCAAGAGTGTAGCTGTTGTTGTGCCGTCGCCTGCAGCATCGTTAGTTTTTGATGCAACCTCACGAACGAGCTGTGCGCCCATATTCTCACAAGCGTCCTCAAGCTCGATTTCCTTTGCGATTGTAACACCGTCGTTTGTGATAAGGGGTGAGCCGTATTTTCTATCAAGAACTACATTTCTGCCCTTAGGACCGAGTGTTATTTTAACTGTGTTAGCAAGCTTATCAACGCCACGAAGCATTGCGTTTCTTGCATCTATTCCATAAAGAATTTCTTTTGCCATAATTTACTCCTTTACTCCACGATAGCGAGGATATCGTCTTCCTTAACGATGATATATTCGCATCCGTCAAGCTTTACCTCGGTACCTGAATATTTGCTGATTATTACCTTATCTCCAACCTTAACAGTCATAGGAACAACCTTGCCGTCAACTACTGCGCCGTTTCCAACTGCGATAACCTCTGCAGTTTGTGGCTTTTCCTTTGCCGAGCCTGCAAGAATAATACCACCCTTGGTGGTTTCCTCAGCCTCAAGATTTTTGAGAACTACTCTGTTTGATAAAGGCTTTATTGCCATTTCTTTCACCTCCGTTTAGCACTCTTTGTCCGTGAGTGCCAATGTACAAAATATATTCTATATCTATATGATAAGAAAATCAAGTAGTATTTATCAATGTTCACAAATATATTAAAGTTTGTTCACATTTTGTTCACACATTTGCTGAGTATAAGTTTTTCCTCGATAGAATATATTGCAACAGGTGGTGATTTTATGCTTGAACAAATAAATTCTGCCCTTTGCGGTGTGGTTTTACCGGTATCAATTTTTCTTGTTGGGATATTTTTCGCTATCAAGCTACGCTTCTTTTACCTTTTGCATCCCCTAAAAAGCGCAAAGCGTGCAATAGGGGCATCAGGTGGTTTTAAATCCTTGTGCGTAGCACTTGCGGGAACGTTGGGGGTTGGAAACATAGTCGGGGTTGCCTCGGCAATCACTATGGGGGGCGCAGGGGCGGTTTTTTGGATGATTTTAAGTGCGCTCGTGGCGATGAGTGTAAAATATGCCGAAACGCATCTTGCGGTGTCTTACAGGCGCAAAAACGTGGCGGGCTATTACGGTGGCGCGCCATACTACATTTGTGATTCGTTTAAAAATAAGCGAGTGGGGCTCGTCTTTGGCTCGGCTTTTGCCATTCTTTGCATTGTCAATTCTCTATCAACCGGAAATCTTGTACAGGTAAACTCAATAATTCCTGTTTTTTATGGCAATAATCTTTTGTGGGGGCTCGCTCTTGCCGTCCTTGTTATAACCATCGTATGCGGTGGGCAAGGGCGAATTGAGGCTGTATGCTCGCTTGTAATTCCGGCTCTTACGGTTTTATATGTAATTCTATCGTTATACATCGTTTTTTCCAATTTGGGCGGACTGTGTGTCGCTATTTGCGATATTTTAAAGGGTGCATTCTCATTTAAAAGCGCCGTCTGCGGTGCGTGTGGCTTTGGAATTTCGAGCGCACTAAGATACGGCTTTTCAAGAGGTCTTTTATCAAACGAGGCAGGGTGTGGAACATCGGCAACGGCACACGCATCATCCTCGTCAGATCCTATCTCACAGGGGTGTCTTGGCGTTTTTGAGGTCTTTTGGGATACAGTTGTTTTATGTACTCTCACCGCCCTTGTAATACTTATTTCAGGTGAGAAGCACAGCGAGCCGATTATGCTTGCAATAGCATCGTATTCGCACTTCACGGGCGCTCTTGGAAGTACTTTTATCGCCACATCCTGCGTGATTTTTGCATTTGCGACACTACTTTGTCAATTTTTTTACGGAATGCGCGCCCTAGAATTTATATCGTCATCAAGACTGACGAAGGGGCTTTATTCTATCGTTTTCATTTTGGTTTGCGTATTATCGTCAATTATTTCAAATGAGGTAATGTGGTCTATTTCCGATTTTATTGTCTGCTCTCTCGCTCTTTATAATATGATATTTTTAATAAAATTGTCAAAAAAGATTGATTTTTAGTGTCGGCGTTAGAGGCTTGTCCTCGACCTTCGATATGATTTAGCGCTTCTTACGATGCGAATTTTTTTGACATTTTTTGCTTTTCTCTTATGTGAAGATTTTCTGAAAATTTTTAAGGCGACAATATTATTTTTATTTTTTTGTTGACTATGCGCGCATTTAGTGATAAAATTATATGGTATTTTAGTTTTTAACAGGAAGTGAAAGGAGAAACAATGCTTAAGCTTACCGACATTAAAAAGGATTATATAACCGGCGATACCTCGGTTAGTGCGCTCAAGGGCGTAAATCTTGAATTTCGCAAAAGCGAATTTGTTGCTATTTTGGGGCACTCAGGCTGTGGTAAGACTACGCTTCTAAACATTATAGGCGGTCTTGACAAGTACACAAGCGGTGATCTTGTTATAAATGGCAAATCCACAAAGGATTTTGACGACGCGGATTGGGACACATATAGAAACCACTCCATCGGATTCATTTTTCAAAGCTATAATCTAATTCCTCACCAAACGGTGCTTGCAAACGTAGAGCTTGCGCTCACCTTGTCAGGTGTTTCGAGAGAGGAAAGAAAGGCGCGTGCAATCGAGGCGCTTGAAAAGGTTGGACTTGGCGATCAAATTAACAAAAAGCCAAATCAAATGTCAGGCGGACAAATGCAACGAGTTGCTATTGCCCGTGCGCTTGTAAACAACCCTGATATTCTCTTGGCAGACGAGCCGACAGGAGCACTTGACTCCGAAACGAGCGTTCAAATTATGAATCTCATAAAAGAGATTGCAAACGACCGTCTTGTTATTATGGTAACTCACAACCCTGAGCTTGCTGAGGAATATGCAAACAGAATTATTCGTCTAAAGGACGGAGAGGTTGAGGGAGATTCAAACCCTTACGTAAATGAGGCTAAGGCTGACGAGATTATAACCGACAAAAAGGCTAAAAAGAAGAAGTCTATGTCCTTTTTGACCGCTCTTTCCCTCTCGCTTAACAACCTTATGACAAAGAAGGGACGTACGTTCCTTACATCATTTGCAGGAAGCATCGGTATTATCGGAATTGCGCTTATTTTGGCAGTTTCGGCAGGTGTTAACGCATACATCAAGAGCGTTGAGGAAAGCACTATGTCGTCCTATCCTATCGAAATTCACGAAAGCACGATGGACACCATGACTCTTCTCGGCTCTTTTATGGAGCAGAAGACAATTGAAAACCGTGAGCCTAATACGGTTTATTCAAATGACGTTATGATTAACGTTATGAACGCATTCTCAAAGGGTATTACAACCAACAATTTGACTGCATTCAAGCAACACATTGAATCGACCTCGACAATAAGGGATAACGCAACTGACATAAAGTACAAGTATTATGCAGGTCTTAATACCTATACAAGAGTGCCCTTGGTTGACAAGGACGGAAATCCTGTTCTTGATTCGAGTGGAAATCAAGCATACACGTACCGCAGAAATCTTAGCGATATGAGCGAGCTTATGTCGGTTATCACAACAGGCAATCTCAACTCAAACGCATCGGTTATCAACTCTAGCGTTTGGAAGGAGTTTGTTGGCAATAGCGAATATATTCAATCTCAATACAAGGTTGTTGAGGGCGGTGGACGTTTCCCCGAAAACGAAAACGAGGTTGTGCTTATCGTTGGAAAGGACCTTATAATCTCCGACTATATTCTCTATATGCTTGGAATTAGAGATTCACAGGAGCTTCGTAGCTATATTATCTCTATTTCCGATGACAATCCCGACAACGACCTCACAATCAATCCCACAAAGTATTCATTTAATGAAATTTTAGGATACGAGTTCAAGGTCCTCTCTGACTCGGATAGATTCAAAATCGACGGAGATAGAATCACCGAATGTACAACAGGCGAAATCGACCAAAAGCTTCTTTCAAGCGATGCCACAACGCTTAAAATCGTAGGAATCATAACTCCAAGCGACGAGTCGCAATCCTCGTCCGCTATCGGTTCAATCGGTTATCTTGCTCCTCTTATGGATAATATGATTGATAAATCAAATGCAAGTAGCGTAGTTGACACGCAGCTTTCAAACACCGAAACAAACCTTTATAACGGATTCCCGTTTGCAGGCTTTGACTTTGATACAACAAAAATCAATGCGTTTATCGCATCTAATCCACAGCTCTCCGTTCTTTCTAACTTTATAAAGACTGATGAGCAATTTATAGATGCTCTTAAAACCTATCTCGGTCCTGAAATCGAGGAGCTACTTATCCCTTACGGACAAGGTGGAAGCACAGTTCCTTACGGTGGATACACTCTTGCGGACATCGCAATGATAACAAGTGCACTCACAAGCGTTGAGAGCGACACCGCGAAGGCTTTTGCAGGTCTTATTATGATGGATGCAATGCAAAATCCACAAAACCTTGTTAACATCGTTAACTCGATGATTGAAACAAAGGATTACAACGATATGCTCTCCGAGCTTGGCTATGTAAACAAGGAAAATCCGACAAAGATTCTTATTTATCCAAAGGATTTCGAGGCAAAGGATATCATAAGCGAGGAAATCAACAGCTATAACAGCTCTCAAAAGGAAGAGGACAAAATCTCCTACTCCGATATGGTTGGCGTGCTTATGAGCTCTGTTACAACTATTGTAAACGCTATCTCATACGTTCTTATTGCATTCGTTGCAATTTCGCTTATCGTTTCATCTATTATGATAGGCATTATAACCTATATTTCAGTTCTCGAAAGAACGAAGGAGATTGGTATTCTCCGTGCAATTGGCGCATCAAAGAAGGACGTTTCAAGAGTGTTCAATGCGGAAACGCTTATCGTCGGCTTTGGCGCGGGACTAATCGGTATTTTAGTATCGCTTTTCTTCATTCTTATTATAAATATAATTCTTCACGCCTTAACGGATATCGCCACACTTTCGGCCGTGCTTCCGTTTGGTGCTGCCGTAATTCTCATTCTTATAAGCATGGCTCTTACTCTCGTTGCCGGACTTATTCCGTCAAGAGTAGCGGCTAAGAAGGACCCTGTTATAGCACTAAGAACCGAATAAAAAGAAAGACTGTCGAAAGCTCGACAGTCTTTTATTATACTATTTAATACTTGATGAAAAAAATCCCACCAACTTTGGTGGGATTTTATTCGCAATTAGATAAGGATTGAAACGTCTGGAACTTGAACCTCAGCGTAATCGTTATCTGGATCATGGAAAACGCTATAGCCATCTCCTTGAACAAAATACGAGTTCTTAAGGATGTCCTCAGTTTCTACAACTTCAAGCTCATAATCAGGGGTAGTGTACTTCATACATAATCTCCTTTTTAAGATAGAAAATCTTTTTACAACACTATTATACTATACGATATATCGCTTGTCAATAGTTTTTTGAAAATTTTTTTACTCAACTGAAATAAGTTTTGTTCCCGTAGCACCGTCAAGATCATTTATGCTTGCCACAAGGTTGTTAACGTCAACTGCAAGGTGCGAAATATCAAGCGTTACAACGACGTGCGCACGGGAATTTATAGGAAGGTTTTGGCTTATTGTAAGTATATTTGCGCCATTCTCGGCAATCACCTTCAAAACCTCACCAAGGACTCCCGCCTTGTGTGAAAGTGTAAAGGAAACTATCGCCTTATGGCACTCGGTATCCATATTCAATGCAAAAACATAATCCTTGTATTTATAATAGGTGCTTCTTGATATGCCAACAGTCTTTACAGCCTCGCTAACATCCTTCACCTTTCCGCTTGCAAGAATAGCCCTTGCCTCTATTACCTTCTCGTAATAATCCGGTAATATGCTTTTGTCAACCAAGAGATATTTTTGTTCCATAAAAGATCCCTTCTTTTACCAAGTCTTTTTAGCTATCATCTTTCCTACGAAATCAAGCATTTCGCCCTTTTCGAGCACTGTCTTGTGAATAACCTTACGGCTCTCAATCCCGTCAAGACCGTATGGGATTTTAACACCTGTATAAGCATTAAGCTTATTTACAGCATCGAATTCACCGTCAAAGTCCTTGCCAAGCGCATTCATAACGCTAGACGCAAACTTGTATGCAGATGCGGTAGAAAGAACAACGCAGGTATCGCCATTTTTGCTATCGGCAAGCCACTTTTCATATACATTCCAAGCAACTGCTGTGTGAGTATCCATAAGATATGCGTCCTTTTCGTAAACACTCTTTATAGTCTCATATGAATCCTTGTCGTCCGCATAGCCTGCATCGATAAGCTCTCTTATTTTTGCAAGCTCCTCATCTGTAATCTTATACTCACCCTTTGTATTGAGGTCCTTCATATACGAAGCGCACTTTTCAGCACCGCAAACGATGTAAAGGAGTCTTTCAAGGTTAGAGGAAATAAGAATATCCATCGAGGGGGATTTGGTTACATGGAATGCTCTGTTTTTGTTATATACACCGCTCTCGAAGAACTCGGTGAGGACCTTGTTCTCGTTAGATGCGCAAACGAGCTTTCCAACAGGAAGTCCCATCTTCTTTGCAAAAAGTCCTGCAAGAATGTCGCCGAAGTTACCTGTCGGAACGATGAAGTTAACCTTATCGCCCATCTTAATCTTATTCATATTAAGAAGGTTGTTGTATGTCTTGAAATAGTAAGCAACCTGTGGTGCAAGTCTTCCTATGTTAATAGAGTTAGCACTTGAAAGCTGAACACCCTCGGGGAGTGCAAGCTCGGCAAAGATTTTCTTTACTCCGCTTTGTGCGTCGTCAAAGTTACCTACAACAGCGCAAACGCAGGTGTTCTTTCCCTCACAGGAAACCATTTGTCTTTCTTGAACTGTGCTCGTTCCGTTCTTTGGATAAAATACGATTATTTTAATTCCGTCTATATCCGAGAAGCCCGAAAGTGCAGCTCCGCCTGTATCTCCGCTTGTAGCGGTAAGAATTACGATTTCATCCTCGAGCTTTGTTGAACGCTTAGCCTCAACGATAAGGTGAGGAAGAATTTGGAGTGCAACGTCCTTGAATGCACAGGTCGGTCCGTGGTAAAGCTCCATAACGTAAGCTCCGTCAACCTCGCTTAGAGGTGCATAGTCGTCGCCCTCGGCAAATTTTGAACCGTACGCTCTTTCTACGAGCGCATTAAACGCCTCGCTCTTATCAGCGCACTCAGGGAACATTGAGTCATCTCCAAAGAAGAGCTCAAGCACCTTTGCAGAGATTTCCTTAGCGGACATTGAAGCGAGCTTATCCATTGGGAATTTGAGCGCCTCAAAGCTCTCTGGCATATATAATCCACCGTCCTTTGCGATGCCTTGAAGTATCGCCTCAGCAGGTGTTTTTCTGATTTTTTCATTTCTTGTGCTTAAATAAAACATTTTTTTAAAATACCCCTTGATTTTTTCTTTTCTATATGATACACTATTTCCAAACAAAATACAAGTGTTTTTGAAATAAAGACTCGAAGAAAGGTAAAATTTTTTATGAAAACTGCAATTTTAGGCTTCGGAGTTGTAGGTTCAGGCGCTTTCGAGGTGCTTGAAAAGGCAGGATATGAGGTTAAGCGCGTGCTTGACATTCGTCCTCACGATGAGCTTGGGGACAAGCTTACTGCAAATTACGATGATATACTAAACGATAAGGAAATTTCAGTTGTAGCTGAGGCTATCGGCGGTCTTGAGCCTGCGCACACCTTTGTTGTTAAGGCACTCAAGGCAGGCAAGCACGTTGTAAGCTCCAACAAGCACCTTATTTGCACATATTACGAGGAGCTTCACAACCTCGCACTTGAAAACGGAGTAACTCTTCGCTTCACATCAAGCGCAGGTGGCGGAATTCCTTGGCTTTACAATCTTAAAAGAAGCGTTCGCTGTGATGACATCTACAAGGTTATGGGAATAATGAACGGCACTACCAACTTTATTCTTGATGCCATGATAAGCGACGGACGCGATTTTGATGAGGTTCTTGCCGAGGCGCAAAGACTCGGATATGCTGAGGCTAATCCAAGTGCCGACATTGACGGTCTTGATACTGCAAGAAAGACTGCCATTTCCTCATCTATTGCATTTAATACTATAATAAAGGAAGAAAACGTTGATATCTTCTCTCTCAGATACATCAAAAAGGCAGATATCGACTATATCACGTCAAAGCTTAACAAGACCGTGCGTTATCTTGGATTCGGTGTTAAGAGTGAGAACGGTGCCGGCGCGTTTGTCGAGCCTGCGCTTCTCCCATCAGATGCACTTGAGAGCAACGTAAGAAAGAACAACAATATGATTTCGCTCTTCGGACGCGACGTTGGACGTCTTTCCTTCTTCGGTCAAGGTGCAGGTAAGTATCCAACAGGAAACGCACTCGCACAGGACGTTATTGACATCTTGAACGGCTCAACCGAGCTTGCGTTCGCTCCAAAGGCAATTAACGTTGATAACGGCACTCTCGAAAGAGCATACTACGTAAGAACAAGTGCTGACGTAAATTACGACTTCTTTGATAGCGTTGAGGTAATCGACGGTAGCAAATATATAATAACAAAGAAAATTACAGTTTCAAGAATGCACGCTATTGCAAAGGAAATTCGTTCTCTTGACGCAGATGCATTCTTCGCAGGTATAGAGGATTAACAGATATGATTAAGGTAGTAAAATTCGGTGGCTCATCACTTGCATCGGGCGAGTCATTTGCAAAGGTTAAAAGAATTATTGATGCAGACAAGTCAAGAGCTATTGTTGTAGTTTCCGCACCAGGAAAGCGCTTTAGCGGAGATATGAAGGTAACCGACCTTCTCTATCTTCTCCACGCGCACATCAAGTTTAACGCTCCGTTTGACGATATTTATGAAAAGATTAAGGAAAGATATCTTGAAATCAAGGCTTCCTGTGGACTCAAGCAGGACATTGAGAGCGAGCTTGAGGCTGTATATGCGAAGCTTGGCAAGAAAACAAGCATCGACTATATCGCATCTCGCGGTGAGTATCTCAATGCAAGACTTATGGCTGAATATCTTGGCTACGCATTCGTTGACAGTGCTGAATGGCTCATCTTCAACTATAACGGCAAGGTAAACTTTGAAAAATCATACGAAAATCTTGCTAAGATTGTTGAAAAGACACCGAAAATTGTTATCCCTGGCTTCTATGGCACTATGCCTGACGGAAGCATCAAGACCTTCTCTCGCGGTGGCTCTGATATCACAGGTGCTATTGCAGCGGCTGCAATCGATGCAGATATGTACGAGAACTGGACTGACGTTAGCGGTATTATGACTGCTGACCCAAGAATTGTTGAAAACCCAAGACCTATTGAAAACGTTACCTTTGCCGAGCTTCGTGAGCTTTCTTATATGGGCGCTGAGGTTCTTCACGAGGAAACAGTATTCCCTGTAAGACAAAAGTCAATTCCTCTCTATATTAAGAACACAAACGATATGAACGCGCGTGGAACTCTTATTATGGAAAAGTTTGACGAAGAGGAAGAGGACAAGAATGTTCACTTCATCACAGGTATTTCAGGTAAGAAGCACTATTCAATCATCACTATCGCAAAGAATAGAATGAACGATGAGATTGGATATATCAGACGCGCACTTGAGGTGTTTGAGCGCTTTGGTATCTCAATTGAGCATATTCCAAGCAGTATCGACTCCTTCTCCGTTGTGGTTGCTTCAAGCGCTATCGAGGGCAACCTTCACGAGCTCTTCTCGGCTCTTAACGAGGCTGTTGCTCCTGATACAATCAACATTTCAAACGACATAAGCCTTATCGCAATCGTTGGTAGAAAGCTTGCTTCTAACATCGGTATTGCAGGTAAGATTTTCACAGCACTCGGCGAAAACGAAATCAATATTCGTATGATCGAGCAGGGCGCAGACGAAATCAACATTATCGTTGGTGTTGACGATAAGGATTTCAAGAAAACTATTAGAGTACTTTATAATCTTAGTGAGGTAGAAGAATAATGAAAAAGGTTAATATTGGAATTCTCGGTGCAACAGGTGCTGTTGGCCGTGAAATGCTTAAAATTCTCGAGGAAAGAAATTTCCCTGTTAATGAGGTAAGACTTCTCGCAAGTGCAAGAAGCGTTGGTAAAAAGGTTCCATTTATGGGTAAGGAGCTTGAAATTCAGCTCGCTGACTTCGGTGCATTCAAGGGACTTGACATCGTTCTCGGTGCTGCTTCTAACGCAGTTGCAAAGCAGTTTAAGGACGACATTGTTAAGAGTGGCGCGGTTTTCGTAGATAACTCAAGCGCGTTCCGTATGAACGACGATACTCCTCTTGTAATTCCTGAAATCAATGCCGAGGACGCATATAAGCACAACGGTGTTATTTCCAACCCTAACTGCTCTACAATCATCACACTCGTTGCAGTAAACGCAATCAACTCTCTTTCTAAGATCAAGGGAATGGTTGCTTCAACATATCAGGCTACAAGCGGTGCAGGCGCTGCAGGCCCTGTTGAGCTTGAGGAGCAAATGAAGGCAGTTCTTGAGGGTGGCGAAATCAAGAGCGAGGTGTTCCAGCATCAAATCGCTTGCAACGTAATTCCTCACATCGGCTCATTCCTTGACAATGCATACACAGCTGAGGAAATGAAGATGCAAAACGAGGGAAGAAAGATCCTTCACCTCCCTGACCTTAAGGTAACTTGCACATGTGTTCGTGTTCCTGTTGTTCGCTCACACTCAATTTCAGTAACCGTTTTGACCGAGGATAAGCTCACAGTTGAGCAGGTAAAGGAAGCCGTTGCTAATGCGAAGGGCTGTAAGCTCTATGACGACGGTGCAAACAAAATGTATCCTATGCCTATCGTAACCTCTGACCAAGACCTCGTTTACGTTGGTAGAGTAAGAGAGGACCTCGTATTTGATAACGCTATCACACTTTGGTGCTGTGGCGACCAAGTACGTAAGGGCGCTGCTACAAACGCAGTTCAAATCGCTGAGCTCTTTACAAAATAATCAAATATAAGCGTAGCATAATGACGCACAAAGCCATTAAAAAGAAAAATCATCGACACATAGTCGATGATTTTTTATTTTATTTATTGATTTTGCTTGTTTTCCTCTGCCAAGATAGCCTCTTGCTTTATTCTTTCAAGAGTGAGTGCGTCAAGGTAAATGCCCGGATTAACCTCAATCAATTTGCTTTCGGTAAGTGGCATTTCGTGCTGAACGTACTTAACGGTATCGGCAGTTTCGTCATTGTCATCATAATCGGCGATTACGTATGAAGCGATAACGAGCTTGAGCTTTTCAGCAGACTCGGGGGTAAAGCCTTGAATTGCAAGGCTAAAGGAGCTGTACTCTCTGCTTGACATTTCAACCATCAAGCCCTTTGTCGTTGACAAATAGTATTCTCCGTTTTCTATTGTTATAAGATTGCTCGCATAATCGGCATTAGCAATTACGATTCCGATTTTAACCTCACCCATAAGAGTCTCATACTCCTTCAAGGCATCGGTATCGATGAAATATCCGCCGTCAATTCCTGTAGAATTGTTTTTAACTGCATAGCCCTTGGTTGTGATAATTGGACTTGCACTCTTGTCCTCGTTAATGGCGGTGCATCTAGCGCATTTAACGTGTCTTGTTCCGTAATCACCAAAGGATGCGTAGATTATTTTAAGAAGCGTTGCGCTCTTGCTCACGTCAAACTCGTGTGCACTTGGGTCAGTCCAACCCTCAATTTCGCCCATTTCATGGCCACAGAAGCAAACGCCTTGAACGGTTGATTTTTCTACACAGTTACCTGGCTTTATAACCTCAGTTGATGTTTTTGGATTCGCAAAATGCTTAAAGAGCTCAGTTCCCCAAACGGTTTGATATGCTCTGCCTGCCTGCCCTGAAGCGCAGGAGTACATTATAATATCGTCGTGAGAGCCCTCAAAGGTAAAGGTAGCTTCAAAACCACCAACAACGTCGTTTGGATTAGCAAAAACGTAATTCATATAGCTTGTGGTTGGATTCGCCCACGCATTGAATGATGTCATATTGCCAAGGAATACTACTGTTTTTGGATTTTCAGCAGTAGCACCGTAGTCAAGGAAGGATCTGTAATCTCCAACTGCGGTATATGTGGTTGGGAAAACCAAAACGTCGTTTATATTGCTACAGCCTCTGAAAAGCTGGTCGCCGCAGCTTTGGAATTTAGATGGCATATAATACACCTTTGGCTTTTCAACGTTATCCGGGTTATCAAAGCGTTCGTTTGTTAAAAACATCTTTGTATACTTTGAACCGTTACCGTTTTGACCGCCTTGGAATGTGCTCCATGTTGGATCGGTTCCAAATTTAACCAAGTTATCCGGCAAGTGAACAGGACCAAGATTATAGCAGCCAATAAGCGAAGCATTATTCATATGAGTAACGCTATCAGG
>JAZKZO010000064.1:0-28646 GCA_045612665.1 Eubacteriales bacterium
ACTCTAATATCAGCCATTGATAAAAACCTCCAAGAATTTCTTTGCATAAATTATATCTACAATTTGCTTATCGCCGTCAATTTCGCGCTCGATTGTAAGAGAGCCGTCATAGACGTGCTCCTTATGCTTCTTGATAAGAACAGGGAAATTAGCGCGTCCGTCGCCAATTCTCTTTTCCTGACCAAGCCATTTTGGATCGGTTGGATATTCTCCGTCCTTTGCGTGAACGCCACGAACGTAGTCGCCAAAGATATCAACTGCGTCGCAAGGATTTGCCTTGCCGTACAAAAGAAGGTTTGCAGGGTCGAGGTTAATGCCAAGGTTGCCTGTACCAACAGTCAAAATTGTTCTCTTGAGAGTGATAGGTGTTTCCTGACCTGTTTCGAAAAGCAAGAACTGACCGTTTGCCTTGCAATATTCAGCGATTTCTCTTACTGCCTCAACTACGCAACGGTATTCGTCGGTGTTAGGGTTTTCAGGGATAAAGCCCATATGAGTTACCATATCGGTAACACCGAGCATTTTTGTAAAATCAGAGCCTGTCTTAAGATTTGCAAGTCTCTTTTCTCTAAAATATGTAGGAACGATGCCAAGAGTCATAGGACCTCTTACGAAATCCCAGCAAGCCTCGCCTTCCCAACCGCACCAAACAGCGCTTATTTCAAGACCTGTTTCCTTAGTCGCGGCATTTATTTTCTCAGCCCACTCCTCGGTAAAGAATTTGAAATCCCAGCAGCAAAGCTGGAAGGATTCGAAGCCGAGCTTTTTTACATCATAGATTTTTTGAACGACGTTCTCGCCCAAATGAACCATTGTTCCAAGTTTCATTTTATGTACCTCGTTTTGTTATTGTACGAATTTCTCCATCATACTGTATTTAGTATAGCACACGCGCGTTTGTTTTGCAACAAATTAGCGCAAAAATAGTGAAAAATATTGACTGTATTTTTCTTATATGCTATACTAAAGTTACAATTTCTTGGTTTATGGAGAATTTTATGAGAAAACTTTTGGTTACTTTGACTTTTGCAATAGCGTTTGTTTGTGTGCTTGCACTTTCTATTATTGGTGCGGAATTTCACGTAACAAACACAACGGAATTAGGCAGCGCAAACTCCTTGGCGCTTTCAAACTCTGAGTCTGATACAATTTATATTGATGCAGACATCTCGGGTGGGTCGTTTTTAGGAAACTCTTCTGTAACCTATGTATTGAATGCGAACTGGACAAATGTTTCACAATACAGTAATGCTTGGACAGTTGCAAACGATTCCAACATTGCATTTCTCGCAAACGGAGCAAGAAGAACCATTACATTTACCGGAAACCGCTTTCAAACCAACGGTACTCATCCTTCAAATTCATCAATAACCTACGGTGGCATAAATGGTGGAGACTTGCTTGTGAATTTATCAAGCTATTCAAACTATTTTATGTACGACTCTAAGGATTACACCATAAATCTTTATAACGTTACATTCAGCGGTTATAGCCTTAACAAGAACGACTGGACGTTTCTATCTGCAAAGGTTTTGAATATATATGATAACGTTGTCATAGAAAATTGCAACAACTCCGGTGGAATTCTTATAAACGCCACTACATTCAACATGTATGGTGGAGAAATAAAAAACAACGTTGTTACAAACAACATGGGAAGAATGATAATCTCCGGAACGTTCAATATGTACGGCGGTTCTATACATGACAACTACAACATTAACACTAGAACGGATTCATATACTTGTCATTTGTTCCAAGCGGATAACGCAAATCTTTATGCCGGCTCTATTTATAACAACTATTACGAGAAAAGTGGCAACAATAGCGGTCTTATTGGAAAGCAAGGCTCTACTAACAACGTGGGATATGCTGCCTTTGGAGTTATTGGAGCAAACTATGAGGTAACTGATCCTGTAATTCAAAAAATAGACGGCATATACAGCTTGTCATCAGGCACTGCCACCGAGAGCACTACTGCTTTCAAGGGTGGGGTTGTTAGTCATTCTGTAATCTTTAAGAGCCCTGACGCAACGATTGTTGATGCGTTTATGATAAAAGCTGACGGAACACTTCAAAAATCTGCAAGCGGAGCCACTACTCTTACCGTTCCAAATGCATACAGCGTATGGGTAATCAACAAGGCTCATAGCTGTGCCTTCTCTATCACTCCAAAATTCGATGCCCAAGCTACATATTACGGAACAAATCACAACATAAGCGACACTATCGCTATCAGATATCCAAACGGATTTACAAAGGCCGGTGTTACGGGCTATTCCTGCTCGGGTATTGATTGTGAATACATTGAGAAAACAGAGGACCTTGAGGCTATATTCTCTCCCAACGGATATTCATACAACACCGCAAAGACTGGTATTGATGGCGGTTATTTGTTAAACAATGATGCGCTAAAGGCTTATAACGAATTAAACGACGATATTCGCTTTGGAATAATCATTGTAAATCCTGCTTATCTTGGCGACTCATTCCTTGATGAAAACGGAAAAATCACCGCCAAGGAAAAGGCACTTCAGGTTGAAATAACAACGACCGATTATTCTGTTTATAGCTTTGTAATAAACGGATTCACAACCGAATATGCAAAAAGCTTTGAGCTAGTTATTGCATCGTATGCAATTTCAAACGGAAAGGCTGAATTTATCCAAAGCGAGTATGCTCTTTCCGACACTCCTGCCGTTAGCATGGTAGAAAAAAATGACGGTTGCTTATACACTGTATCTCTTAACACTGTTGTATCTCAAAACAGCCTTGAAAAAATTCCCGCTTACACCATTCCAACTAACAACAAAGACGAGGAATAAAAAAATCCCTGCTCGGTTGAGCAGGGATTTTATTTTGACAAATTATTCGTCGTCGTTATCAGCGAATGCCTTCTTGCAAGCAGGGCAAACAACGTCAGCGAGGTCGATATCGTTAACGAAGGTTACGCTTTCGCCACAGTTTGGGCACATAGCCTCAACGAGGTCATCGTCGCAATCGCAATCACAATCGCATCCACAGTCGCAGTCGCCACCGCATGTGCACTCATAGCCGTCTTGGCATCCACAATCGCAGTCAGGTCCGCAGCCACAGCCACACTCGCACTCGTCATCTGCATAGAGGTCTTCCTCTACGTCGCCAAGGTCGTGGTCAAGCTCTTCAACGTAATCGCCAAGAGTTGCAACCTCATCGTCGATGTCAGCAACAACCTCACAAATATCGCCGAGAAGGTCGATAATTGCGTTAAGAACCTTGCCCTCAGGCTTTGTAGCATCAAGGCTAAGTCCCTCGGAAAGTCCCTTAATATAAGCAATCTTTTCAAGAATATCCATAGTTAAATCCTCACTTTAAATTATTTGTTTACGCGCTCGAGATACTCGCCAACTCTTGTATCAATTCTGATAAGGTCGCCCTCATTGATAAAGATTGGAACTCTAACAACTGCGCCTGTTTCAACAGTTGCAGCCTTTGTTACGTTAGTAGCTGTATCGCCACGAACGCCTGGCTCAGTCTCAGTGATATAAAGCTCAACGAATGTTGGTGGCTCTACTGAGAAAATGTCGCCCTTAATTGATGAAAGCTTGCACATCTCCATTTCCTTAACGAACTTGAAGTTGTCGCCGAGCTTATGAGCGTCAACTGGAACCATCTCATAGGATTCCATATCCATGAAGTAGTAGAGGTCGCCGTCGTTGTAGCTGTACTGAAGCTCTCTACGCTCAACCTGAACTGTCTCAAACTTTGCAGTTGGGTTGAATGAAGCCTCACGAATAGCTCCTGTAACAACGTCTCTGTACTTTGTTCTTACGAATGCAGCGCCCTTACCTGGCTTAACATGCTGGAATTCGATTACCTGATATACCTTACCTTCCATTTCAAAGGTAACGCCATTTCTAAAATCTCCTGCTGTAATCATATCTTTTCCCTTTCCTTGGCGATTTCATAAATTATTCAGGTATCGACACGCCACAGTCGCACCATAAAATTACATATGTATTTTACTATAAAATATTGAATATTGCAAGAGGTTTAGCACAATATTTTTCATTTTTTATAAAAAATCAGTAAATTTCTATCAATTCCTTGGGGCTTTTGGTAAGATTTCTTATCTCGCCCTCTTTTATAATTACCAAATCCTCTATTCTACATCCGTATTTGCCCTTTAGGTAAATTCCCGGCTCAACGGTTACAACATTTCCGGGGACGAGGATTTTATCGCATTTTTGAGAAAGCGTAGGGGCCTCATGAATTTCAAGTCCTACTCCGTGTCCGAGTGAGTGCCCGAATGCGCCCTTGTAATCCACGTCGATTATATCTCTTGCCACCTTATCGGCATCAGAGCATTTTACTCCGTCGCGCAAGAATTCAAGCGCGGACTTTTGAGCCGTCAAAACGGTGTTATAGAGCTTTTTCATTTCATCATCAGCCTTGCCTATGCAAATTGTTCTTGTCATATCGGCATGATATCCGTCGTAAAGTGCGCCAAAATCCATTGTAAGAAATCCCTTTTTGAGTCTTGTATCCGAGGGCACTCCGTGTGGCATTGAGGACTTCGCTCCACTTACTGCAATCGTTTCAAAGCTCTTATCGTGCGCACCGTGCTTTCTCATATAATATTCAAGCTCGGCGCAAACGTCGTTTTCAGTCATTTGAGGTGTAATCGTTTTTAGGATATGGGCGAATGCTCCGTCGGTTATTTCCTGTGCGATTGCAATTTTTTCAAGCTCATCGGGGGATTTGATTTCTCGCATGGAAGTAATTGTATTTCCTATTGGCACAAGAGGAATGTCTAATGATGCCTTAAATTGCTCATACTGATTTAAGGTAAGCGACTCATCCTCTATACCTAGCGCGCTTATTTTGTTTTCCCTTATCAACTCGGAAAGCAATCCCTTTTTAGGGGATAGCACGGTATAAATACCGTGAAGACATCTCTCGGCTATTTCCTCGTATCTAAAATCCTCGAGCGCATATGCCTTTTCTCTTGTTATAAGAAGTGTCGCATCGGGGTTGTCAAAGGTTGCAAGGTAACGGTGAGTTACAGCACCTGTAATAAGGCACGCATCTATTTTTAGGGCGTCGAATTTTGCCCTTAATTTTTCAATTTTTTGTAGCATAAAAATCACCTCGTATACATTTTATCACACCTGACACGCATTATGCAAGTGGATTTTGTTGACATTTTGCTAATAGTGTGGTAAAATAATTACGGAATTTCTAAAAAGAGGTTATTTAATATATGAAAAAAGCAATTGCTTTAATCCTGATATTTGTGTTTATGCTCGGGCTTTTCGCCTGCAACAACACTCCAGATAATTCAAGCTCGTCAAGCTCGAGCGAGGCATCACAAGAAAGCACATCCTCAAGCTCCGAGGAAAGCTCAAGCGAGCCTGATAGCTCCGTTGTAGAAACGAGCTCCGAGGAGTCGTCATCCGAGAGTGAGAGCTCCGAGGAATCCTCGACTGAAAGCACGACCGAGAGCGAAAGCTCAAGTGTAATTATAACCGTAACCGAATCGGGCGGCTTCTCCTCTGCTATCACAAAGGTAGGAAAATCGGATGACAGAATGAAGCAAATGGCGTGGTCAAACACCATTTACGGCAAGGGCGTTGCATCGGGATATGATGATACAAAATTGAGTTCAATTTTGAAATCCGCTCAATTTATCAAGGCGGGCGGTGCCTTGGTAAATTACAAGAATGCAAGCGCGTTTATGTCGCACTACCTCGGAAATACCGGCGAGGACTATATTATTGATATGAAGTCCTTCCTTTCTGATGAAAATGCGCTTTACACAAGAGATGCTGAGCTTAACAAGGCTCTTCGCGCCTGTGAGGAGCTCGCTATCAAGGGTGAGGAAATTAACGTTTATCAAAAGGAAGAGCTTGTGCATCACAATTTACAGGGCGACTGGCACTATGCCATCGGCTCTTACTTTACCTCAATTGAGATTACAAATCTTACAACCACGGGAAGAGTTTATACTGCTACCTTCACATACAAGATAACGGACTTCTATAACTGGGACGAGGCAATCTCTAGCCCTGTATTCTCGGGAATGCTCGCTACTTTTACAAGCAACGTTTCTCCAAAGGATTTCGCACAGCTTCACCGCGACGGTCAAGCAAAGGATTTCCTTTCAAAGGGTGAGATAAGCTACACGGTTTCGTGGGCACAGGGACAAACAGTTTCTGAAATTATTCCATTCAACGACTAAAAAAACGCACTCAACGAGTGCGTTTTTTTATTTCATTAAATCCTTGATTACCTCGGATGCGATTATAAGTCCGACAACGGACGGAATAAATGCGCACGAGGCAGGTGGAATTTTCGAAAGCTTTTTCATATCCTCGGGAATTTCAGGCTCTATCGCCTTTTCCTCAGAATAAACGACCTTGAGGCTCTTTACGCCTCTTTTTTTAAGCTCAGTACGCATAACTCTTGCAAGTGGGCAAACCGAGGTTTTATATATATCGCTAACCTTAAAGGCGGTTGGATCAACCTTGTTTCCTGCGCCCATTGAGGAGATTATCGGTGTACCTGTCCTTTGCGCCTCGAGCACGAGGGCAATCTTGCCACTTACCGTATCTATTGCATCAACGATATAATCGTATTTTGAAAAATCTATTTCACCTGTGCTTTCTGGAAGATAAAACATTTGATACGCCACGCAGTCGAGTGCCGAGTTGATATCAAGCATTCTTTTTCGCATCACCTCAACCTTTGGTTGTCCGACAGTTGAGTTAAGTGCGATAATTTGGCGATTGATATTCGACACGGACACAGTATCGTTATCCACGATATCAATTTTTCCGACACCGCTTCTTGCAAGTGCCTCACACACATAGCCACCGACACCGCCAACGCCAAGCACAAGCACGCTTTTGTTCTTTAGTTTATTTACATTTTCAGCTCCGAAAAGCATTTCCGTTCTTGAAAATTGTTCCATAGGGCGCTCCTTTGGTTAGTCTTTATTTATATATTAGCACACAGCTGATAAAAAGTCAATTTTTATTGAATTTTTGATAAGCAAAAAACATATATTTAGCAAAACAGGGGGTGATTATTACGAATAGGGCTCAAAAATATTTTTTCAATGCTCTTTTACTCTCTGCTTCCTCTATTGCTCTACGCGCAATCGGCGTTGCGTTTAACGCGTATATTTCCGAGAGACTCGGCGCGCAGGGCATGGGGCTTCTTACGCTTATGGGCGGAATTTTCGGCTTTTCGATAACTCTTGCCTGCTCGGGTATAAATTTGGCTGTTGTAAGACTCGTTTCGGCATCGGTGGCAAAGAATGACGGGCGCACAAGACGGATAATGCGTGCATCTCTTTTTTATTCTCTTTTCTTTTCGTGCCTATCGGCTTTTTTGCTTTTTTCGCTTTCCAAGCCTATTGCAAACGGGATTTTGCACGATGCAAGGGTGATTTTACCTCTTCGCATCTTCGCCTTTTCGTTGCCTGCGATTTCCGTTTCAAGCGCGATAAGCGGATACTTTTATGCCATCAAAAGAGTTTACAAAAGCATAATTTCTCAATTTTTAGAGCAAGGAGTGCGAGTTACCTTATGCTCATATTTGCTCGTTATTGTTGCAGGCGGTGGGCTCGAGGTGTCGTGTGTTGCATTTGTGCTTGGCGGAGTGGTGAGTGAGATTGCAAGCGCTACTGTGTCGGGAATTTTGTATTTAATTGATAGAAAAAAGCATTTTAAAAGTGAGCGCACGCACGACGGTGGTGAGCTTGGTCGTGTTTGCTCTGTTGCTCTTCCTGTTGCAATGAGTGCATATATACGAAGTGCGCTTTCAACAATCGAGCATCTTGCAATTCCGTGGGGACTGCGAAGGTGTGGGCTTGATTACGAGGCATCTCTTTCCTCTTACGGCATTTTGCACGGAATGGCAATTCCGCTTTTGCTATTTCCCTCGGCTATGCTTGGCGCGTTTTCATCCTTGCTTGTGCCCGAGCTATCGGAAGCGCACGCGTGCCAAAATTCAACGAGGGTAAAATATATTGTTTCAAGGGCGTTTGCGCTTTCGCTACTTTTTTCAATTGGAGTTAGCGGTGCATTCGTATCGTTTTCGCACGAAATAGGCGTGTTTTTGTACGGCAATAGCGAGGCTGGCGAATATATACGCCTTCTTGCGCCTCTTATTCCTCTTATGTATCTTGACGGCGCAGTCGATGCAATGCTAAAGGGGCTTGGCGAGCAATTATATACGATGAGAGTTAACATAAGCGACTCCTTAATTAGCGTTTTGCTTATAATTTTACTTCTTCCTCGCTTCGGAATTCGTGGATACGTGGCTGTAATTTTCATAACTGAGATATTTAACACTTCATTTAGCATAATAAAGCTACTCAGCATAAGTGGCACGTCCACTCCCGTTTTAAAATGGGTTATAAAGCCACTTGTGTCAATTATTCTATCCACGATTTTAACTCGCACTATATTTGATCTTGGATTGATGACGAGGATATTCGGGATTGTGCCATACGGCAAGGGATTTTTGGCTTTAGAGCTTGGAAGTGCCGGCATTATATATCTTGTCATTTCAAGGGCGCTTGGCGCGATTACACGAGAGGATATAAGATGGGGCAAGCGCATTATAAGCCGAAAAGCATAGATACAGGGTGGGTTATTTTTGATTTTTTGGAATATATTGTTCGTTGACTTATTCTTTTCCTTATGATACAATGATAACGTAAATTGTCGCGATTTTACAATTTGATTTTATAGTATACTGTAAGGAAAGGAAGATGTTTGAAAAAGCTAATTGCAATTCTATTATTAAGCCTTACTCTCTTCTCCGTATTTTCCGTTTCGGCAAGTGCGTCAAGTGGAGTTTCGGTTTATATAGATAGCGAAAAATTCACCGGAAGCGTACAGGTATCAAATAATACCACCTACGTAGGAATTAAAAAATTTGCAGGTGCTATTGATGCGAGTGCAAAAGCGACCTACAATTATAGCACACGTACGCTTACAATTAAAACAAGCAAGCTAACGCTTGAATGTAAGGACGGCTCGAATTACATAATAGCTAACGGTAGATATTTGTATTTTGATGAGCCGATTTATATGCGTAGCGGCACTATGTATGCGCCGATTCTGCTTCTTTATAAGGCGTTTGATGCCAAGATAAGCTGGGATAGCGCAATTCACGGTTTTAAGGTAACTCGTGGCTCTGGCGGTATCAAATCGGGAGATAGCTTTTATCGCGAGGACGAGGTTTTTTGGCTTGCGAGAATTATAACTGCCGAAAGCCAGGGCGAGCCATTAAGGGGCAAAATTGCCGTTGGAAACGTTATTTTGAACCGTGTACGCTCGAAAAGCTATCCGAACACGATTTACGGTGTTATTTTCGATAAGAAATACGGAGTTCAGTTCTCCCCTGTCTCTAACGGTACAATTTATAACACGCCAACAAAGGAAAGCATAATCGCAGCTAAAATTTGTCTTGAGGGCTATTCTATCAGTGATAAAATACTGTACTTTGTAAATCCCGTCAAGGCTCCAAATAGCTGGATTTCCAAGAACGGCGTGCTATTTGCCAAAATCGGTAATCACGCGTTCTACACCGATAAATAAAAATAAAAAGCCGAGATTTCTCGGCTTTTTTCTTTATTTAATTAGTAATAATACATAACAAAGCATAGATCTCTTACTGATTGCATAAGAAGCAAGTTAGACAAGGCGCACCGGAAGATAGCGGGCGAAGGTGTACTTAGCGTACATCAAGGTCGCTATCGTGGAGCAACGAAGTATAACGCAGCTTATTATCAATCAGAGGGTTGAGAGCATTACTGCCTTGATAGTATGCATTCTATTCTCCGCCTCTTGGAATACAATAGACTGCTCGCTCTCGAAGACCTCATCGGTTACTTCCATTGCATCTCTTCCAAAGCGCTCTCCCATTTCTCTGCCGATTGTGGTTTTAAGGTCGTGATATGCGGGCAGGCAATGCATAAATACTGCGTTTTCTGCTGCCTTGGACATAATTTCCTTATTTACCTGATATGGCGAGAGGTCCTCTATTCTTTGTGCCCAAACGTCAGTTGGCTCACCCATTGATACCCAAACATCAGTATAGATTACATTCGCATCCTTTACTGCCTTATCAGGGTCAGCCTCAAAGGTGATTGTTGAGCCGTTTTCCTTTGCAATTTCCTTGCAAATTGCGGTCAACTCCTTATTTGGAAAATACTTTTCGGGAGCACAAGCTATAAAGTCAAGTCCCATCTTTGCACAGCCAACCATAAGAGAGTTAGCCATATTGAAGCGGGCATCGCCCATATAAACAAACTTAATGCCCTTCAAATAGCCAAAATGCTCCTTGATTGTTAAGAAGTCGGCAAGAATTTGAGTTGGGTGAAATTCGTTTGTAAGACCGTTCCAAACAGGAACCTTGGAGTATTTTGCGAGCTCCTCAACGATTTCCTGTCCGTAGCCACGGTACTCAATTCCATCGTAAATTCCGCTAAGCACGCGTGCGGTATCGGCAATGCTTTCCTTTTTGCCTATTTGTGAGCCTGTTGGGTCAAGATAGGTTACATGCATGCCGAGGTCGTGCGCTGCAACCTCAAAGCTACAACGGGTACGGGTGCTTGTTTTTTCAAATATAAGTGCAATATTTTTGCCCTTGCAATATTCGTGTGGCTCACCGGCCTTTTTCTTAGCCTTAAGCTCGCCTGCAAGGTCGATAAGCTTTCCTATTTCCTCGCTTGAGAAATCAAGAAGCTTCAAAAAATCCTTACCCTTCAAAAAGTTCATAATTTTCTCCTTATTTTGCACATTCCTTTAAGATTTCGATTGCCTTTTTAAGCTCATCCATTGGAATGTTAAGTGCAGGAAGCAAACGAATCTTTGTCTTAGCCTTGATTGGCAAAATTCCCTTTTCAAAGCAAGCCTTAAGAACCTCTGTGCTATCCTTTTCAGTTTCTACGCCTATCATAAGTCCAAGACCGCTAACGCTCTTTATTCCCTGCGCTCCGTTGAGTGCGTTAAATATGTATTCAGAGCGCTCCTTAACTCCGTTAAGAGTATTGTCGTCAAGTCTTGAAATAATATTGAGTGCGCCTGCGCAAGCGATAGGGTTACCACCAAAGGTAGAGCCGTGCGAGCCTGCGTTCAAGGTGCTCTCAACCTTGTCAAACAAGAGTGTTGCACCAATTGGCAAGCCACCGCCAAGTCCCTTTGCTGTTGACACGATATCGGGAGTAAAGCCAAATTGCTCATATGCGTAGAGTGTGCCTGTTCTTCCGTTACCTGTTTGAACCTCGTCGGCGATAATGAGAAGGTCGTTTTCCTTGGCGATTTCAACGCAATCGAGCACGAAGCTCTTATCAAGTGGCAAAACTCCGCCCTCGCCCTGTACCATTTCCATCATAATCGCACAGCATTTTGTGCTTTTTACGATTTCCTTAACACTTTCGGTATTATTTGCCTCAGCATAAGCAAAGCCCTCGGGGAAAGGTCCAAAATCCTTGTGGAAAACATCCTGTCCTGTCGCCTTAAGGGTTGTTATAGTTCTTCCGTGGAAGCTATTTTTAAGTGTGATTACAGTGTAATCGCCCTCGCCCTTAGTATCCTGTGCCCATTTTCTTGCAACCTTTATAGCGCACTCGTTTGCCTCTGCGCCCGAGTTGCCAAAGAACACCTTTTTCGCGCCTGTTTTCTTGCAAAGAAGCTCTGCAAGCTTAGCACAGGGCTCGGAATAATAAAGGTTTGACACATGCTGGAATTTACCGAGCTGGCTTTTTACCGCCTCTATCCATTCGCTATCGGCAATACCGAAGGTATTAACTGCAATTCCCGTTGCGAGGTCTATGTATTCCTTGCCGTTTGAGTCCACAACGCGTGAGCCCTTACCGTCAACTATTTCGATATCAAAGCGCGCGTATGTGTTAGCGATATACTGCTTGTCTATTTCCTTATTGTTTATCATTTGATTTGTCCTTAATTACCATTGTACCTGCGCCCTCGTCGGTAAGCATTTCAATAAGCAATGCGTGAGGAACGCGTCCGTCAAGAATGGTTACTCTTTCAACACCGTGCTCAATTGCCTCGATACAGCACTCAACCTTTGGTATCATACCGCCCGATATAACACCACTATCAAAGAGCGCTCTCGCCTCTGCGATATCAACGCAAGGAATAATTGAGCTTGGGTCATCCTTATCGCGAAGAATTCCTGCAATATCAGTCATTGTAAGAAGTCTTTCAGCATTCATTTTACCTGCAATATAAGCAGCGGCTGTATCAGCATTTATGTTATAAATATTGCCATCGTTGTCGCAACCGATGGTAGAAACTACAGGAATGTAGCCCTTTTCAAGAATGTCTGTTATAGGTGTTACGTCAACATTTGTGATTTTACCTACAAATCCAAGTGCCTCATCCTTCATCTCAGCCTGAATCATGTGTCCGTCAAGACCGGAGAGTCCGATTGCGTCGCCACCCTTGATTTCAAGAAGGTTTACAAGGCTCTTGTTTATTTTACCTGCAAGAACCATTTGAACAACCTCGGCAGTTTCCTTATCGGTTACGCGAAGTCCGTTATGAAAAACGCTTTCCTTGCCGATTTTCTTAAGCATATCGGTAATTTCAGGTCCACCACCGTGTACAAGCACGATTTTAACACCGATAAGGTGCAAAAGGACGATGTCCTCCATTACCTGCTCCTTTAGGTGGTCGTTAATCATAGCGTTTCCACCGTATTTTACAACGATGCGCTTGCCGTAGTATTTTTGAATATAAGGGAGTGCTTGAGTTAGCACCTCTGCGCGATGCGCATTTGTCATTTCGATTGGCAAATTATTTTCCATTATGTTCTATAATCTCCGTTTATTTTTACATAATCGTAGGTAAGGTCGCATCCCCAAGAGGTTGCGCACGCGCTTCCGTCTCCGAGATTAACCACGATTGTGATTTCGTCCTCTAAAAGTATTTCCTTTGCAATCTCCTCGGAGAAATCAACGCCTGCACCGTTTTGGCAAACGAGAATTTCGCCCTTTGAGGATTTGAAGAATACGTCAACGCGATTTACGTCAACGTCTGCACCACTGTAACCGATAGCACAAAGAATTCTTCCCCAGTTCGCATCAGAGCCAAACATAGCAGCCTTTACAAGTGATGAGCAAATTATGCTCTTTGCGATGATTTTCGCGTTTTGCTCATCCTTTGCACCGCTAACCTCACATTCGAGAAGCTTTGTAGCTCCCTCTCCGTCGGCAGCGATTCTGCGACAAAGGTAAACTGTTACTGTGTTGAGTGCCTTCATAAACGCATCAAAGTCCTCGCCCTCGCTATCGATAATAGCATTTTCAGCCATACCGTTAGCCATTACGGTTACCATATCGTTTGTAGAGGTATCTCCATCAACGCTTACCATATTGAAGGTGTTTTTAATATCGCTTGAAAGAGCCTTTTGGAGCATTTCAGGTGCGATTTTAGCATCGGTTGTGATAAACACGAGCATTGTAGCCATATTTGGATGAATCATTCCCGAGCCCTTTGCAATACCACCGATTTTACACTCAACTCCACCGATCTCAAAGCTTACGGCAATTTCCTTAAGTCTTGTATCGGTTGTCATAATGCCCTCAGCTGCATCCTTGCTTGCCTTATCGGAGCTTGAAAGAGTTGATGCAAGGGTTGGAATTGCACTAACTATCGGTGTTATGTCAAGAGGTTGACCGATAACTCCCGTTGATGCAACAACCACATCGCTAGAATCTATTTTAAGCACCTCGGCAAGAGCCTTACAAGTGTTTTTTGCAACCTCGATACCGTCTGCGTTACAGGTGTTTGCGTTTCCGCTATTGCAAATTACTGCCTGCGCGTATCCGTCGCTTATATTTTCCTTTGTAACGGTAAGAGGTGCGCCCTTTACCTTATTTGTGGTATATACTGATGCTGTGCTTGCCTTCTTTTCGGAATAGATAAGCGCCAAGTCCTTTTTGGTCTTGTTCTTTCTTATTCCACAATGCACTCCACTTGCATAAAATCCCTTTGCGGCTACTACGCCACCTTCGATAATCTTCATTTTTTCTCCTTAGAGCTCAAGTGTTTTAGTCTTTTCGCATCCGAGCTTTATATTAAGGCACTCTACTGCCGCGCCCGATGCGCCCTTGCCAAGATTGTCATATCTTGCAACAAGGATTATTCTATCGTCATTTCCGTAAGCCTCGACTGTCATCGAATCCTTATAGGACATAGATGCGCTTGACAAAAATCCGCCCTCATCGTTTGCTTCCTTGTAGGAAATGATTTCCGTGTTATAAAGTTCCTTGTAAATTTGCTTGATTTCTTCCAAGCCACCGTAATTTAGCTGACTCTTGAAAAGAGGCACGGTTACCTCCATTCCCGAATAGAAATCTGCAACTATCGGACAAAATACAGGTGCATTTTCAAGTCCTGTGATTTTGCTCATTTCAGGCAAATGCTTATGCTTTTGCGCAATTCCGTACTGTCTTGGACCGTTAAGAAGTGGGCTACGCTCATCCGATTCATAATCGGCAATCATTGCCTTTCCACCACCGCTATATCCTGTAATTGAGTGAGCGGTGAGCAATGCGTCCTTTGACAAAATTCCGTTTTTGACAAGAGGATAAACAAGTGCGATAAATCCACTTGCGTGGCATCCCGGAACTGCAATTCTCTTGCTATTTATAATTTTGTCCTCAAATTCCTTGCCGAGCTCAGCAAAGCCATATGCCCAGTCGGGATTTGTTCTATGAGCGGTTGAGGCGTCTATTACAACAACGTTTTCGTTTGTAATCATAGACACAGCCTCTATTGCTGCGGCATCGGGCAAGCAAAGGAATACATAATCCACGCTATTCATTACCTGCGCGCGTGCGTTAGGGTCTTTTCTTAGCTCCTCGGGCAATGAAACGATTTCAACGTCATCACGCGTGGAAAGTCGTTTCTCTATACGGAGTCCTGTTGTGCCCGCCTTACCATCTATAAAAATCTTCTTTTTCATTTCAAAAGTCCTTCGACATAATTTATCTGCTCGTTTACTGAGTCGTAGCCTGTGCTTCCCTTTGAAATTCTCTTTCTTACACAGGTTTCAAGGGAAATCTCGTCATAGAGGTCGGTATCGAAAATATCGGAATAGGTCTTATACTCGTCAAGGGAAACCTCATCGAGAGTGATATTTTCCTTTACGCACTTACCAACGATTGTACCAACGATTTTATAAGCGCTACGGAATGGAATTCCACGCTTTGTAAGATAGTCGGCAAGGTCGGTTGCGTTAATGAAGCCCTTCTTTGATGCGCTATACATATTATCCTTTAAAGCTTTCATTGTCTTTATCATAGGGATAAATACCGCAAGGCACTTTTTAACGGTTTCAACGCTATCAAAGATTGCTTCCTTATCCTCTTGCATATCCTTGTTGTATGCAAGCGGAATGCCCTTAAGCATTGTAAGAGTTGCCATAAGGTCGCCATATACGCGTCCTGTCTTACCTCTTACAAGCTCAGCCATATCGGGATTTTTCTTTTGTGGCATAATTGACGAGCCTGTTGTGTAAGCGTCATCAAGCTCAACAAACTTGAATTCCCAGCTTGACCAAAGGATTATTTCCTCGCTAAATCGTGAGAGGTGCATCATAACGGTTGCAAATGCACTTTCAAGCTCAATACAGTAATCTCTGTCGGATACACCGTCGATTGAGTTCATACAAACACCGTCAAAGCCAAGAGCCTCGGCAACCATATCACGGTTAGTTGGATAGGTTGTACCTGCGAGCGCGCACGAGCCAAGAGGTGAATAATTCATTCTCTTAAGTGCGTCCTCTATTCTTGTGATATCACGCAAGAACATCATACAATAAGCTAGGAGATGATGTGCGAAGGTTATGGGCTGTGCTCTTTGAAGATGAGTGTAGCCCGGCATAATTGTTTCTTTATTTGCCTTTGCCTGCTCAAGTGTTACGCCGATAAGCTCCTTAAGCATTGCGATAACATCGTTTGCCTCGTCGCGCATATAAAGACGAAGGTCGAGTGCGACCTGGTCGTTACGGGAGCGAGCCGTATGAAGCTTCTTTCCCGTATCGCCAATTCTCTTCGTAAGCTCTGCCTCGACAAACATATGTATATCCTCGGCATTGTCGTCAAATGCGAGCGTACCGTTATTCAAATCATCTAGAATTCCTACAAGTCCGCCTGTGATTTCTCCAAGCTCACCCTCGGTCAAAATTCCAACCTTGCAAAGCATAGTCGCGTGCTCTACCGAGCCCGTAATATCCTGCTTATACATTTTTTTATCGAAATGAATTGAAGAGTTGAAATCGTCGGCTGTCTTATCAAGAGCCTTTTCAAATCTTCCTGCCCACATTTTTTCCATATCTAAATTCCTTATTTCTTGTTATTTTTTGCGTTTACCTGCGCTTGAACCTTGATTGGAAGACCGAAGAGGTTGATAAATCCTGCGCTATCAGCCTGATTGTAAACATTGTCCTCACCAAAGGTTGCGATTTCCTCGGAGTAAAGTGAATAATCACTCCAAGCGCCTGCCTTAATCATATTGCCCTTATAGAGCTTAATCTTAACCTTACCTGTTACATTTTCCTGTGTCTTGTCAACGAATGCGCTAAGAGCCTCACGAAGAGGTGTGTACCACTGACCGTTGTATACAAGCTCTGCAAATGTGATTGAGAGCTTTTGCTTTTCGTGCATTGTCATCTTATCAAGGCAAAGTGTTTCAAGATAGTTGTGTGCGAAATAGAGGATTGCTCCACCTGGGGTTTCGTACACACCACGGCATTTCATACCAACAAGACGGTTCTCTACGATGTCGAGAAGTCCGATACCGTTTGCGCCACCAACCTTGTTAAGCTCAAGAATGATTTCCTTTGCGCTCATCTTCTTATCGTTGAGGGCAACGGGAACGCCTGCCTCAAAGTCGAGTGTGATGTATGTAGGAGCATCTGGTGCTTGAATTGGAGAAACGCCCATTTCAAGGAAGCCTTCCTTTTCGTACAATGGCTCGTTACCTGCATCCTCGAGGTCGAGTCCCTCGTGGCTGAGGTGCCAAAGGTTCTTATCCTTTGAATAGTTGGTCTCACGGTTTATCTTAAGAGGAACGTTGTGTGCCTCTGCATATTCGATTTCCTCTTCACGGGATTTGATTGTCCACTCACGCCATGGAGCGATGATTGGCATATTTGGTGCGTAAGCCTTAATTGCAAGCTCAAAACGAACCTGGTCGTTACCCTTACCTGTGCAACCGTGGCAAATTGCGTCAGCGCCCTCAGCAAGTGCGATTTCAGCAATTCTCTTTGCGATGATTGGACGAGCAAAGGATGTACCGAGCATATATTCCTCATAAAGTGCGCCAGCCTTAACGGTTGGGATTATGTAATCGTTTACGAACTCCTCAGTCAAGTCCTCAATATAAAGCTTTGAAGCGCCTGTCTTAAGAGCCTTTTCCTCAAGTCCCTCAAGCTCATCAGCCTGTCCTACGTTACCTGAAACTGCGATAACCTCACAGTTGTTATAATTCTCCTTGAGCCATGGAATGATGATAGATGTATCAAGTCCTCCAGAGTATGCAAGCACTACCTTTTTAATATTCTTCTTATCCATTTTAATTTTCCTCCGAAAAATGATTTTTGTTTTTTACGTTACATATTATATAACCAACATTTACGGTTGTCAAGTGGTTTTTGAAAAAATATTCAAAAAATGTGAAAAAAT
Source organism: Eubacteriales bacterium (assembly GCA_045612665.1). Taxonomy (GTDB): domain Bacteria; phylum Bacillota; class Clostridia; order Oscillospirales; family CAG-272; genus RGIG2000. The sequence continues at coordinate 17,714 of JAZKZO010000064.1, forward strand.
TTTCCTTATATATAATAAATAGTCTTTTCAAATGAATATTCGTTGCATATTTTTGCATTTTATTCATTTTTTATGCATAAATACAAAAAATCCACCTTGGTAGGTGGATTTTTATTTTTACTCAAGTGCGTCTTCTAGGCGATCATACACTACGTCATAAGTCTGATGCTTTACCTCAAGCTGTATCTTTACCGGGGTATTGCTGTTTATTTCGGCATTGCCAAGCATAGCCCTTGGAATTACTATTTGGTCATCCCACGTGGATTCTTCGTAAAGTCCTTCCATTTTGTCAGCAGTGTAGATGAGTGTAGCGGTTATAACAAGCGTACCGTCTACAACCTTGGCATCCTTATAGCCCAAAAGCTTGTTTTCCAAGGAACTCCTTGATCTTTCTATTACAACTATAATGTTTTCTTCAAAGAAGTTGACATTTACTTCGTCAAAGGATACGGTAGCTGCCAACGGGCTTGTTTCTGATCTCAGTGGGTCTTTAATACGGCCGTTGTAATCGAAAAACGAGCCAAGATTGGTATATATAAAGCCTCTTCCGATTTCCGCCTTGTCGGTTTTTCCGGTATGACCAACATACTCAAGCTCGCCTAAATATTTTTCGGTCATATAATTTATTTGTATATCGTCAGAGGAAATTACGCTCGGAAGCTCTTCTCTGGGTATGAGTATCAAGCTAAGATTTTCACTTTCGCCGTTTGGCACTGCCGAAGCTTGATACAGGTCTATTTTAGGCACTCCTTCTTCTATTCTTAGATTAGAAAAGCCTATGTCGACGTATTCTCTATTATAGTAGCTTCTTGATGAGATTAAATAGTAGTAATCGTTTATATCAATGTCATAATAGCTAAGATTTTTGGTGAAGCCAAATTCCTTTAGCTCCTCAACTGTTTTAAACAAGTAAAACACATTATAATAGCCGTCAATATATCCGTCGGGTGGATTATACGCCGTTATTCCGTCCTCAAGAATAACCTCTTTATAGTATTTAGTTTCTGCTTGTGGCTCTCTCTTGCCCTCAATTACACCTTGGCTTATAACATAATCGTAATCCTCGCATACCACCTTGCCACTCGCCCTTGAAAGGTCTATATCGGAGTTTTCAAGACTTACATAAGTATAAACAGGCTCGTATCCATCGGGCTCTTCTCGTTCTTCATCGAAGAAGCGCTTGTGCTCAACATAAACCGTACCGTCTTCATGAATATGAACATTCTCGTACACCTGAAGGAAGGAGTTTTGATATTTACAAGGAGAATAATGAATTATTCCAGGCAAATCATTGAGAGGATCGCCTAATGCGCCGTTGAAAACATCACATTCCTCTTTTATGAAGGCATCGTAATCCTCGGCATTTTTTATAAGCCAAAGCTTCTCTTCCTCGTAAAAGGAAATTGGCTTTCCCTCTTGCATGATGGAATAAGCTACATGCTCTGCGCCTAGATAATGCGTTTTAAGCTCAATCTCCACATTGCGATTTATTGAATATGAGCCCAAGCCATTCTCCGCCGTCTTAGGAATGGCGATATAGGTTGAAGCAATAAATGGGGCATCGTAGTAATCAAAATTACCATTTTCCCAAGGGAATACATCAAGAGTAATTTCTATTTTGCCACGGCTATAATAGAAATCTCTAAATCCGATTTCCAAATTCTTTATTTCCCTTTGGTAATCAGGAATATCAATATAAATAACTATGTTGTCCTCAAAGAACTCTTTGTCCACTATTGGATCAACTGTTGCGGACAAGGATGATGCATAGTCCTCATATTTCCAAAAAACCATATAATTGAAATGATTTCCCGTCCTTGCGCTTGTGCCAAAATCGAGCTTATCGTGAGCAATAATCGTATAATATTCCGTCTTTTCAAGATACGGAGTTGGGAAGGAATTATCACCTGTGATTGGCTCATCTGCACTACTCTCGTCGTCTTCACGAGTACTGCTTTGTTGCGAGGGCTCTTCGCTACTTGACGAGCTTATATCGCTACCGTCGCACGAAGCCAAAAATGCAAGTAGCATTGAGAATATCAAAATCATCGCGAGTAATTTTTTCATAAGCCTACCTCCTTTGGCATATAATGACTCTTTCTAATTTTATTTTATCAACGCAATATTGTATTTGTCAATTAGTTTGCTTTGATTTTCATCAAATCTTCACACAAAATTCAAAAAAGAGATGCCGAAGCATCTCTTTTGTGTTGTTATTTAAGCTTTGCAAGAAGGTCGAGCATATCGAGCTTATCCTGAAGATCAGCGAGGTTTGTTTTCTCGTCGATAACAACGAGCTCGGTATCGGTAAGCTTTGCAAAGAGTCTGATATCCTCAACGCTAAGAGCTGTGGATACTACTGTATGGTGTGCACCGCCTGCGTAAATCCAAGCAGCTGCGCCTGTTGCGTGGTCAGGCTTAAGCTTCCACATAATTCTTGCAACAGGAAGCTTTGGCATAGCCTTTGGTTGCTTTACAAGCTCTACGCTTGCGCAAATGAGTCTAAATCTATTGCCGAGGTCAATCATACATACGGCAACTGCGTCGCCCTCTACTCCGTCGAATACGAGTCTTGCAGGTGGCTCTTTTCCACCTATTCCGAGCTGATGAACCTCAATCTTTGGCTTATTAGAAGCAAAATCAGGAGAAACCTCGAGCATATGAGCACCGAGAACTACCTCGTCGCCCTTTGTGAAGTCGTAGGTATAGTCCTCCATAAAGCCTGTTGAGCCCTTTCTGCCCTTTGCCATTTCAACCATGATTGCATTAAGTGCCGAGGTCTTATAGTCGCCCTCTGCGCCGAAGCCGTAGCCCTTTGCCATCATTCTTTGAGTTGCAAGTCCTGGGAGCTGCTTAAAACCGTGAAGGTCCTGGAATGTGTCGGTATAAGCACCGAAGTTGCCCTCGCTTAGGAACTTATCGAGTGCAATTTCATACTTTGCCTGCTCCTTAACTGCGTCAAGGTCGGTTGTATTGATTTCGTAGAGAGATGCATACTCTGCCATCTTATCCTCTACCTCTTTATCTGTTACTGCATTTACGAGTGCAACAAGGTCGCCAATTCCGTAGTAGTTTACGTTCCAGCCGTACTTAATTTGGCTTTCTACTCTATCACCGTCAGTTACGGAAACCTCTCTCATATTGCTACCGAACATAGCAACCTTAAGGTTCTTTGAGAAATCAACTGCTCTTGCAACATCGATAAACTTCTTAATCTTTTCGATAACATCCTCGTGCTGATAGTAGCCAACGATAACCTCACGCTTAACACCAAGACGGGTTACCATAAAGCCGTACTCACGTCCACCGTGTGCTGTTTGGTTGAGGTTCATAAAGTCCATGTCGATTTCGTCGTACGGGAGCTTTTCGTTTGCCTGTGTATGGAAATGAAGAAGTGGCTTTTTGAGGAATTGCAAGCCCTTAATCCACATTTTTGCAGGGCTAAAGGTGTGCATCCAAGTAATAACTGCGATACAGTCTGCGTCGTTTGTAGCCTTTGCGCATGCCTCAACACAGCTTGCCTCATCTCTTACAGTTGACTGATATACGATTTCAACACCGTCAATTTTGTCGTTGAGATAGCTTGCGATAACCTTGCTATCCTCAGCAACCTGTCTAAGACACTCCTCACCGTAGAGGTCCTGTGAGCCTGTTATAAAATAAACCTTTTTCATATTAGTTCTCCTTCGAGCTTAATTAGTCTTTATTTTCAAGTGCCATTACCATATCGACACGAGTTTGGTGTCTTCCGCCCTCAAAGGGTGTATCAAGGAAGATATCAGCGATATCAAGAGCAAGTCCTGCGCCAACAACTCTTGCGCCCATACAAAGAACGTTTGCGTCGTTGTGAAGGCGAGTAAATCTTGCACTAAAGGTATCGGTACAGCAGGCTGCACGGATTCCCTTGCACTTATTTGCTGCCATACTCATTCCTATACCTGTGCCACAAACGAGGATACCGAGCTCACTCTTGCCCTCTTTTATAGCGTTACATACCTTTTCGGCATAATCGGGATAGTTACAGCTTTTGTTTTCATATGTACCGTAGTCGACAAATTCAATGCCTCTGTCGGTTAGGTGCTTCATAATCTCGCCCTTAAGGTCGAGTGCTGCGTGGTCGCAAGCGATTGCAATAGGTTTCATATTTTTCCTTCCTTTTCAAGCCTTTCCTCTCTTTCGCGCTCTGCCTGAGGCTTTCTTAGGTAGTTTACGCGAAGGTCGGAATCGGTTGTATATTCGCCATTTAATATTTTCTTATATGCCACCTTGCCAACTCCGTATGCGTTGGAATAACGCAAATACTCGGGGGTGGGCTTTTTATTTTTAATTTCCTTATCAAGCGTCAAATCATATCCGTCGCCTGTAAAGAAAATGCTTTCGTTATATTTTTCAAGAATTGGAATAAGGTCGTCGAGCATCATACAGCACTCGTCAATAAGAGGCTTACCGTCCTTATAGATACAGGTATAAACCTGTCCTCTGCGAGCGTTCATAATCGGGCATACAAGACCGTCAAATCCCTCTAGGTTTACGCTCAGTGCCTCTGTTGTGCTAACGGCAACGCATTTTTTGTCTTTACCAAAGGCGAGTCCCTTGATTGTCGCAACACCGATACGGACGCCTGTAAAAGAACCAGGACCGTTAGCGACTGCGAATGCGTCAATATCATCGGCAGTAATTCTCGAGGAATCAAGGAGTGATTTTACCATAGGTAAAAGCATCTCGCTATGTGTGTTTTTTGTATTTACCGTATAAATAGAAATGAGAGTATCGTTTTCTAAAAGAGCCACGGTCGAGGTGTTCGCTGTGGAATCTATTGCAAGTATCTTCATACTAATTCCTCTCAATTGTAATTTTTCTATACTCTGTGCTTTCAGGTACGCGCTCAATAGTTACTCGATACGCATTTTCAGGGATTGCATACGGAATATTTTCACTCCATTCACAAACGCAAATTCCCTTTTTGAGATAATCGTAAAAGCCCATTGAATAAAGGTCGTCATCATCTTCTATTCTATACACATCGAAATGAAAAAGCTCCCCCTCGGGCTTGCGATATTCATTTACAATCGTATAGGTGGGGCTTTTCACCGAAGCGCCGGGGCAAATTGTGCTTGCCATACCACGAACGAATGCGGTTTTTCCAACGCCAAGGTCGCCGAAAAGAGCGACAAAGTCGCTCTTTCCTAGCTGTTTTGCAAAATTAGATGCTATTTCCTCTGTTTCAGATGTTGAATGGGAAATAAATTCTTGTTTCATATTAGAAAAGTCCTGTGATCTTTCCGTTGTTATCTACGTCAATGTTGAGTGCGGCAGGAGCCTTTGGAAGACCTGGCATTGTCATAATAGCACCTGTAAGAGCTACCATAAAGCCTGCACCTGCGCTGAGCTTAACCTCTCTTACTGTGAGAGTAAAGCCTGTTGGACGACCGAGCTTTGTTTGGTCATCGGAGAGCGAATACTGTGTCTTAGCCATACATACAGGGAACTTCTTATATGCAGGATCAAGAGATTCGAACTCTGCGATTGCCTTTGAAGCAGCTGCGTCAAACTTAACATCGGCAGCACCGTAGATTTCCTTAGCTACTGTAATAATCTTGTCCTTAATTGACATATCGTCAGGATAGAGACAATGGAAGTTGCTTTCCTTATCGCAAGCCTCAACAACCTTTTTAGCAAGCTCAATTCCGCCTTCTCCGCCCTTTGCGAATACCTCGCTGAGTGCGAAATCTGCGCCCTTAGCAAGGCAAATTTCCTCAACTGCCTTAAGCTCAGCATCGCTATCGCTACCGAAGCGATTGATAGCAACAACAACAGGAACGCCATACTTTTGAAGGTTATCAATATGAGCCTCGAGGTTAACTGCGCCTTTCTTAAGAGCCTCTACGTTTTCAGTACCGAGGTCAGCCTTTGCAACACCACCGTTATACTTAAGAGCACGAACGGTTGCAACGAGAACTACTGCAGATGGCTTAAGGTTAGCGAAGCGACACTTGATATCAAAGAACTTCTCTGCACCAAGGTCAGCACCAAATCCAGCCTCTGTGATTGTGTAATCTGCGAGCTTAAGCGCAAGCTTTGTTGCTCTTACTGAGTTACATCCGTGTGCGATATTAGCGAATGGTCCACCGTGAATAATTGCAGGTGTGTTTTCGAGAGTTTGTACAAGGTTTGGCTTAAGTGCGTCCTTAAGAACTGCTGCCATAGCGCCGTTTACGCCGAGATCACGACAGTAAACAGGGCTTCCGTCATACTTATAAGCAACCAAAATTCTACCGAGTCTTTCCTTAAGGTCGGCAATATCCTCGCTAAGGCAAAGGATAGCCATGATTTCACTTGCAACAGTAATCATAAAGTGGTCTTCTCTTGGAACACCGTCCATCTTTGTACCAAGACCTACTACTACGTTACGGAGTGCTCTATCATTCATATCGAGAACACGAGAGAAAAGAATTCTTCTTTGGTCGATGCCAAGTGCGTTACCCTGTTGAATGTGGTTGTCAATGATTGCGCTAAGAAGGTTATTAGCAGTTGTGATTGCGTGGAAGTCGCCTGTGAAGTGAAGGTTGATGTCCTCCATAGGAAGAACCTGTGCGTATCCACCGCCTGCTGCTCCGCCCTTTACACCGAATACAGGGCCAAGAGATGGCTCACGAAGAGCGATGATTGTGTCCTTGCCGATTTTGCTCATAGCCATACCAAGACCAACTGTTGTAGTTGTCTTACCCTCACCTGCTGGTGTTGGGTTGATAGCTGTTACGAGGATAAGCTTACCGTCCTTCTTATCCTTCATTCTGTTGAGGAACTCGTCTGTGATCTTTGCCTTATATCTTCCATAAGGCTCGTACTCCTCCTCACGAAGTCCGATTTTTTCTGCGATTTTTGAGATTGGCTCAAGGGTCGCGCCCTGTGCGATTTCAATGTCTGTCAACATTTTTGAAATCCTCCTTTTCAAGTCTACATTTAGTGATTATATTCTAGCACATATTTATCAAAAAATCAAATATTTTTTATATATTTGTTTACAAAATCGTAAATTTGTGGTATACTCTTGGTGTTTTCAACATATTTTTATACAATTTACACAATTAAAGCTAACATCTGCCCGTGGCACAGCTGGATAGCGCATCAGACTCCGACTCTGAAGGTCATAGGTTCAACTCCTATCGGGCAGGCCAAAAACCTCGTTCTTCGGAACGAGGTTTTTTATCCATTGCGAAAGCGATGGTATATCATCACGCTTTAGCGTGTATCTCATCACCGAAGGTGTATATCATCAGCCCCTTGGGCTGTATATCATCAAGGACGACGAGTCGTCCTTGCATCTCGCTATTTCAATGTTTTTTGCTTTTATTTTCAAATTCTTAAAAAAGTATTTGATTTTATGACTGTTTTGTGGTAGAATAGATACAACTTGCGAAAAATGGAGATTTTATAATGGATTCAGAAACAAAAAGAAGCTCATTTACCGGCAAGCTTGGATTTATACTTGCAGCTGCGGGTAGTGCCGTTGGTCTTGGAAACATTTGGCGTTTCCCTTATCTTGCGGCAAAATACGGTGGCGGTATATTCCTGCTTGTCTATATAATTTTGTCGGTAACCTTCGGCTTTGCGCTTATGGTTGCAGAGATTGCGATAGGAAGAAAAACTCAACAAAGCCCTCTCGGTGCGTTCAAAACACTCAACAAGCGCTTTTCTTGGGTAGGAATTCTTGCAACGGTAATCCCTGTGCTTATTCTTCCCTACTACTCGGTAATCGGTGGTTGGGTAACCAAATATATGGTTGGATTTATGACCGGCTCTATGGGCGATATGGCAAACGACTCATACTTTGGAGATTATATCGGTAAAATCGGCGAGCCTATTATTTGGTTTGTACTCTTTATTGCCGTTACTGCTCTTATCGTTATTTTCGGTGTACAAAAGGGTGTTGAAAAGGTGAGCAAGGTAATGATGCCTGCGCTCGTTATTTTGATGCTATTCATAGTTATCTACTCTCTTTGTACAATTGACGGTGCTTGGTCAGGTGTAATCTATTACATCAAGCCTGATTTCTCACATTTCTCTATTATGACCGTTGTAGCGGCGATGGGACAGCTCTTCTACTCAATGTCGCTTGCTATGGGAATTATGATTACCTTCGGCTCATATATGAAAAAGGATATCAGCATTGAAAAATCAACACACCAAATCGAAATTTTCGACACAGGTATCGCTTTTCTTGCAGGTCTTATGATTGTTCCTGCGGTATTCGCCTTCTCAGGTGGAGATCCCGCAGCACTCGGAAAGGGTCCCGGACTTATGTTCATCACTCTTCCAAAGGTATTTAGCACAATGCCTGGTGGTGCTGTAATCGGAACAATATTCTTCATGATGGTGCTTTTGGCGGCGCTCACCTCGGCTATTTCTCTTATGGAAACAATCGTTTCGGTTGTTATGGACAAGTTTAAGCTTAAGAGATGGGTTTCCTGTCTTGTTGTTTTAGGTGTTTCCCTTTTACTTGGTCTTCCATCGGCGCTTGGCTTTAGCGTTTGGGCAGAGGTTAAGATTCTCGGAATGCAATTCCTTGACCTCTTCGACTTTGTAAGCAACAGTGTTCTTATGCCTATTGTTGCACTCGCAACTGCTATATTTGTTGGATTTATTTTGAAGCCACAGACTCTTATTGAGGAAGCTGAGCTCTCCGGCAAATTCAAGGCAAAGAAGCTATTTGAGGTTATGATAAAGTGGATTGCTCCTGTATTTATTCTTGCAATTCTCGTTTCATCAATTCTCGATGTATTCGGAATAGTTAAAATATAATGAAAAATCCACACTCGGTTGAGTGTGGATTTTTTGCTAACACAATAAAGTATTTAGGTAAAATCGGGCAAGATGCACTGAAATTTCGCGCTCCAAGGTCGCCATTGCAAAGTGAGCGTTTTATTACCAGTTTGTGCTCCAACGAGTTAGATATTCCTTTGCAAAAAGGTCTTCGGTCGAGAATTTCGCACCTTGTGTGCTATTCTCGATTTTTTTCTTTAGCATATCTAAAAAGCCCTTTTCATCAAGTGGGAGCGTGATTTTCTTGCCTGTCCAAGACGATGCGTACGAGGCGTTACATATAACGACCTCATTCAATGCATCGGTAGCAGGGGAAATAAGCTTCTCACCGTAAAGAATAGCATTTGCAAAGTTTTGCAAAATCAGCCTGTGTCCGTTATAATCCTCATCAGAAATGACGGTTTCGCTTAACACGGGCGCTTCGCATTTTCCGGCGCAATAATCTCTTTCACTTTTCGAAAGCTCGGTCAAGGTAAGTGTTCCCTTTTCGAGAACAATTTTGCCCCTCTCGCCTGTTATTTCAAGGCGGTTAGTGCCCGGAAATTCACCTGTTGAGGTAATAAAGACTCCGCTTGCGCCGTTTTCATATTCGGCATAAATGGTCGCCTCATCCTCTACCTCGATATTATGATATTTTCCCTCGTTGCATACGGCATATATGCTACTCGGCATTCCGCAAAGCCATTGCCACAAGTCGAGATTATGTGGAGCTTGATTTGTAAGCACTCCACCGCCCTCGCCCTGCCAGGTTGCGCGCCAAGAGCCCGAGGCATAATATTCATCAGTTCTATACCAATTTGTAATAATCCAGCACGAGCGCTTGATTTTGCCGATTTTCCCGTCATCTATCATTCTTTTGGCAAGCGAAAAAAGCTTGTTTGTTCTTTGATTTAGCATTACCGCAAAAAGCTTTCCACTTTCCTTTTGCGCCTCGAAAAGCTCATTCATACCATAGGTATATACGCCAAGTGGCTTTTCGCTTATAACATGGTGTCCGCTTTTGAGAGCCTTAAGAGCGATAGATGGGTGAAAATAATGAGGTGTTGAAATGATTACGGCATCTGCGATTTTGCTATCTAAAAGCTCATCGCTTGTTTTAAACAACGGAACGTTCGGAAAAACATCTCCAAGCGCACCGAGTCTGTTTTCATCGGTATCGCAAAGGGCGCAAAGCTCCATTCCGTCAACCTCACCGTTAAAAATGGTGGTTGCGTGAGCTGTGCCTATGTTTCCAATTCCGATTACTGCCACCTTTATGCTCATCTAAAAGAATCTCCCATATTTACAGTAGCATTTTCCTTAACGTTTTCTTTTCTTCTTGAGGTTGCAATTCGCTTTTTTAATTCCTCATAGAATAGGTCATGGTCAAAATTCTTTATTTCAATTTCCTTGCCTAAAAATCCTGACATATGAAGTGCATTTGAAATAGTGAGTCCGTTAATTCCCTCTCTGCCGTCTGCTACAAGAGGCTCACCTCTTAAAATTGCGCCTGCAAATGCGTTTAAAACGCCTACGTGCTGCTCGTTCTTACCGTCAGTTTCAACCTCGATATATTCCATCTTAGGTGCGGCAAAGGCAACCTCGTTTGTTCTTGAAAATTCGCTTTCGAACATTTCAAGCTTCCACATCTTAACCTTTCCGTCCTCGCAAAGAAGCTTTGCACCCTCTAAAAGAACCTCAAGACGGTTAGTACCGGGCACGTCGCCTGTTGACGTTATAAAGGTACCCGTTGCGCCGTTTTCAAATTCCCAATATGAGGTAACGTCATCCTCAACCTCAATGTCGTGGTGCTTACCGAAGAACATTTTTGCGTGTACCTTGGTTGGCATACCGCAAATCCACTGATAGAGGTCAAGGTTGTGTGGGCACTGATTAAGAAGAACGCCACCGCCCTCGCCGCTCCAGGTGGCACGCCAGTCGCCACTGTCGTAATACGCCTGCGGACGGTACCAGTCGGTAATGATCCACGACGTTCTGCGAATCTGCCCCAGTTCACCGCTGTCGATAATTTCCTTCATTTTGCGGTACAAACAGTTGGTGCGCTGGTTGAACATCATGCCAAACTTTACGTTGCACTTGTCCGCCATGGCGTTCATTTCACGCACCTGCT
>JAZKZO010000065.1:0-31778 GCA_045612665.1 Eubacteriales bacterium
CACAAAGAAATAAAAATATTTTAATATTCTTTGAAAAAGCGTTGCGATTTCTATAATTTAGGTGTATGATATAAATAACACAAGCTAAAAATGCTTTGAATGAAAAATCACGTGAAAAAATAGGCGAAAAATGATAGATATAAAAAACAAATTCAAAAAAATCAAAAAATCAAATTTACTGATTGCGAGTGTTGTTCTCTTGCTTTTCCTTGCGCTTTTTTTGATATGGTTCCTTAATAGCCATTTCAACAACAGTGGCAGTATGCAGGCAGGCGGAGCAATTCCGGCACAAATTTGCTTTGACGGTGAATATCGCATAGGCGACGGTGAGTGGCATCCTATTGTAGAAGGAAAGCATATTCCCTCTACAAAGGAAGACGTAACTCTAAAAATCAATTTTTATTTAAAGAATCCTCAAAACGGTAATCCTATGAACGATAAGGAGCACGTTGTTCCCGTTGCCTTTTATACGGACCATATCGGACTGTCGTTTTGCTCGGGAGATAAAATTGTTTACGTTATAGACAACGAAAATCCCACAATTGGTGAGCTAGCTTGCGGAGAGAGCTGGACAATGCATGCAATTAAGGCTGGGGCTACTGATCCAACAGTTATCATTGTTCACAATCCTCACGACTTTGGCAACGAGAATGCAATTGATAAAATGCTCTCGAATATAAGCGTTTGGGCAAACACGGACTTTGAAAAAGAAATCATGAACGACGGTGAGCCACAAAAAAATATTGGAATGCTAATCGTGCTCGTTTCCGCAATATTCCTTATAATCGCGCTTCTTTCAAGTCTTATACATATAAAAAGCAACAAAATCATCTGGCTTCTTGGACTTGTGGTTCTATTCGCAGGAATCTATGTTACTTACAGTTCACGCGGTATTTCCCTTTGGAGCGAATCTATAATTTCCAACACCACCGTCCTCGGTATTTCGATGATGTTCTATATGCTCTTTTTGTCAATGAGTATATCTTATTTTCTCACAGTGGCCAAAAAAGTCGGCACATTGACAGTGAACATTTTGGCTGTTACAATCGTTGTATTTCTTTTGTTACCTATTGTAAGCGACGTGCGTTTCTACGACACATGGGCTTGGTGGGCTATTATACAGCTTGTGGCGAACGTCGTGCTTGCTATCTGCCTCGTACGTGAGCTCCGTGTTACGAAAACAAAAGAAAGATGGCTATATATCGGAGCATTTTTGCCTATTTGCGCGTTTGCTATCGATGTTCTCGGAACAAGACTCGCCTTTTGGGACGGGGGTGTAATATCGCGATACGTTTTCGTTGTGATGGTGCTTGTAGCAATAATTATGGCTATCAAGTTCATACCTAATAGCATAAATGCCGTAGCCAAGGCAAAAGAACTTGAGATGGAGAAAATCGTTCTAAATTCAAAGCTTACCGAAAGCAGAGTTTCCACGATGATGAGTCAGATCCGTCCTCACTTTATTTATAACACGCTTGGAAGTATCGAGCAGCTATGCAAATTAGACCCTCCGAAGGCAAGCGAGCTTGTGCACAAGTTTGCCAAGTATTTGCGCGGAAACTTCAGAGAGCTTGACAACCCGAAGCCGATACTTATGTCGCAAGAAATGGAGCACGTGCGCCACTACGTCAGCATTGAAAACGTGAGATTTCCGGATATGACATTCTCTTTCGAAATGAATTCAAACGATTTCCATATTCCCGCGCTTACCGTTCAGCCAATCGTCGAAAATGCGATTAAGCACGGCTTGATGAGGCTCACCAAGGGGGGAACAATCAACGTCGTTTCCTATGAAACCGATACGGATTACTGTATTTCCGTGGTGGATGACGGTGTAGGATTTGACACGAGCGTGCTAATAGACGAGAAAAAGCACATGGGACTTCGCAACATCCGTGAGCGCCTTAAGGTTATGGTAAACGGCACATTGGAGATTGAAAGCACCGTAGGCGTTGGCACAAAGGTATTAGTAACTATTCCAAAGGAGGAAAGAAAATGATTGCTATAGCTGTTGATGATGAAGCATTGATGCTTGGCGCATTAGTGGCGGCAATTGAGGCATCTCCCGATATTACAAGCGTCGCAAGATTTTCCGACTGTGAAGAGGCGCTTGAGTTTGTAAAAGGCAACTCAACGGATATCGCTTTTTTGGATATCAATATGCGCGGTATGGGGGGACTTGCTCTCGCTAAAAAAATTATAGCCGTCCGTCCTAGCTGTAAGATTGTATTTTGTACAGGATACGAGGAATATGCCATTCCGGCATTCAAAATTCACGCATCGGGTTATTTGATGAAGCCAATCTCGGCAGAGGACGTACAAGCCGAAATTGACAATATCAAGGGTACGCTCCAAAAGGAAAAGCTTCTTACAGTGAACTGCTTCGGCAACTTTGAGGTTTACGCAAAGAATGAAACACTTGCGTTCAAGCGACTTAAGACTAAAGAGCTACTTGCCTTTCTTATAGACCGAAAGGGAGCTGGAATGACGGCAAAGCAAATTTGTGTCGCACTGTTCCCTGACGATACGGACGAGACCAAAAATTTGACTTATTTGCGTCAGCTTTTTATGGACTTAAAAAACACGCTCAAATCGGTAGGCGCAGAGGCGGTTTTATGCCACGAAACGCCATGCTACCACGTTGATATGAGCCTTATTAAATGCGATTATATCAGCTATCTTGAAACCGGCAAGCCCGAATTTCACGGTGAATATATGGCGCAATACAGTTGGGCAGAGGAAACCTGTGCTCTGCTTATGTTTAACTAAAAGCAAAATACGAGAGCTCTCGAAAAGAAAAGCACCACCCAAGCATTAAGCCTTGGGCGGTGTTTTTTTAATTAAGTTATCGTGTTTTTAAATGCTTGCTACCTTCATATCTCGTTTGTTCTTATACATCTCGCTATCTGCGCGCTCAAAAACATCTGAGAACTGAGTATCCTTCTCAGGATCAAACCTAGAAAAGCCTTTTGCAATCCTTATAGGAAGCTTGTGATTGTCTTTATCTATGTACTTAGACTTACAAGCATCATCGAGGTTTTCAAATAGCGTTTCTATATTTTCCAAATCCTTGTTTTGAAGTATAACGCTAAATTCATCGCCACCGATTCTAAAAACAGGGCTTCTTTTAAAGGTGTCGCAAATGATTTTTGACGAGGTTAAAATCAACTCGTTGCCAAGGGTATGACCGTACGTATCGTTGATTTTTTTAAGGTCGTTTATGTCAAAAACTGCAATACCGAAGGAATTATCGCCATTTTTGATTTTTCTATTAACTTCAAGCATCCAGCTTTTGTAAGAGGTGGTGTTTCTTAATCCTGTCAATGAATCGCGGTGCGATAGCTGATGCTGAAGGTTCGCATATCCACGCAGGTTTACTATCATTTTTTCAAACGAATCATTGAGTAGCTTGATTTCGCGCACATTACTGTGATCAATTTCAACGTTATAATCACCGTTTGATATTTTGATTGAGGCATCGGTCAGCTTTTTCAAGGGCTTTACAATTTTTTTAACCACAAAAATTACAATAAAGGAAAATGACAATGAGAAGAAAAGAAGAAGCAAAAGGAGCTTTAATCCTATATCATATCTCTCTTGACTGATATCTCCATAATGTACCGAGATAACAAGCGTCATTCCGTTAGCCAAAACCTCTGATACTCTCAAATAGTCTTCAGGATTTGAATTCGCTTCGTTTCCAGAAGCGTCATGAATTACCTCATTGTTGAACTCCAAATGAGCAAATCCATTTTCATAGATTTTAATTTTATGAACGATTTCAATTAGAGTTGAGTAATCGAAATCCATACCTACAACGCCGATAAACGTTCCCTCGCAATAAAGAGGAACAACGTATGAAATCATATGAATACCGTTGTTTTGATTGTAATATGGGGTCATCCACATAGGCTTGCCCGCTTCATAAGGTTGCCAGTACCAACCAACGTGCTCGTTGTCATTTTTGTCGTAAAGAGATAAATCCGTAGGTTCAAAACGAATGAACTCATCACTTTCGCTTGTTTTGCTGAAAAATATGCCGGTTGTGTTGTCAGATACTTCAGGGCTTAAGCGAAAATAGTAAGCGCTTGCGCCCTCGGTGTTTTTAGCAACATAGCCAAACATTTCCTCCACATATTGGATGACTTTATCTTGCCTGTCCTTATTTCTAACATCTGATAAGCTTTTGAAAAACGAACACACATAGTTTTCTATAATGCCTACCGATTTTTCCATACCTTCAAAGGTTTTGTTGACCCTAGTTGCTTCGTTTTCACACGTAACTCTGATAGAGTTATGCGTTTCATTTTGAACGTAATCATCAACCTCGTAAATACTGATTCCGCCAACAAAAATCGTCATTATGAATATTGCAGACAAGACTATGGCAAGAAATCTAATCTGCAAAGAGCTCTCTTTCATTCTTCGTTCTCCTTGTTCCATTGTATCGCGATAAACAACATCTGTCGGTATATTTCATCGTTATGAATTTACCTTAGCTTTGTTCTAAAAAAAGGCGATTGAAAAACTTATGCGTAGTATATACCATATTGAGCGTTACAAATGTGTTACAAATCAACAAAAAAATTAAAAATTTGACGATTTTTTCGTGTTATGCTATTTTTTAGTATAAAAAACAAGCGGATGCTCCCTACCTTTCGGTAAAAAGCATCCACTGCTTGAATGTTATGCCATATTTTTAACTATTTGAGAGTCATCTTATGACAATGGTGCATTTGCATTTACGCCGTTGCTTGAATCCTGTCTTTGAATTCGCTCTATGTAAGCTTGGATGGGTGTTCCATCCATTCTACACGGTCTGCTCATAAGCATCAATTGATCGGCAAAGTCGCAACCTCTTACAAAATAATTTCCAACAGTTCCTCTTGCGCCATCTCCTGCCATCAAAATCTTGTATCCGGTGTTATTCAAAACGATTTCATCTCCGACTGCGCTTCTCTTGGAATAGGGATACGCAACCGTTTCGGTCATAATTCCGGTCCAACCCTCGATACAGCTCAAGGCTAAATTATAGTCTTTTTTTACGGCTTGCGCAAATTCTTCCACAGTCTCACTTTCCATCATACTCATACCCACACGCTTTTCCCTGTTATATACATGCATGCCGTACGTGTGAGAACAAATATTGATTTCGCCACTCTTTTGCATTTCGATTAACTCTTCCCATGAGCAAAACGGTGCCGACATTCCCTCTCGCGTTCCACCTGAGTGGAGCAAATCCCACATAGCATCAATTTGTGCGCCAATTACATTAAAATCCGCCTTCATTCCATATTTTTTAAGTAGTGGCCAAGCGTTCGTATAGACGCCCAGTGAGCCGTCGTCAATTGATAAAATAATCGCTTTTTCAGGAATGGGCTCCTTGTTTTCCAAAAAATACAAAAGCTCAGCGGAAGTGATTGTAACATATCCGTTTTCCTTGAGCCAAATTAGGTCCTGCTCAAAATCACTTGGAGAAAGTGAATATTCGTCAAATTCTACTCCGTTTTTGATGTCCTCTTCACTGACAAAATTGTGATACATAATTACAATGACAGAGTCCATCTCATTTGGAGCGACAATGGAAGAAAATGAATCACTCTCGATTGTCTTTTGTGTCTTTAGGTTTTTCGCCTTTATTTTATAATGATACTCGTTTGGATATTTTGCCGTATCATCTCGGTAAGAGCCCGTTTTTGTCTTTCCGATATATTCAAAGCCACTATTTTGATGATTGCTTCGATAAACGCTATATTCGTAATTTTCGCTGTTATCCCAAATAAGAACAACGTTGTTAGGGTCCTGCCAAATAGCTTTAGCGGTGATTTCTTCCTCTACTGGCAAGCGCTCGCTACTTGTCGATGATTGCGACTCCGCTTTTTCACTTACATCAGGCGTTTCCGAGCAACCGAAAGCGGATAACAAGAAAACAAGACAAATGAAAATAAGTAAAACTTTTTTACTCAAAGCAACATCACACCTCCTTTGATTTCCATCATAATACCAATACATTAAGATCTATTCTTTTTCATCTCAATGTCAAAGACACTAACCTTTTTCTCTCTTCTCTTTTTGTGAACAATCTTAACGTGTGCGTTCAATTCGTCGGCATCAAACTGCTTGCAAATATTTTGCAAGAAAGCAACGTGAATGCTTTCAGCCTCCATCAAATCCGCGTTTTGAATTTCCTCTACCGGAGTCTGCTTGATCTCAGCTGCCATATTGGTTATGCCCAAATCGGTAGCAGGCTCTTTGACGATTTTCTCTTCTGCAACGGGCGCTTCGATTGTGTCTTCTGCAACGGGCTCCTCTGCGATTTCTTCCGAAATTGATTCTTCAGCAATTTTCTCTTCAATTGCGGAGTCCTCCAAATCAACAGCCACCTCTTCATCGCCATCAATCTCTGCCGAGAGAGCTGTTCCCTTAGCCTCAATCTTTTTAATCAATTGACGCTCCAAAAGTGTCTGCACGTTCTCGTAAGGCAACGCATAATCAACTGCTTCGAATTCCTTTGCAAGCTGAAGCTCCTTTGCCTCGGCAATTTTTTCAATCAACTCAAAGGCGTGCTTCATTGCGCGATTACTGCGAACACGAATGCGAACCGGAACCTTTTCATATTTTTTGGTGCTTGATTCGTCTGTGAAGAAGTATTTTGTTCCCTCTAGCTCCTCAGGGGAAAGTGCAAGGTAAACATACAGTGTTTTTGTTGTCAAAACAAGCTTTGCAAGCTGCTCCTTACCAAAGGAAATGGTATCGCAGCTCCAGCTAATGCGTGAGCGCACCTTCTTGTACTTCAAGAACGCATTTTTGATATCACTATAATAAGATGAAATAGCTTCCGGTGCTTGATGCAAGCGTCCTGTAAAGCTCCAGCGATAGCGCGTGCCCGTTGAGATTAATTCAGCAAAATTTTGTGTGAGTAAATTATTATTTTCCATATTTTTCTCCTTTTTTGATGATTCCTCGGTAATCGATTCGACAATCGAAAAATCCGATGCATTCAAAGCCAAGCTTTTGATTTTTTTAGGTTCATGTGCTCTATCAGAGAGCTCTCCACTCGCTAGTCGTGCGAGCAAGCGTCGTCTAACGCGCTCGCCCTCTACACGTGGGATAACACGAGAAAAGATAAAGCCTTGTACCAAATCAATCTCAAGTGCTTTACATTTCTCAAGCTGATCTAACGTTTCAACGCCCTCCTGAAGGATTGGCAAGCCAAGTGCGTGCGATGCCTTTACAATTCCGCTAACAAGCATTTCGCCCTGCGCGGTTTTCATTATTTCAACAAAGACACGGTCCAGCTTCAAGTAAGAAACGTGATATTCAATCAGATTTTGGAAAGAGGTGCTTCCGCTTCCAAAATCATCAAGCGCCACTCGGAAGGATGCCTCTTGTAGGAGCTTGGTATTTCTTATGACGTTTTCTCGATTATAGACAAAGGTTTCCTCGGTAATTTCCAAGACAACTCGAGCGCGGTCAATCTCGTATCTTTTCGAAATCTCCATAATACGATCATAAAAGTCGTCGCGTGCCGCAGTTTGACGGTCAAAATTACAGGAGATTAGCAATTCCTTTGTTTCGTCTGTGCTCCAAAGCTGTAGCTGTTGACAGCATTTTTCGAACATATAAAAATCCAACAAATGAATGTTTTTTGCTTGTTGCATTAATTTTATGTAGGAAGCAGGAAGCAAAAGTCCCTCTCGAGGATGCTCCCAACGCGATAGTGCCTCAGCGCCTACAATGCGATTGCTTTGGATATCCACAATATACTGCAAATAAAATAAGATTTGCTCTTTTTTGACAGCCTGAACCGTTTCCTTTTGCAAAAGAGCCTTGCGATCAATCATTTTGATAAACATGGGATCAACAAAGAAACAACGCAATGAGTTTTCCTCGGCGTAAATATATGCCTCGGATGCGATTTTCAAGACACGCTCACCGCTTTCGCTCGTTTGCGACAGTCCGTAGCAGCCCGCCGAAATTGTTACACGGTAATCCTCACTTAAAATTCCGTTTTCTTGGTTTATTTTTTCGATTATCTCAGAAATTCGCTTCTCTGCATATTCCCTTGTGGGGGCTTGGATTAACCAAAGAAACGTCATAGCCGTATCAGCATGAACAACGTATTCGCCCTGCTGTGTTTGAGCTTGCAAGGTATTCATCACATAGTCTGACAATGACTGTGCCTGCTCACTTCCGTAATATTTGAGCAAGTTTTCATGGTTTGCCGAGACGCATATCGCATAATAGCGTTTGCGAACAAAATCTTGAATCAGTGTTCCCAAAATCACGTCTAGATAGCTTCTGCTATACAAGCCGGTTGTGGGATCATAATTTTTTTGTGAAACGACCTTTTTTCGATTGCGTCGAATCAAAAGGAGCAAAGCGACAATGCAGATTAGCGCTACGGCAATTACGGATATCCATATCCAATTAAACGCCGTGCTTTCCTTATCGTGTGTCATAATATATGTAACGATGAGGCTTGTAAGCTCGTCCTCGCTCATTGCTTGCAAATGGTCAAGAATTATTTGTTTTACATTATCATCACAAACCGAGGTAAAGCCAATAGCCACGGTTTGTTGTTTTCCCTCATAAGAATAGTTTAGCAATACACTATCCTTTGAAATGTGCTCATTGGAGATCAAATCATCAACATAGGCTGAAACAATATCCACCTGAGCATTTTTTGCTAAATACTGCTGTTTGTTTTCTTTGGATGCATAGATGTAAGTAAAATCTATTCCGCTTTCCTCGGATATGCGTTCAAAAATAAGTGGCATAACGCCCTCGTATTGCTGGGTTTTGGGATTGAAATATTCAATTGGATACAAATCCGGATTTCCGGCAACAAAAACGCTTTGAGCGTCGCCCTGACTATCCTTTGAAAAGGCAACGTCCGCAGATATAGGAATCAAAAACGCAAAGAAAAGGACAGCTATTAATATTAAAAAAAGCCAATTAAACCGTTTCATTCTTGTAATTCCTCCACTTTATTTTGAATTGATTTTCTTTCGCTCGATGCGTCCCCATTGAAGCTTCTTTTTACGGTAGCCGATAAATGCGGTTGCACGGACAAAGGTCATAATGTTGTGCATAAAGAAAATCTCTAATAAGCACATCAAAATCGCCTTTCCGGCATCGCGAAATCTCAGCTTGATTTCAGAGGTTTGTGTTCTCGCGAAAAAAGAAGTCAACGTCAGCGTTGCGCCAAACAGCGAATAAATCGCAGTAAATATTAAAAAGTATTTTAAATTAATCAAACCAAAGATTAGCGATATGGCGGTAACGATTAACCCGAAAAACTCAATAAACGGGGATAAAAACTCGTAGATAAAGAAATAGATGTATGAAATAAAGCCAACGGGACCGCTTTTAAGGTCGGTCGCCATAGAGCGGTGCTTCATAAGCGATTGGAAAAGACCGAGATGCCAGCGCTTTCTCTGCTTGCGAAGGTCTTTTAGGCGCTCTGGCGCTTGTGTCCAACAGACAGCATCGGTTGCGTATTTGATTGCATACCGTTTTTTATTTACGGTGCAGTATTTATGAAGATCAACAACGAGCTCCATATCCTCACCCATAGTTTTAGTGTCATATCCTCCAACTGCAACAACGGCTTCCTTTTTGAAAAGACCGAATGCACCGGAAATAATCAACGAGCCGTTAAAGAGGTCGAATAAAATTCGCGTAGCCAAAAATGAGCGGTCGTATTCCACTACCTGCATACAGGCAATCGGATTTTTTGGAAGTCGATAGTGCTTGACGCGTCCGCCCTCCAGCTCTACATCGTTACACGGACGGACTACTCCTCCAACGGCAACGATATCCTCATTTTCAATAACAGGACGGGTAATTCGTATCAACGAATCCGCTTGTAGCACTGAGTCGGCATCCATACAAATAAAGTAAGGATAGCGTGATGCGTTGATTCCCATATTTAAGGCATCGGCCTTTCCACCATTTACCTTACGGATTAGCATAAGTGGAACCTTTTCGGTAAAGCATTCATAAACGGTTTCGACGTCCTTACAGGGAACTTGCTTTTTGATTGGACGGCGCACAGGGTGCATATCAAACGCCTCTTTCAAGACAGCCGAGGTGTTATCCTTAGAGCCATCATCTACGACAATAATTTCATAAGAACGATATTCAAGGGAAAGTAACGATTTTACAGTTTCCACAACCGTAACCTCTTCGTTATATGCAGGAACGACGATGGTAACGGGAATTTGATATTCGTGATCTATAATATTTTGATAACGCAGGCGCTTATTTCGGGAATACAGCACTATTGCACCTACAATAACAGAAATGAACAAAAACGTGGAGTAAAGAATTAAATACGCGCCATAGCCAAGCGTAACGGTCTTTATAAATTCCGACGCAGCACTCATAATATCATATTTCATCTTTAAACCTCCTTATCCAAAATGTATCTTCGATCAAACCTATATTGTAGCATATCTCTTGCAAAGCGGTCGTTTCCTTCAAAGACATCGATCAAATCCTGATATTCCACACCAAGATGCTCAAGGCTTTCGGTCGCATTATATCGAACGTACCAATTTGGGCTACTGAGCTGAGCACACAATATCTTGATAGTGTGGGGATCAGGATAATGTCTTAAAACAGAGAGTGCTACAATAGCATATTCGATCCTCTCTTCTGCCTCTCCCGATGCCATGCGCGAGAGCAAATCGTATGCAGGGGCATAGTGATGCTTTCCAAAATATCGAATACAGGAAAGCCTTGTTTCGGTGTAGGTAGCCTTATTTTCCAAAAGCTGTAATACACGCTCACAATATTCGCCACCGGAAAAACGTAAATAGTCAAGCAAATTGACCTGCATTCGCTCAGAGAAGCTAAGCAAATGATCCAAAATTAGGAGCTGTAGCTCTTTAGCGTTTCCTGAAAAGGACAAGAGTCCGTCGCTTATAATCTTCGGATGCAAAAAGCGTTCGTTTTTGTCAACCTGATGCAAGATTTGCACTACCACCTTGGGGTCTCCGATTTGATAGATTGCTAGCAATACGCCTTCTGCGCATATTGAATCGCCTCGATCCAACAAATCTCGCAAATCGGTTATCAGCTCTGACGTATAAAAGCGTCGTAAATATCCGTATTTTTTGAGTATAAAAATATAAAATACATTAAGAGTGTCGTCCTTTTTTCGGTAAGACGAGCTAAGTGAAACGATAGTTGGAGCGGTTTGACGAATGTATTCGTTAAAATAATTCTCTGCCACATCGCGAGGAAGTGGAGTGATCATTTTCTTCTTAGGGCGCAAAATCATTCGGATTTTTGACTGTCCCGTTGAAATTTTTTCTCCTTTACGCGCACAATGGTCAACACATACCGTAACCTTTTCAACATCGTTTGGATCGCGTAGTGAGAGCGTTCCGTTCTCTATTTTTTCTCGCACGCGCTGTAATGCCGATTCGTAGCAATAAAGCGAGGGAGTAACCAAGAGATAACGCTTCAAAAGCTTTTGATGCTCCTCGGAAACGGGCTTATTGAGAGAAATTTGCTCTAGCTGTTCAATAACCGCTCTTGTTATGCGACGCGTAATACTGCGATCGGTATGGCGACGTATTGCGCTAATTGCAATAAAGAAGCATTGAAAAAGGATCAGCGAAAGACATATCGCCATATAGATCCATAACAGTGTTTCAATCATAAAAGCTCCTTTCCGAAAAAATTTTCTTTAGTCCTCCTTCCAAAAGGACTGTAAAATATAATAGGATTCCTTAAGTCGCTCGTGATAGGTTACCTTGGTATCCCATCCCTTCATCTTTTTGGAATACATTTCGATACGCGATTCGTCGCCGTTGCCCAAGCCGACATAGATACGGTCAAGCTCAAGCTCTTCAACGCCATAGTTTTCGTAATAATCGTCGTGGATCATCATTCGAGAAGGATCCATAAAATTAAGCATCTGCCAAGGTAGCTTGACCTCAACAAAGCCATCGCCTGCCATAAAGTCGGCAAGAGAGTTGAAATTGTCGGATGACGGATTTGCGTTTCCATACGTCAAAAGTCCTGTGTGAAACAGTGTGCTTTTAGTACCGCTGACAGACGTAAGCTGAAGCGCCAAATAAATCTCACGAAAAATTGGAGAATCCCTTTCGGGAATATTTTCCTCATAGTATGTGTTAAAGCCATATACATCTGACGAATAGTTGGATCTCAAGGACTCGTAACGCTCTTGTACCAATAGACGGCTATTCTCTTTTCCGTCGAGTATCAGCAAGAAATCGGCTGCACGATTAAATTTAACGTTTTCGCCTGAAGCATAATTGCTTCCCGATTTTTGTGTGGTATCGATAGGAATGTAAAGCTTATCGCTATCGATTGAAAATCCGCTTTTTTGAACCATTAAATAGATGAAGCGCTCATCATATTTCATAGAGAGCGAGCTACCGTCTCCGTTTCTTACAACCACGTCATCCGCGCTCCACTCGGAAATGCTTCCGTCTACATAGCAAATGCTTTGATTTTTTCCGGGGTCAAAGGAAAGCAAGCCGAAATATTGCTCGTTAGTCTGATAATCCGACCAATAGGGTGTGCGGTCAAGATCGACAGCATACATGGTGTTCCAGGTACGCTTAAACCACTCATCCTGCCAAATAAATGCACATCCTCCGATACAGCCACTCTTTATAATATCCTGATAACAGGACACGAGTGCCTTTCCCTGCTCTTGCTCGGACATATGTCCTTGATTTCGATCGGTATTAGGGTCAATTTGTGCAATTCCACGGCCTGTGGAAACGCCAAATTCCGATATCAAAACAGGCATTTTGTGGTGATTGTTCAAAAGCTGTAAATATGCAAGATATGTGTTTGTCTTTCCGTTGTCGGTTGCATATAGAGAGCGGTCGCCTATGCCAAGCTCTTTCCACTGCTCATCTGTAAAGGCATTGAGATAGTCGGGATAATACGGATACACGTGATAGGATGCGAACTGTCCTGACAAAACGTTATCTGTAGATACGATTTTTTCGACATCTACATTTGCACACTTTGAAAAGTGCTTAGCTATTTCCTCAGGATACTCGAAGGGGTCAGTTGTAACCCAGTTGGAAAAGGCAAAGGCGCGTTGCTCATGATAGCGCTTGTTTTCATACTCTAGCGTACGGTCGCCCACCATAGTGAGCATTACCTCAAAGGGATTTGCATCCTCGGCTGATGAAAGATACCTTCCTGTATAAGAATTGTATTCACTCATCTGCTCGTAATAATCGTTAGAATAGGCGACTGTCAAATCCTCCCATTCAACTCCCCAAATATATCCAAGCACCCAATCGGAAACGTCGTTTAAATAGGAGCCGTGTCCTGCACTGTGTAGCTGATTTTTAAAAATCTTTTTCTTTCCGTGAATAACGTCTACTGCTGTTTTGCAGTGTGTATAAAAGTCCTCGCAAAAGGCATCATCATAAATATTGTGGTGTGAGTTCAACACATAATCGTTTACCCAAACGCCTTGAATTAAATACAATGGCTTCTCGCGCCCGTTATTGTACTCATAAAAAGCATCATAGAAATCCTCGGACAAAATAGTATATACACGGATAACGTTTGCGCCCATATCCTGAATCATACCAAACCAACGCAAATATGTTTCCTTGTCTATACTAAATTCAGTAGACCAATTGCCCGGCACACCTGAGCCCATATTTACGCCTTTAATATCAACGACCTCGTAGGAGCCATCCGCCTTAGACATCGCAATCTGACCGTCTTCAATCCTTGAAACTACATTAACAGAATCATCAGATGTGGGAATATAAAGACCAACACGGAAATAAAGTGCATCTCCAAGCAAAACGAGAGCTATCAACGTGATGACAATTATTAGATATTTCTTCATATCAAATCAGCGCCTCGATTCATTGTTCTTCTTGTTTTTGGATTCACTTGCGTATTGCATAAGGCTATCAATGTTTTCGTCCATCCATTCTCCACGGACATGAATATATGAACGCATAAGGTTCAGTGCCTCATCGTAAGATTGAGGGCTTCTATCCAAGGGACGAAGCAAGCCGTTTTCTTTTTCAAAGGTATATCCCCATTTTTCGAAATTGCGATCAACGGCATCTCCAAGATAGGCAACCGTTTCATCAATATACCGATTGAGATACTCCTCGCTTAAATAGGTTTTACGAAGCTCTCGATAGCGCTCGATTATCTGTTCGGTAAATTCGGGGCATTTCGTTAGCATAACGTACCACGGCTGAAGGTTCATTTCAAAGCCGTAGGGCTCGATCTTATCGTCCTTGTAATTGTCAAAGGTGGAGTTGAAATCCCAAACGCAAAGTCGGAACAATCCGTCCACGTCCTTATAGACATAGGTGGAAAGCCATCCCGCATCGTAGTTTGAGGTAAATTCGTTAATTACAAAATAATCCACAAAGGATTGAACATCAATAAAGTTGGGGTATCCATAACTGTCATTCTTGTAATCGAAGGAATACAAAATACGCTCAAAATAGGAAAAATCCTGCTCTATTTGGTGTTTCATCTCGGGAGTGAGATTTGACGTGCCCGGATAAACAACATCTATTGTTTGGAAATTTCGAAGAGTATAGTTGGAAAAAACATCCAGGTTTTTAAGCTCGGTGCTTCCTCTATCCATACGGATACAGTAGCCTGTAAAGGTGTGATCCTTTTTTTGAACAGACAAATTCAATCTGGAATCCTCAATTTGTCCCGCTGTAACGGTTTCAACCATCACGTAGACACCCATATATTCGCCGTTGAGAAATGCCTCACAAAAGCGAACGTTTGGGGCATAGCCCATAATATCGCCTGAAATGTTATACCACATATAATTGCGGATAAGCGTTTGGTCAAGAAAAGGACCGTGCAACGCCCATTCGTGATGTGCATCCATGCCCATAACAGCATGATCTTCATTTTCGCCTAGCTCATTTACAAAGGTCAATGAATATCCCGGCTTATCGTGATAGCGAGATGAATTTCCGCGCACCTTAATTCTTACCGTTCCGGTATCGTTTGCCGCATCCGTCAAGTGGTTATTTTGAGTTGAGCTATCAAAAATATTCACATTTGCCAAAATATAGCTTTCACCGGTTGCGGACAGCGTTGGCTGCTCCTTGCCGTTTTCATCCAAGTAAAATTTACCTGGAATTTCCACACCGTTTGTATTGATCTCGATAAGTGGAAGATGCGTGCAAAAGCTACCGTCAGTGTGCTCGCAGCTTGCTTTTTCAGATGCCTCACGATGCTGATGATAACGTGAGCTCTTTTCTATATCGGGAAGCTTTGCAAATGCATATGCTCCTGTGATGGATAGGCATAACAATATTGCTAAAACGAATCCTAGAATTCGAAATTTCATAAGCTTACCCCGAAATTTCGTCATTCTGCATGACAATATTTACATATTCGATTTCACCAAGCTCATAAATCTTGTCGCAAATTCCGTGCTTTCCCTGCTCGGTGCGTTGCAAAAGCTCAGAAGAAATCTCGTAGATTATTTCTACCCTGTCGCGTGTGGTGTTACGAACACGCATAACGGCTTTACGGTCAAACAAGTTGAACACTGCCGCTTGAATTGGCTCTTGAAGCTCACGCTTTGCACGAATGATCAAGAGCATTCTCTTGTCGTTTTTGAACGAATGAAAAACAAATAGCACGATGAATACAATAGCACTTCCAATAGAGGAAACCAAAAAATCGCTTACACCGCAGCAAATTCCCACAATAATTGCCCAAAAGATGTACATAGTGTCGCGTGCGTCCTTGATTGCCGTACGGAAACGAACGATAGAGAGCGCGCCGACCATACCGAGCGACAACGCAAGATTATTGCCGATAACCGTCATAACAGTTCCTGTAAGAACGGTCAAAACCACAAGAGAGG
This sequence comes from Eubacteriales bacterium, assembly GCA_045612665.1. GTDB lineage: Bacteria > Bacillota > Clostridia > Oscillospirales > CAG-272 > RGIG2000. Next base: position 15,884 of record JAZKZO010000065.1, read on the forward strand.
CATTGAATTTTTTGCTATAAATCGTTCCTCTATGTGTTAGATAATAAGATAAATAGATAACTATGCCGAGAAATGCAGAAAACAGGATATTCATTAAAATAACCTGCCACGTTAAATTGTTTTGTCCGGCAAACAACTCTAAAACCTTGTCTTTCATAATTATTCAATCTCCTTTTATGTGTTATATTTATAGGATGCTTGGCGTGCAAGCATATATTTACTAACTGAAAGCTCGCTTTTTTGCGCGTTTGAAATTAAATCTCTAATGTAGTCTAGCAAAAATCCGTTGAACTTAACCTCTAAAACAACGGCAAAGGGGTCTAGCACAGGATTCATATTAAGATCCTTGGCGAACAAATTCATATCACTCTCAGTAGAAACGATTTGATGATCGAAGGTGATACGAATTTTATTTTCCTTTGCAATAAATGCCTTTCGGTTATATTCCACGATTGTTTTCGGTCGATAAAGCTGCATTTGCATTAGTGCATAGCATTCAGCGGCAAAATCCTCCGAATAATTCAAAAGTGGGGAGTAATTGCCGTTTATCAGCTCGTTAGCATCATCGCGTGTGATGCGTAGGGAGCGCTTTAATTGATATTGCCCTTGCTTTTGCTTCATTTCCAAAAGGGCGAAATCATCATCGGGATCGTAAATACGCAACCGTATCTTTCTTCTTAGCTCCACTCCGTCAAGCTTTTCAAAATAGTCCTTGTCATAAATTGTGTCAAAATAGAGAGAGCGAACACGGTATCCCAGCGCACCGTTATGCTCATCTTCCGTCAAAAACTGCTCTAGATGATTTGCGAGCCTTCGAAACTCTTCAAAATTGATCAAAAACTTTTTTTCCTCTCGATAAACCTGATTCATTACCATCCCCCCTTTTAGAAAATAAAAAAACCGGTTGCAAAACTAAAATAGTTTGCAACCGGTCGAGCATACAAAATTTCTTTGCTTAGCCACCAAGCTTTGCGTCTCTGCCTTTCGACAGATTTGCCAAAATTATATTACAAGTATTATAATTCATTTTTTTCTAAAAATCAAGAGCTTTCATTAAAAAATATTATACTGTTTTTTTAAGCGCTCCACTTGAGGTAGTCTAGCCAAGATTTGAATTTGTTTTCTTAGCGTACGTATCAATCGCCTTTGGAATTAACTATAATCTCTGCGCGCTCGACGTTTATAGCGTCCGAGTCAAGAAAATAATTTGTTCTATCGATAACGGCGATTGAAAGTGTGTTTAGTCCGTTTTTAAGAAGGTCCGCGTTGACTTTTGCCTTGATTTCCAAAATAGGTGCAGGGCTTGAATTTAAGCAGTTAGCGGTATATATTTCAGGCTGTGGCTCGGGCCAAAAAATTTGCTGATCCGTATAAGAATAATTCTCCGAAAAGTCCTCTATTTCGACCTCGTTTAAGAATATTTTAAACTTATCACAGGCTGATTTTGCGTTGGTTATAACAAATCTTACCTCGGCTTGTCTGTCCTTAAAATCTCCACACGCGTCAATTTTGATTTCAAGCGGTGCTTCATCGTTTGGAACAGGTGCAGGAAGCGGAGCAAAGGCATTATTGCCACCGTAGCCCGTTAAAAACGGATAACCGCCTCTTCGCTCTGCAACATATTTCAAAGCCTTATCCTCAGAATTTTCCTCGCTCAAAATGCTATAAAAATCGGAATAATCGCGTCCCAAGCAATTTAATATTTCTTCGGGCGCAAGCAATTTTTCAAGCTCTTCTTGCGGTGCGGGCGCAAAGTTAAACGCAACTATTCCGTCAGCTACCTTACCCTTCCAATTAGATAACATTCCACGGTAAAAATCTCTTGTTTGGTTGTGCTGTGCATCAGCCAAGTGCCATGCATCCCAACAGGCATAGACCAAGGTATTAGTTCCCTTGGTGATCTCCTTGTACCAATCAAGGTCGGGATTAACCGTTCTTGAACCGCCGATTACAAAGTCCACTAGGCTATTTTTAGCCCATTTTTCCACGTCAAAGCCGTCTGCGTGGCAGGCTTCTCCGTTTTCGGGGAGCTTTGCACCGACTAAAATTTGACGGTTAAGATTTTTCATATTCCCCTTTAGCTTGCTCATAAACTCCGTTGCACACTCTCTATGCTCCCATTGTTTACCAACGGGCAAGCAAGGAAGGTGTCTTAAAAAGTCTATACAAATACCGTCAAAGGGGTACTTATTCATAATTTTCGTTATGTAATCAAGCTTAAATTTCTGAAGTCCCGGGGACGCTATATTCCACAGTCCCTCTTGCCACCAGGTTTTAATTATCCAGTCCTTATGATTTTGCTTGATTTCATTTCTACCCTCTTCAAGGTACAGCTCCACCTCTGAAAAGCGATGATTGTAATATGCTTTAATTCCACGCTTATGGCACTCATCTATAATGCGTGTCATAATATTTATGCCCTTATCTTGGAATTTTTTATATATTTTAGTGTCGTTACAGGGGCTTTCCGACTCGATAAAGCAGTGCCCCTCCCAAAGGATTTCATCCACCTTAACGCCCTTTTTATCGACACAGCAAAAGAGCCATTCTATAAGCTTATCCACCGGAATATTTGCAAGCTCTCCCATATAAGGGTCCATTTGAACTATAAACCTTGTTTGCTTCAACTCTTTTTACTCCTCTTGGTTAATTTTATTTACCGACTGACTTTTTTATACTTCTTGCAACGGCATAATACATTATTCCGCAAATAAATAGCATCACTGTCGCGAAAATAAGCACTCCTGTATAGCCTATCATGGCATTAAGCGGTGTTATAATCAAGGTTGCAACCGCTTGCGCGCCTGTGAAGATTAGCATACGGATAGAAGTATAAGGTCCGATTTGCTCTTCGGGGATAATTTCCGTAATAATGACGGGAATCGCGATATCGATAACGAAACGGAAAAAAGATGCTATTGCAAAACAACAAAAGAATCCAACAACCCCAAATTCAAGAGAAAGAGGAAAGCTTATGCATACGCCAAGTGTGGCGAGCAAGAGTAAATTCTTTGTTGAAAATTTTTTGTATGCAAGCGCAAAAAACATATTGCCTGTGAAGGTGGCTATTTGCAAAATCACGTTCACATACGATGACGTTGTTTCGTTTAAAATGCTTGTAGAGATGGCAATTGTAGCGATTACGTTAAATATTCCTACCGACAATCCGCGTGTGAAATTCGGAATCAGTAATATGTAAGTATTCTTGTTTTTGAAAACCGCGGTAACGTCGTTTCTGCTTTGGTCTTCTTCACTTGCTTCCACGCTCTTCGCTCTCATAGATGCACAAACGATGCTAGTTAAAACAAAGCATATGATTGCAATCACGAAAAAGGCTGCCGTTATTTTCATATACGAGAATTTTGATAAAAGAATGGAGTAAGCAAGCGACATCAAAAATGATGCTCCGCCCGCGATTGCCGTGCTAATGCCCGTCATTTTTCCGTAATCCTTCATATCAATCGTATAATACGGTAAGCAATACGCAAGAATAGTGTACAAGCCAACGCCCACGTAGGATATGGCTGCGACGATAAATACGGCGATCACGTAGCCGTGCTTTATAAGCTCCGGATTTATCGCACCTATTAAAAATACAACCGTCAATAGGCTAAGCGATAGATACGATATGCTCGTAACCGTTTTTACTCGCTTTATTTTTCCCGACAAAAAGGTTAAGACAAGCATCATAGCCACCTGCATAACCTGCATTAACGAATTCAAAAGGTAAACCTGCTGTGCAGAAAATCCCGCTTGAATTAAAAACGTTTGCATGATTGCGCCCGTACAAAACGTGAAGCCTACGTTATAAATTACCGTATGGATACAATATTTTTTTATGTTTGACATATTTGCCTCAAATCAAAACGGAATTTTTTATAAGAGTCTATACGCGTTTGCAGTCCAGCTATATGCCTTACATTTTAGCGAATCGCCTGTTATTGGGTCGTGATTTTCCGAAAATCCCGATTTTTCTATTGCCTTTTTATAGCCTGTCGCGATGCTCTTGCTAATTTCGGTTTCTCCCATATTTCTAAGGGCTAAGGTGAATATAATTTGGTCAGGTCCCCAAGCAGGTCCTCTCCAATAGCCGTTTTGCGTATAGAAAGGACTGTGTACGGATTCACTTGCAAGTCCGTATGGACACAAGAAATCGTTTTTAAGCTTATTTAGTATGTACTCTTTTATATGTGCAGGGAGCTTATCCTCTAAAACAATCATTCTAAGGGGCATTAAGCTTTGAGGTCTATATATTTCCTCGGTCATACCGTTGCGTATGAAGATTTCTCCGTCCCAAAAATGTGTTACGCACTTCTCTAAAAGCTCATCGGATAGCATTTTGTATATTCTGGCATCGTTACACAAATTGAGCTTCTTCGCCATTTGCGACAAAACCTCGCATTGAACTGATAAATACGCAATCAAATCAGGGGATTGGATAATCTCTGTGTTATCAAAGCAGGTTGCGTTATCGTTGCCCGAATCGTTTCCGTGATAATAGCAAGGAGTATTCCCACGGTAGTTGAGCCACCAATCCGTGTTCTTTTTCATAAAGTAATAGAGCTCGTCTAAAATTTCAATATCCTCGTATTTTTTATTTTTCTTCACAAGCTGTTTATAAATCCAGCCTTGAATAGGTGGCTTTACAAATGCCCTCTCCATATTTACGGTAGTAACTGTATCGGGGGTTCTGCCGTGATTGTCCATAAATCTATAAGGATAAATAAACTGATTATACGAAAGCTCAAAATCCTTGTCGGCCAAATCGAGGGCGTTAAAGGTGTTATCCCAAGACCAAAGCTTGCACATACCGGACTTGCTCATTACAATTGCATCTCGGTCGTAATTGCCCTCGCCCGATATAATATTGCTCCACAAAATATATGCGCAAGCCTTATCACATTCGTTTTGGCACTTCATTTTCTCTTCCCAAGCAAGATATTCGCTCTTCTTGGATTCCAAATATTCATCATACGTAAAATCGGTATAAACGGAATTCTCGCTTGTGCTAAGACGAAGAGTAAACTCGTATTCTCCGTTTTCGTCGGGCAAAACCGTTATTTTTATGTAATCCTTGTATATTCTTCTCTCGCTATCCTTTGTATCAAGCGATACTGTGCCCTTGTGAATTTTGAAGGTGTGGAAAGTGTTAGTAAAGCAATCGCAAAGCTTTAAAAGGTTCTTGCCCTCATAGATATAGTTTGCGTTGTACACGCCCTTCATATAAATATACTTAATGCAAGGCGAGCTTCCTTTTCCGTAAAAGCAAATTCCGTCCTTGCCGAACAAGCACATTTTGTGTGCTTCTCCGTTTGCGCCTATTTGAATTTCCCAAGGCAAAAAGGTTTCGGTTATCGAATCGGAATATTCAAGCTCCATAAGTGGCACCATTCCACCGTTATGAAGTGAATGTAAAATCAAGCTTTCTCCATTTCTGGCAACGGAAATTAGCGAATTTCTTGCGCTAAAATGAAATTTTTCAAAATTCAACATATTTATTCTCCTGTTTATTTTCATTAGAAATTCAGTAGCCTTTTATGCTTTATTGTGTGTTTTTTATTTTGCAAAAAAGGTTAATTTGAGCAAATTCATGCTTGCGTGGCCTTCCATTGACACATCGAAAATAACATCGAGCTTATCGCCCTCAACGCTTGTTGGCAAAATGTGGAAGGTCTTTTCTATTACGTCGCCGTTACAAAGATTTAACGGCACAGTGCATACCCTTTCCTTCAATTCTACTCCTGAAATTGTGTATGCACGAATTGTAAGCCAACGTTGAATTTTTCCTTCTCCGTTGTCGTAAATTCTCAATTTAATTGAGGTTTCCTTTCCGTTTTCAAAGAAGAAATCGTTTTCATAAATTGCTTGCATTTTAAAAAGAGAAAATTCCTTGAAAATGGAATAATGAGGTAGAGCCATAAGCTCTGTTGTGTTAAAGCATTCACTTGCCCTGTTGCCGAATGCTCCTTGATAATAAATCTCCTCACTATCGTTACAATAAAAATCGTCCTTTGGAAACACCTCTAAGCCGTTATCGGTTATATCGTACATATTGGCGTTTAGCATTTTGGGGATACAACGAATAATTTCATCTGCTAACTCCTGAGTGGATTTAGGCAAAAAGAACGGGGTGTTCATTGTCATTGTATAATCCAAGGTGTTCAGTGTTGCCGTAACGATTACGTCATTGATAGGCTTTATCCATTTTTCGGGGAGACTAGAGTTTCCAAGAATAATACCGAGGGTTGCGCCTAAGCTTCCCGCAGTACAATCGGCATCCTCACCACAGTTGACGGCAAGGAGCATGCTCTTACCGAAGTCGCCCTCACCGTAGAGCATTCCCATAATGGCAATTGCTATGTTTTGCGGAGCATCAAAGCCGGCAGGTGCAGGCTTATATTCTGTAAGCTTAATATCCTTTAGCTTTGTATGCTGATATGAAAACGCGCCCGGCACTTCCTTGAAAATGATATCTCTTGCCACCTCGTAGGGTTTTCCGCTTTCATAGCAGTCGATAACAAGCTTTACTCCTTTATAAAGGGCGCTTTCCTTTGGTATGTAGCTAAGACCGATATCGATTAGCTTTCTTATGTTGCTTTCTATGAAAGCAGAGCTTTGCATAGCTGTCCAAAATACCTCACCGTACATTCCTTCGTCGGCGTGGTCGATTGAAGAATCGAAGTATGCATAGCGAGTTGCAAGCTCAGGATGGCCCGGGCAAAGGCATGCCCAAATTTCGCTACGGATAAAGGAGCCACAGCTATCCTTATACGCATTGGCGTGATAGCCTGATATAGGAGTTGGAATACCGCGCCTTAAATTTGATTTGCCCACTCCGTATTCTGCCCAGCTTGGATTGACAAAAATGTTATAATATTCAGCTAAAATTTCCGAGTTGACGTTTTTTCCAAATCTTCTTACGGCATTCAAAGAGGAAATTTGCAAATCAAGGTCATCGTTTGGCATAGGATTGCCCTCAATGTTCGGTTGAATAAAATATTCAATATCAAAAAATCCGTTTTTCCCTTCAAGTGGCGCACCAAGAGTTCCACCTACGTTTTTACCGTTAAAGCAACCTAGTATTTTATCTCTTAAAATTCTTTGATTCATGGTTTGCTCCCTTTCATATGCACAGTAGCATTCAATACCTTGATTTTATCACGATTTTCATTATGTGTCAATGTAATTGAAATGAAAAAATAAATAATATTTATTTATCACAATTGACTTTACTAGTCTTTCGAGTTATAATTAAGAAAAAACGCTTTTCGAGGTGGATTATGTTTTATACCTATTTAACATATAATGAGGAAAAATACGGCTTTGGCGTATGCTCCGATATTCTTTATAAAAAGCTTCCGATTGGTCTTTGCTATTTTGAAATTTTCAAGGACAAAAGTGAGGCAAGACAACGCGAAAAATCTTTAAAAGCACTCTCTTGTGCAAGGCTTTCATCTCTTATCAAAAGCAAAAGTGGCACTGGCTTTTCTTGCCATAAAGAGGGTGAAAAAACGGTTATATGCCTAAAAAACGGTGTTTACAATCTAACGGGTGCGATTTTGGTTAAGGGAGAAAACATCGAAATTCGTGGCGACAAGGGTACTATTATTCAGGGCTGTGCAAAAATCGACGGTTGGATAGACGAGGGTAACGGTGTATTTTCCGCAAGCACGGAATATGATGCCGATGCGCTTTACATAAACGGTGAAAAATACCAAATGGCGCGCTTCCCCAAATATAATCCTAGCATTAAAATTTTCGGTGGATTTTCAAGAGATGTTTTATCAAAGGTAAAGGCGCAAGAGTGGAAAAATCCTTACGGTGCTTACATTCACGCAATGCATCTACACAATTGGGGTGGCTATTCCTACGAGGTTACTGGCAAGGATGAGGACGGCAATCTTACATATATCGGTGGCTGGCAAAACAACAGGCAGATGGGTATGCACTCCGATTTTAAGTACATTGAAAATGTGCGTGAGGAGATGACCGAGCCGGGCGAGTGGTATTTTGACAAGAAAAACAAGCGTGTTTATGCCATTTTAAAGTCGGGACACGACCTAAACACCGCTGAAATTTGCGTAAATTCAAGCTTCTTTGTATTCAAGGGGTGCAATGGCGTAAGCGTTGAAGGCATCAAATTCAGACGTGCAAAAAGGACCTTTATGCTCACAAAAGAGCCACTTTTACGAAGCGACTGGACAATTTACAGGGGCGGTGCGATTTATTTTGCGAATTCTAGCGACTGCTCTATTTCAAAATGTTCACTTTTTGATATTGGCACAAACGGTGTTTTCGTTGACGGCAAAAACAGTAATATTACGATTTCAAAATGTCATTTCAAGGACCTTGGTGCAAGTGGTGCTTGCTTTGTCGGCAAGCCAAGCGCGGTAAGAAGTCCACTCTTTGAGGCTACAAAAAGCCAAAGCTTTCTCGATATAGACAAAAAAAGAGGTCCTAAGTCAAGCGATTATCCAAAGAGATGTACCGTTGAGGATTGCTTAATTGAGCGCGTTGGTATGCTCGAAAAGCAAGCGACGGGCGTTGAAATTTCAATGTCCTATGGCATTAGCATTATTAACACGAGTATTTACGATGCATCGCGTGCGGGAATAAACATTTCCGAGGGCACGTTTGGTGGGCATATAATCGACGGATGCGACGTGTTTGACACGGTTAAGGAAACAGGCGACCACGGTAGCTTTAACTCCTGGGGTAGGGATAGATATTGGCATTTGAGCGACCTTGCGCAAAATGAGATTTACAAGTATTACGACCTTGACTGTCTTGGGAAAACTATAATAAGAAACAGTAGATTTCGTTGCGACAGGGGCTGGGATATCGACCTTGACGACGGCTCATCAAATTATGAAATTTACAACAATCTATGCTTAAACGGTGGTATAAAGCTACGCGAGGGCTTTGGCAGACACGTTCACAACAATATAACCGTAAACAACTCTATTCATATGCACGTTTGGTATGAAAATAGCGGGGACGTGGTTGAAAATAATATTATTTTCACGGAATATCAACCGATTTTAATGGAGCACGGCTTCGGCAAAAGCATTGATTTTAATATTTTACATTCAAAAAATACAAAGGGCATTAAAAAAGCGCCCGAGCTTAAAAAAATCACGGGCATGGATGAGGGCTCGATAAAAACAAAATGCGTTTTCAAGGACGCAAGGCACAGCGATTACAGGTTAATTTCTCCAAAAATCAGTGGCTTTGAGGACTTCCCTTGTGAGTTCGGCGTAAGATATGCGCCACTCAAAAGGCTTGCAAGGACTCCCCTTTTGCCAAAAATTAATCAAAGTCAAAGGAAGAGCAAATCAAGCCTTATCACGCTATTTGATATGAAGGTAAAGAACATCGAAACCGACGGTGAGATGTCCGCCTTTGCAACGGCAGGTCATAATGGTGTGCTTGTTTGCGACGTTGACCAATTTGCGCGTGCGTCGGCAAAGGGAATTCTCCCCTGCGACGTAATCGTTGGCCTCGGCGACAAGGAAATCAACTCTCTTTCCGACCTTGACGGAATCTCCAAGGGAGAATTTCTTTCATCTAAAATTACCGTTTGGCGTGCCCCTAAGCGCATAGTTTTAGACTAAGTAGCAAAAATCAAGGAGTATTAAATGATTATAGACAGCAAAAAATACAACGGCGCTTGCTCGTGTGGGAAAAATCACGCGATGACGACCGAGACTTGCATAATAGAGGCAGGATGCTTGCCGAAAATAAAAGATTATGTAGAAAATTATGGCTTGAGTGGCTACTCTGTCGCCATATATGACGAAAATACATACCGTGCTACCGTGGGAGCGCATCCTGAGACAAATGAGGAAATTATTCTTTGCCCCGACGGCTTGCACGCGGACAATCACGGTGTAGCGCTTGCTATGGAGCGCATGCCCGAAGAATGCGATTATCTTATTGCGATAGGCTCGGGCACGGTTCATGATATAACAAGATATATCGCATATACCAAGGGTGTGCCGTTTGTTTCCTGTCCGACGGCTGCAAGCGTTGACGGCTTTTGCTCCTCCGTTGCGGCTATGACTTGGGACGGCTTTAAGAAAACCTTCACGGCTGTTGCACCTAAAATTGTCGTTGCCGACCTTGATATAATATCAAAAGCACCTGCTTTTCTTACAAGCTCGGGCTTTGGTGATATGATAGGCAAATTTATTGCCTTGGCGGATTGGAAAATCGCACACGAATTAACAGGCGAATATTTTTGCCCTGTTATACACGATATGACCTCAGATGCCACAAGAGCGGTAATGGAAAGCGCTGAGGATATTAAAAATGGCGACATTTCCGCCTTTGAAAAATTGATGTACGGGCTTTTGATGTCAGGTCTTGCAATGCAGCTTCTCGGCAATTCAAGATGCGCATCGGGCGCTGAGCATCATATCTCTCATCTTATAGAAATGCAACCCGACGGACTTGGCGCTCACAGTGATGCATTGCACGGCGAAAAGGTTGGTGTTGGCACTCTTATTGCATCAAGAGAGTATCATAGAATAAAGAACAATCCTTCTCTTTTGCGTGGTGATTATTTGCCTGCAAGCGAGGATTATATTGCAAATATGTTCGGTGAAAGGCTTAAGGAGTCGATAATCAAGGAAAACGAAAACGACTGTGCCTTGGGCATAACCTCAAAGCATATAATAAGTCATTTCGAAAAAATATGCGAAATTATCGAGTCAATTCCGACCTACGAGGAGCTTATAAAAATTTACAAAACGCTTGGTGCGAAGCTCTCTCTTGGCGATATTGACGTTTCCGAGGAAAAGCTTTGCGACCTGCTTGAATATTCTCCGTTGGTGCGAAACAGATTAACTCTTATGCGTCTTCGCAGAATGTCATTATAAAATCGACAAACGAAAAGCCACTCAAACGAGTGGCTTTTATTTTATTTTTTATTTGAAAGTGCCTTTAAAACCTCGATTGCAGGAACAGGAAATCTACCGAGATGGTCAGGACCTATATTGAGAAGCAAATTTGCCCCACAGGTGCGACATTTTTCTAGAATTTTAAGCACCTTATCTGGCGATTTCCAATTGTTATCGAAGGATTTGTATCCCCACGTGTCATTTAAGGTAATCGGAGATTCTACTAGCTCGTCGGTATATGTGCTTGGGAGCTCATTATCCCCCATAGACTTATACTCGCCCATGCCTGCGCCTATTCTTGAGCTAACAAGGCACTCGGGCTGATAATGCTTTACCATTTCGTAAAGCTCTCTTGCGCACCTTTCCGGCACATCAATCGGTGTATCAAACCAAATAAGGCAAAGGTCGCCGTACTCTGTTAAAAGCTCTTTAACCTGAGGCTTGATTTTCTTCTCATAGCACTCTATATAATTCTTTTGAGCTCTATTTGGGAAGTCCCAGTCGTTATCCCAGCTCATGCCAAAATTGGAATGATAATAATTTTCGTCATATCCTCCACCGTTTTCCTCATGCCAATCTATGCATTGAGAATAGTAGATACCAAGCTTTATATCGTTACGCTTACAGGCATCTGCAAGCTCACGAATAATATCGCGACCAAACGGAGTTGCGTCAACAACGTTATATTTATCGACCTTGGAATGATAGAGCGCGAAGCCGTCGTGATGCTTTGAGGTTATAACTATGTATTTCATACCTGCATTTTTTGCAAGCTGTACCCATTCCTCTGCATCAAAATATATCGGGTTGAATGCTCCTGTCAGCTTCTCGTATTCCTTGATTGGAATTTCGTATTTTGACATAGCCCATTCGCCGATTTCTTCCATTCGCTTTCCTTTATATTCTCCACCGAGAACGGAATAAAGTCCCCAATGTATCATCAAGCCGAATTCGGCGCTTTTAAACCATTCTTTTCCTGTCATTTTAGTTTCTCCTTTAAAATTGGAAATTCAGCTCTTCGTTTACGATCTTGCAAATTTTGGAAATTACATTTGTATCAAGATCTAAGAACGGCATAGGTGCGACAGGCTTGCCTGTAAGCGTTGCAAGCCAAGTGAGGGATACGGCGTATCTTGCATAGGTTGAAAGGTGAAAGCCGTCGCGACAAAGGGACGCTCCGCCGTTTTTATAGTCGAACTCGGAAACGCGCTCACGAAGTGCTTGAATTACGTTGCCCGACAAAATAAGAGGCAAGCCTGTATCGCTTGACGCCTGCTCCGTCGCTTTGCAAATCTCCTCATACATTTTTCGCTGGTCGCAACCGTATTTTGGAAAATCCCCGTGTTGAGAGTCAATTTCGTATGCCCAAGTGCGGTGGATATATAGTCTTGCGCTCGGTTGGAATTTGCGAACGTATGCAATTAAATCGTTTAAGTACGGCTGATAGCTTTCGTATATGCCCGAATATCCACTCACCTGTTGGACGGTGATAACGTCGAAGGTGTCGCTTTTCAATGCTTGCTCAACTGAAACAAGCTCCGAGAGCCACTCCTCGCCACCGTTTACGTTGTGTAGATAGTTTACCTTTCCTTCTAAAACATTCTCCCAATGCGTTTGAAGGCTACATCCACCGATTGCAATATTGACGGTTTCTAAATTTATTCCTCTTTGCTTTGCAAGCTCGTGCAAATACACGTGTGCATCTGCCGAAAAGCTATTTCCTATTGATAAAATTTTCATTTTACACCTCGTTATTTTATGCCAATTCGATTTGGCTTTCTTTGCTTGTAGTAGTAATAGGCATCAAAGCCACACTCCCTTAAAAGCTCAATCGTGCTATCAAAGCCGTTTGCAATTCTTTCGGGAGAGTGTGCGTCAGAGCCAAGAGAAACAAGGCATCCGCCCTTCTCCTTATACTCCCTCAAAATCCATTTCGGTGGCATAAGCTCACCGTGCGGAGTGCCAATTCCCGACGTGTTTACCTCTAAGCACAAGGACCTTTTAATTATTACATCGAGAATTTCCAAGATTTTATCTCGGTATTTATAAGCGTCAACGCCACGACCGTATTTTCCGTTTATGTAGCGAAGTGGACAGGTAAGATGCGCGACAATGTCGCAGTCAAGGTACTGCACTGTTTCCAAAAGGTCGTCAAAATAGGCTTGCATAAAGCCATCAAGCTCACTATCAGTCATTTTCGAAAAATCAATCGTAGAATATGCCTCGGTATATCCCTCGTATCTAACCGCATGCACCGAGGCGATTACGGCATCGTAAGAAAAAGCGTTCAAAAGCTCGTTTGCAAGCTCCTTATTCCAAATTGCCTCGCCTATTTCAATGCCCTTTAACACTTCCACCTTGCCGTCGAAAAGCCCTGCCGCCTCTTCCGTTTCATCAAGAGATGATTTCAAAATGGACGGAATGTCTATTTCGTTACATAATTGAATATCACAGTGGTCGGTAATCGCAAGGGCACGAACGCCTTTTTCAAGACATGCATTTGCCATATCCGTAATTTTAGCATCACTATCGTGAGAATTACGAGAGTGGGAGTGCATATCACACAGTATATTTTTTGTCTTATTCATATGCTTTTCCATAGTTAAATTTATTTGCTTTATTGTACCACAAAAGTAAACTTTTGTAAAGAGATTTGAAAAATAATCGACGATTATTAGCATTGTTTTCACCGTTCCAAAATTTTCTTTCAAAATATAACTGACAATAATTGACTTTTAGCGACAGCTGTAGTATAATGGAAATAATAAAAACGGACTCGCAAGAGTCTTAAAAAAGGAGAACAAAATGGCAAAAAATCTTGTTTATGACATTCACGAAAAGCCACCGTTTGGTAAAATGATCATTTTCGCCATCCAGCAGCTTCTTGCAATCATGGCAGCAACCATCGCTGTTCCTGCAATTGTTGGACACGGCATGTCCGCCTCTGCCGCTCTTTTCGGCGCAGGTGTCGGAACGATTGTTTATCAGCTTTTCACAAAATTCCGTAGCCCTGTATTCCTCGGCTCATCATTTGCATTCATCGGCTCGATGAGTGCGGCATTCGCAGGTGCGGCAACTGCTAGTCTTGGTTATCTTGGACTTTTGGTTGGTGCTATCTTCGCAGGTCTTGTTTACGTAGTAATCGCTCTCGTTGTTAAATTCGTAGGCGTTAACTGGATTAACAAGCTTATGCCTCCCGCAGTAATCGGCCCAACAGTTGCACTTATCGGTCTTTCACTTGCAGGTGCAGCAATTAAGGACGTATTCTCATACGGACCACAGGTTGACGGCAACGGCGCATTCATTATGTCAACAAAAATTTGGCTTTCATTTATTTGCGCTATCGTAACATTCTTTGTTGTTATCATTTGCTCAACATACGGCAAGAAGATGACAAAGCTTATTCCTTTCATTATCGGTGTTCTCGCAGGCTATGCCGTTGCTTTGATTTTCACAGTAATCGGCTACATTGCAGGCGCTGACGCGATGAAGGTTATCGACTTCGCACCTTTCACAGCACTCGTTTCCGACGGTGTTAAATTCACAACCTTCTTAAGCCTTCCTAAGTTCACGTTTATCGAAGCTGCTAAGGGCTTTAAGGACTTTGAATGGAGCTATCTTGCAACTGTTGCAGTAGCTTACATCCCTGTTGCATTCGTTGTATTTGCTGAGCATATTGCAGACCACAAGAACCTCTCAAGCATTATTGAAGAGGACCTTCTTGAAAATCCAGGTCTTAACCGTACCTTGCTCGGAGACGGTGTAGGCTCTATGGCGGGCGCATTCTTCGGCGGTTGTCCAAACACTACATACGGCGAGAGCGTTGGTTGCGTTGCTATTACCCGTAATGCTTCTGTTGCTACAATCACAACAACTGCTATTATGGCTGTTTTGATTTCATTCTTCTCACCGTTCGTTGCATTCCTTGATTCAATCCCTGGATGCGTAATGGGTGGCGTATGTATCACTCTTTACGGATTTATCGCAGTATCAGGTCTTAAGATGATTCAAAAGGTTGACCTTGAGGAGCGCGCTAACCTCTTTACCGTATCGGCTATTTTGATTACAGGTATTGGCGGTATGGCAATGTCAATTGGCAAGGTAACAATTACCGCTATTGCTTGCGCTTTGATTCTCGGCATTATTGTAAATATCGTTTTGAACAAGTTCAAGAAGCCCTCTGAGGATAAGGAGGACAAGGAATAATGAAGGATTACGAAAACGTAGTAATTTTTGACCATCCTCTTATTCGTCATAAAATCGCTATTTTGCGTGATGAACGCACAAGCATGAAGGAATTTCGTGAGCTAGTTGAGGAAATCACAACCTTAATGACCTACGAGAGCTTAAAGGACGGAGTTCCAACAACCGAAATTGAGGTTAAAACTCCACTTGAAACCTGTAAGCAAACTGTCGTTTCAGACGGCTCGGTTGTTATCGTTCCTATTCTTCGTGCAGGTCTTGGAATGGTAAACGGTGTTCACGTGCTATTCCCTAGTGCAAGAGTTGGACACATCGGTATGTGCAGAAATGAGGAAACCTTAAAGCCTGATACATACTATTGCAAGCTCCCTAACGGAATTGAGGACAAGCTTGTTATCATAGTTGACCCTATGCTTGCAACAGGCGGTAGCGCTTGTGATGCAATTCAGCTTTTGAAGGACAAGGGTTGCAAACACATCAAGTTTATGGCAATTATCGGTGCTCCCGAAGGCGTGTCAAAGGTTGCGGAAACGCACCCCGACGTTGATATTTACGTTTCAACGCTTGACAGATGCCTTAACGAACACGGCTATATCCTTCCCGGTCTTGGCGATGCGGGTGACAGATTGTTCGGCACGAAATAAAAAAACAGGAGTGTGCGGTTTATATCCGCACACTCTCTTTTGTTTTTTATACTTGCAAAAAGTCGAATTTGGTGATATACTGTAAGAAGTCTATGGAGTGGAGGAAGTTTTGTGGATAATCTGATTGATAATATCAAAAAAAATTGG
>JAZKZO010000066.1:0-15920 GCA_045612665.1 Eubacteriales bacterium
GAGGAGCAGGAGTGCGACGTTTTGACAATATTTGCAAGCGACAGTATAACAGATGAACAGACTTCAAAAATCGAGGACTACGTGTCGGAAAATCACATTTACACAGAGGTTTCAATCGTAAACACCGAGGACGACTTCTACGACATAGTTCTTTCGTTTGAATAAGGAGAAAACACTATAATGAAAAAGCTTACTAAAAAATCGCAAATGATTCTTTACGGATGCTCGGGCCTTGGACTTAATATGCTTAATATTATTCTTGGCTCACACCTTTGTAACGCCCTTATCGTTGAGGGCTTTGCTGCCGAGGATATCGGAAGATGGACCTACGGTGAGAAGACACTTATCGCAAGCGCGCTTTGGATTGTCATTTCCGTTATCGTAAAGATGTTTGACGGTATTGTAGATATTCCACTTTCCTCGTTTACCGATAACCTTCGCACAAAATGGGGAAGACGCCGTCCTTCCATTCTTATCGGCTACGTTCCACTTGTGCTTGCATACGTTTTGTTCCTTTTCCCGATATCGGCTAATAGCATAGTTGCAAACACGATTTGGTTCGCAGCTCTCTTGGGACTTTTCTATGCATCATACACACTTACAATGGTTACCTACTACGCGACCTTTGCTGAAATCGTTGATAACGAGCAGGATAGAAACTACATTTCGACAGTAAAATCTATTTGCGACGTTGTTTATTTCAGTCTTAACTTCGCGCTCGTTCCACTTTTCGTTGGATTTGGCGTAAATATTCGCTACGTTGCACTTATCTTCTTGCCACTTGCACTTACAATGCTCATTCCTCTCTTTATGATTAAAGAGGAGTCGACAAAGGACGGTATTCCTACCGCATCAGGTGAGCTTTTGCAGGAGAAGGTAGGCTTCTTTACCTCGCTTAAATTCGCATTTAAGAACAAGAAGTTCGTATATTGGCTCTCAATTGTTGCCGTTATGAATATCGGCTTGCAATTGTTCCTTGGCGGAATTAGTATATTCTTCTCAAATATAGGTATGACAAGCCAAATGACATTTATTATGGCATCTTCATTTGCGCCTGTTCCTTTTACTCTTATGCTTTACAATAAGCTTCTTAAAAAGAAGGGACTTCGCTTCGCATTCCAGTACATTCTTTTGACGTTCTCAATAGGCATTTCGCTTATGATGCTTTGCCACGTCGTTCCCGCCGTTGCAAGAACTCCTCTTGCAATTGCTTGCGCGCTCATTGTTTCTTTCTCAATCGGCGCATTCTTCTCAATTACATACACAGTTCCCGCTCAGCTTGCATCTGAGGAAAACGAAAAGAGCAACGTTTGCGCATCCTCTATGTACTTTGCAGTTCAGGGACTTTTCGAGGCTGTTTCGGCAGCTCTTGCAACACAGGCAATTCTTACGGGAATCAGAACTCTCTTTACACCTGAGGGAGCAGAAATGGGCGCACTTATGAAGTTCTTCCCATTCTTTGTAGCCGGCTTCTGTATGATTGCATTCGTTATGGCATTCTTCTTGCCAAAATCAATGGCTTACATCGGCAAAAAAGATAAAACCGAAGATGAAAGCAATTAAAAGAATAAGAGAAAACACAAAGCGTCTTTCAAAATCCGAAAGGCGCTTTGAGGATATTTACAACATAATTTTCGACCAAGGTAATATATTTATCTCGGAAACCGCCACTATGACAAGAAAGCTTCGCTTCACTTATGCAAGCGCAAGGGCGAAAATCGAGACACTCTCGGGCGCACTTGCATCTGTGCTTAAAGAGAGCAATAGATATATCGGTCTTTGTAGTGAAAACAGTCTTGAATGGATTGTGCTTTTCTTCGCTATTTTAAGAAGTGGAAATAAGCCGTATCTTGTAAATTTGCGTCAGCCCGCGTCATTTACGAAAAGCATTCTTAAAACGCTCGATGCAAAATGCGTTATTTGTGTTGGCGAAAAGGTCGATTTCGGCATAGAAGCTTACACGTATGACGGACTTTTCGAGGTGGGCAAGAGCATTGGCGACGTTGTGATGCCACCGTTTGCAAACGAGTTTGCCCTGTCAACAAGCGGTACAACACTAAACGAAAAAATATGTATTTATACCGGATACGAGATGGCGGAGCAAATACTCAACGTTGAGTCTATTTGCGCTGTCAATCCGGAGATTGTTCGTGCATGGCGCTCACAAATAAAAATGCTCGCATTTTTGCCACTTTACCATATATTTGGCTTTGTTGCGATGTTTTTGTGGTATGCGTTTTTCGGTGCAACCTTCGTGTTTTTAAGCGATATGGTGCCCGAAAACATTCTTCGCACGGTTCGCACCTGTAAGGTAACGCACATTTTTGCAGTGCCTCTTTTGTGGCACGCACTCGAAAAGGCTATCGTGTCCAAAATAAGCGCTAAGGACGAGAAAACCAAGGCGAAATTCGAGAGGGCAAAGCGACTTTCGCTTAAGCTTCAAGCATCGGGCTCACGACTTGGCAAGCGACTTGCAAGACGAATGTTCCGCGACGTGCGCGCTCAAATCTTAGGCGAAAGCGTTCAATTTTGCATATCGGGCGGAAGCTTTATAAGACCGTCCGCGCTTGAGCTTATGAACGCACTCGGATATACGCTTTCTAACGGATACGGAATGAGCGAAATAGGAATTTCCTCAGTCGAGCTTTCCAAAAAGCCGAGTGTCAGAATGCTTGGCTCAATCGGCAAGCCCTTTAAGAGCGTTCAATATAAAATCAACGAAAACGGAGTCTTGCTCGTCAAGGGCGAGAGCGTTTGCAAAAAAATGATAATTAACGGCGAGGAGTGTCTAAATAACGGATATTTCTCGACGGGAGATATAGTTCACGTAGATAAAAGAGGCGGATATTATATCGACGGTCGAGAGAGCGATATCGTCTTTGGCGACGACGGAGAAAACCTCAATCCCGACTTTGCCGAGAGGGCGTTTTCTCTCCCTTATACCAAGGCGCTTTGCGTGCTTGGAAATAAGGATAAGTCAAGGCTTATGCTTGTCGTTCAAATTTCCGAGGGCTTGGTTTTTGAACAGCAAGAGGCTTTAAAAAAGAAAATCGCGGAGTGTAACGCCTCGCTTCCTGTGTCGTATCAGGTAAAGGAAATAAAATACACGTACGATGATATTATGCCCGAAAAGGCAATCAAGGTTAGCCGTGCGTATCTTTTAAAAATGCTCGATAGCGGTAAGGTGTCGTTGTTTGATACGCTTGACGCTTCGGAATATGCTGAAAGCGGAGAGGAAAGCGCACTTAAGGCGGTCTTGCGCCAAATGTTTTCCGATGCTCTTGGCTTGCCAACGGACGAAATTACCGACAACGGACATTTTATGAATGACCTCGGTGGTAGCAGTCTTGACTATTTTTCACTTGTCAGTGCGATAAACGAAAGGTTTTCCGTAACTCTTGACTATGAGGGCGACGGGTTTACGTACACCTTAAACGATTTTGAAAAGAAGGTAAAGGAGCTCATTGAATGATATACGAGCTTTTTAGGTGGATAGGGCTCATTTTGGGCTATCCGCTTCAGCTTTTATTCTTCAAGCGTAAAACCTATTACGAGGATAAGAGCGAGCAAGGCAGACGAGTGCGTGGCGGTGCGCTTGTAATATCGAACCATTACAGTCCGCTCGACTACGTTATGAATATGTTTTTGTTTCCGTTTCGCAAGCTCCACGTCGTTATGTCCGAGGTTACGTTCCGCGGAAGAAAAAAGAAGCTTTTTAAATTTTTAACTAAGTTTCACGGTGGAATTTGCTCCGACCGCGATATTATGGGAATGAAGTTTATCGACGATAGCGTAGAGGTTATCGAAAACGGTGGACTCGTTCAAATTTTCCCCGAGGCGCATATAACCACGGACGGAGATATGCACGAGTTTAAAACGAGCTATCTTATGATAGCACTTCGCTCGGACGCACCGATAATTCCCGTTATCATTGACGGAAGCTACGGATTCTTTAAGCGCTCCCACGTTATCATCGGAAAAAAGATATATTTAAGCGATTACTGTACCTCGCTAAATCCAACGAAAGAGGAAATTCTTGCTTTAAACGATATAGTTTATAAAAAATCCCTTGCTCTTAAAGAGGAGCTTGATTTAAAAATCAAGAGAAAGGATAAAAAATGATGCTTGCAATTTTTGCCACGTTGAAGCCTATAACGGTTGCTTTAATTTCAATTGTCGCATTTTTGCTTTTAAGCGGTATAGCTTGCTTCTTCATTTTGGGGCATATCCTTTATGTTATGCACCTTAAAAGAACGCGTCCCGACAAGTGGACAAGAGAATGCTCAAGTACTGAGCCTGAGCAGCTTAAAATGTATAACGAGGGGCTTGAATGGAGTAACAAATATGCCGAAAGCAAAAAGGACCTTCATATAGTAAACGAGGGACTTAATTTGTATGGCGAATATTACGACTTTGGCTACGATAAGGCGCTTATCTTCATCGCAGGACGTACCGAGGGACTTCGCTACGGCTACTATTTTTCAAAGCCCTATCCCGAGTGTGGCTTTAACGTTCTTACAATCGACCCACGCGCTCACGGGGATAGCGACGGAAAATTCAATACTCTCGGATACGAGGAGCACAAGGATATTATCGCGTGGGCTAAGCTTCTTCACGATGAATATTCGGTAAAGAGCATAGTCCTTCACGGAATTTGCATCGGCTCATCCTGTGCGCTTATGACTCTTGTCAGCGAAAATTGCCCCGATTATATTAAGGGAATGATTGCCGAGGGAATGTATCCTTGCTTTGCCGAAAGCTTCAAAAACCATATGATAGAGCTTAAAAAGCCGATATTTCCCGCCCTTCAAATTGTCGATATGTGGATGAGAATTTACACAGGGCACTCCATGATGCGCGGAAATATCAATATAATTGATAAGCTTCAAAAGCCTATTTTGATGCTACACAGTAAAGAGGATATATACTCAACTCCCGAAAATGCGCAAAAGCTTTTCGATAAGATTCCACACTCTGACAAGGAGCTCGTTTGGTTTGAGCATGGCGCACACTCGAAGCTCCGTATGACCGATACCGAAAAATACGATTCGTCTATAAAGGCGTTTTTGAGCAAGAATTTCACATACAGCGAGGTGTTAAAATGAAAAAAATCCAAGGCTTTCAAAAGGGAATGGGCATAGGCGGTTGGCTTACCAACTACAAGCGCTTTAACGTTCTTCCTATGGATAAAAGACTTGATATAACCGTTGGCGATATGGAGCATTTCGAAAGCTACATAAGCGCTTGGGATATAAAAAACATAAAGAAAATGGGCATGGACCACGTGCGCCTTGGCTTTGACCAAATCGTGCTTGAGGAAGCACCTTATAGATACAGGGCTCGCATTTTTGAGATAATTTGCGACTTTGTAAGAGAGTGCCAAAAGCAAGGGCTCGGGGTTGTGCTTAATCTTCACAAGGCGATAGGAAACTATTGCGATATTGAGGAAAGCGTTACGCTTTTTGATAGCGAGGAGCTACAAAATAGATTTATCGCACTTTGGCTAAAGCTAGAGGAATGCTTTGCCGATAACGAAAAAGTAATGTTTGAGCTTCTAAATGAGGTAAGAGATATTGAGCCATCACTTTGGAACGACCTTGCCGAGAAAACAATCAATGCAATAAGAGAAAAGAATAAGGATAGAAAAATTATCGTCGGACCTATCTCTTGGAATACCCCTTGGGCACTTGATAAGCTCAGAATTTTCGACGATGAGAACGTAATATATACCTTCCATATGTATGCTCCGGGCGAGTTTACTCATCAAAGAGGCGTTTTGCATTGGAAGCAGTTATATTACAATAGAGCCCTGCCGTATCCTTGCGATGACATTGAGAAGTACAGGGATTACGAAAGACTTGTTTTGGGTAGAGAAAAGCCATACGAGAAATTCGATAAAATGGACAAGACCTTTATAAGAGAGTTTTTGAAGCCCGCATTCGATTTTGTAAAGGCACATCCTGACAAAATCCTTTGGTGCGGAGAGTTTGGAACAATACGCCACGCCGATATCAAATCAAGAGAGAATTATATGAGAGACGTAATTTCCCTCTTGAAGGAGCACGACATTCCGTATTGCGTTTGGAATTATCTTAGCACTCCAAACGACGGAAACCGCTTCAGCCTAGTTGATGACGATACGAGAAAAATACTCAGTAAAGAGATGCTGAGAGTTATAAACGGCAAATAATTCGTTCACAAAAAATTCATAAAAAACAGTATATTTGTTAACTTCTTTATAGTATAATTTTTATTGTCGAATTTTGTTGATTTTTGCAAAGCAAAAAGGAGAAAGAAAAAATGAACAAAAAACAGATAATTAATAACCAAAAAAGAAAAGGCTGGTTCAGGTTTATGAAGCGCCTTATGCTCGGCAGATATAAAGAGCCCGAGTTTGTCTTTCTTGGCGAAAAATTTTCAAACAGCTCAATCATCATAAGCAATCACGAGGGCACAGATGCGCCGATGTCTATGGAGCTTTACTGCGACAAGCCTATTAGATTTTGGGGCGCACACGAGATGAATTCGGGACTCGTATCGCTTTATAAGTATCAGACAAAAATATATTATCACGAGAAAAAGCATTGGAACATTCATCTTGCAAGGCTCTTTTGCCTTATCGCAAGCCCTATAACGAACCTTTTCTATAAGGGTCTTAACCTCATTTCTACATACAAGGATGCAAGACTTGTTAAAACTCTCAGAGAAAGCATGGAGGCACTTAAGCAGGGCGATAATATAGTTGTTTTCCCTGAGGACTCTAAGAATGGATATCTCGAACAGCTTGAGGGCTTTTTCGCAGGCTTTGTAATGCTTGCTGAGGTGTGCTATAAGAGAGGAATGGACGTTCCGATTTTCGTTACGTATTTTAGACGTAAGGACCTCAAATATATAATTGATGCACCTATAAAATATTCCGAGCTTGCAAAGGGCGGAGCAACAAGAGCAGATATTGCCAAAAGACTTCTCGACCGTTGTAACGAGCTTGGTAGAATGACCTTCGATAAGTCCGAAAAGGCAGAGCAAAAAGAGCTTAAAATAGCGACTAAATAAAGAAAAGCAACTCGAACGAGTTGCTTTTTTTATTGTTAACCTTGACAACGATTTGTAGCAATGATAAAATATATTTATAGAGGATATTTTGTTGAGGTGCTTATGAAAAAATTATTTAAAATAATTACATTTGCTTTGATTCTTTCGTTTGTCGTTGTTGCACTTTGCTCCTGTGGCGCAAAATCGCTCAAGCTAATTCCAGGCGAAAAGCTTCGTTCTGTTGCAATGATAAGCATGGCGAGTGATAATATGAACAAGCTCGATTCCTATAATGTTAAAACGGAAACAAAGATGTATATCGACGGGGTGTCCGTTAGAGACACTACCTTGGGAACTTATATGGGTGTGGGAACGGACGATTATCGCTTTTATGAAAAATCCGAAATCATACCCGATTTGAACGCTTCTGTAACTCAAAAAATTATTTCAATTAGTGGATATCAGTTTGGAAAAATGTATAGACGCACTACAGTCAATGGCAATTTTGTGCAAAAGCTATATTCTGAAATATCTCTCGAAGATTATTTGGCCTTTGAGGAAGAGGTTTTGAGCGTAAATAATATCGCTATTTTGGAATTTACTAAAGAAGATGCGAAAAAGATGAGCTGTGAGGAGCAGGATGACGGAACATGGAAGACCACCATTTCCGACTTTTCCGATGATGCTGTTGAGGTGTTTTATAAATTCTTCAATTCTGGTTCAACTAATATAGACTTTGAGGATGTAGAGGTTGAATTTATAGCTAACGAGGATCTTCTTTTAACGAATGTTAACATAACATTTATATTTGATGTAACAAGCAGAAATAGCGTATCAATAAAAACCACCTATTCGGATTTTGATAATGCAAGCTTTGAGCCACTTAATATTGATAGCTTCAAGCAGGTGGATGACCTTACTGTGCTTGAAAAGGCAAGTAATGCATTAGAGAGGGAGCAAAATAAGGATAGTGGAAGCTTCGAGCTTATGCAAAAGGAAATGATGAGCTATAGAGGACAAAGAGAAACTGCAAGCGAAACCTTTAATATCACCTACAATACAGACGATGATAAATTTAGCTACGAGATAACCACTAAAACCAACGATACAAAAATAGTTTATGAGAACGGGGAAAAGAAAACATACGAGGAGTCCGAGCTAAAGAAAACCGAGGAAAGCGACGATTTGCAAGAAAGAGCGTCCATTGGCTCGCTAAAGGATCCTATGTTGTATGATTCAATGATGGTGTCAAACATAACAATCGAGGATTTAGGAAACGGAGAGACGCTTTACATTTTCAGAGTTGGCAATCCGTATGGCGCATATTACGAAAGCTATGCCTCAATGCTGAAAAAGATTAGAGGAAAAATATCATCTTCGGAGATGAGATTTGAATTTAAAATGAAGGACTCGGATATCGTTTGTTATAAAGCAATACTCGAGATTGACGCGGTAATATCAAATCTAAATGCAGATATTAGCTACACCTGCAATTGTGATTATAGCAAGTAAAAACAAAAAGCAACTCGTTCGAGTTGCCTTTTTAATTGTTTTAGATTGCGAGGATTAAGCTCGAATCTTGCGGCTACAGGCTCTGTAGCGCATTGTCCAGCTTTGATAGCGCAAGCGGTCGGAGAGGTATTTGTCCTCAAAGGTGTCGGAATGTTGCCAAGTGCCCTTGAAATCGGAGTCGCGTACCTCGGGCATACAGTCAAGTGATGGAAGCTGTGGCTTTGGCAAAATATCGACACTTGTCGCGCCCAAAAGCACCTCAAGCGCACCAAATAGCCAGTCGGCAGGACCGATTACTCTGCCGTTTACAAAGATTTTTTCGGGCAAGAATTTGCCGTCCTTTATTTGCGGACAGGCATCGATTATATCCTGTGCCGAAACGGTCAATTTTTCCTTTATTTCATATGGCTTGTCCAAGAATCCGAACACGTCGCCACACTTGTGAGCGTCCTTTCCTAAAAGGAAATCTCTGCACGCAAGCATAATGTCGCAAAGAGAGAAGGAGCTTGGCTCTTGAAGTGGGAAGAACGACTCCTTAAGAGATGCGTAAATTGACGGAATATCGGATTTTTTGATAACTCTTTCGCCGTCGCTCTCGAGCGATTTTGCAAGCTCCGAGTAGGTGGTTATCTTGAAACGAGGGTCGTTTTTGATAAGACGGATCATCACTCGCATATTGTCAAGAACCCTTTGAGTTAGCTCGCTTGGCAAATCCTCGGGCTCAATCCACTCACCGAACGGAACGAGATTTTCCTTGTGATAGTTTACGGCATCCCAAAAGTCGTTTTTGATAATCATATTCGGGTGAGTGTAGATAACGGCACGCTCACGCTTGGCAAGCTCGTCAAGCGCCTTCTTTATGTCGTCCTCGGTTGCATCACGCAAGAACCACTCTATACCAAAGGTATAGTTTACGTGGAAAATGTTGCAGTAGTAAGCGCCTGTACCCTCGGCAGTATCGCAGAAGGTGTCGGCATAAATCGGAATTCCCATATCGTGGTATCCGTACATTGCGACGTATGATTTTTGGTTGCCGGGAGGGCACGCAGCCCAAACCCTGTCAACGCCGAGCGCATCCTTTATGTATTCAACTCCGAGGCTTTCCTGACGGACAAGCTCATCCTTTGCACTCTCAAAATCGGCAAGGTCGGTATATTCGTTTATCATAGGATGGAGAGTGTGTCCGTAGGTGTGAGTGCCTATTTCGTGATGAGAAAGCGCCTCAATAACGTCGGTGCGCCCCCATTCCTTTAAGTGCTTAGCCAAAAGACCTACAACGCAAAAACAACCCTTAACGCCTTCCTCGTGAAAGAGGTTAGCCTCGTATAAAATACCGTCGGCAGCTCTTGATGAGGTGAAGTCCTCAGTATCAAATGAAAAAATAATTTCAGTCATAATATCCCCCAAAATATGTGCTAAATCTATTTTAACTTAATTTCTGCTTGATTTCAATACCGCGCTTGAAAATAGTTTTAAAATCAATAAATATTTTGCCTAAAAAAGAGCAATCATTTTGGCTGCAACCGAGACTCCCGGTGGCTTCGTTATATGCCTTTCAGGATTTGTAATTGATATTCTCGTTCTTATCTTTATGAAGATAGTTGACAAGAAAAATTACATCTACATTCCAAACTATTTGAGATAATTAAAACAAAAAATGCTCTGTTTTTACAGAGCATTTTTCTTTTGTTGCTTGAGAAGGCTTTTCTCGGATTTTTTCCATTCCTTTTTCTTTTTGCGCATGTCCCTGTGCTCGGAGCGAATTTCGTCGAGCCTTTTGTAAACAGGATCTATCTCATCATCTGAGGGAGCTTTGTGAGTGATTCTTTTAACCACGTTCTTAACACCCTCAACAGGCGCTTGAAGATCTCTTTTAAGAGCATTAAGGAAAAGATTAGCTCTTTTTTCAAGCACGCGAGTCGCCAAATCTAATAGAGCGGACACTATGAGCAAGAACGAGGTGAATACAATTCCCAAAATCGAGAAAATGTCAATTTCCTCAGCTATGCAGGCGTTCACTATCGCTAGGATAACAACAGCCAAATTCACAAGCCATTTTGTGCGCTTGAATATTATTTTTGTCCTCTTTCTTTTTGCCTTTTCCTCTTTTGTATACCAACATTTAACGGTTGATAAAAAGTAGATAAGGTACGCAATCGAAACTGCCAAAAGAATGCAATTTGTGGCCAAAAAGCCCCTACCTGTGGCAATACATGCCGTAATGTATGTAAGATAAACCAGCTGCGCCACAATGTCAATAAATCTCGCCACGCGCTTAAGGGACTCTATGGTGTCTGAAATGACACCTCTTGTATAGTCTAACATTTATTGTTTTCTCTCCAATGTGTGTTTCCGTAAACAAATAACCTTTAGAACATTATACCACTTTATGCAAGATAAAGCAACATTTTTCGAGTTTCTATTTACAAATAATTAAACTTGTGATAAAATAAGATTGCCAAACAAAAACGAATAACGAATTTTTTAGGATAGCTCTCTATTTTTGTAGAGGGTTTTATGCCCTTTTGTTTTAAGGGAATTTGTATCCTTTTTTCAGTGCAGTCGTATACTAATACGGTAAAAACGTATGCTCCACGGCTGCTATTGAGAGTTAATCCAATCGTTGTTGTTTTTGTTTGGCGACAATTGGGGCTGCGTTTTTCGGTGCGCTAGCTTCGGTTGGCGCACTTTTTTAATATTGAAAGGATTTTAAAATGGCAATCGACTATAAATACAGAGAATATAAGAACATTTGCTGGAATTGTGGAGATTTCATAAATTCAGAGGTGAATGCGCAGTGTAATGTTTGTGGATGGTATATTTGTTCCACTTGTGGAAGCTGTAATAATAAAAATGGCTTGGATGGCATGGATAGGGGCTTTCAAAAATATGGAGATGAATTTGTGAATATGGTTACAAATTCAGAGTTTTCCATTGATGGTTATAATGTTTTTGGATTTAATGCAGAAGGGATTGATTGTTGTGGTTTTAACAAATTTGGATATGATAAATTCGGATACAACAAGCGTGGTTACAATTGGGATGGCTATGATCGCCAAGGATACAATGAAGAGGGATTTGATGAATTTCAAATACACAAGAACGGGACGCCCTTTGATGATAATGGATATGATTTTTGTGGATATGATTGCCAAGGATATAACGCACAAGGATACAATAAAGATGGATATCGCAAGGACGGATATAATGACCTAGGCTTCGACAAATACGGCTATGATAGGCAAGGATATGACAAACTTGGATACGATAAAGAGGGCTATAATTCTTTCGGACGGGACAAAGATGGATATGACAAGGAAGGCTATGATGAAAGAGGCAAAGACAGGGATGGATATGACAAAGAAGGATTTAACAAATTTGGCGTAAATAGAGAAACCGAAAAGAGCTTCTTGAACAAAAGAATTAATTATGAAAAGCTTTATGGCAAGGGGACTATAATAAGGTGTTATGAGAAAAATGGGCATATACTAGCGGAAATAAAATTTGACAACGGAAAAGAAATATCCAATTTGGATGTTAAATTTTGCTTGTCAAAAAATATAATATATTTTATTTGAAGCGCATTACTTTTGCCTTGATATGTTTTCTTGTCTAAGAAAAATTAAAATATGCCACGGAAATCCGTGGCATATTTTATGTCAAATTATTACTTGCAGCTCTCTTCGATAGCAACTGCAACTGCAACAGTCATACCAACCATTGGGTTGTTACCAGCGCCGATAAGACCCATCATTTCTACGTGAGCAGGAACTGATGAAGAACCAGCGAACTGAGCATCACCGTGCATACGTCCCATTGTATCAGTCATACCGTAGGAAGCAGGACCTGCTGCCATGTTATCTGGGTGAAGTGTACGACCTGTACCACCACCTGAAGCAACAGAGAAGTAGTTCTTGCCGTTTTCCCAGCACCACTTCTTATATGTTCCTGCAACTGGATGCTGGAATCTTGTTGGGTTAGTTGAGTTACCTGTGATAGATACACCAACGTTTTCAAGACGCATGATTGCAACGCCCTCTGGAACGCTATCAGAGCCGTAGCACTTAACGTTAGCACGAGGACCGTTTGAATATGCCTTTTCCATAACAACATTAACTTCTTCTGTATATGGATCAAACTGAGTTTGAACGTATGTGAAGCCGTTAATTCTTGAAATGATCATAGCTGCATCCTTGCCAAGACCGTTCAAAATAACGCGAAGTGGCTTTACTCTTACCTTGTTAGCGTTAAGAGCAATCTTAATTGCACCCTCAGCTGCAGCGAATGACTCGTGTCCTGCCAAGAAGCAGAAGCACTCTGTTTCCTCGGAGAGAAGCATCTTACCGAGGTTACCGTGTCCAAGACCAACCTTTCTGTTCTCAGCAACAGAGCCAGGGATACAGAAAGCCTGAAGACCGATACCGATTGCAGCAGCAGCGTCAGCAGCCTTTGTGCAACCCTTCTTAATAGCGATAGCTGCGCCTACTGTGTAAGCCCAAACAGCGTTTTCAAAGCAAATTGGCTGTGTTTCTCTTACGATCTTATCACAGTCAACGCCCTTTGCGAGAGTGATTTCCTTGCACTCCTCGATGGAGTTAATTCCATATTCCTTGAGAGCCGCATTGATTTTATCGACTCTTCTTTCATATCCTTCAAACAATGCCATGTTAGTCGCCCTCCTTACTGCTTTCTAGGATCGATATAGTGATCAGCCTCAGCAAATCTACCATATGTACCCTTTGATTTTTCATAAGCCTCATTTGGCTCCATACCCTTCTTAATGAAGTCAGTCATCTTGCCAAGAGAAACGAACTCATAGCCGATAACCTGATCGTCAGCGTCAAGAGCCATTCTTGTGCAGTAGCCCTCTGTCATTTCGAGGTAACGAACGCCCTTAGCCTTAGTGCCGTACATAGTACCAACCATTGAACGAGCACCCTTACCGAGGTCTTCCATACCTGCGCCGATAACAAGACCGCCCTCAGAGAATGCGGACTGTGTTCTTCCGTAAACGATTTGAAGGAAGAGCTCACGCATAGCAGTGTTAATAGCGTCGCAAACAAGGTCAGTGTTAAGAGCCTCGAGAATTGTCTTGCCAGGAAGAATTTCTGCTGCCATAGCTGGAGAGTGAGTCATACCTGAGCAACCGATAGTCTCAACGAGAGCTTCCTCGATGATACCGTCCTTAACATTGAGTGAGAGCTTGCAAGCGCCCTGCTGTGGAGCACACCAGCCAATACCGTGTGTGTAGCCTGAAATGTCTGTGATTTCCTTTGCCTGTACCCACTTACCTTCTTCAGGAATTGGAGCTGGACCGTGCTTTGGTCCCTTAGCAACGGAGCACATGCTTTCAACTTCGTGTGAATAAATCATATGAAAATCTCCTTAAAATAAATTTTTTCGAATATATTATACATTATTTAAAAGATAAAATCAACACATTTTTATCAAAAAGCGATATTTTTCGTCTTTGTACAAAAAACCTACATTTATACAGTAAAATATATATAAAAATTATATAAATAATATTTACATTTAGTGCAATTTGTGTTAAAATATAATATACTCAATTAAGCATTTAAACGGAGGTGTCGTTTTGCGAATAGATAAGCTTTTATCCGAAATGGGCAAGGCTACAAGAAGCGAGAGCGCAAGGCTTGCAAGACAGGGCAAAATTCTCGTAAACGGCACGCCTGTGAAAAGGTCGGACGTGCATGTAGACCCTGAAAAGGACGAAATCGTTTTTTGTGGCTCGAAGCTCACTTATAAGAGGTTTACGTACATAATGCTTAATAAGCCCGAGGGCTACGTCAGCGCAACTGATGACGCGAAAGAGAAGACGGTGCTTGACCTCTTAAACGACGAGGAAAGGCGCAAGGATTTGTTCCCCTGTGGCCGTCTTGATAAAAACACGCTCGGACTTGTGATTTTGACAAACGACGGCGATAGCGCACATAAGCTCCTTTCGCCAAAGCACCACGCAAAAAAGGTGTATAAGTTCAAATCAAAGCTCCCTCTCGCGCAGGACGATATAAAAAGACTTGAGGACGGAATCGATATAGGCGACTATGTAACCAAGCCGTGCGAAATTTCAATGATAAGCGACACCGAGGGCGAGATTACCTTGACCGAGGGAAAATATCATCAAATCAAGCGCATGCTTGAGGCGGTTGATAATAAGATAATTTATCTTGAACGCATAAGCTTTGCGGGAGTAGAGCTTGATCGCTCGCTTGAGCGCGGTCAGTGGCGCTATTTAACAGATGAAGAGGAAAATTTGCTCTTAAAGGAGAATAAATAAATGAAAAAATTTCTTTTACCCGACGGTGTGAATTGGTATAGAGCCAATATGCACTGCCACACAACCGTTTCCGACGGACACTATTCACCTGAGGAAATCAAAAAGGCTTATATGGATATGGGCTATTCTATTGTGGCATATACCGACCACGAGCTCATTTGCACGCATAATGAGTTGACTGACGATAAGTTTTTGGCAATCACCTCAAGTGAGTTTTCGGTAACCGACGGCAAGCCAAGCTTCGATTATCCCGACGGTGGATATATGGATGCGTGGAAGGCTCGCAAAACAATACATATGGGCGTTTATTCAAAGGATAAGAACAACGTTTTCCATCCCGCAACAACGAACAGTGCCTTTGATTGGTGGAGAAGTCACGGTAAGCTTCAGGGCGACGTTGAGTGCGACGGCTACGAAAGAGTGTATACTATCGAGAGCATAAACGAAACGATCAAGCGCTTGAACGAAAATGGCTTCCTCGTTTCCCTAAATCACCCTAACTGGTCGCTTAACGATATGGACGACTATCTTAATATCGAGGGACTTTGGTCGCTTGAAATTCTCAACTATGCAACCGAGCGTATCTCGGGCGCAGAGTATTGCCCATACATTTACGACCATATGATAAGAAACGGTAAGAGCCAAAACCTATTCTGTAATATGGGCGACGATAACCATAACCGCGGTGGCTCGTTTGATCACTCCTTTGGTGGCTCAACAATTATCGGCGCAAAGGAGCTTGAATACGGTCAGGTAATGGATGCTCTTGAAAAGGGAGAATTCTACTGTGCGAGCGGTAAAAATCCACCAAAAATCAACGCACTCTATGTAGAGGATAACATTATCAAGGTTGATTGCTCACCTGCTACCGATGTAATAGTTACAGGCTTAGGCAGAAGCTTCCGTCCTTACAACACTGACGGAAATGAGGTAACTCACGCAGAATTCAAGCTTGATAAGCAGGATATTATGTTCCGTGTTACTGTTCGTGATAAGTACGGTAATAATGCACATACACACTATTACAAGGTTGACGATTTTTTAAGCTAAGGAGACAAACAAATGAAAAAGTATT
>JAZKZO010000067.1:0-13614 GCA_045612665.1 Eubacteriales bacterium
GAAATCCTCGCAAAAACATATATTGATATTGCAAAATCCCTGTACGAGTATTCCAAGGCGTATTGCGACTTCAGCAGTATGGGATACAACACCGCAAAATTCGAGCTTGGTAAACACCCCGACAAGTCGATGACTGCCGACGAATACGCGCTCCTTATAAGCTATGCCTACGATTGCAACAAGATGGAAATCGAAAAGGCAGGCATTATCGCAGGCGATAAGGACGCAAAAATCGTGATGGGCGCACTCTCCGAGCCAAACGCACAGTATATTAAGGATATGATGGACGCACTTGCCGTTCTTCGAGAGGGCGAAAGACCCGTATTTGTGGGCGCGTTCAATACCGATGCATTCGTTCCGAGTCTTATGACTCCCGAGGGCTATTATCTTGACGAGGACTCCGAGTTCTATAAGATGATAAAGCTAAGAGATGAAAGCTACAATCACGTAGAATTCCACGTAAGCGCATTTGGCTACGACACACTCCATCCGACAAGCGACCATTACGCAACCGAGGAGTGGCAGGCTAACTATATGGTGCGCTCATACCTTATCTTTTCCGCCCTTGGAGTTGATAGCGCATATGCCTACGCACTTCAGGATAAGACAGGCGCAGAGTATGACGGCTACGGTATTATAAAAGAGGACGGTACGGCTAAAAAGGCGCAATATTACCTCTTTAATACAAGACGACTTTTGGCTGATTACACCTTTAAGAGCGTTATAGAAAACTCACAGGGTGCTATGATTTACGAGTTTGAAAAGAGCACAGGCGAGAGAATTCTTGCCGTATGGAATCCTGTTTCCGACGATAACGTCATTGACGGTGTTCAAATTGCCACACAGAGCGAGGGCACACTCGTAAGACTTGAAAGCTTTAACGGTTATACCTTTGGTATAAACGACACCTTGACTCCCGATGGCGGATTTGTTAAGGTTGATGCAACGGCAACACCTCAATTTATTCTTTTTGATTAATATAAGGAGAGCAAATTATGAATAAAGCAGGAAAAATCACTTTAATTGTAGTTTCGGCAATACTTGCGCTCGTTTTCGTGGCTTTGGCAGGCTTTGCAATCATTCAAAGAGTAAAGCACGCTGATTTTTACAAAAACGCACACAAGGGCTTCAAAATCCCGGGACTTTGGGGCGGAAGCGTGCCACAGGGCTTCACATATTTGTCCGAAATCGATACCTTCCTTTACACAGGCTACCACAAGGACGGAGAATCTCCATCTATGGTTTTCGTAATGCCCGAGGGCGGTAGAGGTGAAAGCCGTCAGGTTGACCTCTATAAGCAGGACGGCACAACACCGTTTAACGGACACGTTGGCGGAATGACCGTTTATGAGGAATGGGTTTACATAGCAGACGGCTACGGAGTTGCCGTTTTCGACCTCTTTGACGTGCTTGACACCGACGGAAAAGCGACACAGATAGGCGGATTTGAGAACGATTTTGAGGTTGCCTTCGTTGAGGCATATAACGGAATTCTTTACGTTGGAAACTTCTACCGTGCAGGCGATTACGAAACCCCAAAATCTCACCATATGGAAACACCAAACGGAGATAAAAACACAGCGATGATTTATCTTCACGAGATAAACGACCTGTCAGGTCTTCCGATAAGAGAAAACCCACGTCAGGCGCTCTCAATCACCGATGCAATTCAGGGAATGGCGTTTGGCGATGACGGAGAAATCTTCCTTTCAAGCTCTTGGGGACTTTCAACCTCGAAAATTTACGTTTACGACAGTAATAAAATATCAACTGATTTCGTTCGTCTTGATGAAACACCGCTTCCGATCGAAATCGGATATCTTGATAGCGGATGCCTTATCGAAATAATCGAAGCGCCACCTATGGCAGAGGAGCTCGTATATGACGACGGAGACCTCTACATTTTGAGCGAAAGCGCATCAATGAAGTATCTCTTTGGAAAGCTCACCGGTGGAAACTGGTGCTATGCATACGAATATCGCGACTAAACCAAAAGCCGACACGACACGTGTCGGCTTTTTTAATGCGTTTTAAGAGACTGATGCTTCATTAATCTGCGTTGCTCCCGAATGCCGACCTCGGAGTATGTAAATACACCTTCGCCCGTCATTCTTCCGGTGCGCCTTGATTAATTTTGCCTAAATCTCTTAAAATTAGGGTAGGGCTCGTTGAAAATTGTTTCGTGAGAGTTGAAAGGTTCGTGTATCAAGCTCGGATGTTGCCTCGGACGCTCGTCCGTTATTATTTTTTATTTTTAATAAAAGGTCTTTACAACTTGACAAAAGTATGATACAATGATAACTGTAAAAAATTGGGCTTGCGCTTTTATAGGGCGTAAGTTAAAGTGAAAAGGAGTGAATTTATGGCAGGAGTAATGTTAACAGCCACAAACGAGCCATCGCTTGCGTTTCTTTGCTTTTTCGGCATAGGAATCGTATTTGTAGGACTCGTTGTTCTTATCGGTTGCATCTACCTTATGAACTATGTTTGCGACAAGTTCTTTAAGGAAAAAGCACCTGTAAAGGAAAGCGCGCCAGCGCCTGTGGCATCAAAGGAAATCGCCAACAGAGGCGAAATCGTAGCTGCGGTATGTGCAGCAGTAGCAGAGGAAGAGGGAACTGACATTTCCGCTATCCGTGTAATATCATTTAAAAAATTATAAAAAAGAGGTACATAAAAATGAAGGCTTACAAGGTAACTGTAAACGGAAATGTTTACGAAATCACACTCGAAGTAGTTGACAAGGCAGATATTAAGGCAGCTCCAGCTCCTGTTGCAGCAGCTCCAGCTCCTGTAGCAAGCGCACCTGCAGGTGGCGAGGCTATCAAGGCTCCAATGCCAGGTACAATTCTTAAGGTAAACGTATCAAACGGTCAGGCTGTAAAGAAGGGCGACGTATTGTTCGTTCTTGAGGCTATGAAGATGGAAAACGAAATTATGGCTCCATGCGACGGCACAGTTAACGGTGTTGCTGTTAACGCAGGCGCATCTGTTGAGAGTGGCTCAGCTCTTTGCACAATCGCTTAATCGGAGGCTTTTTCGATGAACGGAATAATTAACTTTTTAGGAGAAACAGGCTTCGCCGGCTTCTTTGAAGCAGGCGGATGGAAAAATCTTATAATGATTGCCATCGCTTGTCTTCTTTGCTACCTTGCTATCGGCAAGAAGTTCGAGCCATTGCTCCTTCTTCCTATCGCAATCGGTATGCTTATCACAAACCTTCCCTTCGCAGGCGCTTATCACGAGGAGCTCTTCGCTGCAGGACACATTCAATGGGATTTGTTCGGCGGAGCTACAATCGACGCAGATAAGATCTTGCATATCGCAAGGGAATTAAACATTCAAGCAGGCGTTGACGCAGCAGGAAACGCACTTTACTACACCGACTTGGCAGTTCTTAAGGACGCAATCTCGGCAGGCGTTGTTGGCGAATTCCCTGTGCTTAACTCACTCATCTCCCTTGAGGGAACTTCAATTAGCGTTGGTCTTATCGACGTTCTTTACCTCGGTGTAAAGCTCGGTATCTATCCTTGCCTTATCTTTATCGGCGTAGGTGCAATGACCGACTTCGGTCCACTCCTTGCAAATCCAAAGAGCCTTATCCTTGGCGCAGCTGCACAAATCGGTATTTTCGCAACCGTTGCAGGCGTTATGGCAGTAAGCTCACTTGGTACAGCTGCAGGCTGGGATGCAATCGTATTCACACTCCGTGAGGCTGCATCAATCGGTATCATCGGTGGAGCAGACGGACCTACAGCAATTTATACAACATCACTCCTCGCACCACAGCTTCTTGGCCCAATTGCAGTTGCAGCGTACTCATATATGGCGCTCGTTCCTGTAATTCAGCCACCTATTATGAAGCTTCTTACAACAAAGAAGGAAAGACAAATCCGTATGGATGCACTTCGTCCTGTATCAAAGAAGGCGAAGATTCTCTTCCCAATCATCGTAACAATCGTTGTTGCACTCATCGTTCCAAGCGCAGCTATCCTCGTTGGATGCCTTATGTTTGGTAACCTTCTTAAGGAATGCGGAGTTTGTGAACGTCTTTCTAAGACAGTTCAAAACGAGCTTATGAACATTGTAACAGTATTCCTTGGAATCAGCGTTGGTGCAACCGCAACAGCAGCAACCTTCCTTTCACCAAAGACAATTATCATTATCGTAATGGGCGTAGTTGCATTCGGCGTTGCTACTGCAAGTGGCGTGCTTATTGCAAAGCTTATGAACGTGTTCTTGCCAGAGGGAAAGAAAATCAACCCACTTATCGGAAGTGCAGGTGTTAGTGCCGTTCCAATGGCAGCACGTGTATCTCAAAAGGTTGGTCAAGAGGACGACCCAGGCAACTTCCTTCTTATGCACGCTATGGGACCAAACGTAGCAGGTGTAATAGGATCTGGTATCGCTGCCGGCGTTCTTATCGCACTTCTCGGATAACGATAATCGGCGTTATGCTGTGTTGCTCCTCAACTGCGACCTTGACGTACGATGTGTACGCCTGCGCCCACAGTTTGCGGTGCGCCTTGCCTAACTTGATTCTCCTTACCGAGTTGATATGCAACCGAACAACGCAATCCGTTTAGACACAAAACAAACAATCTAAAAATCCTACTCACTCGAAAGAGTGGGTAGGGCAACTTAAAAAGGATTAACTGAAATGAACAAAGTTTTAATTACAGATACAATTCTCCGTGATGCGCATCAGTCGCAGGCTGCGACAAGAATGCGTCTTGAGGATATGCTTCCTGCCTGTGAGGCACTTGACAAGGTTGGCTACTGGTCGCTTGAGTGCTGGGGCGGTGCGACATTTGACTCCTGTATGCGTTTTCTTAACGAGGACCCATGGGAAAGACTTCGTGCGCTCAAGAAGGCAATGCCTAACACAAAGCTTCAGATGCTTCTTCGCGGACAAAACCTTCTCGGCTACAAGCACTATGCTGACGATGTGGTTGAGGCGTTTATTGAAAAGGCAATTGCAAACGGTATTGACGTTATTCGTATTTTCGATGCGCTCAATGACGTTAGAAATATGGAAACAGCTATCCGTGCCACAAAGAAGTTTGGCGGACACGTTGAGGCTGCGCTCTCCTACACAATCAGCCCTGTTCACAACGAGGAATATTTCGTTGACCTCGCTTGCAAGCTTGAGGAAATGGGTGCTGATACAATTTGTATTAAGGATATGGCAAACCTCTTGCTCCCTTACGATGCAGAATCTCTTGTTCGTGCACTTAAGGCAAAGGTTAAGGTTCCAATCCACCTTCACACACACAACACCACAGGTACAGGTGATATGACTTACCTCAAGGCAGTTGAGGCAGGCGTTGACATTATCGACACCGCGCTTTCACCACTTGCTAACGGTACCTCTCAGCCTTCAACCGAGGCTATGGTTGCAACACTTCAGGGCACAAAATACGACACAGGAATCGACCTTTCCTCTCTTAGCGATATTGCAACTCACTTTAGAAAGATTGCAACAAAGCTTAAGGAAGCAGGCTCACTTGATCCAAAGGTGCTCAATGTTGACCCTAACACCTTGCTTTATCAGGTTCCGGGCGGAATGCTCTCAAACCTTATTTCACAGCTCAAGCAGGCTAAGGCTGAGGATAAGCTTTATGATGTTCTCGCTGAAGTTCCAAGAGTTCGTGAGGACTTCGGTTATCCACCACTTGTAACTCCTACAAGCCAAATCGTTGGTACACAGGCTGTATTTAACGTTCTTATGGGCAGATATAAGATGGTTACAAAGGAATCCAAGGGACTCCTTCGCGGTGAGTACGGTATGCTCCCGGGCAAGGTAAACGAGGAAGTAAGAAAGCTCGCAATCGGTGATGCTGAGGTGATTACCTGCCGTCCTGCCGACCTTATCGAGCCTGAGCTTGAAAAGTATCGTGCAGAATTTGCCGATATCGTAAAGAGCGACGAGGACGTCCTCTCTTGCGCAATGTTCCCACAGGTAGCTCCAAAATTCTTGAAGATAAGAGATGCAGAGCCTGTAAAGGAAGAGGCAGTGCGCGAACTCATAGTTGAAGACCTAGGCCTTTAATAGGTTTATGCTTTGTTATACTGCGTTGTTCCTCGCGTACAACCTCGACTATCGTAAAGATAGCCTTCGTCTGTCCGCTGTGGTACGCCTTGTCTAACCTTGCCTAAACGCTATTAAAGATTGATAGGTTTATGCGTCGTTATACTGCGTTGCGCCTTGTCTAATTTAGCCTAAACGCTATTAAAGATTAAAGGCTCATTCCTTGCAATAAAAAACAAAAAGCTCGACACACAGTCGAGCTTTTTTAATTCCGCATTTCGCATTCCGCATTTCGCACAGCCCCTTTGAGCATGCGGAGCCTTATCCGTTTATACAAGCTTTTCCTTATATGCACCGAGCGAGTCCGAAATGTCTGCTTCCGACACCACGAAATCAATATCTCTTAGAGTGCAAACGGTGTTTAGGTACGGCTCGCCTATCTTTTGGGAGTTCAAAAGCAAAACGGATTTTTTCGAGCATTCAATCATTGCCTTGCTTATTTGATTTTCGGCAATCGAGTTATCGGTGAGCTTGCCGTCGGGGGTTAGCGAGGAAACGGAGAAGAAGCAAATGTCGGCATTGAATTTTCTTATAAACTCCTCGGCAAGCGTTCCAACGTAGCCAAACGAGGTTTTTGATGCCTCGCCACCCGAAACGAACACCTTGATGCCTGTTTTTTCTAAAATAAATGATGCCTTTGTGCTATTTGTAACAACAATAATCGAGCTTTTAACGCCCGTGCCCAAGAGCTTCAAAAGCTGTAGGCAGGTAGAAGATGCATCTATCATAACGGTGCTTCCGTCCTTTATTAGGTCGAGGCACTTTTTTGCAATAGCGTCCTTTTCAGAAACGAATTCCTTTTCGCGAAGCTCCTGAGGAGTGCCTTCCCAACCGACATTATTTATAACAGCGCCACCAGAGGTTCGAATGATTTTTCCAGCGTCTGCGAGAGCCTTTAAATCTCGTCGCATTGTCGGTGCGCTAACAAAGAGCTTTGCGCAAAGCTCCTCAATTCTCGCCTCGTGATTTTGGCGTAAATATTCAAGTATTGTTTTTTCTCTATCCTTAAATGACATTTTGACCTCTTTTTATTATATTTGATTGAAATTTTCGATATGTTAATCACAAAATGAGCAATTTGTTCAAGGAAAAATGATTATATTGACAATTTTGCTCAAATATATTATAACATAATTATGGAGAAAATCAAGGAGAGATGATAATTTATGAAAAACATTTATAAAAGAGCTCTTTCGTTTATACTTTGTCTTTGTATGCTTGTATGCTTTTTGCCCGTGATGGCATTTAGCGTTCTTGCCGAAGAGGAAACGCAGACCGAGACGGAGGAGGTAAAGCCTGACAGGACAGGCGAGGCCGTTACAATCGTTAACGGAGAATTCACCTTTACGATAAACAAAACCGTTTTCGACGTTGGTGAGCCTATTCTCGTTAGCGGCTCAGGACCTAACGCCAAGGACTGGATTGGTATTTACAAGGTTGGTGGAGACGCCTCTATTCTTTGGGCGTTCGTTGATTCGATAGGAGACGGTGTTCAGTTTGACCTGAGAACCGATTACGACAGGGTAGAGCAAAGCGCCCTTGCAAATCTTCCCGAGGGTGAATATATCGTTCGTTTGCTTGCAGACGACTCGTCGCACTATTCGGGTGAAAAGGCAACGGTAAAGATTAGAATCGGTAATCCCGAGCAGACCACCGTAACGGGCGATGCTGCAAAGCTCAGTATTGATAAATACGTATATCAGGCAGGCGAGACCATTAGCGTTACTTCCGCTCATTTGGCAAGTGACTCGTGGGTTTCTATGCGCGCATACGGTGGATTTTTCTCAAAAACGTCATACGATTGGTATTGGACCAGCTCAAACAACAGTGAGGGCGTTCGCACCTTTAACGAAACGAGAGGTGGAGAATATATATTCCACCTTTTCCCTGACCAGGCAACCAACTGGGGCGCGATTGTTGCTTCCGTATATCTCTTTGTAGAAAGTGATTATGCGGTTACGTATCAAAGCCGTCTTCCAAGTGGTGGAGACGTAACTGAGCCTGACACACCTGATCCCGAAAATCCAGGCGAAGGCGGTGGCACGACAACTGATCCTGACAACCCAGGCGAAGGCGGTGGCACAACAACTGATCCTGACAACCCGGGTGAAGGCGGCACAACCGATCCTGATAATCCGGGCCAAGGCGGAGACGTAGGTGGAGATACAGGTGAGGACGATAACACAACCGAATTTCCGGGCAGTCAACACATTCAAGCGGACGGCTCCGTTAAAATTGTAAACGGAGATTACGAGCTTTACGTAAACAAAACCGTATACAAGGTTGGAGAGCCTATTCTCGTTAGCGGTAAGGGCTCGGGCACAAAGGACTGGATCGGTATTTTCCGAATTCAGGCAGGAGCCTCTATTAAGTATCAATATATTGAAAACGTCGGTGACGGTGCAATTTTCGATTTGACTGAAAATTACATAACGGGCGGCGACTATAACGCTACAACCTCATCACTTCCTGAGGGCGAATACGTAATTCGCTTACAGGAAAACGGAAGTGACTATTTTGAGGGACACAAGGCACTTGTAAGAATTAAAATCGGCAATCCTACAACAACCGTTTTCGGAGACAGCTCGCTTTTGAGCACGGATAAGACCTCGTACAAGGTTGGCGAGCCGATTATGGTAACACCTCATATGGTTGAGGGCTACACCGACTCCTGGGTTGGTATTTACAACTTTAATAGCTTCAACAAGGGCTCGTCCGTTGCTTGGGAATGGGTTAGCACAAACGGCGACGGAGTTGCATACGACGTAACCGAGGGCATTTCTCTTAAAGAGGGCGTATATCTTATCAGATTGCTTCCTTACGATACAAACGATATGACAACACAGGTTGCGTATACGGTGGTAACGGTTGGTGAGGACACAGTTGCATCACATAACACACCATTGGTGCCTGCAACAAATGTTAATGTTACAAACGGTACACACTCTATGACCGTAAACAAGACCAAATTTGAGGTCGGCGAGGAGATTTTGGTAACCGCAACGGGTGTTGGCGCAAAGGACTGGATCGGTATTTCGTTCCGTGACTCAAGAGATGCTACAATTCGTTGGTATTATATAACCGAGGCAGGCAACGGTAATCCGTATGACCTAAGAACTGCATCGAATATCGGTGGAAATCTTAGCGCATATAAGGACATTCCCGCAGGACTTTACACAATTTACCTTGTAGAAAACGATCAATATTTGCAAAATTCCTTCACGCTTAGCATAAATATTGCGGTTGGTAACGTAGAGGACGCTCAAAATGGTGTAACCGTAGGCGGCGGCACAGCTACAAGCGGCGAGGCATTGCCACCTGAAAGTGCTGAATATACTCCTAGCGGAAACGGCTACGCGGGTGGAACGGTTACTGTAAATATGCCAGCCGAGGCGCTCAGCAAATACAATATCGTTATGTATTGGGCGGATGAAAACGGACCTCTTCAGGGCTACACAGCACACGCGAAGGCAAAGGTTTATAGCTCCATTGTTACCTATACCTTTAGTGATAGCGTTATAATTCCAAGCGGCGCAACAAGACTTTTGATTTATTCTGAAAGCAGAGCCACAGGTGAGCTTTCCGAGGAGTTTATAAGCATTGACCTACCGCAAAATAGCGCGATAGGCGACCTTGGAGCGCCAAGCACGTCGTTCTTTGCAATAAGCGACGTTCATATCGGCTCAACATATGGCGAAAAGCACTTTAGGCTTATGCTAAAGGACGCGATAGCGCTTTATCCAAACGGTGCGCCCATATATATCTCGGGCGACATTACCGACCACGGCAGCGCCTCGGAATACGAGCAGCTTATGTCAATCTTTAACGAGGTAATGGCAGAGGCAGGCGCAGACCCTACAAAATATCCGTTGTATCTTGCAATCGGAAACCACGATTATCCGTCAGCTGCGGGCGCGTTCTTGCAATACGCAACCTTGCCAAACGGAGACCATCCAAGCGATACCTGCTATGATTTTTGGCTAAACGGATACCATTATATTTTCCTTGGTGGAGATAATGCAAGCGGTCTTGAGGCGTCCTTTACAGAGGAAACTCTTGCTTGGCTTGATAGCAAGCTTGCAGAGAACAGAAGCGAAGAAAGACCTATCTTCGTGTTCCTTCATCAGCCAATGTATAATACCGTTTCGGGAAGCCTTCCGGGCGAGGGCTGGGACGGCGTAACAAACGAGGCTGAGCTTCAGGCCGTTATCTCAAAATATCCCGAAATAGTAATGTTTAACGGACACACCCACT
The DNA here is from genome assembly GCA_045612665.1 of Eubacteriales bacterium. GTDB lineage: Bacteria > Bacillota > Clostridia > Oscillospirales > CAG-272 > RGIG2000. Next base: position 10,346 of record JAZKZO010000067.1, read on the forward strand.
GGGAAATGAACTCAAAGGGCAATATCTTTGAGGGCACGGATGCGCTTCCAATTCACGCATTTAACTGCGCATCGGTAAGCTATTTGTGGACTGCGTTTAATATAACCTCGGGTGAAAATCTCTACGGAAGCCAAGGCTATGCAGTTGACGTTTACGATGGAAGAATTGTTGTCCGCGGACGTGACTTTATAGACTCAGAGTGGATAGCGTCGGCACAGTATTCTATTGAATTTGTATCAGAGTGCGAGCACGACTATAAGCCAAGCTCCCTTGAGTATCCAAACGGATATGGCTCACAGGGAATTATTGCATCTACCTGTAGCAAGTGCGGTGGCACCTCGATCGAAGCATGTGAGCCTATCATAAGAGCTCTTGGTTACTCGGTTAAGGAAAGCGACGAAGGCGGCTTTGGAATTTGTGCAGGATATGCCGTAAATCACGAAATGAGAGCGCTCTTTGAGAGTATAAACGGAGCTACAACCGAAATAGGCGTTGCAATGTTTAATTGCGACTTTATAAATGGAGAGTCCTTCTTTGAAAACGGTTGCATCGCATCGGAGAAGGCAAAGCTTCAGGTTAAGATTATAAGCGACGATTATTCAACAGTCAACGTTTACCTTTCGGGCATTACCGAGGAGCTTTACGACCTCGACCTAGCACTTTGCGCATACGTAAACGTAAGCAAGTCGGGTGAGCAAACCAAGACAGGCTTCATTCAAGCCACTCCAAGCAAGTCGGTTAGCACCATAACCAAAAACGACGGAACGCTTAGAACAGTAAGCTACAATTCGCTAAAATAACAAAAAAGCTCGACCACGTGTCGAGCTTTTTTAAGTGTGAAGTGCGAAGCGCGAAACGCGAAGTTAATTCGGAATGCAAAGGGGATGAAATCCACCAAGGCGGATGAAATCCCGTTGGGATGAAATCCAAGTAGAACTTGGATGAAATCGCTTCGCGACGAATGATAATAAGGCTCCATCTGGGAGGGAGCTGGCGCGTAGCGACTGAGGGAGAGTGCGCAAAAGAGAACAATCCTTACAATGAATTGCAACCTCACGGTTGCATGAATTGACACTACGTGTCATGAATTGCGGTAAACCGCATGATTTGCCTTCGGCATAGGGTTGCAATTTGCAACGGAGTGTGTTATACTATAAATAGTATAAATTTCAGGGGGGAGAGTATGCAAAAAGTAAGGCTTTTAAGCTCGAATGCGCTAAAGCTGATTGCGTGTGTGTCGATGCTCATCGACCATATTGGCGTAATGCTTTTTCCGAGCGTAACGCTCCTTCGAATTCTTGGGCGAATCGCGTTTCCGATTTTCGCGTTTACGATTGCACAGGGCGCAAGGTACACCAAAAACAGGCTAAAATATCTTACTTGCGTTTTGTTTTTTGCGTGCATTTGCCAAATCGGCATAGAATTTGCGCTTTCAAAGCCGTATCTTTGCGTGCTTGTAACCTTTTCGCTTTCAATTCTTGTAATTTACGCGCTCGACCTCTTTAAGCGCACGCTTTTTTGGCACGACGTGAGGCTAATTCAAATAATTTTGTCGTTTTTACTATTCGCTATAGCCGTTGTGGCGGTATATTTTCTAAACAGGCTATCAAGAGTTGAGTATGGATTTTTCGGTGCGATGCTACCTGTGCTTGTAAGCCTACCGTATATGCCCAAGGGCGCAAGCGAGAAAATCAAGAAAATCGACACGCACCTTGTGTCGCTTGCCCTTTGCGCTGTCGGTATGTGCCTTATGCTCCTTGATGCGCCACTTGGTAAAATTCAGTTATTTTCGTTTTTAGCGCTTCCGATTCTTTTGCTTTATTCGGGCAAAAGAGGTAAGTGGAAGCTCAAATATTTCTTTTATATCTTCTATCCGACACATATTTTAGTGCTTGCCGTGATAGCTTTTCTTGTGAGGTAAACCATGTTAGATTTTGCAAAGGATAAAAAATTTTGGAAAAACGTGCGCGAAAGCGACGATTTTGCTCAGCACAGGGCGGAGCTTTTGGCTCTTTACGAGAGTGCGTTCAAGCAAAGACCGCGCGCACATAGTGCTAAGGACATTTTGGAAAATAACGACCACGGGCTTTGGAGATTGCAGTTTGACCACTTGCAGTCAAGCGCGCTTTTGTCGCTCATTTATCCTGAAAACGAGCAGTATTATAATGATTTAATCGACACAGTGTGGGCTTATCTTGACGATTACGCGTGGGCACCGCTCGGTCATTATACGGAGCAGTATTACGGAAAAACGCCAAAGGACTTTGACAACGGTCTTATCGACATTTTCGCATCAAGCGTTGGATTTGCACTTTGCGAGGTAAAAAATCTCTTTGAGGACCGTTTCCCACAGCTCTTAAAGGACCGAATCAGCCACGAGGTAAGACGCCATATAATCGAGCCTTATTGCTCTCGCAAGTATTTTTGGGAATCTCACGACAACAACTGGACTGCCGTTTGCACGAGTGGCGTTGCATGCGCTATGATGTACGAAGCGCCCGAGCTGTTTTTTGAGCATCAGGCGAGAATTCACGCATCGATGGAGTGCTATCTTGCAAGCTACAAGGACGACGGAATGTGCGTTGAGGGCATCGGCTATTGGCAATTCGGCTTCGGATTTTTCAGCGCCTACGCTATGCTTGAAAGAGAGCTTACGGGTGGCAGGGTTGACTGGTTTGCGCGCGAAAAGGTTAAGGAAATCTCCAAAAATCTTCAAAAGGTGTTCTTACAGCGCGACGTTATCGTTACCTTTAGCGACTGTAGCATAATTCAAAAATATCATATGGGCTTGCCACATATGCTCCGTCATATCTACGGTGATATGATTGAGCCTCTCCCGATTACAATGGGCAGAGTGGTAGAGGATAACACACACTTTAACTTCGCTCTTCGCGCCTTTATTTATTTTAATAAGAGCAATATAACCGACTCTGTGCGCGAAAACGTAACCTACTGTGCGAAAAATTCGTGCTATCTTACAAGACGCACATCGAAATACGGCTTTGCGACAAAGGGTGGAAATAACGGTGAAAGCCATAACCACATTGACGTTGGCTCGTTTATTTTGGCAAGCGATAACAGGCAAATCATTTGCGATATCGGCGCAGGGCCTTACGAGGACGGCTATCACACAAATAGAAGATACACATCCTTCAATCCGAGCGCCTATGCGCACAATATTCCTATAATTGACGGAATTGGCGAGGACGATATCGCGCGTGAGGACGTTATTGTTAAGTATGACGAGGACGCGTCGAGCGCTAAAATGG
>JAZKZO010000068.1:0-56389 GCA_045612665.1 Eubacteriales bacterium
TGTCTTGACGAAGAAGATACTTCTATGACGCGTGGGGACAGCTATGCAGAATTTGAAGTGAAGCCGGCTATGAAGATATAGTCAACTTGTGGAGACAAGGAACTGTCCACTGTCTCCTTGGAGGTAAAAATGAAGAAAATCACAAAATTTACTTGTCCAAAAATGGCATTGAGAATCGTAATAAATTATGTTATCGAAATGAGTTTGTTTTGTATGATTCTCTTATCGAACTATTTACCCGTGCAAATTTTAGGTGTTTTTGTTGTTGTTTTGTCAAATTTTATGTTTATAAAACTTAATGGATATGGGGCTTCCATTTTTCGTTCGTTTATTCGTGTTAGAATAAGTGAAAAAGGAATTTCAAATGCTTTTTGTAAAATAAAATGGGAAGAAATTCAAAGAACAGAATATGAATATTTGGAAATAAAATGTAATGCAAGAACTAATAAAGATATTAGGCTGATCGCTGGGAAATATGGACTGGTTTTGTTTGTTAGTAAAATTCAGTCAAATGAGGAAATCACATTTAATAACTACTCTTTGAAAAACACCATATGTATGCCTTTTGACGAAAACATTAAGAAAATCATAGAGGAGAGAAGACAAGCAGAGACAGTGGACGATTCTGAGGAGACAAGGAACTGTCCCATGTCTCCATAGGAGAACATATGATTTATAGATTTTACGATACAGATATATACGGAAATGAAGAATATGATATTGTGGGGGAAGAATACGAAAATTTGTTAAAAACCTGTTGTAAATATTCGTCCGTTTTATCGTTGAAATTTTTTAACAAGAACATTCCGTATTATCGTGAATTGGAACAGTATAAGATAAAATCAAAAACACACAATATAGAAATTTTTAAAAACATTGTAAAACAGGAAGAGGTTGTATATTACAAAACATCTCCGGAACTTTGCGAGTTGCTTTTGAAAATAACAGATAGCATCTTTAAGTGGATAGATGGTTGGGGCTTTAAAAATCCAGAAGATCCTTGCTTTTATAGAGATGATGGAAGTGCTTTTTTTACCTCAGTCATTCATGAAGGAGTTGTGAAGTTAACGCCCCGTGAAAATGAAGATGTTTCTAAAATAATTTCAAACCCATTGTGGATACCAGAAATCGATGATGTTAGAAAAAGCTATTAATGGAGAGGAGGGGGCACATAGGCATGTTTATCCAGAACCTTAAAAAATCAGTATGCATATTTGCTTTTCTCATAATGGTTTTGACCATGTTTTCCTGCGATACCAGACGAATTTTTGAGAAAAGTGAAATTGATGAGCTAATAGATCTTGCTAACAATAATTTGCAAGCTTTCAACATTTCAGAAAACGAATATATGGCGAGTATCAGTTCTAATGACGACTCCTCGAAAACACAAATCAAAAAGTTGGATGGCAAATTAGAATATTTGGAAACCACTCTTGAATATACATCTAGGTATGATAACGGCAAAATTATAACTACTTACAATTCATCGGAAGAAACAAGCAGAGAGGTTTTGGAAAATGAAATTTTAGAAGAAGAACTCATATACGCAAAGGAACTGACATTAGAGGTGCTTTCTTCTGATCTTGAATTTTACGGATATGTATATACTTTTGACCATACTTATCACTTGGCGACAAAAAAAGCAGAAACATATTCTGACGAGATTTCCGATTTGATTCTCTATGTGGATTACGATTCGAAAAATGAAATTTTTGAATATGAAATTGAATATGAAAAAGAAAGCAAATCGTTTGTGTTTTTCTTTTCGTCGGATTTCACAACGGAAACAAGAGCTTTCTTTTCCGAAAATTTCGAGGAGACAGGGGACGGTTTTGTGTCTTCAAAATAAACTTGTCTTGACGAAGAATAATGCTCGTCGTTTCGATAGAATTTTGAAAAATTGATTATGAAAAATAAAATTTTGGGAGATAACAAATGAAGCTTACTTTTATGGGTGCGGGAAGCACCGTTTTTTCGAAAAACGTTTTGGGAGATACAATGCTTTGCGATGCATTCCACGATATGGAAATCGCACTTTATGACATTGATGAAATGCGACTTGAGGAGTCGTATCTTCTCATTACAAAAATGAACGAATCAATCAACGAGGGCAGAGCAACCGTTAAGAAATTCCTCGGTGTTGCAAATAGAAAGGACGCACTTCGCGGTGCTGATTTCGTTGTAAACGCAATACAGGTTGGCCTTTACGACCCTTGCACAATCATCGACTTTGAAATTCCAAAGAAATACGGACTTCGCCAAACGATAGGCGACACTCTCGGTATCGGCGGTATCTTCCGTGCGCTTCGTACAATCCACGTTTTGAAGGATTTTGCCAAGGATATGGAGGAGGTTTGTCCTAACGCTTGGTTCTTGAACTATACAAATCCTATGGCGATGCTCACAGGCTATATGCTTCGCTATACCAAGATTAAGACAGTAGGTCTTTGCCATAGCGTTCAATGCTGCTCCGAATGGCTTTTGAAGAATCTCGGATTAGAAGACAAGCTCGAGGGCAGACGCGAGAAAATCGCAGGAATTAACCATATGGGCTGGCTTCTTGAAATCACCGACAAGGACGGAAACGACCTCTATCCCGAGATAAGAAAGCGTGCAAAAGAAAAGAACGCAACCGAAAAGCACGGCGATATGGTAAGATACGATTATATCGACAAGCTCGGCTACTATTGCACCGAGTCAAGTGAGCATAACTCCGAGTATAACGCATTCTACATAAAGCCAAATCGCGACGACCTAATCGAAAAGTTCAACATTCCACTTGATGAGTATCCACGCCGTTGCGTAAACCAAATCGCAGGCTGGCAAAAGCAGTATGAGGAGCTTATGTCGGGCGGTAAGGTAGAGCACACTCGCTCACAGGAATACGCATCCTACATTATGGAAGCAATTTACACAGGCAAGCCATACAAGATTGGCGGAAATGTAATCAATAACGGAGTTATTACAAATCTTCCTTACGATGCTTGCGTTGAAGTGCCTTGCCTAGTTGACGGAGAGGGAATTCACCCAACATTCGTTGGCGCACTCCCACTTCAGCTCGCGGCTATGAACTCATCGAACATTTATGCGCAAATGCTCACAATCGAGGCGGCGCATACAATGGATAAGAAGAAAATTTATCAGGCGGCTATGATGGATCCGCATACAGGCGCAGAGCTTTCAACTGATGAAATCGTCGCTATGTGTGATGAGCTTTTCAAGGCTCACGAAAAAGCAGGCTATCCTGTGTTTTAAGAGGAAAAAATGGATATAGAAATAGTTGCCCAAGCCTTCGGAATTGTTGGAATGATACTTAATATTATCGTTTTCCAACAAAAGAAGCAAAAGAATGTTTTAATTTTTCAGTTTTTTGCCGCACTCACCTTTGCAGTAAACTATTTGCTCCTCGGTGCAATAGTTGGCGGACTTCTCAACATAGTTGGCGCACTCCGTTCGGTTGTGTTCTACTTTGAGGATAAGACAAAGGCGAGGGCGCTTCCTTGGCTTATTGTCTTTGCCGTTGCCTTTGGCGTGTCGTATCCGCTTACCTTTTTGGCATTCGGCACAGAGCCAAGCGCAAAGAACTTCATAATAGAGATTTTACCTGTGATTGCTATGATAATCGCAACGGTCGCACTTCGCGCAGGAAAGTCTAAAACCGTAAGGTCGCTCGGACTTATAAGCTCGCCTATGTGGCTCGTTTATAACTGCTTTAGCGGTTCAATCGGTGCTATCGCAAGCGAAATCTTGAATCTCACCTCAATTGTCGTCGGCATAATCCGCCTTGACCTAAAAAAGAACGAGGAAACCGAGGAAAAATAAAAAAGAGCTCAAACAGTAAATTTAAAAAGGAGATAAGGAACCGTCCCCTGTCTCTCAAAGTCATAGTATTGTTTCTGGAGGATTGGAAAATATGAGAAAAAACTGTCTTTGGAAAGATAGAGTGAAAATAGAACTTCTTGATTTCTTTTCCTATTATTTGACTATTATGTCGCTGATGTTCACTATACTTATTGTCCTTTTGACTATATCCGATATATTTCATTTGAACATTATGGAAAGCGAAGATTCCGCTAAAATCTTCGTATATATACTATATTTAGGTACAGAAAAACCGTATGCATTGATAAAGGACTTTCTTTTCAAAAACGGTAGCCTTGGCAAGAAGATGATGAAATGCAGGGTCATAGATTCTAAAACGGGAGAAAAGCCTAAACCGATAAAGCTTCTACTTAGAAATCTATTACAAATAGATACACATCTTATAATTATAGGCATCATTTTTAGTGCCAAGAGATTGGATTCTCGTACACTTGCCGATATTATAACGGGAACGGATGTCATTTACTTGGAAGAGGCAGAACGCTATGAATAAGGGGCAGTGCCTGCCTTGAATTTTGGGATTTAAAATACGAAACTTGATCATAGAGCGAAGGTAAGAAAATTAAAATGAACAAATCAAAAGTATGGAAGATAATTTTGTTTTCAGCCATAGCAATCATTTTTATTGCAACGTTGTGCTGGTCTTTGTCCACCGAAATAATGCGGAGAACTAATCCTGAGTTTGCACTTGCTAAAAACCATTTGAAATATTCGGATGAATTTGAAGAAACGTATGGAAAAGTGAAATCAATAGAACAAATTGGCGAGATAGAAGAGATTGAATATCAAAAGGAAAGACATGTGCATTGTAGAGTTACAACCAAAACAGGCGAAACGATAGAATGTACGGTTGTGATTTTGATGGATGAAATAGCAATGTGGGCATCTCATTGGATGGTGGAACAGTGATTATACCTATGCGTATAATCGAGACGGAATCCGCCTTGACCTAAAAAAGAACGAGGAAAAATAAAAAAAGAAGCCCGTTAGAGATAACGGGCTTTTAAATTTGCCCAAACACATTGACATTTTGTGGAAAACTAAGTTATAATATAATTGTATGGTACATACAAAAATTTGGAGGGAAAGAAAATGAAAAACACTTTTAAAATTCTATGCCTAGTGTTTAGCATAGTAATTGCAATCGTTGCCTTCGTTTCCTGTGAGGACCCACACGAGTGCACATGGGATGACGGACGAGTAACAAAAGAGGCTACCTGTACCGAAAAGGGCGAAAAAACCTATTTTTGCACAGGCTGTACTGAAACAAGAACAGAAGAAATTGAAATGGTTGCGCACACAGAGCGCGATGTTAGCGTGATTTTGCCAACCTGTACCTTGTCAGGACTTACCGCAGGTAAGGTTTGCTCCGTATGCGATGCAACAATCGTAGCACAGGAGTATATGGCAAAGCTCGGACACGACCTTGACGAGGACAATTTCTGCACTCGTTGCTCATATGAGCTTTACACCGAGGGACTTATCTTTACAACAAGTGGCGGTGGAAATAACTACACCGTAACAGGCTATGAGGGTACTGCAAAGGATGTTATCATTCCTACAACCTATAGCGGACTCCCCGTTGTTGCAATTGCCGAGGATGCATTTAAGGAAAACACCGTTATTGAAACAATGGTTATCCCTGAAAGCATTAAGTCTATCGGCAAGCGCGCATTCTATGAGTGCGAAAATCTTAAGGAAATCGAGCTTCCTGCAAGCATTACAGTAGTTGACGAGGAAACCTTCTACAAGTGCGAAAGCCTTGACAGAGTTACATTCTTGGGAGAAATTACAAGCATCGGAGAGGGCGCGTTTGAGTTTTGCGAGGAGCTTGGCGCGATAACAATTCCTAACTCCTGCACAAGCATCGGGGCTGATGCATTCGCTTGTTGCTACTCTCTTAGCTCAGTTACCTTGCCACAGACTCTTACAAAACTTGGCGGTGGCGCATTTAGCTGGTGCGAATCACTTACAAGCATTGCAATTCCTGCTACCCTTAGGGTTATCGAGGGAAGAACCTTCTCAAACTGTAAGCTTTTGAAGACAGTTACAATTCCCGAGGGCGTTGAGAAAATCGAGGGATATGCATTTATGACCTGTAAGGTGCTTGAGGTTGTTAATATTCCTGCATCTGTTACCGTTATCGAGGAGTGCGCATTCGCATATTCCGACACAATTAAGACTGTAACGGTTGACTCAGGCAATACCGTTTACGATTCAAGAAACAACTGTAACGCTATTATCGAAACAGCAACCAACACCTTGATTTTCGGATGCTGGAAAACAACCGTTCCCGATACAATTACGGCAATCGGCGCACACGCGTTCTTTGGTAACACAAACCTCTCGTCAATCAATCTCCCCGAGAGCATCGTTTCAATCGGTGAGGCTGCGTTTAACGGCTGTGAGGGCTTGTCAAGCATCGTAATTCCGTCAGGCGTTACCGAAATCAAGCCTTACACCTTCTCAAACTGCCGAATTATCAAAACAATTGATATAAGAGGAAACGTTACGGTAATAGGCGAGGGCGCATTCAATGCAACGATTTATCTTGAAAAGATAATTCTTCCTGCTTCCGTTACAAAAATTTGCGAGAACTCATTTACAAACGCCTTTGGAAAAATCTATTTCCGTGGCTCAGAGGCTCAATGGGAGCAAATCGAGGGACACGACTTGCCCGAGATGCTCGCTTACTCTGTGAACGGTAGAGTAATTTACAACTACGACGGAGAATAATCACAAAAAAGGACACATCAGTGTCCTTTTTTTATCGCGGTGGGCAAAAATGAGCGTCGAGGCGTTTACGGCTGTGAAAAATCGGCATAATACCCTAAAAGGGTATAAAAGTTGTGAAAATATAAAAATACGAGCGCAAAAACATTGACCTTCGATTTAATATGTGATAAAATTATAGTAATAATTTAGTTCTCAGGAGAAAATATGTACGATATAGCGATAATCGGCGCAGGCGTTGTAGGCGGTATGATAGCAAGAGAGCTGTCCTTCTATGACGCAAGCGTATGCTTAATTGAAAAGGAAAACGACGTAGCCACAGGTGCAACCAAGGCAAACTCCGCAATAGTCCACGCAGGCTTTGATGCAAAGGTGGGCTCTTTAAAGGCGGAGCTTAATGTAAGGGGCTCGAAAATGATGGCTCAGGTTGCAAGGGATTTGGGCGTAAAATATATAAATAACGGCTCGCTTGTAGTAGGCTTTAACGAGGAAGACGAGCGCACGCTCGAGGATTTGCTTAACCGAGGCAACACAAACGGCGTTGAGGGCTTAAGGCTTCTAAAAAGAAACGAAATTTTGGAAATCGAGCCGAATATAGGCAAGGAAGTTACCTGTGCGCTGTATGCGCCAACGGGTGCTATAATTTGTCCTTACGATTTAGCCGTGTCCGCAATAGGCAACGCAATGGATAACGGTGTGGAGCTAAGGTGTGGCTTCGAGGTAACGAAAATAGAGGACAAGGGCGATTACTACGAGATAGAATCAAGCGATGATAAAATCCTTTCGCGATATGTAGTAAACTGTGCGGGCGTATATTCGGATAAAATCGCCTCTTTTGTTGGCGACACCTCGTTTAAGGTGCATCCCCGTCGCGGAGAATATGTTCTTTTGGATAAGGAGAGTGGAAGCATCGTTTCGCATACAATTTTCGTAACTCCGAGCAAAATGGGCAAGGGCATACTCGTTTCCCCAACCGTTGACGGAAATCTTCTTTTAGGACCTACTGCGATTGATGCAGAGGATAAGGCTGATAAATCAACCTCTTGCGAATTCTTTGAATCTATTTACGGTATAGCCGAAAAAAGCGTTTTTGGTATTCCAAAAAACAAAACGATTACCTCGTTTTGCGGACTTCGCTCCGTCGGTAGCACGGGAGATTTTATAATCAACTCCCCCAAAAATCGCTACGTAAACGCTGCGGGCATTGAGTCCCCCGGCCTTTCCGCATCACCTGCGATTGCCGAATACGTGCGCAAGCTTTTGGAGAAAATCGGACTTAATCTTGTCAGACGCGAAAATCCGATTACGACAAGAAAATCTATGCACGCATTTAGAGAGGCAAGCATAGAGGAAAAGAACAAAATGATAAAGGAAAATCCGTCCTACGGAAGAATTATTTGCCGTTGCGAGGGCGTTACCGAGGGTGAAATTCTCGATGCAATTCGCACCGAGCCAAGGGCAACTGACCTAGACGGTGTGAAAAGACGCACACGCGCTCAAATGGGCAGATGTCAAGGCGGATTTTGCAGTCCTTATATAATCGAGCTTCTTTCAAGGGAGCTTGGCTTGCCATACGAAAAAATAACGAAATTCGGTGGCAAATCCTATGTAGCAATCGGTAAAACAAAGGAGAAAGCAAGATGACAGAGCTTGTGATAATAGGTGGTGGACCTGCAGGAATGAGCTCCGCAATCTCTGCCTACGAAAACGGAATAAGAGATATTCTTATCCTTGAAAGAGATGATAAGCTCGGCGGAATTCTTCGCCAATGCATTCATAATGGCTTCGGACTTCATAAATTTAAAGAGGAGCTCACAGGTCCGGAGTATGCGTATAGATACGAAAAAAGAGTAAAGGAGCTTGGAATCAGCGTTAAGCTTAATACAATGGTCCTCGAAATAACAAGGGATAAAAAAATAATCGCCTCAAATAGCGAGGACGGAATTTTTGAAATAGAGGCAAAGGCGATAATTCTCGCTATGGGATGCCGTGAAAGAGCAAAGGGTGCTTTGAATATCGCGGGCACTCGCCCTGCTGGCGTTTACAGTGCGGGAACTGCGCAAAAGCTTGTGAATATGAAGGGATATATGCCGGGCAAGGACGTCGTTATTCTCGGCTCGGGCGATATCGGTCTTATTATGGCTCGAAGAATGACTCTTGAGGGCGCAAGCGTTAAGGCAGTGTGCGAGCTTATGCCGTACTCGTCAGGGCTTGCAAGAAATATCGAGCAATGCCTAAACGATTTTAACATTCCGTTAAGACTGTCGCACACCGTGGTGGCACTTCACGGAAACGAAAGACTCACAGGCGTTACGATTGCCAAGGTTGACAAGGACCGTAAGCCGATTAAGGAAAGCTATGAGTATATCCCGTGCGACACACTTCTTTTGTCCTGTGGCTTGATTCCCGAAAATGAGCTTACAAAGGGCATTGGCGCGGAAATTTCACCGATAACAAATGGTAGCGTTGTTGACCAAAACCGTGAAACCGACGTAGAGGGAGTATTTTCCTGTGGAAACGTTTTGCACGTTCACGACCTCGTTGACTATGTGTCCGAGGAGGCGGAAATCGCAGGCAAGAGCGCTTCCGATTATATTAAGGGAATTAACAACAAAACTGTAAGAATTCCTATTTCAACCGACGGAAAAATTCGATACACCGTGCCTCAGGTGATAACCGAGAAAAAGAGCACGACCTTGTATTTTAGAACCTCGGGACTGTATAGAAATGTAAAAATAAATGTCTTGGCAGATGGCAAGCTCGCACTGTCAAGAAAAAAGCAAAGAATAGCACCGTCGGAGATGGAGACCTTGAAAATTGATGGCAAAATTCTCGAGGGCGTGTCCGAGCTAAGGCTTGAATTGGAGGAGCTACAATGAAAAGAGAATTAACCTGTATAGCTTGTCCTCTCGGATGTAGCCTTACTGTAACGCTAGACGGCAAAACGGTGCAAAGTGTGGTTGGCAACACCTGCCCAAGGGGCGAGGAATATGCAATAAACGAATGTACCGCGCCAAAAAGAACGGTAACGACCACCGTTCGCTGTGAAAACGGAGAGCTTATCTCCGTTAAAACGAGCAAGCCTATTCCAAAGGAAAAGGTATTTGAGGCTATGGAAATAATAAATTCAACCGTAGCAAGGCTTCCACTCACCGTTGGAGATATAATAATTTCCGACCTTTTCGGAAGCGACGTTGTGGCAACTCAATGTAAGGAAATTTGAAAAACATAGGAGTAAATTATGTTCGAAAAGGTAAGTCCCGAAAGCGTGGGCATCAGCTCACGACACATAGAAAAATTTATAAGAGTGCTTGAAAAGAGAAAGGCGCGTATGCACAGTGTCCTTCTTTTAAGAGGCGACAAGCTTTTTGGCGAATATTATTGGGCGCCCTTTAACAAGGATACCTGCCATAGAATGTATTCTCAAACAAAGAGCTATGTGTCAATTGCCATCGGCTTTTTGCTTGACGAGGGCAAGCTTTCCCTAGACGATAAGATTGCCGACTTTTTCCCCGAGAAAATAAGAATAGAAAACGAGCAAATAAAAAGACAAACCGTAAGACATATGCTTATGATGAACACCGTAGGCTACGGTAAGAGCTGGTTCGATAAGGAAAACACCGATAGGCTCGACTTGTATTTCAACAGAGAGGGCACAACAAGAAGCCCGGGTACTGTTTGGGAGTATGATAGCCAAGGCTCACAGGTGCTTTGCGCCCTTGTGGAAAAGCTGTCGGGCATGCGCCTTTTCGATTATTTGAAAAAGAAGCTTTTCGACCACCTCGGCACGTTTAAGACGGCATCTATTTTAAAAACTCCAACAGGTGAGAGCTGGGGCGACTCCGCCTTGCTTTGCACAAGCCGTGATATGCTTTCCTTTGGAAGATTCGTTATGAATTACGGCACTTGGAACGGCAAAAGGCTTTTAAGCGAGAGCTATTTAAGAGAGGCAACCTCGAAGCTCATAGACAACCAAGAGGACGCACACGGTGGAACGCTTACCCACGGCTACGGCTATCAAATTTGGCGCACCGAGGAAAACGGCTTTGCGTTTATCGGTATGGGCGACGAGCTTACGATTTGCTTGCCCGACTACGATTTGATTTTCGTTTGCACAGCTGACAACCAAGGAAATCCATGCTCAAGAGCGCTCATTATGAACAACCTTTTCGACATAATCGTGGCAAATCTTGAAAAATCACCGCTTGCCGAGGACAAGGGGGCACAGGACTCTCTTGAAGCGTTTACGAAGGATTTGAAGCTTTTTGCCGTAAAGGGAGAGAATGACTCGCCTTACCGTGAGAAAATAGACGGAGTTAAATACGTTTTTGAAGAAAACGAGATAGGCATGAAGAATCTGTGCGTTACCTTCAAGGACGAGCGCGAGGGCACGGTGATTTATGAAAACGCAAACGGAAAAATGGAGCTTCCGTTTTACATAAACGAGAATTATTTTACGAAATTCCCCGAGCTTGGCTATTCCCAAGAGGTTGGCGGAGCACGCACGCACGACGGTTCAAAATACGATTGTGCTGTGTCCGCTGCATGGCTAAATCCGAACAAGCTTATGCTTTTTGTTCAAATTATAGACAGATATCTTGGCAACTTCCCGATGAACCTTGCCTTTAATGACGAATTTATATCGGTAACGGCTTATAAAAACGCCGAGGACTTCTTGTGGAATTATAACGGACACGCCTACGGAAAAAAAGAAAAATAATCAAAACATACAGCCTTTGACCAAAGATATAATAGCTAAAGGAGAAAATTATGAAAATACGATACGGTGCGTGGGTGGACTTGCCCGGCATAAGCACAAAAGAGGTAGCGCAAATAAGAGAGGCAAAATTCGACTCTCATTCGCTTTATCTCTTTACCGTTAATTATAATAACGACAAAAGAGCCCTTGAGGACTCAATGATTGAGATTTTCATTTCAGCGCCAAGCAAGGACGCTATAAGAGTAGAGGCGCGCCATTTTTCGGGCAGTCGCAGGAAAATGCCAAAATTCGAGCTTAATATAGAAAAGACTCCGATAGATGTTTGCGACAAGGGTGATTCTCTTACCGTTACTAACGGAAGAATGCGCCTTGAAATCGGCAAAAATCCTGCAACCTTTGATTTTTACTACGATAATAGACACCTGACTTCCTTTGCGAAAAAGTGGGATAGAAGCTACATTTCTCATGTTATAAAGAACGGTGAGTCCTATATGGATGCACACCTAAGCGTTGATATAGGCGAAAAGCTTTACGGCTTGGGAGAGCGCTTTACTAATCTTGTAAAGAACGGACAAAGCGTTGATATGTGGAACGAGGACGGCGGAACGTGTACCGAGATTGCCTACAAAAACATTCCGTTTTATCTTTCGAGCAAGGGCTATGGCGTTTTCGTAAACGATAGCGGTCCTGTTTCCTTTGAAATTTGCTCGGAGCAGGTTTCAAGAGCGCAAATGTGCGTTCCGGGTGAGAAAATCGACCTAATGATAATAGGCGGAGAAAATATGAAGGGCGCGCTCTCAAATTATTGCGCTATAACAGGTTATCCTGCCTTGCCACCTGCGTGGAGCTTCGGTCTTTGGCTCACCTCATCCTTTACAACCTCGTACGATGAAAAAACCGTAACAGGCTTCGTTGACGGAATGAGAGAGAGGGAAATCCCTCTTAGTGTTTTCCACTACGATTGCTTTTGGATGAAGGAAAACGAGTGGTGCAACTTCGAGTGGGATAAGGCAATGTTCCCCGACCCAGAGTCGATGCTAAAGCGTATGAAGGAGAAAAATCTCCACATTTGCGTGTGGATAAATCCTTATATCGGTCAAAAATCACCTCTTTTTGACGAGGCTATGGAGAAAAATTACCTCTTGAACAGACCTAATGGCGACGTATGGCAATGGGATAGATGGCAGTCGGGAATGGGACTTGTGGACTTTACAAATCCCGATGCGTGCAAGTGGTATCAGGATAAGCTTCGCGCTCTTGTCAAGATGGGCGTTGATTGCTTTAAAACTGACTTTGGCGAAAGAATCCCCACGGACGTGTCGTATTTTGACGGCTCTGACTCCGTGCGTATGCATAACTATTATACATATCTTTACAACAAGTGTGTGTTCGAGGTGCTAGAGGAGTGCAAGGGCAAAAATAAGGCTATCCTCTTTGCTAGAAGCGCAACGGTAGGCGGTCAAAAATTCCCCGTTCACTGGGGTGGCGACTGTACTGCTGATTATCCGTCTATGGCTGAATCCTTGCGCGGTGGGCTCTCGCTTTGTATGTCAGGCTTCGGATTTTGGAGTCATGATATAAGTGGATTTGCAAACACAGCCCCCCACCATTTGTTCAAGCGTTGGGTTGCGTTCGGTCTTTTGTCCACACATTCAAGACTTCACGGTGATACCTCGTACAGAGTTCCGTGGCTCTTTAACAAGGAGGGCGAGAAAAACGGTGAGGAGGCGTGTGCCGTTACAAAGCACTTTGCCGAGCTCAAATGCTCACTTATGCCGTATATCTTCGCAAAAGCCGTTGAGGCAAATAAGACAGGCGTGCCTGTTATGAGAGCTATGGCGTTGGAGTTCGAAAACGATAAAAACGCACTCCCTCTTGACACACAGTATATGCTTGGCGAAAGCTTGCTCGTTGCACCTGTGTTTACCGAAAGTGGAGATGCGGACTACTATTTGCCAAAGGGAAAATGGACTCATCTTTTGACAAATGAGGTCGTTGACGGTGAAAAATGGTATAGCGACAACTACGATTTCTTCTCGCTACCTCTTTATGTAAGAGAGAATACCATTCTTCCTGTTGGAAGCAATAAATCCGTGCCCGATTACGATTATCCCGAGGATATCACTCTTCATGTGTTTAATCTTACAAATGCAAAGCGCACAGTTTATGGCGCGGACGGAGAATATGCCTTTACCGTAAATGGCGAGAAAAATGGCGATACTCTAAGCTTTTCCTTTGATAAGCTACCAAAGGGCGCAAAAATACTCTTGCGTGGCGTAAGCGATATAAAGAGCGTTACAGGCGCACACTGCGAATCGTGCGAGCTCGGAGCAGTGCTCACCCTCGACAACACCAAAATTTCAGTAAAGCTTTAAAATAAAAGCCTCGGTTGAAATCTCAACCGAGGCTTTTGAGTTAGATAGAGAACCACACAAGGTTGCGCTCACCTAAACGAATTATTGCTCTTTACCGCATTTGTTGCAAAACTTGGAGTCGGAGTCGATTTTTTCTCCACAATGCTTGCAAAACATTTTGTCATCTAGACCTGTCTTAATTGCTGTTGCGGTTTTTGTAATCGCTTCACTTGCTATCTCTGCCGCATTGCTAGCAATGTCTTTAAGGTCTTCTTTGTTTTCTTGTTGAATATATTTTATTGATTGTGTGGACGCTTTAGTGATTTCCGGACGAAATCCTATCACCAAACCTGATACGCCAATGAACAAACCGAAGGTTGCCATGAGGCCACCAATCATAAAGTTGTTGCTCTCAAAATCACCAAAACCAACAAAGGTTAAAACAAAGCCTGTAATAGCAAGAATGATCCCTATAAATCCAACAATTTTGAATATTATAAAATATTTTGGCTTGTTATTATTGTTCATAAGATACCCCCTTAATTTTTTATTATTTTATCATAGATAAAAAATCTTGTCAAGTGAAAATATGAAAATCAAAACCAAGCGACGAAGCAGGTTAGAATCTTGCCAATTCGTAGCCAACAAAAAAGACAGGCGGAGAATCAGAGAGGCTTTTTGCGTTGCAAAAAGAACTTCAGCGAGCCTTATGCTTGCAAGCAGACAACGGCTCTTACCTCGTTTGCGCACTCTATTCACGACAAGTCGTGAAGCAGAAGTTCGAATCGACCAAATCCACACCAAAAGAAAAGAGACACCATTAAGCATTAAGCTCAACCGTGTCTCTTTTGGCGGAGAATCAGAGATTCGAACTCTGGAACCGTGTTACCGGTTACACGATTTCCAATCGTGCGCCCTCGACCAACTAGGCGAATTCTCCATATATTCTTTAATTGCTTAGTAAGTATAACATATCTTTTTTTAAAAATCAAGATATTTTTTTATTTTTATAGATTTTTAGCAAAAAAGAGCCGTCAAGGCTCTTTTTTATTTGTTTTCTTCAAGCCATTTTTGTGCGTACGGCTTATATTTGAGAGTGATTTTCTCGGATGTGTACTTAGACTCAGCGCCACCGTTGGTGTAGAGGAAATATGTGCCCTTATCTGTTATGTAAAGTGTTTCCTCGTATCCCTTTGGATCGCCAAAAATGCCACTTGTAACCTTTTTTACAATCGTTGCAGTAGCCGTGTCAAGCACTTGATTTCTAACTATTCTTTGCATTCTAGCTTCTCCTATAAATATACAAAATTATTAACACATAGATATTAACACACGCGCGCAAATTTGTCAATGATAAATTTTTACCATTTTTAAATAATAGCATAAATTCCCATAAGTGCCAAAACCGATGCGATTACAACGACAAAGGTCGGCATTTTTTTAATAAGCGAAAGTCCGATTGCGATAAGTGCGCCAACCAAGCCAATCCACCATCTTTCGTCAATTGTGAACACGCCCGGGAAGATAAGCGCGCTCATAGCGGTAAACGGAATTAGGTTTAAGAACTTCTTTGCCTTAGGTCCAAGCGTTAGCCTTTCAAGCAAAAATCCGGGCAAAATTCTCGGAACTATGGTTACAAGCATCATAAACACGGACAAGAGAAGATAGTTCATTCTGACGCCACCTCGCTCTCCTCATCGCGCACAAAGAACACGCCAACAAGCGCACCTACAATGCACGAGATTATGATAGCCCACGACGATGCGTTGTCGGGCAAAAGCCAGGTAAGAACGGAGTTTAAAAGTCCTGTAAAGCAAACGAGCGTGATAAGTCGCCAGCTCTTCTTAATACCGGGCACTAAAAGTGAAATAAAGAGTGCGAAAAGCGCAATTCCAAGCGCATCGGATACAACAGGCGGAATTAGCACGCTAACGAGCGCACCGATTGCCGTTCCCACAATCCACGAGCCGTAGGTTACGGTTATAATTCCGAAAAGATAGGGAACAGTGCAAAGACTATCAGGAGTTGCACCGATTATTGCAAACGCCTCGTCGGTGATTCCGTGTGCCGTGGTTATCTTTTGCACAGCCGAGGTCTTGCCGAGCCTTTTCATTATGTAAGAGCCCATTATAAAGTGTCTTAAATTAAGCACGAAGGTCGCAACCACAACGCTTATCATAGGCGCACCTGTGCCGATCATTCCGACTGCCATTATTTGCGATGCTCCCGCGAAAACAAGCACGGACATAGAGATTATTTCAAACGGTGTAAAGCCGACCTCGCTCGCCATAACGGCAAATGCGATTGCAACAGGCAAATATCCCAAAATTACAGGGAGCGCGACCTTGACACCTCTTAGGTACTGTTCGGATTTTTTCATAGACGCCTCTTTGCAATTTGAGAATTGTTTCTTGGGTATTTTGGTGGGGTATGTGTCGCTTTTTTGATAATTATTATTGTTCTCGAAAGCTCCTCGCCACCGTCTGACAAGGTGTAATTTACCACGCTTTCAACCTCGCCACCGAGAATTTTGATTGCGTTTTGCGCCTCGTCAAGCTCCTCTTGGGCTGAAAGCGCCTTCATAGCGATAAATCGTCCGCCAACCTTAACAAGAGGCATACAAAGCTCGCAAATTAGGTTGAGCCTGCCGACTCCACGTGCAACGGCAACATCAAAGCTCTCACGGAAATCGCGATTTTGACCGAGCACCTCGGCACGCTCGTT
Source organism: Eubacteriales bacterium (assembly GCA_045612665.1). Taxonomy (GTDB): domain Bacteria; phylum Bacillota; class Clostridia; order Oscillospirales; family CAG-272; genus RGIG2000. The sequence continues at coordinate 16,414 of JAZKZO010000068.1, forward strand.
CGATGCGCTAACACTATCGAGCGATAAAAGAGATGCGGTATCGCGCACATAGTTTACCTTTTTGGTTACGCTATCAAGACCGAGAATTTTAATATCGGGGCGCAAAATAGCCACGGGAAGACACGGAAATCCACCGCCACAGCCAACGTCAACAACGCTCGCACCCTCGCTAATATACGGAATAACCGCCACAGAGTCCACAAAATGCTTCAAAATAACGCCATCCTCGTCGGTTATAGCCGTCAAATTAAGATGCTCGTTAACCTCTACCATATGGCTAAAAAGCGCCTCGAAGGTTGACGCGCTTTCACTCTTTATTATTCCCTTTGTAGCCTCGTTTGCCTCTGCTACGCGCAAAAGCTTTTCCTTAAATGACATAATTATTCCTCTAAAATTTTCAAAAGTGCCTTGAAATTATCGGGAAGCTCACACTCAAAGTGCATCATTTCCTTTGTTCTCGGATGAGGGAAGCGAAGCTCCTTCGCGTGCAAGATTTGACCGTCAAGGTATTTTGAATGTAATTTTTCAAATTGAGTTTTGCCACCGCCGTAAACGGTATCTCCGATTATCGGATGACCGAGGTGCGACATATGGACTCTTATTTGGTGAGTCCTGCCCGTTTCAAGATTCATCTTGGCATAGGTAAAGGACGGATATTCCTTTATAACCTCGTAATGCGTTATCGCCTCGCGCCCACCTGCCACAACTGCCATTTTCTTTCTATCCTCAGGATGCCTTGCAATAGGCGCGTTTACCGTGCCCTGTGTCGATTTTAGATGTCCGCAAAGGATTGCGTGATAGGTGCGCTCGATTTTGTGGTCCTTTAAAAGAGAGGACAAGAAAATATGCGCCTCATCGGTCTTGGCAACAACCAAAAGTCCACTTGTGTCCTTGTCGATTCGGTGAACAATTCCGGGTCTTATAACGCCGTTTATTGCCGAAAGCGAGCTTTTACAATGATACAAAAGCGCGTTTACGAGTGTTCCGCTTTCGTTGCCAGGTGCGGGATGAACAACCATTCCCGAGGGCTTGTTTATAACGATAACGTCGTCGTCCTCGAAAACGATATTCAGAGGAATGTCCTCTGCCTCGGCTGTGAGCTCTCTTACAGGAAGCTCCTCAACCTCGATTTCATCACCTCGGCGTAGCTTGTAATTCTTTGGCTGTGCCTTTCCGCAAACGCTAACGAGTGAGCTTTCGATAAGAAGCTGAGCGTGTGAGCGCGACACTCCCGAATATTCAGACACGAAAACGTCAAGACGTGTGCCGATTTTGTCATCACTGATTATCATTTTCGCCCACATCCTTCGTCTTTTTTGACTTAGCTTCCTTTATTATGTCGTAAACAATGCCGACAATAGCCATACCGACACCGACGCAAACACAGGAGTCGGCAACGTTGAAAACGTACGGGAAGAAGTCGTTAAATATGGTTATGTGAATCATATCGACAACCTCGCCAAGCACGATACGGTCAACCATATTGCCAAGTCCACCACCGATGACGAGGGCAAGACCTATTTTAGTAAAGCGATTATCGGAGCTGAAGCGGAAAAGATAAACGCTTATTACGCAAATTCCGATAATTGAAGCGACGATAAATATCCATCTGTGCTCATCAAGCAAGCCAAATGCCATTCCGTCGTTGCGTATGTGCGTTATCTCGAAAAGACCGTCAATGCCGAAGGCAACCTCACCGATTGGCAAATTAAAGTAAATTAGCCACTTGGTAAGCTGGTCGAGCGCAATTGCACATGCGCTAATTATAATTAAAACCACATAAAAGGGCATAATAATCTCCTAACAGTAAAATGCTACCTGTTAAATAAAGTAGAATAAAAATCTTTCCAAAAACGAGATAAGAATAAACACCGCCAAAACCGACAGGTCGATAGGACATCTTCTTACCCATTCCATCTTGAAAAGGAGCTTACGCACGGGATGCACGATAGGCTCGGTTATCATATGAAGAACCTGTGCAACGCGAGAGGTGCGTGCGCTTGGTATCCACGATAAGATTGCGCGCACAATAAGAGCCGTTTCGAAAAGCGAAAGCAAAATCAAAAGCGTGCGTGCTATAATTTCAAAAACTATCATAGGTCGCAAAATGTATCGTCGTCGCTTGAGTCGAAGATTTCTCCGCTAACGTCAACGTCGCGTGGGGCGATAAAGTATGAGTTGTTGGTTGCGCTCTTGATTGTCGCATTGAGCGCGTACGCAACGCCTGCTATAAAATCAATCATTCTGCGAGAGAGCGCCTTGTCAAGCCCCTCAAGGTTGAGCAAAACCGTCTTTCCGTCGATAAGATGGTCGCCTGCTGTCAAAATTTGATTAAACTGTGTTGGCTTAACCACCTTAAGCTCTATATTTGAGCCACCAAGAGATAGCGACGCGTCGTCCTCCTCGTATTCGAGCTCGTCCTCGTCGTCCTCAAAGTCCTCATAATTAATTTTTTTACCAAATCCGAAAAGTCCCATTATAAATACTTCCTTTCTCCGAAAATAGTGCTTCCGAGGCGTACAAGCGTTGAGCCTGCCTCTATCGCATATTCATAGCTTTGACTCATGCCCATTGAGAGCACGGCATTATCATCATTCCCAAAAATTTCATCAAAGAGCGCCCTTGTAAGAGAAAAATATTTCATATATTCCTCTTTTGTTTCACATCTTGGCGCCATAGTCATAAGTCCGCGCACGTTAAGATACGGCAGAGCGGAGCAATCTCTTACAAGCGTAGGTACGTCCTCGGGCATAGCACCGCTCTTGTTTTCCTCGCGTCCGCTATTGACCTCAATCAAAACATCCATCACCTTGCCGATTTTCGCACATTGCTTGTTGATTTCCTCGGCAAGCGACATCTTGTCAACGGAGTGTATCATATCCACCTTGTCGTAGATATATTTTACCTTGTTTCTTTGAAGCGTGCCGATAAAGTGAAGCGATGCGCGCTTATCGTATTGCTCGTATTTTTCAAGAAGCTCGTTTACCTTGTTCTCACCGATTATAGTTGCGCCAAGCGAGATAAGATAATTTATATCCTCGGGCGTTTGCATCTTGGTGGCAAGTAAAACGCTGACCTTGCCATCCTTATCAAGTGCGCGTATTTTGGACAGGGCAAGCTCGTAATTTTCCTTCAAGTGTTCGTTCATTTTAAAATTTCAAGAGCGCGCATGAGCGCATCCTCCTCGTCAGTATATATCGTAATATAATCCTTGTTTTTCTTAAACCAGGTAATTTGCCTTTTTGCGTAGTGGCGTGTCGATAATTTGAGCCTAGCTATACAGCTCTCCAAGGTATCGCGCCCCTCAATAAAGGGAACGAGCTCCTTGTAGCCGATTGCCTCGGATGACGGCATACCGCTTGAAAGGTATCCCTTGTCGTAAAGGCGCTTACATTCGCCCACTAAGCCGTCCTCAATCATTATATCCACGCGCCTTTCAATTCTTTCGTAAAGGGCGTCCTTGTTTTTAGCGCTCAAAAAGAATACGGTTGCATCATAAGGGGAGCTGTCGCATTTTGAAAGCGCATCAAGCTCGCTCTTTTTCTTGCCCGTTGAATGGTAGATTTCGAGCGCGCGAATAACTCTTTTCACATTGTTTTCGTGAATTTGCTCGGCACTCTCCTTGTCAACCTCGGCAAGGCGCGCGTGTAAGGCACTATTTCCGTTTTCGCGTGCGAATTCTTCCATCTCGGCACGAAAGGCCTCGTCCTTTGTAGTTTGCGCAAAGCTTGAAATTTCAAGCACGCTATTAAGATAAAGCCCCGTTCCACCGCAAAAAATAGGCGTTTTGCCACGGGAAGCAATATCGTCGATTAGCTCTCTTGCAAGAGTGGCATAATCGGCACACGAAAAGTCCTCGTATGGCTCTCTTATGTCAATTAAATGGTGCACAATGCCACATTTTTCGTCCTCGGTTATCTTGGCAGTGCCAATATCCATTCCGCGATAAATTTGCATTGAGTCGCAGGAGATTACCTCACCGTCAAGCTCCCTTGCAAGAGAAACGGCAAGAGCGGTTTTTCCAACTGCCGTAGGCCCTACAACCGCAATAACGCGAGGCTTATTATTTGATTTTTCCATAACAACCTCGCTTTTAAATCAAAATTAAGGTAAAATGAGCATCGCATCTCCAAAGGAGAAGAAGCGATATTTTTCGTCAACGGCACAGTGATATGCGTCCATAATTCTATCCTTGCCGTAGAATGCCGACACGAGCATAAGCAGAGTGCTTTCGGGCAAGTGGAAGTTTGTAATAAGTGCGTCAACTGCCTTGAAGCGATAGCCGGGGAAGATGAAAATTCCTGTTTCGTCGGTTGTGGCGATAATCTCACCGTCGTCAGTAGCCACGCTTTCAAGCGTGCGAAGAGAGGTAGTGCCAACTGCGATAATGCGTCCACCTGCGCGCTTACGCTCGTTGATTATGCGTGCGCTCTCGGGGCTAACCGAGATAAACTCGGAGTGCATTATATGGTCGGTGATTTTTTCTTCCTTTACAGGACGGAACGTGCCAAGCCCTACGTGGAGCATAACGGGCACAATTTCCACGCCCTTGGCTCTGATTTTGTCAAGAAGCTCGGGGGTGAAGTGAAGTCCCGCGGTCGGTGCAGCGCTTGATCCGTTTTCGCGCGCGTACACGGTTTGGTATCTGCTTTGGTCCTCTAGCTTTTCGGTAATATAGGGCGGAAGTGGCATTGTGCCGATAAGCTCAAGCACCTCGTAAATATTCGTATATTTTGATTTGTCGTACTCAAAGCGAACGATTCGGTTGCCGTCCTCGATAACCTGCTCAACGGTTGCCGTTAAAATGTCGCTGAAATTGATTTTTCCGCCGATTTTTATTTTCTTGGCAGGGCGCAAAAGCACCTCGTATTTGTCGTCCGCGAGTTGCTTTAAAAGAAGCATCTCGATTTTCGACGGCTCTGATGCAAAATTGCCCTCGCGCACCTTTTCGCCCCAAATGCGTGCAGGGATAACTCTTGAATCGTTGATGACGAGAGTGTCGCCCTCGCGAAGGTAGTCAAGAATATCGTAAAAATGCTTGTGCGTGATATTGCCCCCCTCAAGCACCATAAGGCGCGAATGGTCGCGTGGCTCGATAGGAGTTTGGGCAATACGCTCCTCGGGCAAATCGTAGAAGAAATCCGAGGTACAAAGCGTGGTTTCGGGCAAGGTGTTCTTTATCATGATGCGTTTCCTATAACAAAATTGAGATTTTGGCATATGCTTTAAAGAGGAAGTCTTAAAACATAATATTTCATTATATATTATATAGTATAAATCGAATGTTTTCAACTCTTTTTTAAAATTTGGGGGAATTTCCGAAAATGAAGAATAAAAAGACGGTCTTTGAGGGCTGCGCGACGGCGCTCGTAACCCCCTTCAAGGACGGAAAAATAGATTTTGACTCTCTTGGTCGCTTGATTGATTTTCAAATTGAGAACGGCGTACACGCGCTTGTGATTTTGGGCACGACAGGGGAGAGTCCATGCGTGGATTTTGATGAGCGCGACAAGATAATAGCTTATGCTAAAGAGAAGATAAATAGCCGTGTCCCGATGCTTGTCGGCACAGGCACAAATAACACTAAAACAAGCATTAAATTGACACAGGGTGCGCAGAATTTGGGTGCGGACGGTGTTCTTTTGGTAACTCCGTATTACAATAAGGCAACTCAAAGGGGACTTTGTGAGCATTATCGCGCCGTGGCAAGTAGCACCGACCTGCCTGTGATTTTGTATAACGTTCCGTCGCGTACAGGCTTGCGACTTGGCAACGAGGCGCTAGAGGGACTTTGCGAGGTGGAGAATATCGTTGCTATAAAGGAGGCGAGCGCGGATATCGGAGAGCTTGAGGGGAAAATCGCGCGCTTTGGCGATTACTTTAATTTCTACTCGGGCTGTGATGAGCTAATTTTGCCAACCTACGCCCTTGGCGGTATCGGAGTTATAAGCGCGGTTGCAAACGTAATTCCGTCAAAAATAGCGACCCTGTGTCAGTTATGCGCCAAAAATGAGCGAAAAGAGGCAATAAATCTCGCATCCGAGCTCTCCTCGTTCATTCGCGAAATGTTTGCCGAGGTAAATCCTATTCCCGTAAAATGCGCCCTGTCCCTTATGGGACTTTGCGAAAACGAGCTCCGCCTGCCTCTTACGCCTTCTACAAGAGAGAATCAGATCAAAGTGGAAATGTCAATCTTTTCGTCCGCAAAATAGGTGTTATCAATTAGTTTATAAAAAATAGAGCAAGAAAAAAGAGGATTTTCTTTTCTTGCTCTATTTAAGATGTCGTTTTTTTAAGACCTTCGGGACTTTACAAAAAAATTTCAAAGTGTTATAATGGTAGAAAGAACACTTGAAGAAAGGATAGAAAGATCGTGGAAAAAGCAAAAAAGGATTTGATTATAGAAAAGTTTGAAAAAAAGAAAATTAGAACTTTTTATGATGTACCAACAGACCTTGTAAACGACAAAGATATTATAGCATTGCAAAGGCAGTTCAAACACAGATTGTCGGATTTGAGAGGCTATGATGTGATAAACAATAATTTTTTTGTTAGAGAAAAAATAGCGGTATGGAAAGAAGGCAAAAAATATTCTTACAACGATAACACAACTACTTTTTCTACCTTTGATGAATATTACGACTTTTTAGATGGTGAAATTTATGATAATGCGTGTTATTATCAATTTTCTTTTACAGATGAGCTAGTTGATAGATATAAAATTAATCTTGAAAGGCTGAAATACACCATAAAGCTCGATGTTACAGTTGACAAAATCAAGGCGGGTGTGGCAGATCGCAGACGCGACTATCTTGAAGCTAAACAAAAGTTGAAAGAACGTAAGGCGTGGATAGAAAAATTTAATGAAGCAACGACATATGATGAGTTTGCGGCAGTGGAGCGCGCTTATTACAAGAAGCACAGCTACCATGATTTGGGGTTTTATCTTTGGAACTACATATCAAAGCACAAGGAAAACTCCTTTGAAATAGTTTTAAAACATCTAGAAAGCAATGACCTTTTTGATGCCAAATTGGCATATGCAATGTGCTTTCTTTTTGGAGCAAACAAGGTGGCATCAAACTTTAGATACACAAAAGGATCCAAGTCTGTAAACTCGAAACGCAATTGCAAACTTAGAAAAATTGCATCTCAAGTCGAAAACGGGAACTTTACAAGGAAAACAAAAGCTTTCTTTGACAGTAAAAGAGGAAATTATTGCGTAAAAACAGACATATATGATGAGCAAATTGTTGTTCCAATAACTTCCTTGTATGAACATTTCGAAACAATCGAAGAATTTGGAGAGCGTTTAGGGTATGACTTTTCAAACTGTGATTTTACAAATGCGTTTGAGTTGCCTGAGGAAAAAATCTCAAAATTTAACGAAAACACAAAATTCCCGATAAAGTCGGAATCTCAATTGAACAAAATCGTTTCGAGCGGCTATGATAATTTTTACAAGAGATTTTACGTTAACGTGGATTTTTACTCGCGACAAACGGAGTTGTATTGCTCTATAAAAAAGAGCTTTAGTTATTTTTTTGAATTTATATCTTTTTTGAATTATGATTTGTCGAATTCAGAGCTAGTTTTTTGCAATGGATTGGCAAATCTAACGAATGTCTCTAATTTGAACCTTGAAAATGCGAGAGTTATAAGCTCAATAAAAAGCAAAGTTGGTGCCTTGCCCGAGTCTCATGTTTTACAAATAGAAGCGGATGTGTGCGAAAAATCGGAATGCAACGAAGTGGAAACGGCGTTGATTTTACAATCAAAAAGAACAGAGTTGTCTGAAGTCGAGGCGGAAATAAACGACGACAAAATATACTATGTAACGGATTTGCATTTGGAACATCGTTTGAATCATGCCTCCTGTAAAACGGAAGAGGATTGTATCTATACTATGCAAAAAATAATCGACAATCTTTTGTGTGAAGTTGATTTCAAGGGAAAGGAATTGCTGTTGATAGGTGGAGACACGGCATCTACTTTTTGGATTTTTGAGTTGTTTGTTAAGATGCTGAGAAAATCTGCGCAGTCATGGCTAAGAGTGGTTTTTACATTAGGAAATCATGAGTTTTGGGATTTTCCTGACGATGACATCGACACCGTTGTGAACAAATATCGCACGCTTCTCGCCGAAAACGGAATGTATTTGCTACAAAACGAGATATTATGCGTTTTTGATGAAGGAGTCGAGCCCTTTTCTTTGGAAATGAGCGAGTTGAGATTAAGGCAGGCAAGAGCCGTTCTTTTTGGCGGAGTTGGGTTTGCAGGCTATAACGAGAATTTTAACGCAAACGACGGGATTTATAGAGGAGTGATTTCGAGGAGCACCGAGGTGCGTGAGAGCGAGAAAATAAAAAAAGCATATGAGTGCTTGTGTGAGAATTTTCCGAACGACCAAGCTGTAGTGCTTACGCACATGCCTTTCGAGGATTGGTGCGGCAAAAAAGAAAGGCACGAAAATTATATCTATGTGAGTGGCCATAATCATAGAAATAAATACTATGATGACGGAGTGATTAGAATTTATTCCGATAATCAAATTGGCTACTCAAAAGTTACACCAAGGCTAAAATATTTTTATTTTTCTTACGAATATGATTTGTTTGAAGATTATGGCGACGGAATATATGAAATAACCTTGGAAGAATACCGTAATTTTTACAAGGGCAAGAAATTGCCTTGCAACTTTAACAGCTGTAACAAAATGTATATGCTGAAAAAGAACGGATATTATTGCTTTATTCACCAAAACAAGTCAAAAGATTTGTCAATAATGAATGGTGGTAGCAAGAGGGCCTTGGATTTAAAATATGTTGAATATTATTACGATAGTATGGATAGAGTTATTGAGGAACAGAGAGGTCCTTTTGATGTCTATTCTAAGGTGCAACGACAGATTTCTAACGAAATAAAGAAATTTGGTGGAGTTGGAACAATACACGGAGCAATCGTTGATATTGACTATTATAATCATATTTATTTGAATCCCTATGATCTTTCCACAACTCCGTATTATGCAACTGATATGGTGTATAAAATTGTATATCCAGACTTAAAAGGATTACTTGAAGCTAGATCTCCAAAATGCTATGAAAATTATATGCTACTTTTGAATTCTGGCAAAGAAGACTTGTTGGCGAAACCAAACACAAGTTTGTCAAAAAAGCCTGAGGAGTATTTGGATACGGATATATATGCCGCTTCTAGAGAAATAAAGAAAATGCAAAAGTTAAATTCTAACATATTGGCTCGTTGGCCTCAAGAGGTTGACCGTTTTGAACACCAAGAAAAAGCCTTAAACAAATGCTTGAATAAATAGAAGAAAGCCACCGAAAACGGTGGCTTTAATCATTATTTCTTAAATGTGTTGAACTTGTAGGTGTAGCTCTTTGAAGCGTTCTTTTTCTTGAATACTGCAAAGTAAACTGTTGAGAAGATACCTGCTGCAAGAGCAAGACCGCCAACACCGATTAGCGCGTATGCCCACCAAGGCATGCCCGAATCCTTAAGCTTCGGAACGGCTGTGTTCGCGCCAACTCTTTCGTTACCGCAAAGCTCACAGTAAATCTTCTTGAAGCCGTATTCGGTTCTTGTAGGTTGAATTATAATCTCGTCAACCCACTTATGTGCGTTCTTTTCAACTGCTTGGTCATAAGAGAGAGCTTGGATTGTTTCCGTGCTTGTAGCCTCGCAGTTCTTACAGTTGAAGAAGTTTGTTCCGTTTGAAGCACAGGTAGGAGCGATTTTTTGATTATCGTCTCTTATCCAAAGGTGAATTCCTGTTGCGGGAGATTCGGTTACGGTTTGCTCATAGCAACGGGAGCAGGTCTTGATTTCTTGACCTGGACGTCCACAGGTTGCGGGAATTAGCTCAATTCCGCCCTCGTCCTCCTTGTAGAGGTGTCCGAGGATTTGGCTCTCTGATACAGTTACCTTTTTACCTGCGTTTGTTGACCAAGCGCCACATCCGTTTCCACATCTACGGCGCAAACGGTATTCAGTCTTGGTACAAGCATCAAAGTCAGGCTCAAGCTCAGTTGTAGAGAAGTCGTGCTTTTGGTTTCTTGGAATAGTTGCAAGCTTTTGTGTTGACTCGCAAATTGGGCAATATTCAACGGTGTAGCCTTCCTTTGCGCAGGTCGCCTGAACGTCTCTTTCCTCGCTTCTTTCCCATCTGTGAGTGATTCCCTCGTGTGGAACGAAGTCGGTTTTTGTACCAAGTCCACAGTACTGACATTCATAGCCCGTGTATCCATCTGCAATACAGGTTGGAGCGTGAACTGTTACGTCGTACTTGTGATCGTAATAGATATTAGCCTTTGTCAAAAGCGCAGAGGTAAGAGAAGCACTTGTGAAGATTTTAGCCTTTGTGTCAGCATCAAGAGCACTGTAAAGCGCGCTTGCTTGCTTTGGAGTTGCCCACATTTCGGGGTATTGGTCGATTGGGAAGAGCTCCGAGATTTTCTCGATAAATACTTCCTTGAGCATTCCGCGTCTATTGTCGTAGTTTTGCTCAATTGTAGCAATGTCGGAATCGAGATAGAACGCATCGTTAAGAGTTTTAACTCTTGAACCGATAATAACTCTTGTTGCGAGAACGTTTCTGAATGCGTTCGATTTAACTGTTTTTGCATTTACCTTGAGTGTGTCAAGAATAACGGGAGTGCTACTTGCGCCCTTTGCGAACGCATATTCGCCGATTGTGTCGGAGATATGCTCAATGCCGTTCACCTTTGAAAGGTTCTTCATATCTCTGAATGCGTTATTTTCAACGATTTCAAGGGAGAGTGGGAGAGTAAGCTCCTGAACGTGAGCGTTTTCTCTTAAAACGGTGATATCACCGGCAATCTTTGTTGTTCCAAGAGGAATTTCAAGAGCGACAATATCGCTTGTCTTGAACTTTTCCTCGCGTCCGTCGTCAAAGGTGTAGCGAATTGACGGAGAACCGAAGCCTGTTATGTAGGTTTCAGCCTCGGCATCGGAATCCTTGTCGACGCTAAATCCGAACAAATCCTCACCTCTTAGGCGGAGAGTGTCGGTTTTTGTAACACCGTCGCGCTCATATTTAACCTTTACGGTGATATAAGCTTCCTTTGGATCGGGATAGAAGTAGGTGTATTCAATGTTTCCACAGCGCGAGCAGGTGTGAGAGTATTGACCTGCGATTGTTTCTCTCTTGGTGTTCTTCATATCCGCCAATTTAAGCGTGATAGTGTTATGACCGAGAGCAAAGCGCTGAGATCTGTATTCGTCATTACAGTAATCGCACTTGTAATCAATGTATCCGTCTTCCTCGCAGGTTACGGTGATGTCGGTTGCAAGATACTTGTGCTTTTGAGTTGGAGATGACGGACAAATATTAGGCTCGATTGAGTAAGTGCCGTTTCCGTTGTTTACTGTCTTGTAGTCAACTGAGATGTACTTTGCAATATCCATGTTGAAAGTACCGCCGTTAATTGAAACAGGGAAGCAGTCCTTTAAGGAATCGTCATCGGTGACGAATCCCTTGAAGCCCTCAGGGAAGTTAAATGTACCACCGTACATGTTAAGTCCCATAATCTTAACGTCATCATATGCGCTGACGTCGCGAACAAGAGGGAATTTAATAGATGTAATAGTTACCTTTGCACCGGGATAAATGTTGACGTCAACGTCATCAATACCCTGTGTCCATGCAAGATAAGGACAGGTTACGTCGCCCCAAATCTCCAAGAACTGAGTTGGGGACATATTTGTTGCATCGTTTGTCATACGAACAAGAGGAACGTTCGAAACAATCTTTACGCCCTTACCAATCCAAAGACGTTGAGGGGCAGTTGTTCCACCGGTATCTCCGTAGCCGTGAATGGCGGATTGATAGAAAGCGCCGTTATCGGGCTTTGTTGAGGTAAAGTTAATAGTGCCGTTACCTACAAATACAACTCCGTTACGAGTACCACCCGTTCCCCACTCGGTGTTTGTGATTGTGAGGTTATGACCGTTAAGATCAAGAACGTGAACCTGCCATCCGTTATAAGCAGGAAGTCTTTCCTGAATGTTCATATCCTTGCCGAGCTTGATGTAGGTCCAGTTACTGTCGTTGAAGTAGGAGATCATCTCAGCCTCGGTATTAGCTATCTTACCGCACGCCTCGTAAACCTTCATATCACGAGTAAGGGTGATTTTTGAGCCCGGTGCATAAATTGTACCGTCGTCAGCACACCAGCCATAGAAGGTGTTGGAGCCATTGCAATATTTCTTGTCGCGCAAGGTAACCTCTTCAGTGTCGGAGTAAATCTCCTTCGTTTTGGCGGTATCTCCTTGATAATATGTGATAGTGTACGATGCAGCGCTTGAGCAAATTGCAAAGCAAATTGCGAAAAACGCCATTATAATCGTTACTAAAAATACCTTTCTTAGTGTGCTTTTCATGATATCTCCTCTTGCGATTTATGCCCTCGGGCAAGTGAATTGTGTGTAAATTTACCAAATAATCAATGCGCAAATGCGCGCAGTTATGGCATTATATATAACAATTATACTATATAACTTTTCTTTTGTCAAGGAATTTTCAAAATTAGAATCATTAAAAGATAGGAAGCGTTGCGAGGTGCGCGAAAGAAGGGCATTGCGTGAAAATTTCGCGCTCTTGACTTGAAAACTAAAAAATCGGTCAAAAAACGCAAAAAGTGGCAACCCGTGTTTGTTTTTCGCGTTTTTTGATAGGCAAATAAAAGTGGGAAAGAGTCGCTTCACAAAAGAATAAATCAATATTTTACAAACATTATTGACAAAAAATAAAATGCGTGCTAAAATATATAGGAATTTTTAAAAGTTATGTACTTGAAAGGACATTTGCACATATGAAATGGACATCACTTAATGAATTAAGAGAAAAATATCTTTCGTTCTTTGAGAGCAAGGATCACCTTCGCTTGCCTTCCTTCTCGCTCGTTCCGAATAACGATAAGTCGCTTTTGCTTATCAACTCCGGAATGGCACCGATGAAGAAGTTCTTCACAGGCGAGGTTGTTCCACCAAGAAATAGAGTTACCACCTGCCAAAAGTGCATTCGTACTCCCGACCTTGAAAGAGTTGGACATACTGCACGCCACGGCACTTTCTTTGAAATGCTCGGTAACTTCAGCTTCGGTGATTACTTCAAAAACGAGGCAATAGAGTGGGCTTGGGAATTCTTGACAAAGACTCTCGAAATTCCAAGCGACCTTCTTTGGCCGTCAATTTACGAAAACGACGAGGAAGCATACGATATTTGGGCAAACAAAATCGGTGTAAATCCTGCTCACATCGTTCGTCTTGGTAAGGCGGACAACTTCTGGGAGCACGGAAGCGGACCTTGCGGACCTTGCTCCGAAATCTATTTCGACCGTGGAATTAAGTACGGCTGTGGCTCACCTGACTGTAAGCCCGGCTGTGATTGCGATAGATTTATGGAAATCTGGAACAACGTATTTTCACAGTTCAATAACGACGGTAACGGCAACTATACCGAGCTTGCTCAAAAGAACATTGATACCGGTATGGGACTTGAAAGACTTGCTTGCGTAATGCAGGGCGTTGACAATATGTTCGAGGTTGACTCGATTCGTAAAATTATCGACACTGTGTGCGCTATTTCAGGCAAAAAGTACGGTGATGATGCAAATAACGACATCTCAATCCGTGTTGTAACCGACCACACAAGAAGCGCTACTTTTATGATTAGCGATGGCGTTATCCCTTCAAACGAGGGCAGAGGATATGTTCTTCGTAGAATTATAAGACGTGCTTGCCGTCATGGTAAGCTTCTCGGAATTGACCATCCGTTCCTTGTTGATATGTGCACTGTTGCTATCGGTGAGAGCGGTGATGCTTATCCGGAGCTTAAGGAAAAGGCTGATTATATTAAGAAGGTTCTTTCTCTTGAGGAGGAGCGCTTTGATACAACAATTGACCAAGGTCTTTCAATCCTTGATACTCTTATTAGCGAAGCTAAGGCTAACGGCTCAAAGGAAATTGCAGGTGCTGATGCGTTCAAGCTTTACGACACCTTCGGCTTCCCAATTGACCTAACAAGAGAAATCGCACAGGAAAACGGTCTTGAAATCGGCGAAGAGGAGTTTAAGGCTCTTATGGCTGAGCAAAGACAAAGAGCAAGAGAGGCAAGAGCAAACATCGGCGGTTGGGATAACAAGGATAGCGCACTCGACCTTCCAAAGACCGAGTTCGTTGGCTATGGCGCAACCGTTGCAAGCGGTAAGGTTCTTGCAATCATCGGCGAAAACGGTGAGGCACTTGATAAAATCGACGAGGGCGAATGCTCTATCGTTCTTGATACAACAGCCTTCTATGGCGAGGGCGGTGGACAGGTTGGCGACACAGGCGTGCTTGAAAACGAGGGCGCAACGCTCCTTGTAAACGATACAAAGAAGCACGATGGCGTGTTCGTACACCTTTGCACAGTAGAAAGCGGAAGCGTTAAGGTTGGCGACACTCTTAACGGTACAGTTGACAAGGCAAGAAGAGAGGCTATTGCAAGAAACCACTCGTCAGTACACCTCCTTCAGGCTGCACTTCGCGAGGTTCTTGGCTCACACGTTGAGCAAAGCGGATCTTACGTTGACGATAAAATCGGAAGATTTGACTTCACACACTTCTCAGCGCTTACAAAGGAAGAAATTGCACGCGTTGAGGCAATTGTAAATGCACATATTTTGAGCGGTGAGGCAGTTGATACTGTTGAAACCGATATTGATACCGCACGTAAGAGTGGCGCAATGGCACTCTTTGGCGAAAAGTACGGCAAGGTTGTTCGTATGGTTAAGATGGGCGACTTCTCAACCGAGCTTTGCGGTGGTACACATATTGATAATACTGCTAAGGCAGGTATGTTCAAGATTATCTCCGAGAGTAGCGTTGCAGCAGGAGTTCGTAGAATTGAGGCTACAACAGGCTACGGAGTTTTGGAGCTTCTTTCAAGCAAGGAAACACTTATTCGCGATACTGCAAGAGAGCTTAAGTGCCAAAACGAAAACGATATTGCAAAGCGCGCACTCGGTGTTCAGGATGAGGTTAAGGCTCTCAAGCGCGAGATTGAAAGCTTGAACTCCAAGATGGCTAACTCCCGTGTTAGCGACCTTGTAAACGGTGCGAAGGTGGTTAACGGAATTTCCGTGATTACAGCCGACCTTGGCGATATGAGCGTTGATGCGGTTCGTTCACTTGGCGATAGCATTAAGGACAAAAACGCAAGTGCTGTGGCTGTATTTGCTATTCATTCGGGCGAAAAGCTCAACTTTATCGCAGTATGCGGTAAGGATGCAGTAGCAAAGGGCGCACACGCAGGAAATATCTTGCGTGAGGTTAGTGCAGTAACAGGCGGTAAGGGTGGCGGACGTCCCGATAGCGCAATGAGCGGTGGACGCGACATTTCCAAAATCGCAGATGCACTCTCCCTTGTTGAAGCACTTATCTGCAATATAAAATAATATAAAACTCTTGACTTTATTTTAAGAGTGTGATATACTTTCATTGATAAAAAGTTTTACGGAGGATAATACAATGGAACACATTAAGACAATTGAAACTGCAAACCTTTGCGAAAGCGCTAAGAACGGTGGCTGTGGCGAATGCCAAACATCTTGCCAATCTGCTTGCAAGACAAGCTGTGGTATAGCTAATCAGCAGTGCGAGAATAGCGACAAATAATTTGCACATATACAAAAGACTGTTTGTCGAAGGGCAAACAGTCTTTTTACTCAGGTAAGAATATATTTGAGAATTTTGTTATTTTATGAGGACTTAGAATAATGGTACATCAATACAAGCTTGGCGGATACAATATAGTGCTTGATATATGCTCGGGCGGAATTCACGTTGTTGACGATGTGGCTTACGACATAATAGAGCTTTTTGAAAAGCAGAGTCGAGAGGCGATTGTAGATAGCCTTAAAAATAAATATTCAGAGCTTTCAAGAGAGGAAATAGACTCCTGCTACGAGCAGGTGCTTTCACTTAAAAACAGCGGTAAGCTCTTTACTCCCGACACCTTTGAGGGAATGGCTGACAAGCTCAAGCAAAAGACGGCAGGAGTTGTAAAGGCTCTTTGCCTACACGTTGCGCACACCTGCAACCTTAACTGCTCATATTGCTTTGCAAGTCAAGGCAAATATCACGGAGAAAGAGCGGTTATGTCGCTCGAGGTTGGAAAAAGAGCGCTTGATTTCCTTGTTGAAAACTCGGGAAGCAGACGAAATTTAGAGGTTGACTTCTTCGGTGGAGAGCCTCTTATGAATTTCCAAATGATAAAGGACCTTGTAGCATACGCGCGCGAAATCGAGAAGGAGCACGGCAAGAATTTCCGTTTCACACTCACAACAAACGGTGTTTTGATTGACGACGACGTAATAGATTTTGCAAACCGTGAGATGAGCAACGTTGTTTTGTCCCTTGACGGACGAAAGGAAATTCACGACCGATATAGAGTTGACTACGCGGGCAACGGAAGCTGGGAGAAAATCGTTCCTAAATTTCAAAAGCTCGTAGAGGCGCGCGGTGGCAAAAATTACTATATGCGTGGCACATTTACTCACGCAAATCCTGACTTTTTAGAGGATATCAAGGTGATGCTCGACCTCGGCTTTAACGAGCTTAGTATGGAGCCTGTTGTTTGCGCAAAGGGAGATAAGGAAGAGCTTACCGAGCAGGATTTCCCTGTCGTTTGCAAGCAATACGAGGACCTTGCTACACTTATGATAAATAAGAGAAAAGAGGGCAAGCCATTCACCTTCTATCACTATATGATAGACCTAAAGGGCGGACCATGTATCTATAAAAGAATATCGGGATGTGGCTCGGGAACGGGATATATGGCGGTTACTCCTTGGGGCGACCTTTATCCGTGCCACCAATTCGTTGGCGAGGAAAAATACAGGCTCGGCGACATATATAACGGAGTTACAAACAAAGAGGCGCAAAACGAATTCGCACAGTGTAACGTTTACGCACGCCCTGACTGTGCTACCTGTTGGGCAAAGCTTTATTGCTCGGGCGGATGCGCAGCTAATGCATATCATGCAACAGGCAGTGTAAAGGGAATTTACGAATACGGATGCCGTCTTTTCAGAAAGAGAATGGAATGTGCCATTATGCTCGCCATTGATAAGGCATTAAGCGAATAAGATGAAAACACCTATTTTTGATTTTGTAAGCGCCTATGCGCAGGGCAATAGCACAAGAGTCCATATGCCGGGGCATAAGGGCAAGGGCCCGCTTGGCTTTGAAAAATACGACATTACCGAGATTTCGGGCGCAGATGCACTGTTCTTGGCTGATGGAATCATAAAGGAAAGCGAGGACAATTTAACCTCGATTTTCGACACAGCCCTGAGCGTTTACTCGTGTGAGGGCTCGTCGCTGTGCGTAAGAGCGATGCTTTATCTTGCAAGACTCTTAAAGGGCGACGGCTACGTTTTGGCGACAAGAAACGCGCACTCCTCGTTTGTTAGCGTGCTTGCGTTGCTCGACCTTGACGTTGAGTGGATTTGTGGCGATTATATGAGATGCCAAATCACGGCAGAGGAGCTTGACGCGCGCCTTTCTAGGGCAAAGGAAAAGCCTATTTGCGTGTACGTAACAAGTCCCGATTACCTTGGTGGTGCTTGCGATATAGCATCGCTTGCAAGGGTTTGCGAAGGGCACGGAGTGCTTCTTTTGGTTGATAACGCGCACGGTGCGTATTTAAAATTCCTTGAAAAGGACTCTCACCCGATAGCCCTTGGCGCACATATGTGCTGTGATAGCGCGCATAAAACCTTGCCAACCTTGACGGGTGGTGCGTATCTTCATATTTCGAAAAAAGCACCGATAGAAGCGCAGGAAAATGTAAGAGATGCGATGGCACTTTTTGCATCTACTAGCCCCTCGTATTTAATTTTAGCATCACTTGATAAGACAAACGAGTATCTTTCGGGCGATTATAGGGCGCGACTTGGCGCATTTGTAGCAAGGCTTGATAGCTTAAAGGAACGCCTTGCAAATAACGGCTACACCTTAAAGGGAAGCGAGCCTCTTAAAATCGTAATAGATGCAAACGAATACGGATATACGGGTAGGGAGCTTGCCTTGACCTTGGAGCGCGACGGGATTTTTTGTGAAATGTCCGATTTCGAAAATCTCGTGCTAATGCTAACTCCCGAGAACACCGAGGACGAGCTTTTGAGAGTCGAGAGAGCGCTTCTTAATATCCCCAAAAAGGACAAAATAAGCGCACCTGTGTTTGGTTTTTCACTCCCAAGCGTGAAAATGTCCGTAAGAGAGGCACTCCTTTCACCAAGAGAGATAATCAATATAGAAAACGCGCTCGGCAGAATAAGCGCATCAAGCAATTTCTTTTGCCCACCTGCAATTTCGGTTGTAGTTGCAGGCGAGGAGATTACCTCTGAGATAATTTCGCTGATGAAGCATTGCGGATATACAAAAATATCGGTTGTAAAATAAAAAACACTCTGTAACCAAGACGGTTACAGAGTGATTTTTTGTTAATCCTTCATTTCTCTTGCGGGAACTCTTGCAGCAAGCTGTGATGGCACTTCCTCGTATCTTGCGAAGTGGAAGGTGAAGTTACCTCTACCCTGTGTCATAGCACGGAGCGCAATAACGTAGTCAACCATTTCAGCCTTTGGAACGTCTGCCACAACTACTGTGTAGCTTGGGCGCTTTGGATCAGGCTCCCAACCGAGAACTCTACCACGGCGCTTGTTAAGGTCGCCCATAATGTCGCCTATCATAGATTCGGGAACGCTTACCTTAAGTGTGCCGATAGGCTCAAGAAGAACGGGGCTTGCGCCTGTCAATTCCTTGTAAGCTAGGCGAGCAGCGAGCTTAAACGAAAGCTCGTTTGAGTCAACGTCGTGATACGAACCGCCTGTGAGGTCTGCGCCAAGTCCTACCATAGGATAGCCGAGAAGCACGCCAACCTTCATTGCGTCCTCAAGTCCCTTTTCAACCGCTGGGAAGTATCCCTTTGGAACTTCACCGCCTACAACGCTTGTTGTAAACGCCAAGCCCTCGCAATCGGCAGGGGAGAACGTAATTTTAACGTGTCCGTACTGACCTGCGCCACCGGACTGCTTTTTGTGCTTGCCCTCAACGCTAACGGTCCTTTTAATTGTTTCACGGTATGCAATCTTCGGTGTTTGAAGCTTAATGCTAACACCGTATCTGTTTTTGAGCTTGCAAACTACTGTGTCAAGGTGAACGTCGCCGATACCCTTGATAAGGAGCTCGCCTGTTTCGACAAAGTTTTCAAACTTAACGGTCTTGTCTTCGTCAAGAATCTTAGCAATAGCGGTTGCAACCTTGTCCTCGTCCTTACCGTCGGTCTTAATTGCCATTGTCATATTAGCCTCAGGGAAGTCGATTTTCTTATATTCCATTTGCGATTTCTCGCAGAGAGTGTCGTTTGTGTTAGTTCCGGAAAGCTTTGCGATAACACCGATATCACCGCAGGCAAGGGAGTCGACCTCAGTTTGCTTTTTACCGCAAATTGTGTAAATCTTGGAGAACTTTTCCTCGGCGCCCGTTGATACGTTTTTGAGAACCATATCCTTTTTGAGCTCACCGTTCATAACCTTAAAGAACGAGAAGCGTCCAACGAACGGGTCGGAGATTGTCTTGAATACGAACAAGCGACATTCGCCCTCGCGCTCGATTTCAACGTCGCCACCGTTAGCATCCTTTTCTGCGCCCTTTGCAGTGTGTCTTGGGAACGATTGAGCAATTGAGGTAAGAATAGAGTAGATGCCACGCATATTTTCGGATGAGCCACACCATACAGGAACGATAGAGCCTGTAATCATACCCTCGTGAAGCGCGTTTGCACATTCCTCAGCGGAGAATTTTTCGCCCTCAAAGAACTTTTCGAGCATTTCCTCGTTTGTTTGTGCGATAGCTTCCATAAATATTTCTTCATATTTCTCGGCAACGGCAAGTCTTGACGGAGTCATTTCCTCCTCTTGGCGCTCACCGTTAGGGAGATAACGGAAGCACTTCATTGTCATAAGGTCTGCCATTGTAACGCCGTTTGCTTCCTTAATAGGAATAAATACAGGGCAAAGCGCGTTTCCGAACTCGCCTCTTAATTGCTCGAATACCTTGTCGAAGTCGGCATCGGGGTCGTCGCATTTGTTGATAAAGAATGCACGGGGAAGTCCTGCATCAAGAGCGTTGTACCAGCCAATTTCAGTACCAACCTCCATGCCGGATTTTGCATCAACGTTTATAAGACACGCATCAGCAACACGAAGCGCACTTGCAACCTCACCTGCGAAGCCAAGGAAGCCCGGGCAGTCGATAAGATTTATTTTAACGTCATTCCAAACAAGGTTACAAACGGAAAGTCCGATGGAGATTTGACGCTTGATTTCCTCGCTATCATAGTCGGACACCGTGTTTCCGTCGCAAACTCTGCCAAGACGGTCGGTTGCGCCTGCACGCCAGAGCATTGATTCTATCGTAGCGGTCTTACCGCTTCCGCTGTGTCCAATAAGACAAACGTTTCGAATGTTGTTTGTAATGAATTTTGCCATAATATGCCTCCTAAAATTACTCTTGACACCTAAAAGAACAAGAGCTTTAAATTTTTCTATATAATAATTGTATCACTAAAAAAGAGAGATATCAAGCCTTTTTGTACAATTTTGTTAAAATACACTAAAATAAAAAGCTTCGTTTGTGCAATTTGCATAAAAGAAAACAAAACAAAAAGCGCCTCTTGGCGCTTTTTTATTCTTCTATAAATTCCATAATGTCCTCAACCCTGCAGTTTAAAACGGAGCACAGCTTGTTTATGGTTTTTGTTTCAATATTTTCGTTGGCTTTAAGGCGACGGACAGTTTTGCTATCAATTCCGCACTCCTCGCGTAGCTTGTATGTGGAAAAGCCTTTTTTCTTCATCGTTTCCCATAATTTATCAAAAATAATCATTATTTCAACCTCCGTCTTGACATTTATTATTATGGGGGTTATAATGAAAAATATTAAGGGGATATAATCCCCATAAACAAGGAGAGCGGGATAAAATGGGAGAAAAAATAGATAGTAGGCTTTATGCAGAGGCTTGGGACAAGGAAACAGAGAAAAGGTGGAAAGAATTGATACCGTATATAAAGTTGGCGATAGAAGAAATAGAGAAAAGTGAAGTTAAAAAATATTCCACGGAGATAGAGGAAAAAATCCTGTCAAAAATAACGGGGGTAAAAAAATAAAAAGCGCTCGAAGCAAATCGAACGCTTATTTATTCATTTTTGGATTGTCGGTTCTTTCCAAGAGATAATCAAGAGAAACGTCAAAGTAGTTAGCTATTGCAATTAGCATAGCATAGTCCGCCTGTCGCTCTCCCGTTTCGTATCGGCTGATGGTGTTTTGATTTGTATTTAGGTCAAGCGCTAATTTGAGTTGAGAGATGCCCTTTTTGGCACGAAGCTCCTTTAAACGCATAATTCCCTCCGAATTTTTCAAATTCTCTTGACTTTATTATACCAATTTGGTATAATCAAAATATCCCAATATGGTATATTTAAAAGGAGAAGAAAAATGAAACCAAATTATGTAGCAAAAAAGACTGCTTGGGCAGGAGTAACACCTCTTTGCGTGCTTTTCTTTTGGCTTGTTATTCCGCTTATCGTTATGATTTGCAGAATTGTTAGCTTGAAGCATCAAGTAACCGAGTTTTATGACGGATATGTTATTGTAAAGAGCGGTGTGCTTTCCAAAAATGAAAGAAAGACAGTGTTCCCGTCAATTTTGTCCGTTTCGGTTAGCCAAACCTTCTGGGGAAGAATTTTCGGATACGGCGACGTTAGCGTGGACGTTGTGGGAAAATGGGACATAAATCTTTACGGAGTTTGCGACCCAAAGGGACTTAGAAAATTCCTCGAGGATAAGGTTACAAGCGCTAAGGACATAAAGAGCGTAGTAGTTGAATAAAAAATAACTAAAAAGAGCAAGAGTAAAAGAAAAGCTTTTATTCTTGCTCTTTTATTTTTGTGAACGAGTTGAATAGCAACCGATGTGCCAAAGGCACAATTCATGCCGTAGGCGATTCACGAAAGCGAAGCTTTCAATTCACGCGACCATAGGTTGCAATTCATTTTGCGCTATCCTTAAGGGATAACGCAAGATTAGCCGTGTCTAGGATTTTGTAATTATCCGTGTCAAAGACGCAAATTGATTTTAGAGTTTCGTAGGGGACACCGTCATAGACTCCGCTTGCGCCGTAGTGAAAATGCCCTTGAAGGACGAGCGACACCTTGCTCGCGTGCTTTTTGATGATTTCGCGCACACTCTCGGCATTTCTTGCTTGATGCGAAAAATCAACACAGGGGTCGAGATTTTCATGAATTAAGATAACACAGGGCACGCTCGACGCTTCAAGCTCCCTATCAAGCATTTCAAGCTGTTTTGGCGGAACGTGCGCGTCGTCCCACTTTTCGCCCACCTTGTCAAAATGGCACAGGCTTTCACGGTAGTTGGCATCAAGCGCGATTATTTTTCCGTGCCCGTCGCCTATGCAAAACGGAGCATTCAAAACGCCCTTGCTCGCAATTTCCTCTCTTGATAAAACGAGAAAATCGTGATTGCCGGGCACGAGGTAAAACGGCACGCCGACACTTGAAATTATCGACACAGTGTCGCTCAAATGCGCCAAAACGTCGCTTTTTTGCTCACCGTTAGCGCAGTCGGTCAAGTCGCCAAGACAAATTATGGCGTCAACACCCTCGTCCTTAAATTTTTCCATAAGAGAAATCAATCTTCCTCTTGCGAGCCTTGGACGTCTGCCAAGCCCTAGGTCGTCTGAATTGCAAATGTGCGAATCCGTGAAAACTCCAAATCTCATAAAAGCCCCCTAGTGTTAGATAAATCTAACAAAAGTTTATCACAACTCCAAGGCAAAGTCAATAATATGCAAAAATTTGTAAAAAATCGTGCAAAAGCGCACAAATAATAGCTCAATATTTGTAAATATATAAAAAATTTAGAAAAATCAAAAATTTTTCTTTACATTTCGTATTTTTTTTGCTATACTACTTATGTTAAATTTATATAGCCCGCCCTCGCACGCGAGAAACGGGCGCAAGAAAGAAGGAAAGATTTATGAGTCGTATGGTTGGTACAGTATCAAGAGGACTTCGCGCTCCTATCATTCGTCAGGGCGACAACCTCGTTGATATCGTAACAAATTCAGTTCTTGAGGCATCTGCAGATGACGGATTTAAGGTTCGCGACCGTGACGTTGTTGCAATGACCGAGGCTATCGTAGCAAGAGCGCAGGGTAACTACGCATCAGTTGACGATATTGCTGAGGACGTTAAGACAAAGCTTGGTGGAGAAACAATCGGAGTTATTTTCCCAATCCTTAGCCGTAATCGCTTCGCAATTTGCCTTCGCGGTATCGCAAAGGGAGCAAAGAAGGTAGTTCTTATGCTTTCTTATCCATCTGACGAGGTTGGAAACCACCTCATCAGCCTCGATATGCTCGATGAAAAGGGAGTTGATCCTTACAAGGACGTTCTTGACCTTAAGACCTACCGTGAGCTTTTCGGATATGAGAAGCATCGCTTTACAGGCATCGACTACGTTGAATATTATGAAACACTTATCAAGGAGAGCGGAGCTGAGGCAGAGATTATCTTTGCTAACAATCCACGCGCAATCCTCTCCTACACAAAGAATGTCCTTTGTTGCGACATTCACTCTCGCTTCCGTACAAAGCGCATTCTTAAGAGCGCAGGTGCTGAAAGAGTGTTCGGACTTGACGAAATCTTGAACGCAAGCGTTAACGGTAGCGGATATAACGAAAATTACGGTCTTCTTGGCTCTAATAAGGCAACAGAAAACCAAGTAAAGCTCTTCCCACGTGATTGCCAAAAGCTCGTTGAGGATATCCAAGCGAAGCTTTATGAAAAGACAGGCAAGCTCGTTGAGGTTATGGTTTACGGCGACGGCGCGTTTAAGGACCCTGTTGGAAAGATTTGGGAGCTTGCTGACCCAATCGTATCTCCTGCATATACCGCAGGTCTTGAGGGCACACCTAACGAGCTTAAGCTCAAGTACCTCGCTGATAACGATTTTGCTGACCTTTCAGGCGAAGCACTTAAGGAAGCTATCAAGAAGGAAATTGTAAAGAAGGACGGCAACCTCGTTGGTAATATGGCATCTGAGGGAACAACTCCAAGACGCCTTACCGACCTTATCGGCTCACTTTGCGACCTTACCTCAGGCTCAGGCGATAAGGGAACACCTATCGTTTATATTCAGGGCTATTTCGATAACTACACAACCGAGTAATTTTAAGAGCCCTTGGGCGTCATTATGCGGTGTTGCTCCTCGTAGTCGACCTCGACTATCCTCAAGATAGCCATCGTCCGCCTACTGTGGTGCGCCTAGCCTAATTTAGCCCAAAAACTCTTATTGTTGAAGACTTTTAAAATCAAGGAATTTGCTTTGGCGAATTCCTTGAATTTTTATATGGAGATAAAATGAGAGAAACAATTATTAGACTTTTATCGCTTATTGCGGTCGTTCTTTTGTGCGTTTTTGGCGCAGGCTGTGATGATAACGACACCGATACGTCAAGCTCGTCGTCCGAGTCAAGCTCATCCGAGTCCGAGTCAAGCTCATCCGAGCAACCGAGCGATAATCAGTCCCCGCACGAGCACGTATTTGTGGTTCATTCGAAGGTTGAGGTATCCTGCTTTGGAGACGGATACACAATATACGCCTGCACCGGCTGCGGCGAGACTAAACACGGAGATACCGTTAAAAGCCAAGGACACGTCTTTGGTGACTACCAAATAAGACGCGAGGCTACACTCTTTGAGCTTGGCGAGAAATATGCGATTTGCACCGTATGTTGGCACGAGGACGTAAAGGCAATTCCACGTCCGATCGTGACTGTTACTTATAGCGCTGAGAGTAAAATGGAAATCAAGGCAAGCGAGCCGATTTCCCTTACTGCCGAGCTTTTTGAAAAGGACCTTTTGCAGTATCCGAATATGATAATCGAGGGCACAATTGTGCCCACAAGCGAGCTTAAGGCAGTTACCTTAGGCGAAAATATAGTCAAAATTTCAGGCTATGCCTTCACAGGTGACTTTTCATCGCTTACCGAAATTGTACTTTCGCCTGATATTGAAAAAATCGAGCTTGCCGCCTTCAACGATTGCGATAATCTTGAAAGGGTTAAGTTTTTGGGTGACGCGCCCGAGCTTGGCTATAAGCCGTTTACTAAGCGTGACGGAGAGGATTTTGAGATTGAGGTAACCGAGGGCGCGAAATTTGACGGAGTTCTTTTTGGCGAAATGAAAATTGAACGCCCTTGGCTTGAAAAGCCCGATGCGCTCGATATTTCCTCTATGTCAACTGGACAGTACGCATCTCTTGCATCGGTTAAGGCTCTATGGCTTGTAAATCAAATTGTCGACTTGTACGAGAAAAACGGTCAAGATGAGCTTATTTATTTCCCTTACAGCAAGGATCTGGGCGAGTATGCCGTGATAAGAGAATTCGCCCTTGAGCTAACCAAGGACTGTACAATCGATAAAGAAAAAATCGATACAGTTTACGATTGGATTGTCGAGAATATTATCTATGACGATAATGCAACAAAGCATAATCCGTATCAGACCTTGACAACCAAAAGGGCGGTTTGCGCAGGCTATACAACGCTTATGTACGATATGCTCAGCGCACTTGAAATCAAGACGTTTTACGTAAGAACCACTCCTCTTTTCGCAAATCCGTATACTGTAACCGACTTTTTGACAATTGACAGAGGCGATATCCCCTCGCACGCCACCCTCGCCGTTGAAATCAGTGACGGAGAATACGCCTTCTACGACCCAACCTACGGTGCTTCCGACAAGGAGCAATATAGGTGCATGAATGCCGAGGCGTTTGGCGACTATATGGTAGCGTTTAGCGTTAACGGCATAGAGATAGTTCTTGACGGAATCGACTATACACAGTATAAAATTCCGGGTACGGTTTCTCCGTTTTTGTACGAGGACGGATATATTTATTCAGTGTCTGAAACAGGAGAAATCTTCAAGGAAGAGAACAATGCCGACTACTATAACTATTGGTTTGCCGAGGCGGTTTTTGTAAAAAAGGAATACTCAAATTACAAGGTTGCTAACGGCAATTTGCCACTTTATAGCGTTTATAACTGTGGAATTATCACAGGAACAAGCGAAATGTGCGGTGTGTATTTCTCACTTGCCGACGGACGCACGTACGACTATGTGCGAGTTGCCGAGTACATTAAATTCCAAAACGAGAATTGCTCAAAGAATATATCAGTTAACAATGGCGAGATTCTCGACCTTGACGGAATGGTGTTCACAAAATTCGAAGACCATTATGCGCTTTCTCTTTGCTATAAAAATAGCGCGGAAATCGTTGTTCCGTCAACCGTTAACGGTCTTTCTGTAACGGAAATTGCCGTAAAAGCGTTCTTTAAAAACAATTCAGTCAAGAGAATAATTATCGAGGACGGAATTGAGCAAATTTGGGTTGGCGCCTTTTACGAGTGTCAAAATCTTGAATATTTGTACTTACCAAAGAGTGTAAAATACAACACTCAAAACGAGCAGAATATGGGAACCTCAAGCATTTCCTTTGAAAGATGCTATAACCTAAAGGAAATCGTTGTGCACGTTGATAGCCCGTATTTTACATCCCTTGACGGCAACCTTTATTCAAAGGATATGAAGGAGCTTATCGTATATGCACCTAAGCGAGAGGGCAAGAGCTTTATCGTGCCTGCCTCGGTTGAAAAAATCGCAGCATATGCCTTTGCTTTTGCCGAGGTAGAGAGCGTTACCTTGCCAAGCGGACTTAAACGCCTTGGCGACTTCGCATTCGAATACAGTAAATTAAAAAGCATTGAAATCCCCGGTAGTGCCGAGCTTGGTAATTATTGCCTAGCTTATGCAACTCATCTTGAAAGAGCAACGCTTGGAGAGGGAATAACCGCTACGTCATACGGTATGTTTACCTCGTGCCAGAGCCTCATAGAGGTTGTTTTCCCAAGCACGATTAAGACAATCGGTGAATGGAGCTTCAACGCGTGCTCGCGCCTTTATAAGCTTGATTTGCCCGAGGGAGTGGTTAAAATTGAAACACACGCCTTCGTTGACTCTTCGCTTGTATCTATAACTCTTCCGTCAACGCTTGCCGAAATCGGAGAGGAAGCATTCTTGGGAGCAAGAGTGCGTATTATAAACAATCTTTCATCACTTGCACTTGAAAAGGAAAGTGAGTCGTTTGGCGGAATCGCGCTTGTGGCACTTGAAATAAACGATACGGTTGACAATTCAAGCCTTTACGTTACCGACAACGGACTTGTCTTTTATAGCAAGGGCGAAAACAACTTCCTTATGGAATATATAGCGATGGGTGAGAGCGAGCTTGTGCTTCCTGCACTCTTTAACGGCAAGGAATATCAAATTTTCGACAAAGCCTTTGCCGACACCTACTCGTTCGGTTGGATTAAATTTGAGGCATGCGACATTTACGAGTGGCTTGAGGACGGTACTCACTCGGGCGAGAGCATTAAGAGCATCGTTTTACCAAACACTATAAAAAGCATCCCACTTCACGCCTTCACAGGCTGGGAAGAGCTTGAATATATCTATTTTGAGGGCACTGAGCAGGAGTGGAACGAAATTTACGTTGAAATCACAAACGGCTCAAACGCACCGATTTTAAACGCAACAGTAATATTTAATTCATAAAGAAAAAGAGCAAGATTTAATCTTGCTCTTTTGTTTTTACTGTATAGCATTCTCCTTGAGGAGAAGGGGGACCACGCTAGTGGTGGCTGAGGTGTAGCCACTTGTGGCGTAGGTTTTTTATTGTGCTGTGAACTCGTTAAGACCTTCCTTGCCTGTTGAAATAGGAGTGTGGGTTGTAACGGTTTGTATCTTTACTGTGTAGAGCATATCGCCACCCCTTGTAACCTTGCTTTGCATAGGTGATGATACAGGATTTTCCTGTGTGCCTACATATTCCTTTTGGAAAAGGTCAACGTCGCTCTTGTCAGCCTTGGTGTATGCGTAGCCTGCAAATACAAGCTCAAGATTTTGATGCGCTTCCTTTGTAAGGTCAAAGCCTGCAACGTATGCGCTAAGAGTTGAGTAATTTTCAACAAGCTCAACCTGAATTGCGCCCTGTGTTGCGTTTATCTTGCCGTCAGAGAAGAAGGTGTCGCCGATAAACTTAGGGTTAAACACAACGATGCCGAACTTAACGTCGCCACCGAAGATGCTCTTGTAGGTTGCAAGTGATTCCTTGTTTACGTTGAAGCCTGTTGCAATGCCTGTGCCGTTATCCTTTGTTGAATAGCCAAGCACCTCAACGACTGCATCGTATGTGGTCTTTTCGTTAGTTGTTGCGTTCCAAGTGCCAAACGATTTGTCAAAGCCTGTAAAGTCTGCCAAAACGGTTGGATCGTCAGTTGCGATAGCACCGTAGTAGATTTTATTCTTTGCGCTCGAGGTAGGGTCATACTGACTAAACGGAACTGCCTGCCAGCCCCAAGCGGACATAGCCTCGTAGTTAGTGCCTCTTACAATCAAGCTTGCGTTAGCGGGCTTGCTTGTAACGTTTACGTATGCATCGGAGCAAACGATATATTTGAGCTTGTTACAGCCGTCAAACGTATAGCCTCCAGAGGTTGTAACGGAGTCAGGCAAAACGAGGTATTCAAGATATGAGCAACCGTAGAATGCGGCATTGGTGTTAAGAGAGGTAAGAGTTCCTTTTATTACAAGGCTTCTAATTCGAGTTCCACGGAACGCGTGCTCGCCCATGTATTCAAGATTGTCAAGAACGATATCTCCACCAAATATTGGTCCCCAAAACGCATTGTTTTCAAGCCTTTTGATTCCTCTTGGAATGTTCATGTTTGACAAAGATGATGCGTCCGAGAATGCCAAAGGACCAACCACCTCAAGACCTTCAGGAAGGACAGCGCGTGTAAGAGACTTGCAGTTTTGGAAAGCGCGCTCGGGAAGAGAGGTTATAGTTGCATTACCAAAGTCAACGCTTGTGATATTAGTATCACGGAACGCGTTTGTTCCCATAGACGTAATGTTATATAGCTTTATATCTCCTGTAATTTTAGATCCGTAAAAGCCACCAAGAGTTTCTAGGGATTCAAGACTGCTTATGGTTGTCAAGGATGAACAGCCTGTAAAGGGAGCGGTTATTTTCTTGATATTTGAAGAAAAGAGAACCGTGTGTAGCTTTGAGCAGCTTGTAAAGCAGTTGTCGCCAACCTGTGTTACGTTTGATTTGGACATATCAACACTCAAAAGCTCGGGACAAGTCCAAAACTCGGCATTTGAGAACTTTATCTCTGCAGTGCGGTCCTCGCCTGTTACGGGGTTGTATCCGCTCGCATTAATTACAACGGTTTGGAGATTTTGGAGCTTTCTAAATGCGTGAACTCCAATTGATCTAACGGTTCTTGGAATTGTAATTGACACAAGTGGGTGGCTTGAGCTACCATTCATACCAAACGCTTCACTTGCAACAGCAGTTACCACGTATTTTTCGAGAACACCGTCCTCGTCGGAGTCGTACTCAACAACCTCGGGAATAACTATGTGAGTTGACTTGTCGGTGTCGGTGCTTGTTCTGTTTGCTGTGGAAACAGTAGCAGTTCCTGTATAACCCTCGAACGTGTCGTTCTTGTAAAGGTCATAGTAAACGTAACCGTTTTCGTCGTCGCCGATTTTAACGGCAGCAGATGCGCAAATAGCAAAAAGGCATACGCAAAGTGCTATCATCAAAAGTGTGAGAAAAATTTTCTTTTTCATAAAATCTCCTTTTATGGTGATATATTTCCATCTTAATAATATAATATTTTTAAATATTTGTCAATACTTTTGTTTTGTAATTATCTCGCGCGCCTTGACTTAAAGCCCTCGTTGTGGTAAAATTAAAGCATAGAATATGCTTATTTGGGAGAAAAACAATGATAGATTTTAGCAAAAGTATTTTTGAAAACAGAAAAGCAAAGGGCTCGCCATTTTTGGCAGCGCATAGGGGAGTGTGTGGCGCAAACGTGCCCTGTAACACTCTTGCAGCATACAAAATCGCGCTTGACCTCGGTGCGGACGTTGTCGAAATAGACGTATCAAAGTCAAAGGACGGAGTTTTTTACGCATTCCACCCTTGGATGGAGCCTGTTTTCTTAAAGAGCAAGTATATTTGGGAGCTTGATAGCCACGAGGTTGATGAGCTTTTCTTGCTCAACTGTGATAGCGTTCCTACAAGCTACCGTGTGCCACGCCTTCGCGACGTGCTTATGCTCTTAAAGGACAAGGCGTACATAAACGTTGACAAGTTTTGGACCGACGTTGAGGGAATTACAAGAGAAATTCGCGAGTGCGGAGTTGAAAAGCAGGTAATCGTTAAGACAGGCACGGACAAGGAAGCGCTTGACAACGTTAAAAAATACGCCCCCGACTTTATGTTTATGCCAATGGTTAGAGGCAAGGACGACGTAACCGATTATCTACAATCGCAGGGAATAAACCAAATCGGCACGGAAATTTTGTTCGGTAGCGACACCGACGAGTGCGTTAGCGACGAGTATATTGCAAAAATGCACGATAAGGGACTTCTTATTTGGGCAAACTCAATAATCTATAACGAAAAGGATATTATAAACGGATATCACAGCGACGATATTTCCCTTTACGATAACCCCGACAAGGGCTGGGGCTGGCTCATTGACAAGGGCGTTGACTTTATTCAGACCGACTGGCTCGCGCTCGTTCAAAAATACATCGAAAAAAGGAAATAAAAATGCTTTTTTACATTCTTACAATTTTAGTTGGCACAGTAGCCATAATTCTTGGCAACACCTTCGCAGTACCGTTTGAATGGCAAAATCTTTTGTGGAATTCCATAAATACGGTAACGGGCGTTGTCGCGATTATCGCGCTTGACGGACTTTTCGCATTTCTTATTCGCCGTGCGCTCCCAAAATCGTGGTTTATGCACGGAAAAAGAGTGTTCGAGGTTAAAAAGGGCGAGAGGGATTTTTACAATAAAATCAAAATCAAGTCTTGGAAGGATAAAGTGCCTGAGCTCGGTGGCTTTACAGGCTTCCACAAAAGCGAATTTAAGTCCTCGCAAAGCGCCGAGTATCTCGGTCGCTTCATTATGGAAGCAAATTTCGGTGAGGTAATCCACCTTGAAAACGCACTTTTCGGCTTCGCAATTTGCTTTATTCCGTGGTGTAGCGCACCGTCAATTTGGATTCCTATCTACTGCGTAAACTTCGTTCTCAGTATGCTCCCCGTGTTCATACTCAGATACACAACCTACACCCTTAACCGCCTTTACAAAAAGCAATCACAAAAGCAAAAATCGACACAGGTCGAGGAAAAATAAGAAAAGGAACGGAAAATCCGTTCCTTTTTATTTGCAAGCCTTGTTGTAGGTTTCGAGTATTTGAGAGGCAAGTGCTTCATTAGGGGCAAAGCATTTTTTCTTGTCTAGGTTGGCTTCCATAAAGTCGTTTTTTACGCTTTCGCTTGGCTTTATGCAGTTTTTATCAAGATAGCTTGCGTATGAGTCGTTTATCGCCTCGCGATATTCGTTTGCCGTATCGGAATAGAGAAGAAGCGAGTGCCCCTTATCCTCGTAAAGAACGAATTCAAAGCGCGCATCGCCCTTGAACTCCTCGTAAAATTTATTATAGCCGTACTCGATTGGCACAGTTGTATCGTCGCCACTATGCACAATCATAATTTGCGCATCGGTGCTTTTCATTCCGTCAAGGGCGCTAAGAGAGGAAAGCTCCGTGCCGAATTTCATTCTCTCGTAAAGCTCAACGTAAGGGAAAAGCACGTCGGTAAGAGCTCCAACGTATCTTTTTGAGTGGCAAAGGAGCATATCCTCGCTTTCGTTAAAGCCGGCAATCATCACAGCTCCCTTAACCTCGGGATGAAGAGATAGCACGCTTCCAACCGAATAAGCGCCCCAGCTATGCCCAAAAAGCATAATCGGCAAGCCATCGTATTCCTTTTGTGCGTGCTCGATTGCAAGGTCAAGGTCGATAACTCCCTGTGGCAAGCCCTCAACGCTATCGCCCTCGCTATTGTCGTTTCCGTGTGCGTCGTAGGTGAAAGCGTAGTATCCGTTTTTCGTAAAATAATCAATAAACGGCATATATGCGTTGTGTCCGCCACCGCCAAGACCGTGTGCAACGATAACAACGCCCCTCGCCTCACCCTCGCGAGAGTATTTGTAGCCTGCTATTTGTGTGCCGTTTTCCTCGTAAAAATCGCTTCTTTCAACACGCAGTCCCTCGAAATCCTCGACCTTGAATTCTAGATAGGGCGCGGTTTCGTATCTTGCACCGAAAATCGACTCGTAAACGATAATTGTGATAATCGGGATTAAAATAAGAGGAATTCCGACCACGGTGCAAATTACACTAATAAAAATCGCCTTCCTTTTGGGACGCGCCATTTTAATTTTGTTTTCCATTTTCTCGCCCTTTCTTATAATGTGTATATTTAGTTTACAATATAATAGGAAAAATGTCAACAAACGAGTTGACAATTTTTAACATATGTATTAAAATGAAATTAACAAACAACAAGGAGAGCATTTATGAGCACAGTTAAAATAGACTTTTCAAAAATTAACGGCAAAATCAAGGTAATGCATGCCGTAAACAACGGTCCTGTCGTTGCAGGCAAGGACCAAACAAGAGGAAATCAGGAATACTACAGGGCTGCGAAAATTCCTTATGCAAGAACACACGATGCTGCGTTTTATTCGGGCTACGGTGGAGAGCATACGGTTGACGTTCACGCGATTTTCCCAAATTTCGATGCTGACGTAAACGATCCTGCAAGCTACGATTTTCCGTTTACCGACCTTTATATGAAGCAAATTATCGACCACGGTACTGAGCCGTTTTTCCGTCTTGGCTCAAAAATCGAGCACGGAATTAAGAAATACGGAACGATAATGCCGAAGGATTTTAAAAAGTGGGCACAAATTTGCGAGCACATTATCGCGCACTATACCGAGGGCTGGGCTGACGGCTTCCATTACAATATGGAATATTGGGAAATTTGGAACGAGCCTGACCTTGACCCCGACGATAGCACGAATAAGAGATGCTGGAGCGGAACTGAGGCTCAATTTGCCGAGATGTTTAAAATCAGCGCAAAGCACTTAAAGGCACGCTTCCCACACCTTAAAATCGGTGGTCCTGCATCGGCAGGCGACGAGGCTTGGATGAAGCGCTTCTTCGAAAGACTTAAGGGCACGGACACTCCCCTCGACTTTTTCTCGTGGCACTGGTATTGGACACAGCCAAGCGACGTTGCAATCAAGGCGGACAGAATAAGAGCGCTCCTTGACGAGTACGGCTATTTCAAAACCGAAAGCATTCTTAACGAGTGGAACTACGTTCGCTCCTGGACTGACGAGTTCGTATATTCAATTAAGCAAATTATCGGTATGAAGGGCTCGGCATTTACCTCGGCTTGTATGAGCGCTTGCCAAAATAAGCCTGTTGATATGCTTATGTACTACGATGCAAGACCGACTGCGTTTAACGGACTTTTCGATATGTACACCTACGCGCCACTTAAGGGCTACTATCCATTCTATATGTGGTCGAAGCTTTATGCGCTTGAAAACCAAGCCGAGGCTACAACCGACGACGAGTGCGTTTACGCGATAGGCGCAAAGAATGGCGACAAGCTCGGTGCTATGGTAACCTATTATAGCGAAAACGACAATGACGGAATTAAAAAGGTGTCAATCTGTGTCGATGGCGCATCTCTTGACGGTGTAAGGGTTTATATTACAGACGAGGACTTTACAATGCAGGAGTGCCTTGCCTACACAGTAGAGGGCAACACAATTAGCCTTCGCCTAAAGCGCAACAGTATTCTTTACATTGAAAAATAAAAAAGAAAAAGGCTTGACTGTCAAGCCTTTTTTATTTCGTCATATAGCTTCAAGTATATTTGATAAATAACCGCTCCCGTTGCAATGATGATTGCAATATAGAGATAGGTTGTCGCCCTGCCCGAGCCTGTCCAAACGGTAGGCGAAAGACCGAGCGCGATTTTCGATATTGCTCCCGTTGCAAGCGTGAACAAAAGTAGAAAATAGGTTCTTTTTTGCTCTATTATGATATATAGACAAGCAAGTATAGATGCAAGAAGCACAAGGGACAAAATCACCATTCCAAAGGAGCCCGGAGTTAGCGAGGGGGAGTGAAGTGCTTCCGTCATAGCATCAATGGCGCGACCGATAAACGGAATTTTTGCAAAAATCGGCGAAAGGAGTCCGAAGAAAATTGAGAACACCGTGCCAAGCATAGATATAGCCTTAAAATACCACTTACTAGTCTTTAAGAAGGTTGCAACTGAAATTGCAACGCAGAAAAAGCAAACGAGCAAATTCTTTTCGTAAAAGAACATCGTTTTCGTCATCGCGTTAAAGCCGAGAATTGCCTTTTCGATTATATTAAGCGATGCGTGCGCAGGAAGCCAATTGCCCGTTTCTTGCTCATATCGGAAATCGTTTCCGGGACAGCTTAGGTGATAAGCCAGCAAGGCAATACAAAATGCCAAAGCCAAAAGCTCAAAGCACGGAATTTTCCTTTTTTCGATAAGATAAAGCGCGATAGCACCGAGGCTTACCACAAGCAAAATGGCGCAAATTATCTCGCTAAAGCAGGCAAAGAATAGGAATGGAATTGCAAGAAAATATTCGAAAAGTGGGATTTTTCTATTTTGTGCGCGACGGAATATAATCGAGAGCGTCGGCATAAGGCACGCAAACGGGATTATATAGTTTATTGAGGTTGCGACAAAGCCGACCTCGAAAAGCACCCATACGGGATATGCTGGGACAAGAAGCGCGATAATTATGTTTTTTGACAGGTCATTTTCGGGATTAGTTAGCCTTGAAAGCTCGAAAATGATATAAATAACCGCCACAGAGTCGATGATTTTCCATACAAGCGGTGCTCTTACAAGCAAAATAAGCGCACCCTCGATAGCCGTTCTTGACGACCAATTGTTGTATCTCGACTCAAGGAATTCACTCCAAGCGCCCATCATATCTTCCTTGCCCTCTAAAACGTTGTAGAACCAAATATCGTCTGCGAAAAGACGGAACATAAAAATGTGCGTCAGCGCAATAAGAAGTGCCACAATGTAAAGCGGAAGCCGTGGCGAGTGAAGCAAATCCACAAAGATTTTTTTAACCTTGTTCATTTAATTTGAAGCTCCATGAGATTTTTTATAAGTATTGTAAGCTAAAAGAGCTTTTATTCTTATTTTGAAATATCGTAAACGGAGAATACGGAAATCTCCCCTTCAAGCTCGTTTTTGTCAAGCGTTGTTTTTGCAAAAACGGTGTACGGTGCTTCGCTTGCTAAATCAAAGTAGTTGTCGCTTAGGACAATGTCGTGATTTTTTAGCGAAATTTCAACGTCCTTTGCAAGCACGTCGCTTTCAAGAGTGATAAGCGCGCCACCCTCAACATTTTCGATTTCAACCTTGATAGAAGGCTTTAAGAGCTTGAAGTGCTTCGGCTCTGCGCCAAGCTCGGTATTCTTTGCGATAAGATTTCCGTCCTTGTCGTAAAGCTCAGCATAAAAATACGCATCCCTGTGTCCGTTAAATTCAAAATTCGGCACACTCTCCACGTCAAGAGAGGAAAGTGGTGAGAGCGTAAAGTGCTTTTCACCCTCGGAAATTATGCTAAGGTCGTTTCGTCTTACACTGTATTTTATATATCCCTCAAACGACTCGGTCGACTCGCTTGCTACATTTACTGTAACGGTGTCGCCCTCGTTAAAGAGTCCGAGTGCGATTTTAGAGTAGAAGCGCTTTGCGTAATAGTGAAGCGCCTTGTATCTGCCGTAGTAGTCAATGCTTGACCACGATGCAACGGGCCAACAGTCGTTTAACTGCCAATAAATTGAGCCCATTGTGTAGCCACGGCATCTTCTGAAATGCTCAACTCCGTATTTGATAGCGCACGCCTGATTTAGCTGTGTCGCATAAACGGTGGCTCTTAAATCCTTGGGAAGCTGATATCGGTCGGCAAGGTAATTTACAAGCTTTACGTTGCCGTGCCAATGCTTTTGGTGCCATTCCATTGTGTATGAAAGCACGTTTTGCTCGTCGCTTGGGCAAAATGCCTCGACGGTTTTCATACAGGGCAGGCTCTCAAAGCCGTATTCGGAGCAAAAACGGAATTTGTGCTTTCTATATTCGTCAAAGCCACAGTTTCCGTTCCAAACGTGCCAAAAATGGACGTCTCCGCGTGTGTAGTCCTGAGGCGAGTCAAAATTACCGCCCGAGGTTGGGCTAGACGGAGTGTATGAAATAAACGGTGCGTGCTCGGCGCAAATTGACGGGAGTATATCCTCGTATAGCTTTAAATAATCACTGCGCACAAGAGGATCGTTACCGTCGGCACAGGGCCAACCGCAAATAGCCTCTTCCATTTCGTTATTACCGCAAAGAATTCCAAGAGATGCGTGGTGTCTGATTCTTTTTACATTGTAGATTGCCTCTTCTCTAAATTCCTTTTCAAACTCGGGACGCATCCACACATTACAGCAGGCAACCATAAAGTCCTGCCATACGATAAGACCGTATTTGTCGCAAAGCTCATAGAAATAATCGCGTGGATAGTAAGCACCGCCCCAAACGCGAATACAGTTGAAGTTAGCAAAAATGCAATCTTGAATTAGTCTTTCAAGACGCTCGTTCGTTTCGTGCGACGGAATGGATTCAATCGGCACAAAATTTGCACCCATAGCAAAAATCTTAATGCCGTTTACCTTGATGCAAAATTCCTGTCCGTGCTCATCGTCCTCACGGCTTAGCTCAAGCGTGCGAAGACCTATCGTCATAGTGCGAGTGTCAAGCACACAGTCGCCATTTAAAAGTGAGAAGTGCAAATCGTAAAGATTTTGCTCACCAAAGCCGTTTGGCCACCAAAGCCTTGGATTTTCGATTTTTATTGTAGCCTTGCCGTCCTTGAGGACCGCCTTTTGCGAGTCAAGCTCACAAATTATCGACACTCCCTTAGCTAAATGCTTGCTAGATGCGGAAATTTCAACGAATACCTGTCCGTTTTCGTGGCGCTGAGTTATCATTATATCACCGAGAATATCGGTGTCGTACGCGCGAATTTCAACATCGCGGAAGATGCCCATATTAGGAAGCTTAGGTGCCCAGTCCCAGCCGGACATATAAAGTGCCTTTCTTAGATGAGCCGCGCCCTGTACGGTGTCCCAATTCGTGTACAGGTGATGCTCCTTTTCCATCTTCTCAAAATATTCTATAGGCGATTTAAATTCAAGACGTATCTCGTTTTTCGCCTTAGCAATCGCCTTTATATCGTACTCGTAAAGACGGTGCATATTTTGAACGCTGTCAAGCAATATGCCATTAAAATAAATATCGCAAATGGTGTCAAGACCATGGAAAAGAAGCTCAATATGTTCGCGCGAGAGCGTATCCTTATCAAGCTCAAATTCGCTATAAAAAGCGCAATCCTGCCTTGAAAGGTCGGTAAGCTCCTGTTCGTTTAATCCGTAATACGGATCCTTAATGAGGTCGTGCGAAAGCAAGACTCCGTACATATCACAGGGCGCGACACAGTCAAGAGAAGCGTGTGTGCCAAAATCCATTTTCCAGTTTTTTATAAGCATAAGAATACCCCCAAAAAAGTCCTTTATGTAATTTTATCACGAAAGAGGAAAAAATTCAACTGTCTTTTATTGAAAAAAGCGCGCGTGTGTGATAAAATTAAATTGACAAATATATAGAGCTTAGGAGAACACTATGAAAAAAAGAAAAGACAGCTTTTGGGGCTTGCATTTTGATTTTCACGCAAATCCAAAGGACCTAGGACAGGGCGAAAACCTTTGCGAAGAGGATATAAGGGAAATTTGCACACTCTTAAAGCCTGATTTTATTCAAATCGACTCAAAGGGGCATCCTGGCTGGACCTCGTTTCCGTCCAAGCTTGGAAACGCAGTTCCCGATTTTAAAAAGGACACTCTCGCTCTTTGGAGAAAGGTAACTGCGGAGCAGGGAGTAGCGCTTTATATGCACTATTCGGGCGTTTACGACAGAAAATATGCCGTTGAGAATCCCGAGGATGCGATTATGACTCCCGACGGCTCAAGACACGCAGAGGCGACAAGACCGAACGGCAAATACGTTGACAAGCTTTTAATCCCTCAGCTAATCGAGATGGCTGAATACGGCGTTGACGGCGTATGGGTGGACGGTGATTGCTGGATGGCAATGTCCGATTTCTCCCCGGAAACTATAAAGGCATTTGAAAAAGAGCTTGGAATAGACCTCGGTGGCAGGCTTCCTACCGATCCAAACGGCGAATATTATCACGAGTTCAGAGAATATAACCGTGAGCTTTTCAGAAGATACGTGCGCCGTTATACCGATGCAATTCACGAAAAATATCCTGATTTTCAGGTTTGCTCAAACTGGGCGTTTAGCGACCATATGCCCGAGAAGGTGTGCGCAAACGTCGATTTCTTGTCGGGAGATTTAAATCCGAACGACTCCTTTAATTCGGCAAGATACGCAGGTCGTGCCCTTGCACAGCAAAGAGGCTATGCTTGGGATTTAATGTCGTGGAATTTCAGACGCTCTCTTTGGGGCAAGCTCGCATATGTAACCAAGCATCCAAGACAAATTATGCAAGAGGCATCGGCTGTAATTTCGCTCGGTGGAGCATATCAGGACTATATTCCACAGTTTAGAGACGGTTCTCCAAAGATGTCGGATTTAAGAGCATTAAAGGATGTATCCGAGTTCATTTTGGCAAGAAAGCCTTACTGCTTCCGTGGCACACCTATTCATCAAAGCGCACTTTTGCTTTCGACCTATGACAGGGCAAGAGAGGCTAAGGGACTTTATTCGCGTACCGGCTATGAAAAGGTTATGGGAGCAACAGCGCTTCTTTGCGATATAGGCGAGTCCCTCGAAATCGTTTGCGAGCATACCTTGGAGCACGAAAGAGACGAGTACAAGATGATAGTCGTTCCCGAAACATACGATTCTCTTGAGGAAAAAACCGTAAAATCGCTTCTTGAATATGCCGAAAAAGGTGGCAACCTAGTGCTTATCGGCAAGAATACCTGCGCACTCTTTGCTAGGAGCGGAGCGCCATTCGAGGCTCGCGCGTGGGCGGAATTCAAAAATACCGCACCTCAAAGCACCGAAAACGGACACGCGGACACCTTTACACAGGAATACAAGCCATATTTCTTTACAATGGATAGGGCGTCCTACGGCACACTCTTTTCTCCTTGCGAGATTGTCGCAAGTGATGCAGAGAGCAAGGCGATTTTCCTAGAAAATGAAAGATGCGATGGCGCAGCGATTTCCTCGCGTATGAAATACGGCAAGGGAACTGTTACCGCGCTTGGCTTCGATATAGGCTCACAGTATCTCTTTGGCACTCAGTATATGCACAGAGAAATAATGAAGAGCGTTCTTGACGGAATTTATGAGCCGATTGTTAAAATCGAAGGCGCAATCGGTCGCCTTGAAATCGTTGCGCTTGACAAGGACGGAAAATTGATGGTTCAGCTAATAAACGCAGGCGGAGCTCACGCAAACGCATCGTGCGCAACCGACGACTATATTCCACCTGTTTTGGATATAGAGCTTTCAATTATGCTTGACAAAAAGCCTAGCGCACTCGTTTTACAGCCCGAGGGTATTTCTCTTGACTTCAAATACGAAAACGGCAAAGCAACTACCAAAATCCCTCGCATCGATATACATAATATCATCGAGGTTCAAAAGTAACAAAAAAACGACAGGTAAAAACCTGTCGTTTTTTGGCGGAGCAAGTGAGATGAAAATCGAAC
>JAZKZO010000069.1:0-10846 GCA_045612665.1 Eubacteriales bacterium
GTTTGGATACCCCATATCGTAGTGTAAACGGTGAGGAAGCAAAGAAGGTTCAGCTCTGTGCTGAGCACCGTGCGCTTGCACGCAAGGGCGCTATCGAAAGTGCAGTTCACTTAAAGAATGAGGGCGTGTTGCCATTTAGCAAGGAAGCAGGCAGTGTGGCGGTGATTGGCCCATTGGGAGCAACAGGCGCTATCCACGGTAGCTGGCACTGTGGCGGAAAAATAGAGGAAACCGTTAGCGTATATGATGGCTTGAAGAACCTTTTGGGTGACAAGGTTAAGTTCGCAAAGGGCTGCGCTATTGATTTTGATGCAACTGATGAATCCTTGTTTGACGAGGCTTGCCAGCTTGCAAAATCAAGCGAGTGCGTTGTTCTTTGCTTAGGCGAGGAGCAGGAATATTCAGGCGAGGGCAATTGCCGTACAAGCATTGATTTGCCCGAGGTACAGTACAAGCTTCTTGATAGAATTTTAGAGGTTAACAAAAACGTGGCAGTGGCTCTCTTTACAGGCAGACCCTTAGCGATCAGCCGTCTTGACAAGACCGCCCCTGCAATTCTCAATATGTGGATGCCTGGTACAGAGGGTGGCAATGCTTGTGCAAGTCTGCTCTTTGGTGACTCTGTTCCATCAGGTAAAATCACAATGACATTCCCACGCGCTCTTGGTCAGTGTCCGATTTATTATAACCACTACACCACAGGCAGACCAAAGGCAGAGGAGGATGACGAAAAGTTTGTTCGCTTCACATCCTGCTATATGGATATGCCAAACAGTCCTCTTTACCCATTCGGCTATGGCTTGTCCTACACAAGCTTTGAGTATAGCGACTTTACTCTGAGCAGCAACACAATGAACAGAGGTGACATTCTTGTTGCAAGCGTTAAGGTCAAAAACACAGGCAAGTATAAGGCAAAGGAAGCGGTACAGCTTTACATAAGAGATGTAAAGGGCTCCTGTGTCCGTCCTGTTAAGGAGCTGAAGGGCTTTGAAAAGATAACACTTGACGTTGGCGAGGAAAAGACAGTTTCCTTTGAAATCACCGAGGAAATGCTTAAATATTGGAATCGCGACCTCAAATTCGTTGCCGAAAAGGGCGAATTCCAAGTCTTCATCGGCAAGGACTCCGACTGTAAACCCTTCGCAAGCTTTATGCTTATCTAAATAATTCCAAAGTCCGTACGGTTTTCGTACGGGCTTTTGTGTTTGAAAAGCCGTTATATTTGAATAATATGTAACATTTTATTTAAATTAAACAAAAAGTCTTGAAAGTGATATGTGAATATGATAAAATGTGCTAGTAGTCTTCGAATGTTGAGACATTTATAGCGCGTATGTGCACATCATTTTGAGAATTACACAAATTAATTTTTTCGAAGGAGAAAGAAATGAAAAACGCAAAGAAAATTTTCGGTATTCTTATTGCAATAATCGCGTTGGCACTCGTTATGTCAATCTCAATTTTTGCACAAGAATATCAGGTCGGCACTAAAGCTGAATTTGAAACTGCACATAATAGCGCAGTAGATGGCGACACAATCAAGTTTACTGCCGATATTGATTGGGGAACCTCATATTATACCATTACAAAGGCGATCACACTCGATTTGGGTGGCAACAAACTTACAACATCGTTTTCTCACACAGGTCTTCGCTTGAGCAATGATGGTTGCTCGTTTATAAATGGCACTCTTGAACATAAAGGCGGAGTATGTGCTATCAAGGTTAATAACGCTGATAGAATTGAGGACATTGTTATTGAGTGTACAGCAACATCAGGCGCTACAATCGGCGGTATTGTTATTCAAAACGGTGCGACAAACCATGTTAACACTATAAAAGATGTGGAAATCAAAGGTGTTGGTCTTACAAACGGTATCGAGGTGGGTGCCGCTGGTGCTAATAGCTCTGTTATTGACAATATCGAAAATGTAACAATTACAGCAACAGGTTCAGGTATGTGGATTTATGCTCCTGTTGGAACAGTTAAGAATTGCACAATTTCAGGCACAGAGTCTGGTATTAAGCTTCATGTTAGAAACGCCGGAAATAATCCGTCTGTTACACTTCAAGATTGCGACGTTACCGGTGGTACACAGGCGATTCTTGTTGATGATAGCGGAAATAACGGAACAATGAACATTTCAACAGATGGATTTACAACACTTACAAGTGCTGGTAGCAAAATTACAGTGAATGTTACTAATGCTAATAACTTCACAGCTGAAATTGCTGGATTTATTCAAAACGAAGATGGTGAATTTGTTGAATGCACCGAGCATACTTATATTCAAACTAATAGAATTGAGCCACAGTCAACTACTGTGCACGGCTCGGTAACTCTCGTTTGTTCAAAGTGTAATTCTTCTGAGACAAGAGTGATCAAAAGATATGAGTTCAGTGGAGATCATAATAGCTTTAAGACAGCTTATAATGCGGCAAGTGATTATGACGTTCTCTACATGACCGGAAATACAACTGTTCAACAGTTGAACACTGATGGCAAGGCTTCAAGCTTTAATGCTATTGCTAAGCCTGTTGTAATCAATTTGGGTGGCAACACTCTTACAACAACATCGCCGAATTCTGGAATCACGCTTGGTGGCGGGGCATCTATGATTAACGGTACCATTAAGCACACCGGCAACACGAGCGTATTTAAGGCTTATAATGTAGATAGACTTGAGGATCTTGTGATCATCGTTGAGTCATCTAACAAAGATACGGGTGGTATCTCATTAAGAAACGGAACAAACTCCAATTATCCAGCAGGTGTTGGAGGAGGACACATTAACGTAATTAAAAACGTTAAGATGAGCGGTACTGGTAACTATGGTATTGAAACTTATCAAGTTGCAAACTCAACAAGCTCCTGTATTGATCTTATCGAAAATGTTGAGATTGACTCAATGAAGTACGGTATCGATCTTAGATTCCCTCTTGGTACTATCAAGGATAGCGTTATTTCAGGTTCACAAAGCGGAATTGCTGTAAGCGGTAGCGGTATCACCGTTACACTCGTTGGCGAAAACGAGATTATGGGCGCAAATAATGCGTTTGCAATCTTGTCCGGAAGCGTAATTCTTAAGGCTGATAAATACACAAACTTTATAAATACAAACGGCGGAGACGTGTTCTCTATGAGTGAAACCTCTGCTTCGATATCTACATTTAACCTTGTTGGTTATACAGTTGAGGGCAACACCTTTACAGAGTGCGACCACGAAAGCACAGGTGGCTCTTGCACAGTAAGAGCTGAATGTACAAAGTGTACCAAGGTGCTTGGCTATGTACATAGCTATGTTGAAAATGTAGAGCAGAGAATTCCTTCTGACTGTACAGTTCAAGGTACAGCATTCTTGTACTGTGGCTGTGGTGCTTCAAAGGAAGAATTCATTGCACGTGATCCAAATGCGCACGTATGGTTAACAGAAGAAACTCTTGCTACTTGTACAACTGAGGGCGGTATGTCATACAATTGTAAATACGGCTCTTGCACAGGCGAGGAATGGGTAGACGTATATCCTGTACTTGGACATGCTATTGTATTGGATGAAGCTGCAGTTGCTCCAACCTGTACCGAAACAGGCTTGACTAGTGCAGAGCATTGCACAAGAGACGGCTGTACATATGCAACAACACAGCAAACAGTTGACGAGCTCGGACACGACATCATAATTGACGCAGCAGTTCCTTCAACCTGTACACAAACAGGCTTGGCAGAGGGCAAGCATTGCTCAAGATGTGATGCAGAGACAGTTCTTCAAGCTACCGTTCCAGCACTTGGCCACGATATGAAGACCAAGGCAGCAGTTGCTCCAACCTGTATCAATACAGGCTTGACAGAGGGCAAGTATTGCTCAAGATGCGACGATATGACAGTAACACAAACTATCGTTCCTGTACTTGGCCACGACATTATCACAACAGGTGAGGCAGTTGCTCCAACATGTACACAAACAGGCTTGACAAAGGGCGAGAAGTGCTCAAGATGTGCAAAGGCAACAGTTGAGCAAGAGGTTATTCCTGCACTTGGCCATACATGGCTTGAGGCAACACTTGAAGCACCAAAGACCTGTAGCGTTTGCGCTACAACTGAGGGCGAAAAGCTCACACCTCCTGATGAGGGTATGTCCGGCGGAGCAATCGCAGGAATTGTAGCAGGCGCTGTTGCAGTTCTCGGCGGTGGCGGATTCGCACTCTACTGGTTCGTATTCAGAAAAAGATTTATCTAATAAATAAGCGAAAACGGTGAGCATTGCTCGCCGTTTTTTGCATTTTCCTTCTCCTGTTGACAAATGCACTTGCAAAATGGTATAA
Organism: Eubacteriales bacterium; assembly: GCA_045612665.1. Lineage (GTDB taxonomy): Bacteria > Bacillota > Clostridia > Oscillospirales > CAG-272 > RGIG2000. Next base: position 4,320 of record JAZKZO010000069.1, read on the forward strand.
TGCTTGTATATGACTAAAGGAGAACAATATGAGAAAGAAACTAACTATTTTTTTGTTGATTTTATGCTTGCTTGCAAATCTTTTCGTTGCTTGCGACGATCCTGATGATAGCTCGTCAAGCGAAAGCTCATCAAGTGAAAGCAGTAGCTCGTCAAGCGAAGAGAGCTCATCAAGTGAGGAAAGCTCATCAAGCGAGGAAAGCTCATCAAGTGAGGATGAATCCGAATCCGAGGACTCCGCTTTTGATCAAAAATGGAACGAGGACGGAGTGCTTAAAATTTTGGCAATCGGCAATAGCTTCTCGGACGATGCTATGGAGTACGTTTATCAGGTAGCCAAGGATGCAGGCGTTGAAAGCATTAAGCTCGGTAATATGTTTATCGGTGGATGCTCACTCGACACACATCTATTAAACGCGAAGACAAACAAGGGTGCATACGATTTTCGTACTAACTCAAACGGCACTTGGTCAACCAAGGGCGGAACGTCGATTAGAACCGCCGTTATGAGCGAAAATTGGGACTTTATCACCTTCCAACAGGTAAGTGGATACAGTGGAGTTGCGGACTCGTACGCTAGCCTTACAGAGCTTATCGAAATAGTTAAGCCACTTTGCCCCGATGCAACTCTTGCTTGGCATATGACTTGGGCATATAAGGTAGGCTCAGGACACGCAGACTTTTCAAAATACAATAAAAATCAAATGACAATGTACAACGCAATAACAAGCGCTGTAAACACAAAGATTTTAACAAACGAGGACATCTCAATCGTAATACCGTCGGGCACGTCGATTCAAAACGCAAGAACGTCGGTTATAGGCGAGATGACACGCGACGGATATCATTTGTCCTACGGAATTGGAAGATACATTGCGTCAATGACGTTTGTAAAGGCGCTCACAGGTCTTTCAATTGACAACTCCAAAACAACTCCCGATGACGTTGATGCATACGAGCTTAAGGCGATTATCGAAAGCGTAAATAACGCAATAGATACTCCGTATGAGGTTACAAAATCCTCGTATCCGATAAAACAGGGCGGAGCAGGCGTTAACGATTCCGATAACGTTGGAGATATTCCTGACGGATTTATTGAGCTAACGGCAGAGCAAATGGGACTTGTGGGCTCTAGCTTCTATAACTCATCCACAAACGGCAATCTTAATAGCGGTACTGACTCTTGGTACGGTGGCTTTATGGCGACAAAGAAGTTCACACGCGAGGAGCTTCCCGTTGGTTCGATTATAGAAATAGCCTCAGGCTGGCAATACCGTCCAGAGGGCTGGAATTACGCTACAAAAAGACCTGACAACGTAACTACTCTAAGAATCGTAATTGACGAGGATTGGTGGGGCTCGTATAGCGAAAGAGGCTTCAATATTTCTCAAGTAGGACACACTACAAGCAGTAATAAGGAAATTATGCTCACAACTGACGAGGTTGCAAGCACTGTGTTTAAAATCATAGTTCCCGAGTCAGCAGTAGAATAAGAATAAAAACCATACGGTACGCCGTATGGTTTTTTGATATCGTATTGATTTTCCTTCGAAGAAATGGTATAATTTTTATAAAGTAATAAAGCGCGAGGAAAAAGAAATGTTTGAAAGAGCAAGCTGGATAATCCATCCAAGTAATATTTTGTACGAGTGCGTTCGTCATATCAAGGAGTTTAGCCTAAAGGGAAGGGTGAAAAAAGCGACACTTTGCGTAACCTCTCTTGGTTGCTATTATCCTTTGTTAAACGGACACAGGGTGGGGGATTTTATATTAGCTCCCGGCTTTACGTCGCGCAAAAGAGTGCAATATCAGGAGTATGACGTTACCGAGCTTTTAAGCAGTAATAACAAACTCGAAATAGTTGTTGGCGACGGCTGGTATAACGGAAAAATCAACTTCGTTGTTGCAAACGACGTGCCAAAGGCGCTTATTTGTCAGATTGATATTCTTTACTCGGACAAAACAAAGGAAACTCTTGTGAGCGATGACACGTGGCTATCCTGTAAGGATAAGCTGCGCTTTGCCGAGCTTTATGATGGCGAAATATACGACAGTAATTTTAGCGACGAGCCTGTTAGAGCACAGGTGCTTGATCACGATAAGAAAATAATCGTAAAGCAACAGGGCGTTTATGTAAAGGAACAGCAAAGATTATCCCCTCTTGACATAATAAAAGCGCCAAACGGCGACACTCTTATTGACTTCGGACAAAATTTGACGGGATATTTTGAGTTTACGCTTAACGCTAAAAAGGGCGACAGGGTTGCCTTTACTGTGTGTGAGGAGCTTGACAAGGACGGAAATTTTTATAACGAGAATTACCGTGATGCCAAGGCACACTTTGAGTACATTTGCCACGACGGAATAAACACGTATAAGCCGATTTTGGCATTTTGGGGCTTTAGATATATGCGCGTGGATAGCTTTCCGTGTGAGATTGCAAGGGATATGATAAGCGCGATAGTCGTTCACTCGGACATGAAGAGAACAGGCTATCTAAATAGCTCAAGCGCGCTTCTTAACAAGCTCTTTTCCAATGTGATTTGGGGACAAAGAGGAAACTTCCTCGACGTTCCTACCGACTGCCCTCAAAGAGATGAAAGACAGGGCTGGACAGGTGATGCAACCGTCTTTTGCAAGGCGGCATCATATAACTATGATGTTGAGAGATTTTTCGAAAAATGGTTGACCGATTTAAGGCTTGACCAGGGCAAAAGAGGTAATATCCCTAACATAATTCCTCAAACGGTGTGTTGGGATTGGTCTACGAGCGAGGAGTCGGGCGCGGTTTGGGGAGATAGCGCAACTATAATTCCGTATCAAATGTACAAAATGTACGGAAGCGTAGAGCTTTTGAAAAATCAATATAAGACGATGGTAAGATATCTTGGCTATATCGCAAGCGTAACCAAGAAAAAATATTTGTGGTACGGATGCGGTCAGTTTGGAGATTGGCTTGGTCTTGACGCTCCTGCAGGAAGCTACCGTGGCTCGTCAAACGAGGACTTTATAGCATCGGTATTTTACTACAATTCCGCAAAAATAGTGGCGGATGTGTCTAAAATTCTAGGCAAGGATAGTTCAAAATACGACACCTTGGCAACAAAAATACTTGAGAAAACAAGAAAGACCTTTAAAAAGTACAATACTCAAACCGAGTGTGCCTTGGCACTTTATTTTGATATTGCCGAGGATAAAAAATCGGTGGCAAAGCAGTTAAACGATATGATAATCGAAAACGGCTACAAGCTAAAGACAGGATTTGTCGGAACACCGTTTTTGCTACACGCTCTTTCACAAAACGGATATTCCGAAACATCATACGAGCTACTTTTACAGGAGCAATTCCCGTCGTGGCTATATTCGGTTAAGCAGGGCGCAACAACAATTTGGGAGCATTGGGACGGCAAAAACGAAAATGGCGAATTTTGGTCAAAGGATATGAACTCGTTCAACCACTACGCATACGGAAGCGTTGCCGATTGGGTATATGAGGAGGCGTGCGGAATTAAACCGTTAAAGCCCGCCTTTGAGGAGATTCTTATCGCACCGAAGCCAACGGATAAGCTCGACCGTTTGAGTGCCACCTTTGAGTCAAGACAGGGAAAAATTACATCGAAATGGTATCATTTGGACGGCAAAATTCGATACGAAATAGAAACTCCCGTTAAGTCTAAAATCGTAATTGACGGCAAAACGTATACCGTAAATGCGGGAAAATACATATTCTAAATTTAAAAGCTCGTACACTGTACGAGCTTTTTTAATCTTTAAATGAAATATGTGAAAAGCCAAATGAACGCTTTGTGGTGGGAGGAGTGCCTCTCCAAGCGCATTCTTTGACGTTTTTGTCCCAAAAATCAACGTCGGCAAATATGGGAGCAATACTTGAATATTGTACGATTTTCAAGGCTACTTTAGTGCCGCTTATATTGCTTGGAATATCAAAAATATAAGGTGAAAACGCTTTTTTGCCGAGGGGAGTGTCGTTAATATAAACCTCAGTTAGCAAATCCGTGCCACAAATCTCGATTTTTTCGGCATTATTCGGAACGTCTATATCTGCTATAAATTCTACGCTTCCGTAGTCGTAAAGCTTATCAGCGCAGGCGTAGATATCTGCGCGCTTTTTTAAAATTACCGCGCACGTGTCAGCACTTACGCTTTCACACAGAAAATCGCCTATTATAAGCACACTTGGTAAATACTTCAAATCGTTACTTGCCACAATCTCGCTTGTACCTTTTTTAAGCGTGATTGGCTTCGAGCATTTGTATAGGCTTCTCATACCGACGCTAAGCGCATCGGCGCTTTCCTCACAAAGAAGCTTTTCGCCGTTCAAATATGCCTGAGAGCCGTTTCTTACGGCAAAAATCACCTTGGTATCAAGCTCACATTTGATCTCGGATGCGCTATCGGAGCATAGGTGCATTGTCCTTACAGTATTGCTATTTTTATAGCTTACCTTAAACACAGGCTTGAGCGTTTTTTCGTTTCTTGTGCATTCCTTGGAGCCCGAAAAATACACGTCGTATCTATTAAGATGGACGCTTTTGCCGTCCACTAAATACTCACCGTCGGGGGCAAACAAATTCAAAACGATAAAGCTTTCGTCATTAAATCTTCTGACAAAAATTCCATTTGTGGCATTTCCGCTCGTATCGGTAACGGTAAGCTTACCTTGAATTTTTGACAAATCAAGCGCCCTTCCGTCAAGAGTAAGCTCAAAATCCTCGCTAAGCTCAATTATCGGCGCTTGAGGATTTTCACTTCCTATAAATTTCCATTGAATTTGCTTTTCGGTTAGCTCGTTTATAACCGATAAAAACGGAATAGTATCCACGTTGTCGGCTATTTTGCTGGCGGATGTATCAAATGGAAAACGAATATATACGTCGGGCACAAAGTCCTTTTTTGCTATTTTTGAGGCATAAGTGGCTTCGTACGCCAGCTCCTTTACAGCTGAAAAATCGGGCTGGTCGGCGCTGAACGTGTTGAAGTAGTCCTTTACAAGAGCATTACCCCTCATGTCAAAGTGTGAAATTGCCAAAAAGTAGTGGTCAATTTTATGGCAGGCACAAAAATAAAGCATAGCGCGCTTTTTTGCATAGGACATATCGCAAGGACCGAGTGCAAAAAGCTCTGCCATAGCGCCGTTTTTACCGCTCACGCTCTCGGCTAGACCGAAAAGAGCCATCTCGCATACGTCATCAAAGCTTGTATATATTTCGTCAATTCCGGGAAGAGAAAGAGCAGACAAATTCTTTAGCGTGTTTCCGTTATGCCTTACACCCTCGATAGGGTTGTGATCGCACATAAAATGCCCTGTCATAAGAAGCCCGTGTGAGCTACACCAAGAGGCGATTTTGTCAATATAGCACGTCTTGAATCTATTAGAAATGACGGTAATGGCGTTTTTGTAAAAGTGCTTGTATTCCGAGCGCATATCTATGTCAAAATCACGTCCAAAAAGCTCAAAATAATCACCGCGTATGCCGTCGTAGTACGGTATATAATCTTCGTAACAGCAATATCCAATCGACGGCTCGTCAGTGAAAATACCCTTGATAACCGTGCCGAAGGAGCCGCCGAAGCGCTTGTAATATTCCTCGTGAGTGCATTTTATGAAATATTCAACTGCCTCGCCCGACAAAAGGTTAGGAAAGAATTTTTCGCCAAAAAGTCCTGCATTGTGTCGCGATTTTACGTTTATTTGCCCCGCGTTGTCACCCTTGGTTGAAATGGCTTGAAGACGGAATTCGGGAATGGCAGTAACCTTTCCGCCCGCATCTCCCGACGGCCAGTTGAAATCGTCGTATAGCCAAATGCACATGTCAAGCATTTTTGCGCTTTTAATGAAATCACCGATGCACTCAAACCAACGCTCGCTAAGATATTCAATTTCACAGCCGGAGCGTGGGTATAGCATAGCCTGATTAACCCCGTTCTCCTTAAGAGAGAGCATATAAGAATATATTTCATCTCTTGACGGATTTCCGGTAATGGCCGACATAGTGATAAGTGGACTTTTCATATAAGCACCTCGCAAAATTCAAGCACTTGGCTCGTCTTATAATGATTTTAACATAATACGGGTGTATTTTCAATCGAAAACGTTAAAATTGGGACAATATTTTGTCTAAATTTCCTATAATATATTGAAAATTCGCGCGCAATATGGTAAAATTTACACAGGAATATGCCTTTTCTAAAAAATGAAAGGAATTTGATATGAATTCGAAATTGAAATCCCTAGCATTTATCATAATTGCATCACTTGTTTTGCTTTCCTTTTGCCTTACAGGATGCGATTTTTCGTTTATTACCGAGCAGTCAAACTCTTCATCAAGCGAGCAGTCAAGCATCGAATCCGAGTCGCCATCAAGTGAGGAGTCAAGCTCTGAATCAAGCTCATCAAGCTCCGAGGCCGAAAGCTCCGAATCCTCAAGTGAAGATGATGAGGTGGAGCTAAATTACTATTTCGCAACTGTAATTCCAAACGCAAACGTGCAGGCGTCGCCTTATACC
>JAZKZO010000070.1:0-21462 GCA_045612665.1 Eubacteriales bacterium
CATCGCCCTTTGTTGCAAATCCGTTATCCTCGTTCATAACAAAGATTGCAGGCTTTTCTACGTTGCTAATTTTATTCGCTGTGCAATCGCTTGCATTAGCGCAGAATTTATTGTAAACACCTGCGCCTGTAAAGCCGTTAGCATACACAAGTGTTTCTACCATTTTATGCTCGGTAAAGCTTTCTATTACATCATGGCACTGTGTGCACTCTACGCCGTCAAGGCAGTTGCCTGTTCCCTCGTAATTATGATTACCGTTATAGAACGCATCGCAAGCGTTGTAGCCGTATACGAAATAGTGTACGGACTCATCTCTTACGAATGTGTCGGATGTGAATACATCATAAGAAACCAATTCTCCATACTTGATTTCATACAATCTTGTTTCATTGGTTTGAAGAGCAACAGCTTGATCATAGTCACCGGTATAATATATAACAAGCTTTGTGCCAAACGCAGGCTTTTTCAAATCATCATAATTATAACGAGTTCCGCCTGGAACATAGGTAGTTGAAAGCACGTATTTTTCCAAATTCGCAGGTGTTCCAGCTACCTGACCGCAGCTTTGATAGCTTGCACCAAGGTTCAACTCTTTGAGTGCAGAACAACCGCTAAACACGCCATTGTGAGTGGTTAAAAGAGAGTTCGGAAAAACAAGCTTTGTAAGAGATGTACAGTTTGCAAATACCGATCCGTTTCCGATTTCGGTAAGAGCCGATCCGAATTCCGGATATGCTTCGTAGTTGTAAGCAAATTCAACGGTTGCCAAGCTTGAGCATCCTTGGAAGCAGTTGCCTCGCAAAGTAGTGACAGTAGATGCGACTCTTACATAAACCAATTCCGTATTGTTTGCAAAGCTACTACCTCTAACCGCAGTAGCACCCTCGGGAAATTCAATTCTTATAACCGAAGCGGATGTATATGTTTCTCCTGCCAAGGTACTGAGTCTTTCATAATCCCAATAAGGTCCTGCCCAGTCGTATCCCTTCATCAAATAACGAGTGGGATATGTGGAATATGTGTTATCGCCATTCTTCATAACAACTCTTGCAGTAGCGTCAAGATAAGAGTCGTTATTGATAACTGCTCCTTCTACTGCATAGTTTACAGTGCCAAATTCATTGGTTGTTGATTTGTAACGCACACCGCCTTGGAAATTTTCGTTTTCAACCGTAGTTTCGGCACCGCTTACGGAAATTACGAAAACGGACAATACAAGAGTCAACATAACCGCGAGGATTAAAAGCTTTCTTTTCATAATTTTCTCCAAAATAAGAATTTATTGTTAATTATATTTTAACATACGCGTCGCGCTTTGTCAATATGCACAATAAACGAATACCCCCCCCCGATTTTTGTGCATTTTTACCAAAAATACACAAAAACTCCACGCTCGAAAAAGCGTGGAGTTTTTTCAAAATACAGTTTCGATTATTCGACGGCAGGAGTCGGGGGAGTATTTCCAATAATCTATATGGCTTGTTTGCTCGGGATTTATGAAATATTCAAGTGGCTTTTTGCGCTCTTTTCTTTCATACGTGTCGATTATCACGAGCTTTATTTTCATTTTGTCGGGCATAATGCTTTTTATGTAAACGGCACAGCCTTGCCCTGCCTCTACTCCGTCCTTTAGCTCGGCAAGTCCTGCAAGATTTGGCGAAAGCTCAACGAAAACTCCGTATTCCTCAACGCTTCTTATAATTCCAGAAACGGTTTGCCCCACGGCAAATTTTGATGCGTTTTCCTCCCAAGTGCCAAGAAGCTCTCTTGTTGAAACGAATATTCTTGCGTTATCGTAATCTATACTTTTAACGACAACGCTTATATCCTCACGAGGGAAAAACCTCTCCTGTGGGCCCGGAATTCTTGATATTGATATACTATCAACGCTCATAAGCGAGGGAATCCCACAGCCTATATCGACAAACGCGCCAAACGGCTCGAAATGCGTGGTTTTGGCAGGGATTATATCGCCCGGAATTAGGTCCATAAGATACTGCTCGATGCATTCCCTTTGCGCTTCCTTTCTAGACAGGATTGCAACGGGATGGGACGGGTCGTCATTGATAATTTGAAGCACCTTAAAGGCTACCGCCTTGCCGACCCTTGTAATGATTGCGATATCCTTGATTTCGGGCGCTAAAAGAGCTTCCTCGCGCTCGATTATGCCGTCAACGCCATACAGGTCAATGTGCATAGTGTAGCTTTCGCTATCGCAAAATGCGACCACTCCCTCAAGGATTTTGCCCTCTGCCCTTGCTCTTTCAAGGCCGTGCAGGCTTGATATATATTCCCTGTTTTCGCTTGTGCCTATAAGAGAGCCCTCGGGCAAATATTTATTTTGTAACATTTGTTTTTCCTCCGATTTGTTTTTTCTTTACTAAAAATTTATTCGCGCGCTTCGATTTATATGACTTGAAATTTGCGAATATTTTTCTTATAAAGTCAAAGGCTACAACGCTTGACGAAATAGCGATTATACAAAGCAGGTCGTGTGCTTTAAGAGGAACTGCACGGAAGATATCTCCGCCAAAATAAACGAAGCCCATTTGCATAACGGATATAAGAAGCATTATGAAAATAAATGACTTGTTTTCTCTTATGTGTGAGAGCAAATTAAGGCGCGAGGTGCGAGAGGTGAAGCAAACGAAAATTCCCATAAAGATAAACATACAAAAGAATGCGCTAAGTAGATATTTTTCATCTCCACGCATCAAAATCATCGACACAGTGTCGCTTTTTAAGAACCAAACGCACAAAAGAAGAATGAAAATTCCGTTTGCAATAATTTTCGAAAGCATCGGTTTTGATATGATTTTTTCATCTCTTGATTTCGGCTTTTGAAGCATAAATGCTCTCTCGGACGGCTCACTTGCAAAGGCGAGCGCGCCCAAGGTGTCCATTATAATATTTATCCATAGCATTTGGCTTATTGTTACAGGATTTTCGATGCCGATAAACGGACCGATAAGAGATATACCGACCGCCCCTAGGTTCATTGTAAGCTGAAAAACGATAAATTTGCGAATCGACTCGAAAATCGTGCGCCCGTAGAGGATTGCCTTGACAACCGAGGCAAAGTTGTTATCGGAGATTACGATATCGCTCGCTTCCTTAGCAACATCCGTGCCTGAGCCCATAGCAAAGCCAACATCGGCGCTTTTTAGCGAGGACGCGTCGTTTATTCCGTCGCCTGTCATACCAACGACAAGCCCCTCGCTCTGCGCTATTTTAACAAGTCGGCTTTTGTCCGACGGGAGTGCTCTTGCAATAACGGCAAGGTCGGGGAGAATTTTCGCTATTTGCGCATCCGACATTACGGCAAGCTCCTCGCCTGTCAAAACCGTTTTTCTCTTGCTATACGAGGAAATAATGCCACATTCCTTGGCAATTGCCGTTGCGGTATCGGCGTTATCGCCTGTTATCATTACAACTCCAACGCCTGCGCCTATTACCTCTTTTATAGCACCGTAAACCTCTCTTCGTATCTTATCGCGTATTGCCACAAAGCCGATAAAGGTTATTTTATCAAGTGCTTCATCGCCACTTATCTTCATTCCGAGAGCTACCACGCGATATGATGCACCTGTTAGCTCCTTTAGCTTTTTGTAGAGATATTCCTTGTTTTTTAGCTCCTTTACGCTTCCGTCGGGTGCTAAATACGTATCGCTTGACAAAAGAAGCTTTTCGGGTGCGCCCTTGAAAAACGCAATTTTGCCATCACCGCTTTTCACCGACACGCTCATATACTTTTTCGTGCTATCAAAGGGATTTTTGTCAAGAAGCTCGGCATTTACCTTTTCGCCCTTTACAAGCTCCATAATCGCTCTATCGGTTGCATCCGAGCCTATTACTCTTTTGCCGTTATAGCTTGCGCTATTACAATATAACGCACACAGGGCAAGGTATTTTCTATATTGTGAGTCCCTTGCAATATCGGAAAGTGAGGCGTACGCGTTGCCCTGTGCATCATATATTCCCTTTGCTTTTAGCTTGCCCTCGGTGAGCGTGCCTGTTTTGTCGGTAAAGAGGATATTAAGGCTTCCCGAGGTTTCAATTCCCACAAGCTTTCGCACGATAACGGAGTCCTTTATCATCTTTTTCATATTTGAGGACAAAACCACGGTTATCATCATAGGTAGCCCCTCGGGCACAGCTACAACGATAATAGAAACGGCAAGAGTCAGGGCGCTAAGCAGGCTCGAAAGAACGAATTTTATGTCCTTTGCCTTTAAAAGCACCTCTGCCATATTCATATGGCTATCAATGAAAAACACATTGAATAGGTATGCAAGTGCGATAAGTGCTGAGGCTATATAGCCAAGAATACTAATGCTTTTTGCGAGTGCGCTAAGGCGATGCTTTAGGGGGCTTGGGCGCGTGCTTTGAGTTAGCTCTGTTGCCACCTTGCCGTAATATGTATTTTGTCCGACCTCGGTTATCTCACACTCGGCAACGCCTGACAAAATAAGGCTTCCCTTTAAAACGGTGTTTTCCCTGTTCGGCTTATCTGTAATAGAGAGCTTTTTGATTTCTGCGCTTTCGCCTGTGAGCGCGCTTTCGTCAACCGTTACGCTTCCCTGCCTGATAATCATATCGGCACTTGCCCTCTCGCCCGAGGATATTAGGATTATGTCGCCAACTACTATTTCCTCGGTGGGGATTTCTATTATATTTCCGTCGCGCCTAACACGACAAGGTGTATTTTCGGACTGTGCCTTTAGCTTTTCAAAGGCGTTATCGCTTGAAAATTCGGACAAGGTGGAAACGAGCGTTGCGATAAGAATTGACATTGCAATTCCACCTACCTCGAAGTAGTTTATGTTGGGAAACATAAATATAATATTTAGAAAAAGCGCCACGATAAGCACTCGTATTATAGGATCGGAGAGATTTTGAAGAAACGATTTGAAAAATCCCCTTTTCTTTTCGCTCGGTAGTTTGTTCGCACCGTGCTTCTCGCGCGACAGTACAACCTCGCCCTCACTTAGCCCCTTTTTTATATCGGTCATAAGCATTTCCTTTCTTTTAGTTTAATATATAATATTCGAAAGGAAATTCACATATTACAAAAAGAAAAAGCGAACGGAAAACCGTTCGCTTTTATTCATTATTTATTATTCAGCGTCCTTGATTGAAAGGATTGGCTTTGGATTGCCCTGCTTATCGGTCTTCTTTTCGTCGAAGCCAACAAACTTAACTCTTACCTCATCGCCCAAGTTGCAAACGTCCTCAACCTTTTCGGTTCTTGTCTTTGCAAGTCTTGAGATGTGTACAAGTCCGAGCTCCTTGCCGTTGTACTCAACAACTGCGCCTACGCCATCGATAATCTTAGATACCTTTACGTTGTAGATTGCGCCAACCTCTGGCTCAAATACGATGCCTGCGATAATTTCGCGAGCTGCGTCAATTGCCTTCTTGTCAACTGCCGAGATAAAGATGCTTCCATCGTCCTCAATGTCAATCTTTGCGCCTGTGTCAGCAACGATCTTTTGAATTACCTTTCCGCCTGAGCCGATTACTTCTCTAATCTTATCAGGATTGATCTTCATGCTAATCATCTTTGGAGCAAATTCGGAAACCTCGGAGCGAGGTGCAGGAATTGCCTTAAGAATTACGTCGTCAATGATTTGGTCACGTCCTACGTGAGTGATACGGAGAGCTTCCTTAATGATTTCAGGTGTAAGACCGTCAATCTTAAGGTCCATCTGAATAGATGTGATACCCTTATGTGTACCTGCTACCTTAAAGTCCATATCGCCATAGAAGTCCTCAAGACCCTGAATGTCGATCATAGTCATCCATCTTTCACCCTCTGTGATAAGACCACAGGAGATACCTGCAACAGGAGCCTTAATTGGAACACCTGCGTCCATAAGAGCAAGAGTTGAACCGCAAACGGAAGCCTGTGAGGTAGAGCCGTTAGAGGAAATTACCTCTGAAACAAGACGGATTGCATATGGGAACTCCTCAACGCTTGGAAGAACAGGAACGAGTGAACGCTCAGCAAGCGCACCGTGTCCGATTTCACGACGACCTGGAGTTCTGGAAGCCTTTGCTTCTCCTGTTGAGTAGCCAGGCATATTGTAGTGGTGCATATATCTCTTTTCGGTTTCGTCATCGATACCGTCGAGCATTTGGCTATCGGAGATAGGACCGAGAGTTGCAAGAGTCATAACCTGTGTTTGTCCACGGGTGAACATACCGCTACCGTGAATTCTCTTGAACATACCAACCTCAGCTGTAAGAGGTCTGATTTCGTCAAGGCGACGGCCATCTACACGCTTGCCGTCCTCGAGAAGCCAACGACGAACAATCTTCTTTTGAATCTTATAGATAAGCTCACCGATAATAGCAGATACGCCATACTTCTCCTCGAAGTTAGCAACGATGCTTTCCATAATTGGTTGCATTCTTGCATCACGAACTGTCTTGTCGTCTGTGTCGAGAGCGAACATAACATCCTTTTCACAGAATGCGAAGATTTCGTCGAACATATCGTGGTCAAACTCGCAAGAAGGATAAGCAAACTTTGGCTTACCGATTTCGTCTACGATGTTATTGATGAACTTAATGAGCTTCTTGATTTCCTCATGAGCGAGCATAATTGCATTGTACATATCCTCGTCAGATACTTCCTTTGCGCCTGCCTCGATCATAACAACCTTCTTCTCGCTTGCAGCAACTGTAAGCTCAAGTGTGCTTACCTTTCTTTGCTCTGCGTTAGGGTTGATGATAATCTTACCGTCAACCATACCCATAAACAAGCCACCGATAGGGCCGTTCCATGGAATATCGGAGATAGAAAGGGCGATTGAAGCACCGATCATAGCTGTGATTTCAGGTGAGCAATCAGTGTCAACTGAAAGAACGGTGAGTGAAAGGTTTACGTCGTTTCTCAAATCCTTTGGGAAAAGAGGACGGATAGGACGGTCAATAACTCTTGATGTGAGAACTGCCTTTTCAGAAGGCTTGCCCTCTCTCTTAAGATAACCGCCTGGGATCTTACCAACGGAGTACATTCTCTCCTCAAAATCTACTGAAAGTGGGAGAAAGTCGATGCCGTCTCTTGGAGCTGCTGATGCAGTAGCGCAAGCAAGGATTACTGTTTCACCGTAGCGAACGAGTACGCTACCGTTAGCAAGACCTGCCATCTTACCGCTTTCAACAACGAGCTTACGACCTGCGAGCTCATACTCATAGGTCTTGTAATTGTCAAATACTTTTTCTTGGAACATTTGTGCCATTTTAGTTTCCTCCATTTTTTATTTTTCGCGAGGGGACATAGCACTTAGCCGAAAACCGAAGCGCTTTTCGATGCTCGGATAACTGCTATCTCACCCGCGTAATGAACTGCTTTTAAAAGCTTTGGCTGTGCGATTGCACAGCCAAAGGAAAATAGTGTTTCTTATTTTCTAAGACCGAGCTTCTCGATAAGAGCACGATATCTCTCGATATCAACCTTTGCAAGGTAGCCGAGAAGGTTACGTCTATGACCTACCATCTTGAGAAGACCTCTGTGTGAGTGGTGGTCATGTGGATTCTTCTTCATATGCTCGTTGAGTGAGTTGATACGGTCTGTAAGAAGAGCGATCTGAACCTCTGGAGAACCTGTATCGCCCTCGTGAGTAGCATATGCAGCAATGATTTCCTGCTTTGTCATTTTCGTTTTCACCTTTCATATTTATTTGACTCCGAGAACACAGCGGGCGGTTGGTGAATGCTTATTAGCTTTGTCCGCGAACCGAGCAATCGGTGCCACGCTGACGATTATAGCATATAAAATTTGATTTGTAAAGAGATTTTGGAAAATTTTTTATATTATTTTTTCTTAATATTCTTAATAATAGTTAATGAGCCGCTTGTAATAAGGAGAATTCCCAGACATATTCTTGGAATTTCGGGGTCAACCGTGTTTGCAAGGGACGAGGTGATATAAGCGCCAAGAGAGCCAAGGCTTGCCATTATCAAAGCCTGTAAAACGGAGATTTTTCTTTTGAAGATATGCACAAAAATAGCCGAAACAGCACATATTATGAAAAATACGAGATTCGTTCCCTGTGCCACGATTTGACCGTAATTTAAACACAGGGTGAGGTATATTACCAAAAATCCGCCACCGCCTATGCCCATTCCCATAAGGACGGCAATAAGCAGAGCTACAATCATATCAAGTGTCATTTTGCCACCATACAAGCGCCCGAATATATCACTAAAAGGGCAAAGAGTATCGAGAGATATTTCGTCTTTATTTTGTCTGTCAAGAGCGCGCCTACTACTCCACCTATAATTGCAGGGAAAACGAGTGTTTTGACAAGGGACGTGTCGATATTTCCGTTATTTGCATAGGAAATCAAGCTCACTAGCGACATTGGGACGGTGGCGCAAAGCGTGGTTGCGAAATTATCCTTTTTATCGTTTTCAGTAAGTGCGCCAAGAGCGTAAACAAGAATTATTCCCCCACCTGTTCCAAGAAAGCCGTTGACTCCACCTGCAATAAGAGCTAAAGCGCCCAAGAGCAACGTTTTTGCAACGTCAAATTTTCTTTTTTCTATCATTTTCTTATTCCTTTTTAAATTTATTTTACTTTTGCCTAAAAAAACATTGATTTTTCTTTATTTTTTTGTTATTATATTATTATATGGACATTTCGGCTATAAATTCCGGCACTAAATGTCAAATACATCTTGAAAGGAAAAGAAATGAAGCGCGCAAAGGACACAAAAAAATCAAAGCTCATCTCGAAAAAGGAAAAAAACCAAAAGAACGGTAAGAAGACTAAAAAGCCGTCAAAGCTTCTACCTGTCATAAATCGCTTGATGCCGTACATTCTTGCGGTTCTTTTCGTCGTTATGCTATTTACGCTTATCGGCGGACTTGGATTTTCTAATTTCTTGTATGGAATTTTCGGAAGATTCGCTTCATACTTCATTCTCGTTTTCCTTCTCTATCACTCTCTTATGTGGTACTACGACACTAACAGAAAGATTTGCAGAAGACGCGTTTGCTGTTCTATTATAATCGTCTTTACTGTTTCCATAATTCAACACATTATGAGCCTTTCAAGACTTGGTGAGCTTGGATTTTTCTACAAGGCTACTGAGACTAACGAGGTTAACAAGCCTATTTTCATTGAGCTTTACAAGCTTGCGAACGGAAAATTTGCCGAGGGCTCGTTTATTGGCGGTGGCTCTATCGGTGGCGGAATTGCAGGCATTCTCCTTTCCACTATCGGTAAGGGACTCACTATTGTGATTTTGGCTGTCGTTTTGATTTTCATGTTCCTTCAAATGTTCAACATTACCCCTGCTTCTATTTTCAGAGCACTTTTCAAGGATAAGATTGATGCAAGAAAGGCACGCAAGGAAGAGGAAAAGCGCCGTGCTATGCTTCGCAAAAAGCACAAGAAGTTCCGTGTATTTGACGACGAGGACGAGGAAATGGTTGCTCCTCAAATAGACGAAAGAATTCTCAAGGCTATGAACGAAAGAGATCTTTATGAGGACGAGGACGAAAGCGAGGAAAAGGACGACGAGCTCGAGGTTGAGCGTCAGCCTATTTCTACTACTCCTCACAAAATGCCCGTTCAAAGAAGCGCATCAGCATTCAGACCTGCTCCACCTATCGTAACTGTTGATACAAGCGACGACGAGGATGAAGACAAGGATGAGGGATTCGTTCTAAATGCTCCGTCCGACTCCTATGATGAAATTCAAGAGGATATCACTCCTGATTTTGTTCCTTATGAGGAAGAAGAGGACGCTTCTTACAAGGAAGAGCCTCAGGCTGACACCTATACTCCTATCCAAGAATACGAGGATGAGGAAAACGACGAGGACGAGTACGATGCTCCTATATTTGAGAGCGCCGCTCCTATAACCCAGGAAAAGAAAGAGGAAAAGCGCGGAATTTTCGACCTTGTGCGCGAAAAGCCACAAGCTTCTGCTCCTAAGCCAGAGGTTGTAATCGAGGAAAAGAAGGAAGCACCAAAGCCTCCTAAAAAGAAGAAAAAGCACGTTTTCCCACCTATTGATATTTTCGAAAGAAAAGAAGATTTTGCCGACCAAGAGGCAGTTAACGAGGAGCTTCAGGAAAAGGCTCGCATTATCGTTGACACTCTTAAGAGCTTTAACCTTAATACAAGAATTACAGATGTTTCAAGAGGTCCTACGGTTACAAGATACGAGCTTATGCCCGAGGCAGGCGTAAAGGTTCGTTCTATTGCTAACCTTCAAGACGATATTGCTCTCTATCTTGCGGCAGAGGGTATAAGAATGGAATGTCCTATCCCCGGCAAAAGTGCCGTTGGTATTGAGGTTCCAAATAGAATTACAAGCATGGTTTATCTTCGTAGCTTGCTCGAGGATTCAAAGTTCAAGCAGGCAAAGAGCCCTGTTACCTGTGCCGTTGGTAAGAGTGTTGAGGGCGAAAACGTTTACGTTGATATTGCAAAGCTCGTTCACTTGCTTGTTGCCGGTGCGACAGGTCAAGGTAAATCGGTTTGCATTAACGCACTTCTTGTCAGTCTTCTCTACAAGGCATCTCCTGATGACCTAAGACTTATTCTTATCGACCCTAAGCGTGTTGAATTTGCGCCTTATAACGGAATTCCACACCTTCTTGTGCCTGTTGTTACAGACGTTAAAAAGTCGGTTGGTACTCTTCAATGGTCCGTTTCCGAGATGGAAAGACGCTTTGAGCTTCTTGAGGGCGCAGGCGTGCGTGATATCGGTGAATTTAACGACCGTGTTGAGCGTGGCATTATCGAGGATGAAAAGCTTCCACGAATTGTTATTGTAATTGATGAGCTTTACGACCTTAAGATGCAGGTTCCCGAAATTGACGATTACATTATAAGACTTACACAAAAGGCGCGTGCTGCCGGAATTCACGTTATTATCGGTACACAGCGTCCGTCCGTTGACGTTATTACAGGCGTTATTAAGGCAAACATTCCTTCACGTATTGCGTTCCGTGTGCCTGCACAGGTTGACTCGCGTACTATTCTTGATGAGGTAGGCGCTGAAAAGCTCGTTGCGCGTGGAGATATGCTTCTTAAGCCTGTTGGTGCACTTAAGCCTATCCGTGTACAGGGTGCGTTTATCACCGAGGACGAGCGTGAGATGGTTACCAACTTCCTTAAGGAAAATTCAAGCGAAAACTATGATGAAAACGTTATAAATCAAATTGAAAGCAATACCGCAAAGCTTCAAAAGGCTGAGAAAAAGACTGATCTTGACGCTGAAGGTGGTGAGGGTGGCGGAAGCGACCTTGACGAAAAGTTCTATGCAGCGCTCGAGCTTGCAGTTGATATGGGCAAAATTTCATCCTCATATCTACAAAGAAAGCTCAATCTTGGCTTCCAGCGTGCGGCTAGAATTATCGACCAAATGGAGGAGCTTGGCTACATTGGTGAGCCTAACGGCTCAAAGCCAAGAGATGTGCTTATTACAAAGCAGGATTTCCAAGAGCTTATGATGCGTAACGAAGAGGTTTAATTATGGGAAAGTTTATTGTTATAGACGGTCTTGACGGCTCGGGAAAGGGCACTCAAACCGATATTCTTGTTGAAAAATTAAAGAGCGAGGGAAAGAGAGTTCGTACTCTCTCCTTCCCCGTTTACGAAAATGACAGCTCTATGTTTGTAAGAATGTATCTTGACGGCAAATTCGGCAAGAATCCGTCCGATACAAACGCGTTTGCGGCATCAATGTTCTTTGCGTGTGATAGATACATAAGCTTCAAAACCGACTGGTTAAAGGACATTGAGGACCCCGACACCTACGTAATTGCGAACAGATACACCTCGGCTAATGCCGTTCATCAGCTTTCAAAGCTTCCAAGAGAGGAATGGGACGAGTTTCTTAAATGGCTTTGGGACTTCGAGTTCTCAAGGCTTTGCTTGCCTGTTCCCGATGCTACAATTTATCTAGAATTGCCACCTGTGCTTTCGCTTTCTCTTGTAAGGTCAAGAAGTGCCGAAACAGGCAGAAAGATGGATATTCACGAGCTTGATACATCGTATATGGAAAAATGCTACGATGCGGCTCTCTTTTCGTGCAAGGCGCTCGGTTGGAAGCAAATAAAATGCTACGAGGGCGATAAAATTCGTACAATCGACGATATTTCAAAACAAATTTACGACGAGGTTTCAAAACTTTGATTACCTTTAAAAACGGTGCAAGTGCCGAATATATAAACGGCTTTTGCGAGATTTTCGGTGATAGCAAGGAATTTGTACACAAAATAATTTCTCTTTCAAACGAGGTGTTTGAAATTTACGAGGACGGCTCATTTTGTGGCGGACTTTGCGCTATCGACGTTAGCATAAATATTGGCAACTCGATTAAAAGCGGTGCTTATATTTACGGTGCATTCATTACCGAGGGCGCGCGCGGTCGCGGTTTATTCCGTAAGCTATGCGAGTACGTACACTCGTACTATTGCGACGAGCTTTACGATTTTATGATGACCGTTCCTGCCGACTCTTCTCTTTTCGAGCTTTACCGTGGACTTGGATTTGAGCATTCTCTTAACGGAGTAGTATCTCTTTGTGGCGACACAACTGCCGTTATATTGCCACAGGGTGTAGAATTTTCGGATTTTGACGGAGATTATAGCTCGTTATACTTTATGCACATTCAAAATGACAGCTTAATTAAAACATACGATATTTTTAAGCAAAGCGTTTGCGATTTTGATATTAAATATATCAGCTTCGAGGGCAAGCGTGGGTATGCTCTTTTTGACGGTGATGCGCTTATATTTGCATCAGGCGACTTCGCGAAATACGCAAGCGCGAAAAAGGGGCTTTTAATGAAAATTACCGACTTCACCGTGCCAAAGGGCGTGCTTTGCGATATTCTTTTTGAAATTTAGGAGAAAATTATGGTTTATATGTTTTTGGCAAACGGCTTTGAGGAAATCGAGGCATTATATACTGTTGATGTTTTAAGGCGCGCAGGCGTTGACATCAAAACCGTTGGTGTTGGCGACAAGACAATCACAGGCTCGCACGGAATTGCCGTTCTATGCGATGCTACAACTAGCGAAATTGAGCCAAGCAACGAGCTTGAAATGGTTATTTTGCCAGGTGGCTTGCCAGGCTCTACAAACCTTGATAGCGACGCGTGCATTGACAAATTCATTTCCTTTGCAAGCGAAAACGGAAAATTCATTTGCGCGATTTGCGCTGCTCCGTTCATTTTGGGCAAGCGTGGAATTTTAAAGGGCAAGAGAGCTATTTGCTATCCGGGCTTTGAAAATCAGCTTGACGGTGCAACGATTGTCGATGAGGGCTGTGTACGCGACGGTAATATTATTACAGGTCGTGCTATGGGCTCGGCTGACGATTTTGCCTTTGCAATTTTAAGTGCACTTCGCGGTGAGGAAATCGCGACCAAGATAAAGAACGCTATAATTCTTAAATGAGAGGATAAATTTATGTCTATTACTCCAATAAAACGCGCCAAGGACCTTATAAGGCAGGAATTTTCTGCAAGACGTGATGCGCTTTCTATCGAGGAAAGGGCAAATAGAAGTGCGCGCATATGCGAGTGTGCCACGGGGCTTGTGAGCTTCAGACACGCAGACGTTGTGCTTCTCTACGCTCCTATAAAATCGGAGATTGACGTTATGCCTATTGCCATTTCGGCACTTGAAAAGGGCAAAAAAGTTGCATTCCCAAGATGCGACAAGGAAACAAGAACCATGAAGTTCCATTTTATAAGCTCGTTTGACGACTTTGAAATCGGTGCTTACGGCATAAGAGAGCCAAGAGAGGAGCTTCCGATATACGATCCTGCCTCGACACAGGGTAGCGCGGTTTGCTTCCTTCCCGGTCTTGCTTTTGACGAATACGGCTACCGTCTTGGCTATGGAAAGGGCTATTACGACAAGTTTTTGAACACATATAGCGGTTGTACAATAGGTGTTACCTATACCGAGCTTATCGGTGCTCCGCTTCCAAAGGGAAAGTTTGATGTGCCCTGTAATATAATGCTAACCGAAAAGGGTGTAAAACCGATTAAGCTTGATAAAAGAAAATAATAATTAAAGGAGCGAAGCTACGGTTTTCGCTCTTTTTTATACAATTTTGCTTAAATTTTTTCGTAAATTTTTATTGAGAAAAAGAGAGATAAAAAGAGATTTTAAGAGAAAAAACGAGATATTATATTTAAAAGTTAATTTGAGAAAAATTTTTTCAAAAAATCTATTGACATTAGTTTTTTCAGGTGGTATAATGTTGTAGCAATTAAAGATAAGTGGTTTACCACTAAATCAATTTTTTGGAGGAATTACAAATGTCAACTTTTATGGCTAACAACACCATTGAAAGAAAATGGTATGTTATTGACGCTGCTAACAAGCCTCTCGGTAAGACAGCTGTTGCTGCTGCTAACATTTTAAGAGGTAAGCACCGTCCTGAATTCACACCTCACGCTGACTGCGGTGAATTCGTAATCATCATCAACGCATCAAAGGCTATCCTTACTGGTAAGAAGCTTGAGCAAAAGTACTATCGCCGTCATTCCGGATACATCGGTGGTCTTAAAGAGGTTCAGTACAAGACTCTTATGGCTACTCGTCCAGAGCTCGCTATGCAGCTTGCAGTTAAGGGAATGCTCCCACACAACTCAATCGGCGACAAGTCAATCACAAGACTCAAGGTTTATGCAGGTCCTAACCACAACCAAGAGGCTCAGTGCCCTACTGCTGTTGAAGTAAAGTAATCGGAAGGAGATAGAATAATATGTATACAAGTGCAAAACCATATTTCTACGGAACTGGTAGAAGAAAATCATCTGTTGCAAGAGTTCGTCTCTATCCAGGCACAGGTGCTATTACAATTAACGGAAGAGATGTTGATGACTACTTCGGTCTTGAAACTCTCAAGCTCATCGTAAATCAGCCATTCGGTGTTACCGAAACATTGGGCAAGTTCGACGTTGTTGCTAACGTAAACGGTGGCGGTATTTCAGGTCAGGCTGGCGCTATCCGTCATGGTATCGCAAGAGCTTTGCTTCTCGCTGACGATTCATTCCGTGGCGCTCTTAAGGCTGCTGGACTTCTCACTCGTGATCCTCGTATGAAGGAAAGAAAGAAGTACGGACTCAAGGCTGCTCGTCGTGCACCACAGTTCTCAAAGAGATAATTTCTTATCTTATATACAAAAGCTCTGCTTCGGCAGAGCTTTTTGTTTTGCTTTTCTATACCTTCAAGGCAGGTTATAGTCTTTACTTTGAGTTATTTTTGTGCTATAATATAAAAAATGCCACTTTATGGAGGATAAAATGATAGCGTATTCGATCATTATGTTTGCGATTTCTATACTGTTCTTAGTTATATCAATAGCTATTTACAGAGGAAACACGAATTTGATTCATTCATATCATCAAAGCAATGTCTCTGACAAGGAAGGCTACGGGCGAGCATTTGGAAAGGCACTCTTGCCTCTTGCTGTCGGGCCGTTTATAAGTGGCGTGATTTCACTCCTTGGGGAAGATGACATAATAATCCTTTCGAGTATGGGCGCGATGCTCTTGGGACTCGTTATCTCTCTTGTAATGATTTTCATTGTACAAAAGAAGTACAATGGCGGAATGTTTTAACTATTTCGAGGGATTTTTTCTTTTTGCAACCATAGGTTGACAAATTGTAAGCTTTAATTGCTTGAAATCACATTCAAGTTATGTTAGAATAGTTATATAAATTTTATCAAGGTGGTATTTTATGAAGTTTTTTATTAAGCATGCAAGAAAAATTCAACTTTTTCTTTTGCTTTCGTGTCTTACTTTATCATTTCTTTGGTATGCGTTTGTAAATCCGTCAATCACCCCATTTGTGCTATCTTTTTTAATAACGATAGCATTCAACCTTATAGGAAAATTCATAGTCAGCTTTAGTGCAACGAAAAAATGTCTTCGTTTTCAAAGCTCCTGTGATCCAACCGAATATCTTGATTTTATAGAAACACTTTACAGGCGATGTCCCAAAAATCTCTTATACACCATCGACTACTGTTCAATGCTTGTGATTTCAGATTCGAGTAATTACCAGCTAGCCAAGAACATTTTGGAAAATTTTGATTTGACTCCTTTTTCAAAAAAGATTTTTTATCCATTTGTTGCATCTTATTATAATAATCTTTGCGATGTTTATATGTTTTTAGATGAAATTGAGGAGGCGCAAAAGGCTTACGAAAAAATGCTTGCTATTTTTTCAACACCCGAAGCAAAGAAAGGCTTTAAGCCTCACCTGTTTTCGACCCTTGCCTTAACAACTGCCGAAATTTATATAAAAAAAGGCGATTATGAAACCGCACTTGCAGAAATTGGAAAGCACGAAACACCCGATTTATTTGAAGCTATAAAGCACGCTTTGACTTTAGGCAAAATATACATTGCCACAAATGAAACGGCAAAAGCAAAGGAACAACTTGAGTATGTAATAGAAAATGGGCGCAAGCTTTCAATATCCAAGGAAGCGAGCAAGCTTCTTGAAGAGATAAGTTAAAAAAATCCCTCGATTTCGAGGGATTTTTTCTTTTTCAAATCGGTTATTTTGAATTATTATATGAAAATATTTTCATATATTCATATATAAAATGAGGCTTTTTAGCCTAAAAATAGCGCCAAACGGGGTGTTTGGCGCTATTTTTATATTAAAATTTGGTCGTTTATGACGAGCTTGAATTCAAGGTTCAATTTCTTGGCAGCTTTTTTGCACATTATCATACGATTCAGAAAAATTTCAAAATAGTTCATAACCGAGCTAATTTCCGTGTCGATTTTGAGCTTCAAGGTAACGATTGTCTTTTCCTCGTTAATTGTAAGTGAGGACTCAATAACGGAGTAATTTACTCTATCGTGAATGTCAAAGGTGGTCATATCAGCGTTTCTAACGCGTGAGCGTCTAACGTCCGACTTGTCGGCTATTATAAGCGCTGCCGAAACTGCATTTACGGCTTCTCCGTCGCCCTCATCGTGATTTCCGATTGCGGTAACTATCGTTGCAATGTCCTCGGCCTCCATATCCATATTATCAAGAATACGGAACGCCATTACAGCTCCGCTTTGCGAATGCTCCTTCCTGTTGACAATATTTCCTATGTCGTGAAGATATGATGCGATTTTTACAAGCTCCACGTCGTGAGCGTCAAAGCCAAGCGTTTCAAGAATATACGCAGACCTTTCCGAAACGAGCCCCACATGTGCAAAGCTATGATCGGTATATCCGAGAGCAAGCAAGGATTCGTCAGCCTTTTTTATATACGCCTTGATTTTTTCATTGTTTTTTACTTCTTTAAAGGTTACCATATGTATCCCCCTTTCAATCTACATATATTCTAACACATTTTTGAAATTCTTACAATAGAAAATCCCCAAACGAGTTGGGGATTTTTATTTATTGTTTTTTCATTTGGCGCAAGAATAGAAATACAGCCAACACAAGCGCTCCTATCGCATATGCAAGAACTACCCACAAATGCGAAAATATGTTGGCAAAATCGCCTGAAATCACGGCTCGCTGAAGCTCTACTGCGTGAACGAACGGAAGTGCATAAGCGATTTTTTTGAACACTCCGCCAACTAGCTCAAGGTCAAACCATATTCCCGAAAGCCAAGCTGAAAGATTGGTAAGAAGCGCTCCGCACACGCCACCGACCTGTTTATCCGTAAGAATGCTACCGAAAAGCAATCCGAGGGCGATAAAAAGAATTGAAATTGGGATTATAAGCAGTATTGCATATAAAATATTCACACTAAAATCGAGTCCCAAAATAATTGCTACTACGTAGCAAATTATGCCTTGCGCTATTGCCACAGGAATTACGGGCAAGGTATATCCGAGAATGAAATCACTGGCTTTTAACGGTGTTGTATAAAGTCTTTGTAAAAACGAGCTTCCTCTATCCTTTGATATAATCGTAGCCGAAAACAGTGTAATAAAGGAAAGTCCAAACACGGCAATACCGGGAGCGAGGTGTTGAATTTCAAAGAGCGCCACTGGGATATTCGCCTGAATTGCGCTAAGAAGCAATATAAGCACGAGCGGAAAGCCCAAGCCGAAGGACAAATTCAAGGGGTCGCGCACCATTTCCATCATATTTCTTTTTGCGAAGGTTAGCATTTTCATCTTGCCACCCCCTTAACTATACGAACAAAAGCCTTTTCGAATGTGTCCTCGCAAGCTATTTCCTTGATTTTTTCGGCAGTATCGCAAATAAGAAGCTTGCCGTCTTTCATAATTGCAATCCTGTCGGAGAGCGCCTCCGCCTCTTCCATATAGTGCGTGGTTAAAATTATTGTTATATTCTTTTTTAGGGCGCGAATGATGTCCCAAAGCTCACTTCTTGCGATAACGTCAAGACCAAGCGTTGGCTCGTCAAGAAATAGGATTTTCGGCTCGCTAATAAGCGCCATAGCAATACTTAAGCGTCTTTGATATCCACCCGAGAGCTTGCCCGCTTTTCTATCTATTACACTCTCAAGGGATAAAAGCTCGGTTAACTCCTCGATCTTTGCATTTCGCTTTTCCTTTGAAAAACCGTGTACTCCACACATCAAGATTAAATTTTCACGCGCTGTAAGTCCCGAGGCGATTGCCGTTTCCTGTGGAGATACCGCAATAAAGGATTTTACCTCTTGCGCATTCTCGCGAATGCTTTTGCCAAGCAAAAATGCGTCGCCCTCACTTGGTTCGGTAAGGCAAGAAAGCATTTTTATCGTGGTTGTTTTTCCGGCACCGTTTATGCCTAAAAGCGAAAACAACTCTCCTTCCTCTATAGAAAGCGAAAGGCTGTCAACTGCGACCACTTCCTTGTAGCGCTTGGTAATGTTTTCTATTTTTATTGCTTCCATATCATTTTCCTTCTATAAGCCTTATTTTTAATCCCTGATAGATATCCGATATCATATCGCTAATAAGCTCCCATTCGGGCTCAAAAAACGAGGTTGCGAGCATTGTAGCAATTCCGTGCACGCTCATCCACATTTCAAGGTGCAAAAGGTGCGCCTTTTCTCTCGAAGCCCCTGTTGCGCTCATAATCAATTTTGTCGACTCCTCGAAGTCGGGTGTGGGAATTAGCTCTTCGCCATTTCTATCGCGCATAAAAAGTAGCTTAAAAAGCTCCTTTTCTTCCTTTGCAAAGCGAATATAAGCCATTCCAAACGATTTGTATTTTGGATATTTCTCGCTTTTGGCTTCATCACTCAAAAATTCG
Organism: Eubacteriales bacterium; assembly: GCA_045612665.1. Lineage (GTDB taxonomy): Bacteria > Bacillota > Clostridia > Oscillospirales > CAG-272 > RGIG2000. Next base: position 19,226 of record JAZKZO010000070.1, read on the forward strand.
AAATAAAGCTCGTAGGCGTTCTTTATAACCTCGCTTTGAAGGTCGTCCATAGTCGCGAAATTTGAGAAAATCGGTTGTGTCGAGCATCCAAGCGCGCTCGCTATGCTTCTTGCGTTAAGAGAGTTGCTTCCACTCCGACGGACGAGCGAAAGAGCCGTTTCTATTATGTCATTTTTCGTGATTTTTACTCTTGGTGGCATATTATCTCCTCAAAATATAGCAATCGTTATATATCAAGTGTTATATTATCACAAAATTGAAGTCTTGTCAAGCGATTAAAAAGAAAAAGAGCCTAAAAAGGCTCTTTTTTATTAGATGCTTTTGAGGAAAAGTGCGCTGAACGGTTTAATTTCGACCTTGCCACTTACCTCTTTTTCTGCAATTATATCGTAATATGGCTTGTCAAGAACGATATATCCTTCCTTATTTTCAAGCTCGAAGGCGATAAGTCCGTTTTGCTCTCCCTCACGCTTAACAACGCATACGTTTCTTGATGCCTCGGCATTAGGCGCTTTATCAACAAGCTTCAAAAGCACGTCCTTATCAGGTGCAGTACCGAGAAGAATTACCTGTCCCTTGCCCACCTTATTTTTAGCAATAGCACAAAGTCCGTTGATATCAGGCACGCTTGCATACGTTGCAAGGCTTTCAGCGCCTCTTAGCTCATAAGCATCACAGCCAAGGAAAATGTTAAATCTTGTACCGTCATTTAGCTCGGCAGTATATGACTCGTGCTCAAACGGAATTTGATACTTTGTATATACTCCGCAAAGCTCCTCTAGCATAGAATACGGTGCGTGCTCGTACTTTGCTGCATACTCGGTCATAGTATCGGTCAAAGGTCCGACAATCCACGTTCCACCGTTATTTACGAACTCAAGAATTCTATCTCTAAAGCCGTCATCGTCAAGATTTGCAAGAATTGGCGACATTACAACGTCGTAGCCGTCGAGATTCTTGTCGGTTTCGATTACGTCGATATTATGGTGTCTGAACGCATCGTAGAAATTTTGAATTAGTCTTTCCTCTACGTTACGGTCAAGATCAGCTATGGTTGGGAAATATCTATAATCTACAACCGAGGTTGCGGAATACGTAAGAGCAATTTTCGACTTAACCTTGCTTAATTCAAAGAAATCCTTTGCCTTTTGAAGGTCGTCGTAAAGTCTTTTTGTCGCGGTTGCAGGGCTATTCAGTCTGCCCGAGGATGACAAAATCGCGCCGTGTCCAAGCTCGTGTCCTGCCTTATGCGAGCGATAGAGCCAATATAGGTTCATCTCCGCACCCTTAGCGATTGGAGCAAGTGAATTTATGTAGTTATGTCCGCTTTCTCTATATCCACCATATCCGGCAAACGAGCCGTTCCAGCCCACTTGAGTTTCGGTTACCCAGAATGGACGGTCCTTAAGTGTTCTTGCAAAATCATAATAGAAAAGCGATTTATAAAGGTCCGCCTGAACGTTATAGTGGTTATGCTGAACAACGTCAAGGAATCTATTCATCTTGCTGTAGCTGAGCAACGCCTCAATGTTCATCATATCCGTACCAACAGGAGCTTTAGAGTGCTTTCTTATAGCATCGGCTTGCTCCTTAACGTACGAATAAATGAGATTGTTTTGGAAGAAAAGCCATTCAGTTTGACGGCTTGGATGCTCCCACGTCGCGTGGCTTGGTGGCAAAATTTGCTCAAAGCTATCGTAATCGAGCGACCAACGGTGCATTACCCACTTTTCGTTAAGGTTTTCTATTGTGCCGTATTTGTTTTTAAGATATTCTCTAAATTCCTTTACGCAATTATCGCAATAGCATCCGTAATCATACGGATAAATTTCGTTGTCAATTTGCCAACCGATAACACCGGGATGCGAGCCAAGTGCCTCTGACATTTTTTCGGCAATAGTTGCGTTAAGATGGCGAATTCCCTTGTGAGATTTACAGGAGTGAACTCTGCCCGAATGCTCGACTTGAGTTTTTATGTAGCCCTCGCTTCTGATTCTTCTCGCATCGGGATACTTTTCAAAAGCCCAACGTGGTGGTGTGCAGGACGGCGTACACATAACCGTGTAAATTCCGTTTTCATAAAGCACGTCAAGCATATATTTAAAGAGTGAAAAATCGTATTCTCCCTCTTTTCTTTCCATTTCGCCCCAAGCGAATTCACCGACACGTACGCAGTTAATTCCCGCGTCCTTCATTCGCTTAACGTCCTTTTCAATTTCGCTCTTATCCCAAAGCTC
>JAZKZO010000071.1:0-12192 GCA_045612665.1 Eubacteriales bacterium
AAACACAAAGGAGAGAACTTTATGAAGGTAATCGGAAACATTTTATGGCTTATTTTTACAGGCATTTGGGAAGCGCTTGCGTGGTTTTTCCTCGGAATCTTTTGGTGCATTACCATAATCGGAATTCCGTTCGGAAAGCAATGCTTCAAGTTTGCAAGCGTGGCATTTTGGCCTATGGGCAAGGAGATTGACTCGAACTTTGGCGAGCACCCTATCGCAAACGTTCTTTGGCTCATCTTCGGTGGCTTGGAGCTTGCGATTTCGTTCTTGATTGTTGGCATCATTTGGTGCATTACAATTCTTGGAATTCCATTCGGAAAGCAATGCTTTAAGCTTTTCAAGCTCGCACTTTGCCCATTCGGCGCTGACGTAAAATAAAGAAAAGGTAGCCTAAGCTACCTTTTTTATTTGCTTGACGACTCGGTCTTTTCCTTGCCGAGATCTCCGTAAAGGAAATTGTAATCGAGGTCGTTTGGATAAACGCTTGAAAGAGGCATTCCCTCATAGCGTCCGTGGTCCTTTATTTGATATCCCGATTCGTTTGCTTGGAAATTAGCAATATGCTCTCCGTACAAAATCGAGGTTGCCGAGGCTTTAAACGCGCCAAAGAAATCCTTGAATTCCTCTTTGTCGTATGCGCCCTCTTCCATTGGCAATCTCTTTACAAAAACGTTACCGTAGGTGAAGTAATCACCTGCGTTAACGGTTACCTTTTTGCCACCGATTTCAAACGTTCCGCCCTGTGAGAAGAAACGGTTAGCCTTAACCTTGGCAACGTCATTTTCTCTTAAAAGGGCAGCAGCACTTATCGCATTTTGTGCGCCGGCATTCTTAGGGAACTGTGTATAACAGCCCTGGGGATATGCCTTATCGTCCGAATAATACGCATAAATCTCATCGTATGTCATAGTAGGGTCGATAACCTTGTACTCATAGCCTTCCTTGCTTTCGATAAAGAGGTTAGTAAGGTCGTCGATTATATCGTTGCGCTCCTTGATTTCATCCTCGTTAAGAGGCTCCATAACGGTTACCTCTTCGCCCTTGTCGTTAGTTTCCTTAACAAGCTTGTAAACGTTGTTTATAATGATAGTTTGGAAGCACATATAGTTCTTTTCGAAAATATCGTCAAGGTCTTCCTTTTCGATTTTCTCACCGTTAGCTCCGAAAAGATGCTCAATTACGAGCCTTTGCTTTGACTGCATTGTGAAAACCTCACGCAAGGTCTTTGCCGTAAAGCCGTAAAGGCGCGACTTTTGATTGAACTTTTGCTCGGAGTATCCACCGTAATAGTTGGTAATTACCGTTACGTTTGACTCGATTGTGTCCTCAATCTCCTTCGTCAGCTTAAGATCGTAAACATCGAACAAAAGCTGTGAGAACATAAGCATATAAATATCGTTCAAAAAGCTCTGTTGAGTTGTATCAAGCGCCTGTGCAACGGTAAGACCGCTTTCAAACTTTGCCTCAAGAGAGGTATTTACGCTTATTTGGTAGGAGTCAAATTGCTTTCTGTTGTGAATGCTCGCAAGATATCTGTAATGGTCTTCCTTAATTTCATACTTACCAAGAGAGAAAACAGTTCTGTTCGAGCAAGACGAGAAGCAAACCGTTACCGAAACAAGCATACATATTAAAAGAATAAAAGATAAAATTCTTTTCATTTAAAAATCCTTTCATTTCGTGCTATTACTAATTATAACACCTCAGCGAGAAAAAATCTACTATATTTGCTCGATTTCCTTACATTTCTTAATATAGGTCTTTAACAAGTCAACGCTACCGGTAAGCTCAATATCGCTTGGGTCGGTTACGAGCATAATGTAAGGAGCTTTTCCTACACCGCAAATTTTGATGGTGTCAGGCTTAACCTTAGACATTTGATAGAGAATTCCCATATCAATTTTGTCGGGGAAGAATCGAATTTGCCCACGCATTTGCTCAACTCGCTTGATTTTAGCCATTTGAGCATAGGACTTGGCAATTGATGCGCCAAGGAGTGTTTTTGCAGGTGGGGGGAGTGGACCAAAGCGGTCGCAAAGCTCGCTTTGTACGTCCTTTAAATCGTCCTCGTTTTCTATATGAGCGATTTTCTTGTACATATCCATTCTTTGCGCCGAGGAGCGAATATAGCTCTTTGGCAAGAATGCATCGCACGAAAGCGTGATAACGCTCTCGAACTTTTCCTCGGGCACAATGCCCTTTTCCTCGAGCACTGCCTCGTTTAGAATTCGAATGTATAAATCGTATCCGATGGCTTCCATATGTCCGTGCTGTGCCGAGCCGAGAATGCTACCCGCACCTCGTATTTCAAGGTCGCGCATTGCAATCTTAAATCCTGCACCGAATTCGGCAAAATCTCTTATTGCGTTAAGACGCTTTTCGGCAATCTCGGAGAGCTGCTTGCCAGGACGGTATGTGAAAAACGCATACGCGCGACGGTGGCTTCTTCCAACTCTACCGCGGATTTGGTGAAGCTGAGCAAGTCCCATTCTGTCTGCGTTTTCGATTATGAGAGTGTTTGCGTTTGGAATATCAATTCCCGTTTCGATAATAGTTGTGCTGACAAGAATATCAACCTCTCCGCGCACAAGCTCCTGCCAAATATCCTCAATATCCTCACGGTCCATTTGTCCGTGGGCGATTTGAATTCTCGCATTCGGAAACGCCTTGGAAAGTCTAGCTCTGACATCGTATATTTTTTCAACGTTGTTATAAAGATAGAACACCTGTCCGCCACGGTGAAGCTCGCTCTTAATGGCATCGTTTATAACGTTTTCGTCATATTCGAGCACGTAAGACATAACGCCAAGACGGCCACCAGGTGCATCATCAAGCACTGACATATCACGAATTCCGCCCATCGCCATGCTAAGCGTTCTCGGAATAGGCGTTGCGCTAAGCGACAAAACGTCAACGTCGGGCACTAGCTGCTTGATTTTTTCCTTTTGACCGACACCGAAGCGTTGCTCCTCGTCAATTACGAGAAGTCCAAGGTCCTTGAACTCGATTTTGCCACTCAAAAGCTTGTGAGTGCCGATAATAATATCGACATCTCCACGTCTTAAGCGCCTGAGAGTGTTCGCCTGCTCCTTTGGTGTACGGAAGCGCGAAATCATATCTATGTTGACCCCTGTGCCTGCAAAACGGGCAAGAGCAGTCTGATAATGTTGCATTGCAAGAATGGTTGTAGGCACTAAAATCGCAACCTGCTTGTTGTTAGCCACCGCCTTCATCGCCGCACGGAATGCAACCTCGGTTTTGCCGTAGCCAACGTCTCCACAAAGCACTCTATCCATAGGATACGGGCGCTCCATATCGTTTTTAATGTCCTCGATTGCCTCAATTTGGCTCTCCGTTTCGTCAAACTCAAACGAGGAGTCGAACTCTAGCTCCATTTGTCCGTCGGGCGCAAAGGAGAAGCCGTCAATTCTTAATCTGCGTGCGTAAAGGTCGATTAGCTCCTTCGCCATTTCCTTTGCACTCGCCTTCGCCTTTGAGGTTGCCTTTTTCCAATCGGCACCACCCATTCGGGAGAGCCTTACCTCGCCATCAGAGCTCGTAGCGCCGATATATTTCGATACCATATCGAGCTGATCCACGGGCAAAAATAGCTTATCCGTGCCGGCATATTGAATTGTTATATAGTCCCTGTGCGCACCGCATACAAGCAAATTTTCAATTCCGAGATACTTACCGATACCGTACTTTTCGTGTACAACGGCATCTCCTACATTAAGGTCGGCATAGGATAAAATCTTCTCGCCCGCATTCTTTGCGTGCTTTGAGCGCTTTTTGGATTTTTTAGCCGTGCGCTCGCTCCTTGACGATAGCACCATAACAACGGATTTTGAGTCAAAAAGCTCGTATCCGTCGGGGAACGTGTCGCTTAAAACGCAAACCGTGCCCTCGCTTGGGCAGTCGCCCTCGCTCCTTGATGCAAAGGCAGGCACGTCGTAATCGCAAAGCGCTCTTACCGCTTCCTTGACCTCGGCATCGGTTCGGCATACAAGAGAACAGGAATACTTGTTTTCACAGTAGTATTTTAATTGCTCAATTATCGTATTTATCGACACATCAGAGCCCGAAATGCCCCTTGCCTTGAAATCGTAGATTCCGCCGGCGTTGCCTCGGTAGCTGATTGCAAACTTGTCAAGATTGATAATTTGCTCGTTTTCAAAAAACGCCTCAAGCTCCTTCTCGCCGTCGCTGTAAAGCGCGTATTCCTCACTTACAAGGCAAGCACCGACGAGCGCGTCCGCAAGCTCCCTGCTTAGCTCAAGCGCATTTTTCGCCTTCGCGCGCACTCCTGCGATATCGCAAACGATTGATGCAGGCGAATTTTCAAAATAATCGAGAAGCGATTTCTTTTGCGGATAAATAAGAGAAATAAATTTATCAAAGAACGAATTTGAGGTTTTTGCCTCTATTGAAAACAGCTCGTGGCGAAGCTCCTTTTTCGCCTCATCATCTCTTGCAATTTCAAGCAAGCTCGACACTTGGTCGCGGATTTTCTCAATTTTGTCCTCGTCGGCAATGATTTCCTTTGATGGAGTAATCGAAAAACGCTCGATAGGTCTTGTAGCTCTTTGCGTTATCGGGTCAAACAAGGTAAGACGGTCGATTTCGTCGCCAAAAAGCTCTATTCTTATCGGTAAGGCATCGCCCTCGCCCTGCCCGTCTATTTGAACGGTGTTTCCAAGCGTTGGGAAAATATCTATAATTCCACCACGCACCGCGTACTGTCCTGCGCCCTCAACCAAATCGCACGGTGCGTAGCCCGTGTTAATGAGCTTTCTTATAAGCTCGTCGGTGTCAAGCGTGTCGCCAAGTGAAATAGAGAAGGTTCTTGCAAGAAGCTCTTCCCTTGGCATGGTGTATTGAAGAAGCGCATCGGGAGTCGTAATTACGGCATCAAGAGTTGAAAAGGCAACTCCACAAAGGACGCGAAGACGGTCGTATTCAAGCTCACGCGAGGCGGTCATATCGTAAAAATTGAAATCGCGCACAGGATAAAACTCACACCTCATACCGCTTTTTCTGAAAAAGTCGTTTAGGCGGTTAGCGCGTCTTTCCTCGTCAACCAAAATAAGCACGCATTTGCCGTATTTTGCCTTTATATCGGAAACGAGAGAGAAAATAAGCGCGCTCTCCGCACCGTCGCAAAGACCGTTTACAAGAAGCGGAAGTCGCTTGCCCGAGTCCTTAAGCTCCTCAAGGCGCGACAAAAGGGCGGAGTACTCCTTCGCCTGTCTTATTGGATTCAAAAGTGCATTAGTGTTCATAGGATTCCTTTGTAAACGCAACATCGCGCCCAAGGAGGGCGCGTAGATTTGTGTGTTTTTATAATAATACCATATATTTCATTTTTTGTCAATTAAAATTATATCACGCGATATATTTTATTATTCTAAAGCATTGACAATCAAGGCGAAAAATGATAAAATACAATAAAGAAAAAATCAACCTATGGAGGTTTAAATATGAATAAACAAAGGCTTTTGGAGCTTAAAAAAATTGCGACTGATATAAGAATCGGTGCCGTTGATGCTGTATATAATGCAAAGAGCGGACATCCGGGCGGAGCGCTTAGCGCATCTGATATTATGGCTTGTCTTTACTTTTCGGAGCTTAGAATAAATCCCGAAAATCCATGTGATCCCGAAAGAGATAGATTCGTTCTTTCAAAGGGACACTCGTGCCCTGCGCTTTATTCGGCAATGGCACACAAGGGATATTTCCCCGTTGAGGACCTTAAGGGCTTCCGCCATCTCGGAACAGCCGTACAGGGACACCCTGATATGAAGTCAATCAAGGGAATTGATATGTCGGCAGGCTCGCTCGGTCAGGGCTTTTCATGCGCTTGCGGAATGGCACTTGCGGGAAAGCTTGACAAAAAGGATTATAGAGTATATTCAATGATAGGCGACGGTGAGAGCCAAGAGGGACAGATTTGGGAGGCAATTATGTTTGCTTCACACTATAAGCTTGACAATCTTTGCCTTATCGTTGACAATAACGGCTTGCAAATCGACGGTCGCGTTGAGGACGTTATGAACACAATGCCTTATGAATCAAAGCTTGAGGCGTTTGGTTGGAATGTTATCACAATCGACGGACACGATATTGAGCAAATTCTCAGTGCGTTTGATAGCGCAAAGATGGTTAAGGGCAAGCCTACTGCTATTGTGGCAAAAACCGTCAAGGGCAAGGGCGTTTCCTTTATGGAAAACGAGGCAGGCTGGCACGGAAAAGCGCCTAACGATGCAGAATATGAGAAAGCAATAGCAGAGCTTAACGCCTACAAGGCAAGCTTGAAGTAAGGAGATAATTATGGCAGATAAAATAGCAACAAGAGAAGCATACGGCAACGCACTTGCCGAGCTTGGCTCAGTATATGAGAATGTGGTAGTTCTTGATGCAGACCTTGCAGCAGCTACCAAGACGGGAGTTTTCAAAAAGAAATTCCCCGAGAGATTTTTTGATTGCGGTATTGCCGAGAACAATATGTTCGGTGTAGCCGCAGGACTTTCAACCACAGGCAAGATTCCTTTTGCAAGCACCTTTGCTATGTTTGCGGCAGGAAGAAGCTTTGAGCAAATCAGAAACTCAATCGGTTATCCACACCTCAACGTAAAAATCGGCGCAACTCACGCGGGAATTACCGTTGGTGAGGACGGTGCGACTCATCAGTGTAACGAGGATATCGCGCTTATGCGTACAATCCCCGGAATGGTTGTAATCAATCCGTCCGATGCAGTTGAGGCAAGATGCGCAGTTGAGGCTGCAATCAAGCACGAGGGACCTGTTTATATGCGCTTTGGACGCTTGGCTGTGTCCGTAATTAACGATAAGCCTGACTACAAGTTTGAGATCGGCAAGGGAATTACCCTCGTTGACGGAAGCGATATTACAATCGTTGCAACCGGAATTATGGTTGAGCAGGCACTTTTGGCAAGCGAAATGCTCGCAAGCGAGGGAATTAGCGCAGGCGTTGTAAATATTCACACAATTAAGCCACTTGATACACAGCTTCTTATTGCCTTGGCTCAGCAAACAGGCGCTATGGTTGTAACCGAGGAGCATAGCGTAATCGGTGGACTTGGAAGCGCAGTATGCGAGGCGCTCGCAGGAGTTTGTCCTATCCCTGTTGTAAGACACGGTATAGAGGATGTTTACGGTAAATCAGCACCTGCAAAGGAGCTTCTTGAATACTATAAGCTCAATGCGCTCGGTATTGTTGAAAAGGCAAAGCAGGCTCTTGCAATGAAACACTGATTTGCAAAAGGAGAGGACTATGAAAAGAATTTTAGCATTTGTAACCGTTCTTGTGCTTTTATGCGGAATGCTTGTTTCGTGCGATAACGCGCTTGTGATGATTCAAGAGGCGAATAAGGCTCTTGAGGAAGCACCGTATGAGATGACCGTTAAGACGAAATTCGAGTGCGACGATTACGATATTTACGGAATTTTATCTAGTATGAACCTAGAAATTCCCGTTACCGTTGACGGTGAAAACATTTCTACAAATATGAGCGTTGGTGCGATGGGCTTTTCCGTTAGTGCCAAGGTGACCCTAGTCGATATGGTTGCTTACCTTGATATATCTATGCTCGGTCGACAGCTTAAAATGAAGGCTACTCTTGATGAAGAGGCTTACAATGAGCTTATGTCTGAGAGCAATGCCGAAATGATAATAAATCCCGAGGATTTCGCCTCTCTTGACGTAGAAACCAAGGACGGCAAGAAATATATTGCCTGTGCGGAAATCAGCGACGAGGCACTTGCCGAGCTTAACGATATGATGGAGCAGGCGCTTAAGAGCGTAAACGGCAAGGCTACCGTTAATGATATCGTTTATAGCGTTACTCTAAACGACGGCAAATACGAGTCAATGGATATGACCTGTTTTTATTCGGTTACCGTTTCGGATAAAACCTGCGATGTAACGTTTAAGCTAAGTGCAGATTTCGCATACGATAACATTGAAGAGGTTGTTGCTCCAAGCGATGCTAGCGAGTATCAAGAGGCAGACCTCGATAATTTCTTGAACTAAATTAAAGTAAGTAAAAAGGACTCCGTTTGGAGTCCTTTTTTATTTTTCATAGTGGATTTTTTCGATTTTGCCGCACCCTGTGGCTGGAATATCGTCGTATAGGTTGTCAAACACTATTTCTCGTATGTACTCGGAGAGGTCATCTGGCGACTCTCCGTTTATTTTTATTTTTTCAAGATATACATTTTTTGCAACCGAGGAGAAGCAAGGGTCGAAATATTCGATTTGATTTGCCCCACGCGCACTCTTCGGACCGATACACATAAGATACGCATACGGATGCTTTTCCTTGTCGGCACGGAAGCGAATATTCTTAAGATATAGATTTTCAATATTTAGTCCAAGCTCAAAGCCGGCAAAGCTTCCCTTTATAGGGTCGTTTGTTATATATCCGTCAAGGAGGTCGATTGGCGCATCAAGATTTATATCAATATCCTCAAATAAAATCCGCTCACCACTTCCAACGCTAACCCTTTCTTGTGGAATTGTTGGACTGTACGGTGGAGTTTGGCAGTAAAGCTTAAAGGTTTTTATGCCCGAGATGCGACGGAAAATCGCATCGGTAAGAGAGCAGTCAACGCTTGTGCCGTCATCGTAGGTGTAAACTCCGGGCTCAATTCTTAGCGCCTTGTAATAGCTGTTTTTTGATAGCTCAAGGTCTTGACAAATTACGCTCTTGCAAGGACCGAAGTTGATTGATGAGTTTTGCCAGTCGAACATATTAAAGGCAACAAGGTCGTCGCCAACCTCGCCTCGAATATCGCTTATAAGCGCGTTTTCAACGTTTCCGTTTATGTGTAGACCGTCGGCAAAGCAGCTTTCAAAGCGAATGCCTTCAATTACAATATCACGCGCATCACCTATTTGTACAGCGAAAGCGCCACAGCATCTGAATTTGAGATTTTTGAGCGTCAAGTGGTTGATATTTTCGAGAAGCATAAAGGTTGAAACACCGAAGAACGTGCGATTTTCGTCATACATTCCGTTTTGTCCGTAGCCAAGGCGACTTTTGCACCAGTCCTCCCAAATTCCACCCTCGATTGTGATATTTTCGTTTCGTGGAGCACTAATCGGTGCGTGTGTTCCGTCGGCGGTGTTGGAGTTGCGAATTGCAAGTGTTTTAACCTCATCAAAAAGGCGAATTACAGCCCCGTCCTCGCATATAATATGCCTGTTTGACGGAATTATAATAGGTCTTTCGATAATGTGAGGGGAGTTAGATGCAGGAATTATAATTCTTTCGTGCTCGTCAAGTGCGCTCTGAAGCGCATTCGAGAAATTGTCATATTTGTCAAGGCGTACCTCGTCGTGAAGCGAAGCGCAAAGACGCTCGTTGCGTTCCTTAACCTCGCTTAACAAAGCCTCTAGATTTTTAGTTAAATTTTCCATAATTACCTCATTTATCGCCACAGGATGCGCCCTTTTTGCGTGGCATTTTGGGCTTTGTAAGGTCGTAGCTGAGCTCAACTAGCCATTCTATTGTGTGATTATCAACGCTTCCGTCGAGGGCAAGCGAAAGCCAATGCGCGCGATTCATATGATACGCAGGGAAAATTCCGTTCTCCTGCCACATAGAATCAATAATCTCCTGTGGACATTTTACGTTGACAACGTCGATTTTGTCATCACTTGAAAGCCCAAGCTTTCTTTTTGAAATTGTCATTAAAAGCGCAAACCATTTTCGATTTGACGTATGGCGAAAAACGAGTGTAGAGTCGTATTCCTCAAACGGATTGTCGCCGATAACGCCGTATTTTTCGAGCACAAGCGCCTTGAATTCCTCTTTTGTCATATAATCAGCCCCTTTGATAAAATTATATCATAAAACAATGCGCTTTTCAATACAAAATACTTGAAAAAGGCTTATACCTTTGTTATAATAAAAATAGAATTCGAAGCACAAAGTGCTTCGCGATATAAAAAATAAAGGAGATGCTTATGGCAAACGACGGAATTTCCATTGATAGAATAATATCAAGGCTTGACGAATATTTAAGCAAAAACGACCAAGAGGGTGCAAAAAGGCATCTTCATTATTGGCTTGACGAGGCGATAAACGCCAAAAACGGCAGAGTAGAGCTTCTTTTAAGAAACGAGCTTATGGGGATTTACCGCAAGAACGGCAATCGCTCTCTTGCTCTTGAAAATGCCGAGGGCGCTCTTGCAAAAATCAAGGAGCTGGGAATTGAGAGTCAGGTCGGCTCGGCAACGACTTATCTAAATGTTGCAACCGTGTATAAATCCTTTGGAATGGCAAAGGAGGCTTTGCCAATATTCGAAAAAGCTAAGGCAATTTATGAGTCAAGCCTTGAAAAAAACGACACAAGGCTCGCAGGGCTTTATAACAATATGGCGCTTGCCTTGGTTGACGAGGGACTTTTCGGCAAGGCATATGAGCTTTATGATAAGGCACTTGGGATCACCAACGGTACGCTTGAAACGGCAATAACGCACCTTAATATTGCGAGTGCAAAAGAGGCAGAGCTAGGACTCGAGGACGCTGATGAGCAAATACAAAAAAGGCTTGAGGGCGCACGCGAGATTTTGGAAAATCACAAAAATCAAGACGGATACTACGCCTTCGTTTGCGAAAAGTGTGCGGGCGTTTTCGGCTATTACGGACACTTTGCTTACGAGCAAGAATTAAACGAAAGGGCAAGGAGAATTTATGAAGGGAATTGAGCTATCCGAAGCGTTTTATAACGAATACGGCAGGGCGATGCTAGAGAATTTTCCGTATCTGGCGGATAAAATCGCGGTAGGTGTGTGTGGAAGTGGCTCGGAATGCTTCGGCTACGATGATGAAATTTCTCGCGACCACGATTTTGAACCGGGCTTTTGTATTTTCTTGCCTGACGAGGAAATTGTTGATTCCAAAACTGAATTTCAGCTTGAGCGCGCTTATACGAAGCTCCCAAAGGAGTTTAAGGGATATAAAAGAAGCGTCTTGAAGCCTGTTGGCGGTGCGCGCCACGGAGTGGTTAGAATAAGCGACTTTTTAATGGATAAAACAGGCACGAAAAACGCGGAGCTTTCTCCTCGCGAATGGCTTACAATCCCTGAGCAAGCGCTTGCTGAGGCAACTAACGGAAAAATCTTTTTCGACGGTCTTGGAAGGATAACCAAGATAAGAGAGAGCCTTTCGTATTTGCCCGAGGGAGTAAGGCGCAAAAAGCTCGCAGGTAACCTTCTCATTATGGCACAGTCGGGACAGTATAACTACTCGCGATGCGTGCTAAGGGGAGAAACCGCATCGGCACAGCTCGCTGTTTTTGAGCTTGTAAAAAGCGCGCTTAATGTGATATTTTTGCTAAACAAACGATACATCCCCTACTATAAATGGACCTTTAGGGCACTTCGTGAGCTTCCGGTGCTCTCGCATCTTTATACGAAGCTCGAATATCTTTTGACAAGCTCAAATGAAGGAAACGAGGCAACGAAGAAGCAAGCGGTAATCGAGGAAATTTGCTCCGAGATAATAGAGGAGCTTAAGGCACAGGAGCTAACCTGTATTGACACGCTTGACCTCGAGCCTCACGCATACGCTGTAAACGATAAAATCACCGACCCAACACTTCGCAATCTTCACATTCTTTGTGCAATTTAGGAGTAGATATGAAAACGATACTTATAACAGGCGCATACGGTGGAATGGGCTATGCAACGGCAAGGCTCTTGCGCGACAGGGGATACACTGTTTTCGCCCTTGATTTAAAAACACGAGATGCCGAGGAAAACATAATTCCAATCGAGGCGGACATCACAAGCGAAAAGAGCATCAAGGACGCGCTTGATACGGTAAGGGCGCACACGGACTCCCTTGATGCAATCGTGCATTTCGCAGGCGTATATATGCTTGACTCTCTTGTAGAAATGGACACGGGTGCGTTCGATAAGATTTTTGACGTCAACGTTCGTGGAGTGTTTTTAATCAATAAGCTTTTTATGCCACTTTTGAAAAACGGCTCGAGAATTCTTATCACCACAAGTGAGCTAGCCCCACTTGACCCACTTCCGTTTACGGGAATATATGCCGTTACCAAGGGCGCGCTTGATAAATATGCCTACTCACTTAAAATGGAGCTTCAGCTCCTCGGAATAAATGTGAGCGTGCTTCGCGCAGGCGCAGTCGATACGGG